>NZ_ACCB01000045.1 GCF_000173735.1 Yersinia aldovae ATCC 35236 | reverse complement strand
TCAGCGGGCCGCAACCGCTAATTTCAATAAAAATGACTGTTTGCTGTATTCCACAGCAAAACCCCACTTTATACCCTGTTGTACACAAACTTATCCACAGATTGAAACTGAACTCAAAATTGACGAGCGCCGCGCAATCGTTTTCGCTACAATTCCCCGCGTAGAAAAAGAGTGACCTTGTTGGCAAAATAGCGCTGGCTTGAAGTGATTTTTTATAAAATGGGGAAATGCAGCGCGCGATAAAGCGCATTTGGTGGTGTGAAGGGCTTATTGCCACATAAAAGTCACCACTAGCTAGTGGTGCCCTCTGCTGGGACGTTATCTGAATCTGTTTTTCTCTTTATATCTCTATATAGATAGAAGAGATTCACGTAACGCTCTATTGAATGATTGCGAAGAATAACTGCGACTCCAAAGCCAAGGGATAAAACCATGCAACAACGCCGCCCAATCCGCCGTGCTCTGCTCAGTGTGTCTGACAAAGCCGGTATCATCGAATTCGCCACCGCACTTTCTCAGCGTGGTATCGAGTTACTTTCCACCGGCGGGACTGCCCGTCTGCTGGCCGATGCAGGTCTACCTGTCACCGAAGTGTCTGACTACACCGGCTTCCCAGAAATGATGGACGGACGCGTTAAGACTTTGCATCCCAAAGTACATGGCGGCATTTTAGGCCGTCGCGGCCAGGATGATGGAATCATGGCTCAACATGATATTCAGCCAATTGATATTGTAGTCGTGAATTTATATCCCTTTGCCCAAACCGTGGCCCGCCCGGATTGTTCATTGGAAGACGCCGTTGAGAATATCGACATCGGTGGCCCAACTATGGTGCGTTCTGCGGCCAAGAATCATAAAGATGTCGCTATTGTGGTTAAGAGTAGCGACTACCCAGCGATTATTACCGAGCTGGATGATAATGATGGCTCATTAACTTACCCAACTCGTTTTAACTTGGCTATCAAGGCGTTTGAGCACACCGCCGCTTACGACAGCATGATTGCCAACTACTTCGGTGCGCTGGTTCCAGCTTATCATGGTGATACCGAACAGCCATCTGGCCGCTTCCCTCGCACCCTGAATCTTAACTATATAAAGAAACAGGATATGCGTTACGGTGAGAACAGCCACCAGCAAGCGGCCTTCTATATAGAAGAAGAGGTTAAAGAGGCATCTGTGGCTACCGCACAGCAATTGCAGGGTAAAGCACTCTCCTATAACAATATCGCAGATACCGATGCGGCATTAGAATGTGTGAAAGAGTTCAGCGAGCCTGCCTGTGTGATCGTCAAACATGCCAACCCATGTGGCGTGGCGATTGCTGACTCTCTGCTGGCCGCCTATGACAAAGCCTATAAAACTGACCCAACTTCTGCTTTCGGCGGCATTATTGCCTTTAACCGTGAATTGGATGCCGCAACAGCCAGCGCCATTATCAGCCGTCAATTTGTTGAAGTGATTATTGCCCCCTCCGTCAGTGCTGAAGCCTTAGCGCTGTTAGCTGCCAAACAGAATGTCCGTGTTCTGACTTGTGGCCAGTGGCAACAACGTTCTGTCGGCCTGGATTTCAAACGTGTTAATGGTGGTTTGTTAGTACAAGACCGCGATTTGGGTATGGTGACTGAGGCGGATCTGCGTGTGGTGTCCAAACGCCAGCCGACCGAACAAGAGCTGCGTGATGCGCTGTTCTGCTGGAAGGTCGCCAAGTTCGTTAAATCTAATGCCATTGTTTATGCGCGCGACAATATGACTATCGGCATAGGTGCAGGCCAGATGAGTCGTGTGTACTCGGCCAAGATAGCCGGAATCAAAGCGGCAGATGAAGGTTTAGAAGTAGCAGGGTCTGCCATGGCTTCAGATGCCTTCTTCCCATTCCGCGACGGTATTGATGCAGCAGCAGCCGTCGGGATCAGTTGTGTTATCCAGCCGGGTGGTTCAATCCGTGACGATGAAGTCATTGCTGCGGCTGATGAGCACGGTATCGCCATGATCTTTACCGATATGCGTCATTTCCGCCATTAATTAACCCGCTTAACGGAGTCACCTGATGAATATTTTGATTATTGGCAATGGCGGGCGCGAACATGCGCTGGGTTGGAAAGCAGCACAGTCACCTTTAGCGGATAAAATTTATGTCGCACCGGGCAATGCCGGTACTGCGCTGGAACCCACGCTAGAAAATGTCGATATCGCTGCCACCGATATTGCCGGTTTACTGGCATTTGCGCAAAGCCACGATATTGGCCTGACTATCGTCGGCCCAGAAGCACCACTCGTCATTGGTGTGGTTGACGCCTTCCGCGCGGCGGGTCTGACAATCTTTGGCCCAACGCAAGCCGCTGCCCAATTGGAAGGTTCTAAAGCTTTCACCAAAGATTTCCTGGCGCGCCATAATATTCCAACCGCGTTTTACCAGAACTTCACCGAGGTGGAACCCGCTTTAGCCTATGTGCGCAAAATTGGTGCGCCAATCGTGATTAAAGCTGATGGACTGGCGGCCGGTAAAGGCGTGATTGTGGCAATGACGCTGGAAGAGGCAGAAACCGCAGTTCATGACATGCTGGCTGGCAATGCGTTTGGTGATGCTGGCCATCGTATCGTGGTGGAAGAGTTCCTCGATGGCGAAGAAGCCAGCTTTATTGTGATGGTTGATGGTGAAAACGTGTTACCGATGGCCACCAGCCAGGATCATAAGCGGGTTGGCGATGGTGATACCGGCCCGAATACCGGCGGCATGGGCGCTTATTCTCCGGCACCTGTCGTCACGGATGAAGTCCATCAGCGCGTGATGAGTCAGGTTATCTGGCCCACCGTGCGCGGTATGGCCGCAGAAGGCAATGTTTACACCGGTTTCCTCTATGCAGGTTTGATGATCTCCGCCGATGGGCAACCCAAGGTTATTGAATTCAACTGCCGCTTTGGCGACCCTGAAACCCAGCCAATTATGCTACGTATGCGTTCAGACTTGGTTGAGCTTTGCTTAGCCGGTGCACAAGGTAAATTGGATGAGAAAACCTCTGACTGGGATGAACGCCCATCTCTGGGGGTAGTTCTGGCCGCAGGTGGTTATCCCGCGGATTACCGTCAGGGTGATGTCATTCATGGGTTGCCACAGCAAGAAGTGGCTGATGGCAAAGTGTTCCATGCAGGAACCAAGCTAGACAGTAATAATAATGTGGTGACCAGCGGTGGGCGCGTATTGTGTGTGACGGCACTCGGGGCAACGGTTGCACAGGCACAGCAACATGCCTATAAGTTAGCGGAAAACATTCAGTGGGAAGGGGTGTTTTGCCGTAAAGACATTGGCTATCGGGCGATTGCTCGTGAAAAATAATTACTCGCGGTAAAGTAAGTCTTCAATTCTTTCAAGGGGCTACGGTTTATCGTACCCCTAATTTCACAGACTACCGGCTTTAGGTTCCCAGCGGCAGAAGTCTTGATTCGCCACCAGCAGTAATTGTTGGCCTTCTGGTGAGTCCAACCACGCCACACCTAGCGGCTGCGCACTATTTGCTCCCCGCTTGTTCACCCATGCCTGCGAATCGTTATCCAGGCTTAGACGTAACGTTTTCCCAGCACAGGTTGTCACAATACCATCCTGCCACTGCCCTTGGATTAATGTGATATTCCCAGCACGGAGTGCATTGCTCAGTTCGAGAATACGTTTAGCTTCTAGCTGATAAACCGCAATATTATCCGCAGAGAGTTGCTCACGCCGTGTTGCCAGTTGGCGTTGCATAAAACTAACCTGCCCTTGCTTATCAAAACGTAATGCAACACTTTGCGCATCGTGGCCCAAATCATTGCGCCGAATTTCCCGCAAAAAACCATTCTGGTATTCATAGAAGGTGACGCGGGTATTATCCCCAGAGTAGGGGCTGTAGACGCTCATCAGCACCAGTGGCTGCTGTTGTGCATTATCCTGACGCCATAACCGAACCACACCGTTATCGGCGATATATCCGCTGGCACTGAATTGAGGAGAGCCGGATTGACTGCTACAGGCACTGAGACCAAAGGCTAAACCCAAGGTCATCAGCACCCGCTGCATAAACAAAAGGGGCTTTGCCACCCCCCTGTTTATTATTTTCACTGACACACTATTAAGATTTAACAGCGTCTTTCAATGCCTTACCAGAAACAAACGCTGGCACATTAGC
Organism: Yersinia aldovae ATCC 35236; assembly: GCF_000173735.1. GTDB lineage: Bacteria > Pseudomonadota > Gammaproteobacteria > Enterobacterales > Enterobacteriaceae > Yersinia > Yersinia aldovae. The sequence continues at coordinate 29,527 of NZ_ACCB01000045.1, read as the reverse complement.
TGCAGCAATTTTGATTTCTTTACCGGTTTGTGGATTGCGGCCAGTGCGCTCATTACGATGGTTTACTTTGAAGGTACCAAAACCAACCAATTGTACTGCATCACCCTCTTTCAGAGATTCGGTAATTGCACCCAGTGTCGATTCCAAAGCCGCTTTAGCTTGTGCTTTAGAAAGGTCCGCTTTGTCCGCGATTACGTCAATCAGTTGAGTCTTATTCATAAGTTATCCTTACAGTGTATTTATCGTTTGCAAAGCATCAAGTGCGACGGATATGCCGATTGACAGCACTCTCCTGCATACACGCACCGATAGCCACTTTTTTTCGCCCCCCAAATGTAGAACAGACAGGGGGCAGATGTGAAGCCTTAAGACGTGACAAATCAGGCGTTAAATCACGTTTTCTTGCCTTATTGCGTTAAATTTATGCCAATATTGCTAACTGCCGCTTCTCGTAGGTCAGATCGTAACCCTTTGATCAGATCCAAATCACGCTCTTCGCAGTCTGCTAACAGGCGAAAAATCTCCCATTGGATATCCCATTCTTCTTCAATCGCAGGCAAGATTTTCAGTTCTTCATCGGTCATTTCTTTACCGGCCAGCGTCATTTCCAACATCGCAACAGTGCGGATCGACGTTTCGCTGATCGCGATAGCATGTTCCAGTGTTTCACCACTCAAACGTGAATGAATAGCCTCGCTCAATGCAATGCACGCATCGATAGCAGGATAAACACCGTAGATAGCATAGTCATCAGCGGAAGGAATTGCCTCTTCCAATTTCTCTAATTGACTATCAAAGTTCACTTTTGCGTCTTTTACGACCAAAGTTTCCCAAATCAGGTCCAGAATGCGCCGGTAAACAGCCGGATCGCCAAATTCAGTTTCCAGACAAAATTGCTGATAGTTGGGATACATCCGCTCGCACAAACACGCCATGAAAGTCAGGTGTTGCCAACCTTCCAGCTTTTCGAGGCGTAGATGAATCGGATTACGTATCATTATGAGTTCTCATTATTCATTATCTGCGCGGCAGTGTACCCGAAATTAAATCATATCCCTATGCTTGCCAAGCAAATCAGGACTTTTCCGCACCCAGCGCTGAAATTGCGGGCGGTTTGAGGCGATAGCATCGGCCCAACGGGTTGGCTCCGGCAAACGGTAACCCGCCATGCAAGCCTGCACCCACGCCAAAGCACTGCTGACACTCACCCGATGACCGGGCGAAATAAACAACGGATTGCAGCGTTTTTTGCTACGCCATACCCAGCCAAGCTGTTCATCGGCATCAACCAAAGGCTGTAATGCACCGTTCTCACTGCCCAATGGCTGAAAATGCCCACACAGGCGGCTTTTGGCAACACCAATAGTCGGAACATCCACCAATAGGCCAAAATGACTGGCAACCCCGAAACGACGGGGATGCGCAATACCCTGCCCATCAACAAAAACCAATTGGGGCCGTTGCTGTAACTGCTCCCAAGCGGCTAATAATGCGGGATATTCGCGAAAAGAGAGTAAACCGGGGATATACGGGAGTGAAGTTGCCACGCGGGCAAGCTGATATTCCACCAATTCCAGCGACGGATAACGTAAAACGGCAACCGCAGCACGGGTCACCTCCCCCTGCTGCTCAAAACCGACATCGGCCCCCGCGATAAAGCGCACGGACTCACTTGCGATATCATCTTGAAGGCTAATTTCAGATGCGCGTTGCAGCTGTTCTGCCCGTAACGCTTTGGTGTCTACCATCTGCCACCCTGTATATATACTGATTACTTTTGGTGATAAGGCTCTGATAATGCATGTACCGCCTTAACAAAAGCACCGGCATGTTCTGGCGGAACATCCTGATGGATGCCGTGGCCCAGATTAAACACATGCCCTTCCCCTTGACCAAAGCTGGCCAGAATCGTACTGACTTCCTGTTCAATACGTGCCGGTGGTGCATAAAGAACAGAAGGATCCATGTTGCCTTGCAGAGCAACTTTATCCCCCACACGGCGGCGCGCGTCGCCGATATCCGTGGTCCAATCCAACCCCAATGCATCACAACCGGTCGCTGCCATCGCTTCCAGCCATTGTCCGCCGCCTTTAGTGAATAAGGTCACCGGCACCCGACGCCCGTCATTTTCACGGATCAGGCCATTGACGATTTTATGCATATAATTCAAGGAGAATTCAAGATAGTCGCGCCCGGTCAGCACACCGCCCCAAGTGTCAAAAACCATCACGGATTGGGCACCGGCCTTGATTTGAGCATTGAGATACAAGATGACGCTATCGGCCAGTTTATCCAGTAACAAATGCAACGTCTGCGGCTCGGCGTACATCATTTTTTTCAATTTAGTGAAAGCCTTGCTGCTGCCGCCTTCGACCATATAAGTCGCCAGCGTCCAGGGGCTACCGGAGAAACCAATTAATGGCACTGCACCGGCCAACTCACGACGAATGGTTCTCACCGCATTCATCACATAACCCAATTCCTGTTCTGGATCAGGAATGGGCAGTTTTTCAACATCGGCACGACAGGTAATCGGCGACTGGAAGCGCGGGCCTTCGCCGGTTTCAAAGTACAGCCCCAGCCCCATCGCATCAGGAATAGTCAGAATGTCTGAAAACAGAATCGCGGCATCCAGCGGGTAACGACGCAATGGTTGCATCGTCACTTCACAGGCTAACTCTGCGTTTTTGCACAGTGACATAAAGTCCCCGGCAACCGCACGGGTAGCTTTATATTCAGGCAAATAGCGGCCCGCCTGACGCATCATCCAAACCGGTGTAACATCAACCGGTTGACGCAATAAGGCACGCAGATAGCGATCGTTTTTCAACTCATTCATGGTGAGGCTCCCTTAGTTATCTGCACGCATTGTAGCATGACAAATAATACTTTCCTGTTGTGGCTAAAGGTGGTTTTTTAGCTACTCTCCCTTGTCGAACTGCTCTTCACGACATAACACCACGGTATCTTCAATCAGCCGGCGTGCCACGGTGCCTGGCGGGGGCAGTAATGGCAATTGGTCATAGCGATACCAACCGGCATTTAACAGCTCTTTAGGATCGTGTTGCAGCTCACCGCTGTCATACTCCGCCATAAACGCCATCATCAGTGAATGCGGGAATGGCCAGGGTTGTGACGTCACATAGCGCAAGTTCTTAATGTGGATATTGCTCTCTTCCAGCACTTCGCGGGACACCGCCTGTTCCAACGTCTCCCCCACCTCGACAAATCCGGCTAACACCGTGTTAATACCACCACGATGACGAACATGTTGCGCCAATAAAATCTCATCACCGCGGCGAATGGCAACAATCACGCACGGGGCGATTTGTGGGTAATAGCGTTCACGACAGTGATTGCACAAACAGGCCCATTCGGTACGGCTGGCATGCATTTGATGCCCACAATAGCCACAATAGCGGTGAGAGCGGTAAAACTCAGCTAATTGCACGCCGCGCCCCGCCAGTTGGAACAAACCGCGATCGACATCCAGTAATTGCCGTACAGAACCCATATCCGCAGACATCATCTGGCGAATAAGCCAAACCGCCTGCCCTTGCCATTCACCAATTTGCCTTGCGGTCGCACCCTGTAATGACCAATTGGCCGCGTTACCTTGTGGTAACTCCCCTTTAGGTAACCATAATTTGTTTTCATGGCTGACAATCCACCAGCCACTTTCTTTACCTGTAAGTTGTAGTTCCATATCGTTGTTGCACAACCTCGACTTCACTGGCAATCTAGAATCCGGCTTGTTACATTTTTGTAACCCACTATTACTTTTCCTTACTCACGGAGTCGTTCATGCTCAACCGACTAGAAAGCCTGACTCAACGCGTTGGCGGCAGTAATGAATTAATTGATCAATGGCTTCATGCGCGTAAAGAACTGTTAGTTTCATATTGCACAGTGATCGGTATTAAGCCGCAAAAAGAAAAGCATACCCCGCTTAACGAAAAAGCGCTGGAGAACTTTTGCCATAATTTAGTGGATTATCTCTCTTCCGGGCATTTTCATATCTATGACAGAATTATCAAACAGGTGGAAGGCGCGTCTAGCCCAAAAATGGCGCTGACCACCAAAGTGTATCCTGCGTTAAAAAATAATACTCAAACGATCATGACATTCCATGATCGTTATACCAACATTGAGATCGATCAGGACAGTTGTATCGAGTTTCAACAAGCATTATCTGATATCGGTGAAGCCCTTGATGCCCGTTTCCGCTTGGAAGATCAATTGATTCAATGGGCATCCGAGTCGTGGCAAGCCGCCCAGCCAGTTATTCAAGCAGGGCAGGTAAAATAGCCCACTGAACAGCACGGGCTTGTAGTTTTAATTCAACCTCAATACCCAAAGTAATTGAGATTGCAGGTAGGCAGCAAGTGAATGAATTCCGATGAGCTTACACAGGTAAGTGATTCGGGTGAATGAACGTAGCTAACACCGCTGCAATTTCAAGTAAGAAGGGTATATACTGAAGATTCTTGTCGGAGTGCCTAGCACCTGTTTTCTTAAGAAAGCAAACGCAGGCTGAGACCGTTAATTCGGGATCCGCGGAACCTGATCGGGTTAATACCCGCGAAGGGAACAAGAGTAATTTATCGCTACAGGCCCGGCATTCCCTTGACAGGTGGCTGCCGGTCACTGGCCAACATCGTTACTCCCGCCAAGCTCCAGACAAGCAATTTTCCCTATAAACCGCACCGGTAGGAATTGCTATGTCTAATAATACAACTGCTAAAAATTCATCATACTCACGTAAACCTATTCCACGTAAGCAACAACGTGAAAATGCTCAAGAATTTATTGATACCTTGCAAGGTGTCACTTTCCCCAATTCGCAACGTATTTATCTGCAAGGCTCACGGCCTGATATTCAAGTGCCGATGCGCGAGATCCAACTCAGCCCGACGTTGATCGGCGGCGGAAAAGACCATCCTCGCTATGAAGATAACGAAGCCATCCCGGTGTATGACACCTCCGGCCCTTATGGCGACCCGAGCGCCAAACTGGATGTTCATGTCGGTTTGCCCAAATTACGCAATAACTGGATAGCTGACCGTCAGGATACCGAAGCACTCAACTGCGTTAGCTCTGGTTTTACTCAGCAACGTTTGGCTGACGAAGGTTTGGATCATTTGCGTTTTGAGCATCTGCCACACCCGAAAAAAGCCATTGCAGGTAAATGTGTCACCCAATTGCATTACGCCCGTCAAGGTGTCATCACCCCAGAAATGGAGTTTATCGCGCTGCGAGAAAATATGGGGCGTGAACGTATTCGCGGTGAAGTCTTACGCCAGCAACATCCGGGGCAGGCTTTTGGCGCTAACTTACCCGAAAATATCACCGCAGAATTTGTCCGACAGGAAGTCGCCGCAGGGCGGGCCATCATTCCAGCAAATATTAACCACCCCGAATCTGAACCAATGATTATTGGTCGCAACTTTTTAGTGAAAGTAAATGCCAACATCGGTAACTCTGCGGTGACCTCCTCCATTGAGGAAGAAGTGGAAAAACTGGTGTGGTCTACCCGCTGGGGTGCCGACACCGTGATGGACTTGTCCACTGGCCGCTATATTCATGAAACCCGTGAATGGATACTGCGTAATAGCCCAGTTCCCATTGGTACCGTCCCTATCTATCAGGCGCTGGAAAAAGTCAACGGCGTGGCGGAAAACCTCACGTGGGAAATGTTCCGCGACACCTTGCTCGAGCAGGCCGAGCAAGGGGTGGATTACTTTACTATCCATGCCGGTGTGTTGCTGCGTTATGTGCCGATGACCGCCAAACGCTTGACCGGTATCGTCTCCCGTGGCGGTTCAATTATGGCGAAGTGGTGCCTTTCCCATCATCAGGAAAACTTCCTGTATCAGCATTTTCGCGAAATCTGCCAGATCTGTGCTGCCTATGATGTCTCACTGTCACTAGGTGATGGTCTGCGCCCTGGTTCCATCCAGGATGCCAATGATGAAGCCCAGTTCGCTGAACTGCATACCTTGGGTGAATTGACCAAAATCGCCTGGGAATATGATGTGCAGGTGATGATTGAAGGCCCCGGTCATGTGCCGATGCAGATGATTCGCCGTAATATGACCGAAGAGTTGGAACACTGCCATGAAGCACCATTCTATACCTTAGGCCCGCTAACCACGGATATTGCGCCAGGTTATGACCATTTCACGTCTGGTATTGGGGCGGCCATGATTGGCTGGTTCGGTTGCGCCATGCTGTGTTACGTCACACCGAAAGAACATCTTGGCCTGCCTAATAAAGAGGATGTGAAACAAGGTCTTATCACTTATAAAATCGCCGCTCATGCCGCTGATTTAGCCAAAGGCCATCCCGGTGCGCAGATCCGTGACAACGCCATGTCAAAAGCCCGCTTTGAATTCCGCTGGGAAGATCAGTTCAATTTGGCTCTCGACCCAGAAACCGCGCGGGCCTATCACGATGAAACCCTGCCGCAGGAGTCCGGCAAAGTGGCCCACTTCTGCTCAATGTGCGGGCCGAAATTCTGTTCGATGAAAATCTCGCAGGAAGTGCGCGACTATGCCGCTACGCAAGAAATGGCCGCTACGCAAGAACAGGCTGTGGCGCAAGAGCTAGCAGCGACACAAGAAACAGCAGCTCAACCGATCGAAATTTTACAATCCGGTATGGAACAAATGTCAGCGGAGTTCCGCTCTCGCGGCAGCGAGCTGTATCACAGCCCCGTTAACCTCAAGAGCGGGGCCAATAATGAACCTGTCTAATCATGCCTCATTTTCTGCAAAGAAAGGTTTCCCTGCGACGGTACAGCGTCTTGGTCTCTATCCTGTCGTCGATAGCCTACTTTGGATAGAGCGCCTGCTTGCCGCAGGTGTAACCACCATCCAACTACGTATCAAAGAGTTAGATGATGCGCAGGTAGAACAAGACATTGCCGCTGCCATAGCGTTAGGCAAACGCTATCAGGCACGCTTATTTATCAATGATTATTGGCGGCTGGCGATTAAGCATGGCGCTTACGGTGTACATCTGGGGCAAGAAGATTTGGAGACCACTGATTTGGCCGCCATACAGCAAGCCGGATTGCGGCTCGGGGTATCTACCCACGATGATCAGGAACTGGCGATAGCTAAAGCTGTGCGGCCCTCTTATATCGCCATAGGCCATATATTCCCGACCCAAACCAAGCAAATGCCGTCATCCCCTCAGGGGCTGGCGGTACTCAAGCAGATGGTGGAAAACACGCCGGACTACCCCACCGTTGCCATCGGTGGCATCAGCATTGAGCGAGTCCCCGCCGTATTAGCAACCGGCGTGGGCAGTGTGGCTGTCGTTAGCGCCATTACTCAAGCTGAGGATTGGCAGCAAGCCACAGCACAATTGCTACACCTGATTGAGGGCAAGGAGCTGGTTGATGATAAACAAGCATGAGCTGAATGACAGTGAATTCTTGCGCTACAGCCGCCAGTTGTTGCTGGAAGATATTGGCCCTGACGGCCAGTTGAAGCTGAAAAATGCCTGTGTACTGATTATCGGCCTGGGTGGCCTTGGTTCACCTGCTGCGCTCTATCTGGCAGCAGCCGGCGTCGGTAAGCTATTACTAGCGGATGATGACCAACTGGAACTGACCAATTTACAGCGCCAGATCCTGTATCGCACCACAGATATCAGCCAAACATCCTCAGCTAATCAAAGTAAAGTGCGGTTAGCCCAGCGTCATTTGCAAAATCTTAATCCGCTGGTTGAGATTGTCACCTTCGATACACGGCTGGCTGATGCGGCATTGGCTGATGCGGTGGCGAACGCTGATTTGGTGCTCGATTGCAGTGACAACATGGAAACCCGCCATCAGGTGAACGCCGCCTGTATCACCGCACAAAAACCCTTAATCAGCGGCAGTGCTGTGGGGTTTAGCGGACAACTACTGGTGATTGAACCGCCCTACTCACAAGGTTGCTATGCCTGCCTTTATCCCGATAAAGAACTGCCGCAGCGCAACTGCCGTACATCTGGTGTTTTGGGGCCGGTGGTCGGCGTTATCGGCACCTTACAAGCGCTGGAAGCCATCAAAATGTTGGCCGGTCTTCCGTCAGCATTGAGCGGGAAGCTGCGCTTATTCGATGGCAAACAGCAGAGCTGGAGCACCTTGCAACTGACGCGGGCGCAGCATTGCCCTGTCTGTGGAGGCTCACAGTGAAGAATGATCATATAAACATTGTGCTTAATGATCAGCCGCTTGAGGTGAAATGCACCATAACCGCTGAAAAGTTACTCCAACAACTGAACCACCACCAGCCGGGCACGGCACTGGCGGTTAATCAGGTCATCATCCCGCGTACTGACTGGGACAAATGTCAGTTGCACCAAGGTGACAACATTTTGCTATTCCAAGCCATTGCCGGAGGCTGACATGCTGAAGATCGCCGATACCACTTTTACCTCACGTTTATTTACCGGTACGGGCAAATTTGCCACGGCTGAATTGATGCTAGAAGCATTGCGCGCCTCGGGGTCACAACTGATAACGATGGCGATGAAACGGGTTGATTTACGGGCAGGGAACGATGCAATTCTTGCGCCCTTGCAACAATTAGGTGTGCGCTTACTGCCTAATACATCCGGAGCGAAAACCGCACAAGAAGCTGTTTTCGCCGCACGTTTAGCCCGCGAAGCATTGGGAACCCATTGGGTAAAACTGGAAATTCATCCGGATGTGAAGTATTTGCTGCCCGATCCAATAGAAACCCTGAAAGCCGCCGAAATACTGGTGAAAGAGGGATTTGTGGTTCTGCCTTACTGCGGCGCAGACCCGGTATTGTGCAAGCGGCTGGAAGAAGCAGGCTGCGCTGCCGTTATGCCATTGGGGGCACCGATTGGCTCAAATTTGGGCTTACGTACTCGCGACTTTCTGCAAATCATTATCGAGCAGGCCAAAGTGCCCGTGGTGGTCGATGCCGGTATTGGTGCGCCAAGCCATGCGCTTGAGGCAATGGAATTAGGCGCTGATGCCGTGCTGGTGAATACCGCGATAGCTGTTGCGCGCTCACCGGTACCAATGGCTCATGCCTTTCGCTTAGCGGTAGAGTCTGGCGAATTAGCGCGTCAGGCTGGGCTTGGCAACCAACAGTTTGGCAAGGCCATTGCCACCAGCCCACTGACTGGCTTTCTCAGCCAGTTTGAGGAAGAAAATCATGTCTGAAGGGTTCAGCCAGCGCTGGCAGCAATTGAATTGGGATGATATTTCGCTGCGCATCAACAGTAAAACCGCCGCCGATGTTGAGCGAGCGATTCACGCGGCCAAACCCAGCCGTGAAGATCTCATGGCATTGATTTCACCGGCGGCTTTGGCTTATCTGGAGCCAATGGCACAGAAGGCGCAGCAACTGACGCGCCAGCGTTTTGGCAATACCGTCAGTTTTTATGTGCCGCTTTATCTTTCTAATCTGTGCGCCAATGATTGTACTTACTGCGGTTTCTCGATGAGCAATCGTATTAAGCGCAAAACATTGAATGAAGCTGAAATCATCCGTGAGTGTGAAGCCATCAAAGCATTAGGCTTCGAACACTTGCTGCTGGTCACCGGTGAGCATCAGGCAAAAGTGGGCATGGATTATTTTCGTCGCCACTTCCCTGCTATCCGCAGCCGATTCAGCTCGCTGATGATGGAAGTTCAGCCATTGGCGCAAGAAGAGTATGCAGAGCTAAAAACGTTGGGATTAGACGGCGTGATGGTTTATCAGGAGACATATCATCCGGCGACTTATCAGCAACATCATTTGCGCGGCCATAAACAGGATTTTCATTGGCGGCTGGCTACTCCTGATCGCCTGGGACGAGCGGGGATCGATAAGATCGGCTTAGGTGCTTTGATTGGCTTGTCGAGCAGTTGGCGCACCGACTGCTACATGCTGGCGGAGCATCTGTTTTACCTGCAACAAACCTATTGGCAAAGTCGCTACTCTATTTCATTCCCACGACTACGACCTTGTGCCGGTGGTATTGAACCCGCCTCTCTGATGAGTGAGCCGCAACTGCTGCAATTAATCTGTGCTTTTAGATTGTTTGCCCCGGATGTGGAACTGTCACTCTCAACCCGTGAATCGCCTTTCTTCCGCGACAATGTCATTCCGGTCGCGATTAATAATGTCAGTGCGGGTTCGAAAACTCAGCCGGGCGGATATGCCGATAATCATCCTGAACTTGAGCAATTTGCCCCGCATGATAATCGAACGCCTGAACAGGTGGCTCAGGCATTAACGCGGGCGGGGCTGCAACCGGTGTGGAAGGATTGGGATCGTCATTTCGGGCGCATATCCCAATAAATTTCGTGCTTTCATTCTGAAAAATAAGCAAAAAAAACCGCTCCGAGAGGAGCGGTTTTTACGTTGGTGACGAACAAAGAGATTAGTCTTTGCTGTTACCAAAACCGGCGTTAAGCAATTCAGCCAGGTTAGCCGTTGCTTCATCCGCGCTCACTTGCGGTACAACTGGAGCTTCACCTTGTGCTTTACGGCGTGCACGATCCTGATGATAAGCGTAACCGGTACCGGCTGGGATCAGACGGCCGACGATGACGTTTTCTTTCAGGCCACGCAGTTCATCACGTTTACCGGCAACTGCCGCTTCAGTAAGAACGCGCGTGGTTTCCTGGAACGAAGCCGCAGAGATGAAGGACTCGGTCGCCAAGGATGCCTTGGTGATACCCAGCAGGTCACGCGTGAACGTAGCCTCGATTTTGCCTTCGGCTGCCAGCTTACGGTTAGCGATTTTAACGCGAGACATTTCTGCCTGCTCGCCTTCCAGGAAGTCAGTGCTACCTGAGTCAACGATGGTGCCTTTACGCAACATCTGACGAACGATAACTTCGATGTGTTTATCGTTAATCTTAACGCCTTGCAGACGGTAAACTTCCTGCACTTCGTTGGTGATGTAGCGGGTAACCGCGTGAACGCCACGCAGACGCAGAATGTCATGTGGAGATTCTGGGCCATCGGAAACCACGTCACCGCGTTCTACAATTTCACCTTCGAACACGTTGAGCTGACGCCATTTCGGAATCATCTCTTCGTATGCATCACTACCATCTAACGGTGAGATAACCAGACGACGTTTGCCTTTGGTCTCTTTACCGAACGAGATGATCCCGCTGATTTCAGCCAGGATTGCAGGCTCTTTCGGACGACGTGCTTCGAACAAGTCAGCAACGCGTGGCAGACCACCGGTGATATCCTTAGTACCGCTTGATTCCTGAGGAATACGCGCCAGGGTATCACCCGCACCGATCTGAATACCGTCTTCCAACTGTACAATCGTTTTACCTGGCAGGAAGTATTGAGCAGGCATATCAGTACCTGGGATCAATACATCGTCGCCTTTGGCGTCAACGATTTTCAGTGCCGGACGCAGGTCTTTACCGCTACCGGTACGCTCTGCACTATCCAGTACGACCAGAGAAGACAAACCAGTCAGTTCGTCGGTCTGGCGGGTAATGGTCTGGCCGTCAACCATGTCCGCGAAGCGAATGAAACCGCTCACTTCGGTCACAACTGGCATGATGTGCGGATCCCAGTTAGCAACGGTTTCGCCGCCCTGGACTTCTGCGCCATCGCCTTTAGCCATTACAGCACCGTAAGGCACTTTGTAGCTTTCTTTAGTACGGCCGAATTCGTCGATCAGCTTCAGCTCGGTATTACGAGACGTAATCACCAGCTTGCCCGCTGCATTGGTAACGAACTTGACGTTGCTCAGTTTCAAGCTGCCTTTGTTCTTAACCTGAATGCTGGACTCTGCTGCCGCACGAGATGCCGCACCACCGATGTGGAACGTACGCATCGTAAGCTGGGTACCCGGCTCACCGATTGACTGTGCTGCAATAACACCAACTGCTTCACCTTTGTTGATGATGTGACCACGTGCCAGGTCGCGACCATAGCAGTTTGCACACACACCAAAGTCAGTTTCACAGCTTACTACTGAACGAACTTTAACGCTGTCGACGGAGTTTTCTTCTAACAGATCACACCATTTTTCGTCCAACAGGGTGTTACGCGGAACCAGAATATCAGCCGTACCCGGCTTGATAACTTCTTCAGCGGTCACACGACCCAGAACGCGATCACGCAGTGGCTCTTTAACATCACCACCTTCGATAACCGGGGTCATCACGATACCGTTATGGGTACCACAATCGTCTTCGGTTACCACCAGATCCTGTGCCACGTCAACTAAACGACGGGTCAGGTAACCGGAGTTCGCAGTTTTCAATGCGGTATCCGCCAAACCTTTACGCGCACCGTGGGTTGAGATGAAGTACTGAAGTACGTTCAAACCTTCACGGAAGTTCGCGGTGATTGGCGTTTCAATGATCGAGCCATCTGGCTTGGCCATCAGGCCACGCATCCCTGCCAGCTGACGAATCTGTGCAGCAGAACCACGCGCACCGGAGTCGGCCATCATAAAGATGCTGTTGAATGATACTTGCTGTTCGACAACGCCGTCACGGTTGACAACATCTTCTACCGACAAGTTATCCATCATCGCCTTGGCAACACGTTCGTTAGCCGCGGCCCAGATATCGATCACTTTGTTATAACGTTCGCCTGCGGTTACCAGACCGGATTGGAACTGCTCCTGGATCTCGGCAACTTCAGTTTCAGCTTCTTCGATGATCCCGGCTTTCGCATCTGGGATAACCATGTCATCGATACCTACAGAGGCGCCTGAGCGTGCTGCGTAAGCAAAACCGGTGTACATGATCTGGTCAGCAAAGATAACCGTTGGCTTCAAGCCCAGGATGCGGTAACAGGTGTTCAGCATCTTGGAGATAGCTTTCTTGCCCAGCGGCTGGTTCACGATAGAGTAAGGCAGGCCTTGTGGAACAATCATCCACAAAATAGCACGGCCTACTGTCGTATCGATGATACTGGTACGCGTAATGCTTTCGCCTTCGACATTACGAATTTCTTCAGTAATACGCACTTTTACGCGGGCATGCAGCGATGCCAGACCAGCGCGATAAATACGTTCAGCTTCTTTCGGGCCAGTCAGAACCATGCCTTCGCCTTTGGCGTTAACACAGTCGCGGGTCATGTAATACAGACCCAATACAACGTCCTGAGAAGGAACGATGATTGGCTCGCCGTTCGCGGGTGACAGGATGTTGTTGGTAGACATCATCAACGCACGCGCTTCTAACTGGGCTTCCAGTGTCAGCGGTACGTGAACAGCCATTTGGTCACCATCGAAGTCGGCGTTATAGGCCGCACAAACCAATGGGTGCAACTGGATTGCCTTACCTTCGATCAGCACCGGTTCAAACGCCTGGATACCCAAACGGTGAAGGGTTGGTGCACGGTTCAGCAACACTGGGTGTTCGCGGATAACTTCATCCAGGATATCCCAAACCACCGCTTCTTCACGCTCAACCATCTTCTTGGCGGCTTTAATGGTGGTAGCAAGACCACGCAATTCCAGCTTGCCGTAGATGAACGGTTTGAACAGCTCAAGAGCCATTTTCTTCGGCAGACCGCACTGATGCAGACGCAGGTATGGACCCACGGTAATAACCGAACGGCCTGAGTAGTCAACACGTTTACCCAGCAAGTTCTGACGGAAACGACCTTGCTTACCTTTGATCATGTCAGCCAGTGACTTCAACGGACGCTTGTTAGAGCCGGTAATCGCACGACCGCGACGGCCGTTATCCAGCAATGCATCTACTGCTTCTTGCAGCATACGCTTTTCGTTACGTACGATGATGTCAGGAGCCGCCAAGTCCAGCAGGCGCTTCAGACGGTTGTTACGGTTGATCACGCGACGATACAAATCGTTCAGATCAGAAGTCGCAAAACGACCCCCATCCAACGGAACCAATGGACGCAAGTCTGGCGGCAACACAGGCAGTACGGTCAGGATCATCCACTCTGGCTTGTTGCCAGACTGTACGAACGCTTCCAGCAGCTTGATACGCTTAGTCAGCTTCTTACGCTTGGTTTCAGAATTTGTTTCGTTCAATTCTTCACGCAGGATCTCGCACTCTGCTTCCAGATCCATGTTTTTCAACAAGGCCTGAATAGCTTCGGCGCCCATTTTCGCGTCGAACTCATCACCAAACTCTTCCAACGCGTCCAGATACTGCTCTTCAGTCAGGATCTGACGACGTTCCAGGTTGGTCATACCGCCTTCAACCACCACATAGGATTCGAAGTACAGTACACGTTCGATGTCACGTAATGGCATATCCAGCAGTAAACCGATGCGGGATGGCAGCGATTTCAGGAACCAGATGTGCGCAGTCGGAGAAGCCAGTTCGATGTGACCCATACGCTCACGGCGTACTTTGGTTTGAGTCACTTCAACGCCGCATTTCTCACAAATAACACCGCGGTGTTTCAAACGCTTGTACTTACCGCACAGGCATTCGTAATCTTTTACTGGGCCAAAGATACGGGCGCAGAAAAGGCCATCACGTTCTGGTTTGAACGTACGGTAGTTAATGGTTTCCGGCTTTTTAACTTCACCGAATGACCAGGAACGGATCATGTCTGGCGAGGCCAGAGCAATTTTGATCGCATCAAACTCTTCGGTCTTAGTTTGCGCTTTCAGAAACTTTAATAAGTCTTTCACGGATTGGCTCCTGTCGGAGTTAGACCTGATAGGCGCTCAAACCTAAGCATATAAAAACCTAAGTTTGAGCGCCCCTGTGACCAGTGCGAACCACCAGCAAGCTCCCGGCTATAAGAGCTTGCCGTCTGGCGAAGAATTACTCTTCTTCCAGCTCGATATTGATGCCCAGCGAGCGGATTTCTTTCAACAATACGTTGAAGGACTCCGGCATGCCTGGTTCCATACGGTGATCGCCATCCACGATGTTTTTGTACATCTTGGTACGGCCGTTTACATCGTCGGACTTGACGGTAAGCATTTCCTGCAATGTGTACGCGGCGCCATAAGCTTCCAACGCCCACACTTCCATCTCACCGAAGCGCTGACCACCGAACTGAGCCTTACCACCCAGCGGCTGCTGAGTAACCAGGCTGTAAGAACCGGTAGAACGCGCATGCATCTTGTCATCAACCAAGTGGTTCAGTTTCAGCATGTACATGTAGCCGACAGTAACCTGACGTTCGAATTGCTCGCCGGTACGGCCGTCAAACAGAGTAATCTGACCAGAAGTTGGCAGACCACCTAGCTGTAACAGTTCCTTGATTTCTTTCTCTGTCGCGCCATCGAAGACGGGTGTTGCAATTGGCATACCTTTTTTCAGGTTCTCAGCCAGACGCAATACTTCATCATCGGTGAAGGTGCTCAGATCAACTTTCTGACAAACGTTGTCGCCCAGATCGTAAGCTTTCTGGATGAACTCACGCAGTTTGGCAACTTCTTCCTGCTTTTTCAGCATGGCGTTGATTTTCTCGCCAATGCCTTTCGCTGCCATCCCTAAGTGGGTTTCCAAAATCTGACCGATGTTCATACGCGATGGTACGCCCAGCGGGTTCAGAACGATGTCTACCGGCGTACCGTTTTCATCGTAAGGCATATCTTCGATCGGGTTAATCTTGGAGATAACACCTTTGTTACCGTGACGACCGGCCATCTTGTCACCCGGTTGAATCTGACGTTTAACCGCCAGATACACCTTGACGATTTTCAGTACGCCGGGTGCCAAATCATCGCCTTGGGTGATCTTACGACGCTTGGCATCCATCTTCTTCTCGAATTCGGATTTCATTTCGTCGTACTGCTCTGCCAACTGTTCCAGCTGGTTTTGCTTGTCTTCGTCAGTCAGGCCCAGTTCCAGCCAACGATCACGTGGTAACTTGCTCAGCTTGTCAGCTTCGATGCCACCAGAAACCAGTACTGCATGGATACGCGCAAACAGGCCCGCTTCCAGGATCTGCAACTCTTCAGTCAGGTCTTTCTTCGCCTGCTTCAGTTGCATCTCTTCGATTTCTAACGCACGTTTGTCTTTTTCTACGCCGTCGCGAGTAAAGACTTGTACGTCAATAACCGTACCGGAAACACCGTTTGGTACACGCAGAGAAGAGTCTTTAACATCAGACGCTTTCTCACCGAAGATCGCACGTAACAGTTTCTCTTCCGGCGTCAGTTGGGTTTCACCTTTAGGTGTTACCTTACCCACCAGAATGTCGCCGCCAGTCACTTCAGCACCGATATACACGATACCGGACTCATCCAGTTTGGACAGTGCAGCTTCACCCACGTTCGGGATATCAGCCGTTATCTCTTCTGGCCCCAGCTTGGTGTCACGGGACACACAGGCCAGTTCTTGAATGTGGATGGTGGTGAAGCGATCTTCTTGTACCACGCGCTCGGAGACCAAGATGGAGTCTTCGAAGTTGTAACCGTTCCAAGGCATGAACGCGACACGCATGTTCTGACCCAATGCCAGTTCGCCCAGATCTGTTGATGGGCCATCTGCCAGCACGTCGCCGCGCTCGATTGGCTCACCCAGATTCACACACGGCATCTGGTTGATACAGGTGTTCTGGTTAGAACGGGTGTATTTGGTCAGGTTATAAATATCAATACCTGCTTCGCCCGGATACATTTCGTCTTCGTTAACTTTAATCACGATACGGGATGCATCTACGTACTGAACAGTACCGCCACGTTTGGCTACAGAGGTTACCCCTGAGTCAACCGCTACCGCACGTTCCATACCGGTACCCACCAACGGCTTATCAGCACGCAGAGTAGGAACCGCCTGACGTTGCATGTTCGCACCCATCAATGCACGGTTGGCGTCATCGTGTTCCAGGAATGGAATCAGAGAAGCACCAACGGACACGATCTGTTGAGTGGAAACGTCCATATAGTCAACCTGATCGCGGCTAAACAGGCTTGATTCGCCTTTGCTACGACAAGTGACCAGGTCTTCCAAGAAGCGGCCTTCATCATCCAGGTTGGAGTTCGCCTGAGCGATAACGAAGTTGCCTTCTTCAATAGCAGACAGATAGTTAATTTCATCGGTCACCACACCATCGCGCACGCGACGATAAGGGGTTTCCAGGAAACCATACTCGTTGGTCTGTGCGTAGACAGACAAGGAGTTAATCAGACCGATGTTTGGACCTTCTGGCGTTTCGATTGGACATACGCGACCGTAGTGAGTCGGATGAACGTCTCGAACTTCAAAGCCAGCACGTTCACGGGTCAAACCGCCCGGGCCCAATGCAGAGATACGGCGTTTATGCGTAATCTCAGACAACGGGTTGTTCTGGTCCATAAATTGTGACAACTGGCTGGAACCAAAGAACTCTTTCACCGCCGCCGAAATCGGCTTGGCGTTGATCATGTCCTGAGGCATCAGCGTATCGAGGTCGCCCAGAGACAAACGCTCTTTAACAGCACGCTCAACACGAACCAGACCTACACGGAACTGGTTTTCAGCCATTTCACCAACAGAACGAATACGACGGTTGCCTAAGTGGTCGATATCATCCACTTCGCCGCGACCGTTACGGATATCGATGAGCTTTTTCATCACTTCAGTGATGTCTTCTTTGCTCAGGATACCGGAACCTTCGATCTCGTCACGCAGCAGGGAACGGTTGAACTTCATCCGGCCAACCGCTGACAAATCATAGCGGTCTTCAGAGAAGAACAGGTTCTCAAACAGATTTTCAGCGGCTTCGCGTGTTGGCGGCTCACCAGGACGCATCATGCGGTAGATCTCAACCAAAGCGCTCAGACGATCGCTGGTTGGGTCAACACGCAGGGTCTCGGAGATATAGGCACCGTGATCCAGGTCGTTGGTGAACAATGTTTCGATGTGCTTGTGGCCAGACTGGCTCAGCTTAGCCAGCAAATCCAGTGACAGCTCCATGTTGGCTGCACAGATAAGCTCACCGGTGTTCGTATCGATGTAGTCTTTTGCAACCACTTTACCGGCAATGTATTCAACCGGAACTTCGATGCGATCAATGCCGTCTTTTTCAAGCTGGCGAATATGACGTGCAGTAATACGACGCGCTTTCTCGACGTAAACTTTGCCATTCGCTTCAATATCAAAGGATGCCGTTTCACCGCGCAGGCGCTCTGGAACCAATTCCATCTGCAGCTTGTTGTCACGAATTTCAAAGACCACTTTCTCAAAGAACAGATCCAGGATCTGTGCCGTGGTGAAACTCAATGCACGCAGAATGATGGTTGCAGGCAATTTACGACGACGGTCAATACGGACAAACAGGTTGTCTTTCGGGTCAAACTCGAAATCTAACCATGAACCGCGGTAAGGGATGATACGTGCGTTATACAGCACTTTGCCCGATGAATGGGTCTTACCCTTATCACTGTCAAAGAATACACCAGGACTACGATGCAGCTGAGATACGATAACCCTCTCAGTACCGTTAATGACAAAGGTACCGTTTTCGGTCATGAGTGGAATTTCACCCATGTAGACTTCTTGTTCTTTGATGTCTTTGACCGTACCTTCCGGAGCTTCACGCTCATAGATAACCAGGCGCAGTTTAACGCGCAGTGGTGCGGAATAAGTCACACCGCGGATCTGGCACTCTTTGACGTCAAATACTGGCTCACCAAGACGGTAGCTAACGTATTGCAGCTCCGAATTGCCGCTGTAGCTCTGAATAGGAAAAACAGAACGGAATGCTGCTTCCAGACCGTGCTGCCCTTCGGGATCTTGCTCGATAAATTTCTGGAACGAGTCAAGTTGGATAGAAAGGAGATAAGGGATATCCAAAACTTGTGGACGTTTCCCAAAATCCTTACGAATACGTTTTTTCTCGGTATAGGAGTAAACCATAGGGTTCCTCAGCTCGCTGAAAAGTCGACCCACTCTGTCTGCCCTGAAACCAGGACAGGTCGTGCAACACTATTATTTAGAATGAGAAGTCGAAACACTTCTCGGAATACTCTTTTCTATCACTCTTAAACCATTTCATCGCGTTACTTTGACTACCGAGCTACCCGAGTGGGTCGTAGCTGAGAACGCAGTATATTAAGTCGTCAATAGAAAGGAATATTTGGGGTCAGCCAGCCGCTAAACAGTGTGAAATGCGACTAACGCCCTACAGCGCAAAAAGGCTGATGACTAAAAAGTCACCAGCCATCAGCCTATAAGTTAGGCTGCAAACTCAAAGCTTAACTTACTTAATCTCAACTTCAGCACCAGCTTCAGTCAGAGCTTTTTTCAGTGACTCAGCTTCGTCTTTGTTCACGCCTTCTTTCAGAACTGCCGGTGCAGATTCAACCAGGTCTTTAGCTTCTTTCAAGCCCAGGCCAGTTGCGCCGCGAACAGCTTTGATTACTGCAACTTTGTTAGCGCCGAATGAAGTCAGAACAACGTTGAATTCAGTTTGTTCTTCTACAGCTTCAGCAGCAGCAGCAGGGCCTGCAGCAACAGCAGCAGCTGAAACGCCGAATTTCTCTTCCATAGCAGAGATCAGTTCAACGATTTCCATTACAGACAGAGCTGCAACGCCTTCCAGAATTTGGTCTTTAGTGATAGTTGACATAACAAGTGTTCCTAAAATACAGAAATAGTTTATACGTTAAAAAGCAACGATGGAGAAAAAAGGCAATTAAGCAGCTTCTTTCTGATCGCGCAGTGCAGCCAGAGTACGAACCAATTTGCCGGCAGCGGCTTCTTTCATGGTTCCCATCAGACGTGCGATTGCTTCTTCGTAGGTTGGCAGAGTTGCCAGGCGGTCGATCTGAGCCGCAGGGATTAACTCGCCTTCAAAGGCTGCTGCTTTAACCTCAAATTTCGCATTATCTTTAGCAAATGCTTTGAACAAACGAGCAGCTGCGCCCGGGTGTTCAGAAGAGAATGCAATCAAGGTTGGACCAACAAACGTGTCTTTCAGGCAATCGAATTGAGTGCCTTCAACAATGCGACGCAGCAAGGTGTTACGAACAACTTGCATGTGAACGCCAGCTTCACGACCTGCTTTACGCAGTTCAGTCATTTTATCAACGGTAACGCCACGAGAATCCGCAACAACCGCAGACAGCGCACCTTTGGCTACTTCTTTAACTTCAGCAACAATCGCTTGTTTGCCTTGAAGATTTAGTGCCATTAGTTCTTGCTCCTGGATTAACCGGGGAGTAATTCCCCGGAACTCACGTCACCCAATCCACTACAAAATGCAATGAAAGGGCGTTGAAACACGGTGAGCAGAATCCAGCAAAGGCACTTCTTGTTTTTTATAAATAAAAAGAAGAAGAAAAAATGCTTTAGGTTCTGTCACCGTCTACGCAGGGAATTAAGTGTTTTTTACAACACACCTGCGGTCTTGGACGGAGGCTTGGATAAGGCCAAGCTCCAACCGATAAATTCTGGTGTTCTGATAATGAGTCAACCCCATCAACAGAAGCATGGGCGTAAGATTCTAGACAAACCTTACGCCCACGTAAAGCGATAAAAGCAAATAGTGATTAGACCACTACTGCTGACAGGCCGCTTTGATCAATAGAAACGCCGGCGCCCATGGTGGTGGACAGGCTGATTTTCTTGATATAAATGCCTTTCGCTGTAGCAGGTTTAGCACGCTTCAGCGCAACAACCAGAGATTCTAAGTTTTCTTTCAACTTCTCTGAGTCGAAATCAACTTTACCAATGGTGGTGTGGATAATACCATTTTTATCGTTGCGATAACGAACCTGACCTGCTTTAGCATTCTTAACAGCTTCAGCAACGTTAGGAGTAACAGTACCCACTTTAGGGTTAGGCATCAGGCCACGTGGACCCAAGATTTGGCCCAATTGACCCACAACGCGCATTGCATCCGGGGAAGCAATAACAACGTCGAAGTTCATTTCGCCTTTCTTGATTTGATCAGCCAGATCTTCCATACCTACCAATTCAGCGCCTGCTTCTTTCGCAGCTTCAGCGTTTGCACCCTGAGCGAAAACAGCAACGCGAACTGAACGGCCTGTACCGTGTGGCAACACAGTTGCACCACGAACGTTCTGGTCAGATTTACGTGCGTCGATACCGAGGTTAACGGCAACGTCCACGCTTTCTACGAATTTAGCAGTAGCCAGCTCTTTCAGCAGGGCAACAGCTTCGTTGATATCATATTGCTTAGTAACATCAACTTTGTCACGGATCACGCGCATGCGCTTGGTCAGCTTAGCCATTTATTAACCCTCCACTACCAGGCCCATGGAACGAGCAGTACCTTCGATTGAACGCATCATAGCGTCAACGTCAGCACCAGTCATATCCGCAGCTTTGGTTTCTGCGATTTCACGAACCTGAGCACTGGTCACAGTCCCTACTTTGTCTTTGTTCGGCTTGCCGGAACCAGACTTAATACCTGCCGCTTTTTTCAGCAGAACTGCTGCTGGCGGGGTTTTAGTAACGAAAGTGAAAGAGCGATCAGAATAAACAGTAATAACAACAGGGATCGGCAGGCCTTTTTCAATGCTTTCAGTCTTAGCATTGAACGCTTTACAGAATTCCATGATGTTAACACCCTGCTGACCCAATGCTGGGCCAACTGGTGGACTTGGGTTCGCCATACCAGCTGCAACTTGCAGCTTGACATAGGCTTGTACTTTCTTAGCCATTTACGATTTCCTCGATTTGGGTAGTATCGCCTCGCGTTCGAGGCTCCCCGTGTTTTGTCTCGCTATTATTTACAATGAAATAAGTTGTCACGGATGACAAAAAGCAAGACATCTAAAAACAAAAGGCGCGAAATTATATTGTAATTTCACGCCTAAGACAAGACTCAAATTTCAACCAATGGCGAAAAATGAATCAGCCTTTTTCTACCTGACTGAAATCCAGTTCAACCGGCGTTGCACGGCCAAAAATGGAAACAGACACTTTCAAGCGGCTCTTTTCGTAGTCCACTTCTTCAACAACACCGTTGAAGTCTGCAAACGGACCATCGCTAACACGAACCAACTCACCTGGCTCAAACAGTGTTTTAGGACGTGGTTTATCACCCACTTGTTGAAGGCGATTCATAATCGCATCAACTTCTTTATCACTGATGGGTGCAGGACGATCGGATGTACCGCCGATAAAGCCCATGACACGCGGCACGCTACGCACTAAGTGCCAGCTGGCATCGTTCATCACCATCTGCACCAGCACATAACCTGGGAAGAATTTACGTTCACTTTTACGACGTTGACCGCCACGAATTTCGACGACTTCTTCCGTTGGAACCATGACTTCGCCAAACAGCTCTTCCATGTCATGTAACTTGATATGCTCACGTAGCGATTGAGCTACGCGGCCTTCAAAACCGGAAAACGCCTGAACGACGTACCAACGCTTTTTGGGTGCTTCAGACATCTTAGAACCTCAGGCCAGTAATAAATGAGACCAGGCGAACCAGAATACCATCCAGTCCCCATAGAATCAGTGACATTACAGCAGTTACCGCCGCAACGATTAATGTCGTGTGCAGCGTTTCCTGACGGGTAGGCCAAATCACTTTACGCACTTCCGTGCGTGCTTCACGAGCAAACGCTACAGTGGCTTTGCCTTTTGCCGTCATCAATGCAACAGCACCGGCAACCGCGATAATTACTACAACTGCCAACGCACGTAACGGCAAGCTGAAATCACGGTAATAATAATTACCGACAATAGCTGCAACTAACAATACAGCAACGATTAGCCATTTAGCCGTTTCCAGGCCACGTCCGCTCCCTGGAGCCTCGGTATTCGCACTCATAAACCAACCTGTCACTATGATTCAGAACAACAACTTTGCTTCGCATCGCAAAGCAAACCAAGCTGAAAGATGCTCTAGAGACTCTCTAATCAGCACCATTCAGCACTATTCGCCGTACTTCCAGAGCCCATCTCACCAGTAATTATGATTAAAAAACCACTGATGAGATAGGTTCTAGCATGACAACGTAGAAAAAGGGCATCAAATGATGCCCTTTTATCGCATGTCGCGTCAAATCTTATTCAATGACTTTAGCAACAACGCCAGCGCCGACAGTACGACCACCTTCGCGAATCGCGAAGCGCAGACCGTCATCCATTGCAATAGGAGCGATCAGGTTAACAATCATTTGAATGTTGTCACCTGGCATCACCATTTCAACGCCTTCTGGTAATTCGATGGTTCCGGTTACGTCAGTTGTACGGAAGTAGAACTGAGGACGGTAGCCTTTGAAGAACGGAGTATGGCGGCCGCCTTCATCTTTGCTCAGAATATAAACTTCTGATTCAAATTTGGTATGTGGCTTGATAGAACCTGGTTTAGCCAGAACCTGACCACGTTCGATCTCTTCACGTTTAATACCACGCAACAGAACACCGACGTTCTCACCTGCACGGCCTTCGTCCAGCAGTTTGCGGAACATTTCAACGCCGGTACAAGTAGATTTAACGGTGTCTTTCAGACCAACAATTTCAACTTCTTCGCCAACTTTAACAATACCGCGCTCTACACGACCGGTAACTACCGTACCACGACCGGAGATAGAGAATACGTCTTCGATTGGCAGCAGGAACGGCTTATCGATAGCACGCTCTGGTTCAGGAATGTAAGAATCCAGGTAGCCAGCCAGTTCGATAATTTTTGCTTCCCACTCCGGCTCGCCTTCCAGCGCTTTCAGTGCTGAACCACGAACAACCGGTGTATCATCGCCAGGGAAATCGTAGGTAGACAGAAGATCACGCACTTCCATTTCTACCAATTCCAGTAACTCTTCGTCATCCACCATGTCACATTTGTTCATGAAGACAATGATGTAAGGAACGCCAACCTGACGACCCAACAGGATATGCTCACGCGTCTGTGGCATTGGGCCATCAGTCGCAGCAACAACCAGGATAGCGCCGTCCATTTGAGCTGCACCGGTTATCATATTTTTAACATAATCGGCGTGCCCTGGGCAGTCAACGTGCGCATAGTGACGAGATGGGGTGTCATATTCAACGTGAGACGTGTTGATGGTGATACCACGCGCCTTCTCTTCCGGAGCGTTGTCAATCTGGTCGAATGCACGAGCACTCCCGCCGTAGGTTTTAGCCAAAACGGTGGTGATTGCAGCAGTTAGGGTAGTTTTACCATGGTCAACGTGGCCGATAGTACCCACATTAACGTGCGGTTTTGTACGTTCAAACTTTTCTTTAGACATCGATTGTCCCTCTAAGACACGGAATCGGTGGTTTCACCACATCAACCAAGCATATGCTTGCTGAATCCATAACGCAGAAAGAAAATCAGGGGACGAGAAGATGAGAAATGGTGCTGATAGGCAGATTCGAACTGCCGACCTCACCCTTACCAAGGGTGCGCTCTACCAACTGAGCTATATCAGCACATCTTGGAGCGGGCAGTGGGAATCGAACCCACATCATCAGCTTGGAAGGCTGAGGTAATAGCCATTATACGATGCCCGCGTCTTAGAACTCGGCTACCTGACTTAATCTGCAGAAATTTGAAAGGAAGGGCTTTGCCACTTCACTCTTCATCGAGAGCGCAGCTCTCGCCTTGAGTGTTGACTGGGAGGTTCGGTCTTCTGAATCACCCTGGGACTCAAGGTCAAACATGCTGGTGAGAGAAGGATTATTAATCACTTCGTTCCTCGACCTTCGGGCCGCCGCTATGCGTTGTTGACTCACCACGCACGACTCGAAACTTCGCGAAGGTTTTCACCTTCCCTTGAAGGGCCTCATTTGGATTCTCTATTTTGAATCGGCTTGAGACTCAAGGTTAAAAATGGTGGTGGGGGAAGGATTCGAACCTTCGAAGTCGATGACGGCAGATTTACAGTCTGCTCCCTTTGGCCGCTCGGGAACCCCACCTAATTTTTAGTAC
Source organism: Yersinia aldovae ATCC 35236 (assembly GCF_000173735.1). Taxonomy (GTDB): domain Bacteria; phylum Pseudomonadota; class Gammaproteobacteria; order Enterobacterales; family Enterobacteriaceae; genus Yersinia; species Yersinia aldovae. The sequence continues at coordinate 4,745 of NZ_ACCB01000045.1, read as the reverse complement.
TTGAATGGTGCCGGCACCAAGAGTCGAACTCGGGACCTACTGATTACAAGTCAGTTGCTCTACCAACTGAGCTATGCCGGCATCAAGTGCAGCGCATTCTAGGTAGACCGAGGCTATGATGCAACAAAAAAATCGCATATTTTGCTCTTTCGCTCATAAAACCGCCATTTTTCAAATGCATGGTGGATTATTAAACTCGCTTCGCTCAATTAGCAACCAGACCGCTAAGTATTGTAATCATTCTGTTGATCAAAATCCGGTCTAAAAACAGTGCCAGATCTCATTGTCGGATAATCGTACGCTCGCCCTGGAACGATATTTACGCCCCAAAATGGGGAAACGGTTCCCAAGAAAGTGCAAATTTACCTAAGAATTATTGGAATGTCGTCGTATTCGCATCGCTGTACGTTTGGCTTGTTTATTGCTTAAACATAAATATAAGCAATATATGGCCTATGGACATTAGATCAACGCGGCTACAGATGAGGAACATCACTATGAAAATAGTACAACTTAATACAGCAACAATGCCAGTATACCAAAGTGGACTGGCAAGCTTATTAATTGATGCCATAACCCACGGCGCGTCCGTAGGTTACGACACGCGTAGCCTGCCGCAGGAAGCTGCTGAACGTTATTTTCATAGTCTGCGCCCGGACATGGAAAAGGGCACACTATTGCTGTGGATTGCCCGCGACGAACAAGGCATTGTCGGTACAATCCAGCTTAATCTTTGCCAGAAACCGAATGGGTTGAATCGGGCAGAAGTACAGAAACTACTCGTACACAGCCGCAGTCGTCGCTCCGGTATTGGACATAAGTTGATAATTGCGATGGAGAGCACGGCATTACAACTGTCGCGCGGGCTATTGCATCTCGATACCGAGGCAGGCTCTGCCGCCGAATCTTTTTACCGCTCACAAGGTTATCGCTATATGGGCGAGATTCCTGATTATGCCTGCTCGCCCGACGGTTACTATCATCCTACAGCCATCTATTTTAAGCGTTTATTTACTATTAATCAGAGATATACAGCCATAGTCCGATAATCACTCCATCGCATACCGTAATTGTCCTTAATTATATGGAATAGTTACGCATATCAAAGAAATCGCTTACTAAGCACAAAAATGTCTACGCCAAAAACCAAGCTGCCTATAATATGCAGCTTGTTTCTTATCTGGAGTTGGCGTCCAGCGCCTTTCCCAACCTGCGTTAACAGGCAGAATTTGGCTTATGACAAAAAGAGATCAATCTTTAGCGACGCCTTATCTACAGTTCGATCGTACTCAGTGGGCTGCTCTACGTGACTCAGTACCCTTGACACTGACAGAAGAAGAAATCGTTAAACTTAAAGGGATTAACGAAGACCTTTCATTAGACGAAGTGGCACAGATTTATCTACCACTGTCGCGCTTACTTAATTTTTATATCAGTTCTAATTTGCGTCGTCAGGCCGTCCTGGAGCAATTTTTGGGTACGGATGGCCAACGCATTCCCTATGTCATCGGTATTGCAGGCAGTGTCGCTGTCGGTAAAAGCACCACTGCACGCTTGCTGCAAGCATTACTCAGCCGCTGGCCGGAGCACCGGAGTGTAGAACTCATTACCACCGATGGTTTTCTTCATCCTAATAAAGTGTTGAATGAACGTGGATTGATGAAGAAAAAGGGATTCCCTGAATCCTATGATATGCATAATCTGGTAAAGTTTGTTTCTGAGGTTAAATCCGGCGCAGACCATGTGACCGCGCCTGTTTATTCCCATTTGATATACGATGTGGTCCCTGATGGTAATAAAATCATTAAGCAACCTGACATTCTTATATTAGAAGGTTTAAACGTATTGCAGAGCGGCATGGATTACCCTCACGATCCTCATCATGTATTTGTCTCTGACTTTGTCGACTTTTCTATATATGTTGATGCCCCTGAGGACTTGCTGCAAAGTTGGTATATCAATAGATTCCTTAAATTCCGACAAGGTGCATTTTCAAACCCTGACTCCTATTTCCATAATTACGCAAAACTACCCGAGACTGAGGCGGTTAAAATTGCCACCCAGCTGTGGAAAGAAATTAATGGCTTGAATTTAAAGCAAAATATATTACCAACTCGTGAGCGGGCAAGTTTGATTATGACTAAGAGTGCCAATCACGCAGTGGAAAATGTACGTTTAAGGAAATAATAAAAGTGGGAGGATTTAACCTCCCATTTATTATTTAATTAAACGCCGCGCAGGGATATTTCGCCACCAATATAAGGTTTTATAATACCATCCTGGTCTAGTAATAATGCACCCTGCTCATCAATCCCCCTGGCAATACCGAATATTTCTTGGTCACCAATAATCAATTTTACAGGACGATCAAGATAATTATCCATTTCTCGCCAACGGGGAATAAAGGCGGATAAACCTTCATTTTCAAATTTAACGACTGCAAGTCTTAATTCAGATAGCAGCTCTGCCGTGAGTTTATTACGATCAATATTAACGCCGGCCTCTTGTAAATTGATCCAGTGTTGATTAATAACGTTGGTGATCGACTCACGCATTGTCAAATTAATACCTGCACCGATCACCAACTGAGCGGCATCGCCCGTCTTCCCTGTCAGCTCAACCAGTATGCCTGCCAGTTTTTTATCATTTAAATACAGGTCATTTGGCCACTTAACACGAACCTGTTCGGCGCCGAGTTTACGCAGAACCTCGGCCATAACAATCCCAACAACGAGGCTTAATCCCATTGCAGCAGCAGGGCCTTGTTCCAACCGCCAGAACATAGATAAATAGAGATTAGCACCAAAGGGAGATACCCAGTGACGCCCTCGTCTCCCTCTGCCAGCATGTTGGTATTCAGCCACACAAGCGTCGCCAGATTTTAATTCAGCGATGCGCTCCAACAAGTATTGATTGGTAGAGTCAACTACCGGCAAAACAGTCACTTGACCCGCGGGGAGATAACTTAATATTGTTTGCTCATCAAGCAATTGAATCGCTGTAGGCAAGCTATAACCCTTACCTGGAACTGTGAAAACATCTAACCCCCACTCTCTGAGTGTTTGCATATGTTTATTAATCGCAGCACGGCTCATCCCAAAGGTTTCACCTAATTGCTCCCCGGAATGGAAAGCACCGTCAGCTAATATACCAATTAACCGTAAAGGGATTTTAATATCTTTCACGACAAACACTCCACAGCATTAACCTCACCATTACTTGCGATAAATCGCACTTCTGGTTCCAACCAGATTGCAAATCTCTTGGCAACTTGCTGACGAATATAACTGGCAAGGCCTATCACATCCTGACCTGTCGCTTCTGCCAGGTTAATCAACACTAACGCCTGCTGCTGATGCACCGCCGCACCACCAATCTGATATCCCTTAAGCGCACATTGATCGATAAGCCAACCGGCAGCCAGCTTAACAGACCCATCGGGTTGCAGGTAATGGGGCGCATTGGGGTAGCGCTTTACAATCTCTTCAGCTACAGCGGCATCCACAACCGGATTCTTAAAAAAACTGCCTGCATTGCCGGTCACTGCGGGATCGGGTAGCTTACTACGCCGCATGGTACAAACTGAGTTGAATATCTCTTCTGCTGTAACTGTCGATGGATCCATTCGCGTTAGCTCACCATAGCCCAATGTTGGGACCCATGATTTTACCAATTTAATGCCTACGGCTACGATGGCAAATCCATGACCATAGTGATGCTTAAAAATGCTGTCGCGATAGCCAAATTGACAATCTTTAGCTGAAAGGCGTAGCACTGTGCTCTTATCCATATCGAGCAAATCAACGTATTCGCATACCTTTTGCAGCTCAACACCATAAGCACCAATATTCTGAATGGGTGCAGAACCGACACAACCTGGGATTAACGCCAGATTTTCTAGACCTGGCATGTTATTTAGTAATGAATAACAAACTAATTGATGCCAATTCTCTCCAGCCCCAACATGCAGGTGCCAGGCAATATCATCCTCAGTAGAAGTGATACCCTTAATCCGATTAAGTAATACTGTTCCTGAATAGTTTTCAATAAACAGCACGTTGCTGCCTTCGCCAAGTAAAAGCACTGGCTGATGCTTAGAAACAGACTCATGCCAAGCATTAATCAATTCTTCAGGTGAGTTAACGCTAATTACTTTGCTCGCATAAGCTGCTAATGCAAAAGTATTGAGATGTTTTAGCGGGGAATGTTGATTCGACATGACATTGGATACTCATTCTAACTAGTTCTGGCGCTAGTCTAACCGATCATAATACTCATATTGTATTTTGTTTTAACTGAAGGTAAAAAAAGCCACCTATCAAGGTAGCCTTTTATTTTATTCATCGCGGTGACGGCCGGATTTGACTCACCTGCCCCTGCAATATTTGACTCATCTGACTATGAGCCCTGCGACGCAACCACTCTAAGGTCACTATTTATACCTATTTCACTATTCTGCCCATAGCAAAAACCCCACGCTTTTGGCATGGGGTCTCGCTTTATTTGATGCCTGGCAGTGTACGAATGGCTTTCCTGCCATTCGCCCTTCGGGCCGTTGCAAGCAACGTTAAAATCGCTTACGACGATTTTTTCCTACAATATTCGTCTCATCTTGAGGATGAGTCTCACCCCTCTGGGGCCAGCGCAAGCGCTGTTCAAACTGCATTCGCAGTTTGTCGCATGTCATGCTCGAGTCGAACCTGTACACCAGATAAACAAAAAAGGCCCGTAGGGTGGCCTTTTTT
>NZ_ACCB01000046.1 GCF_000173735.1 Yersinia aldovae ATCC 35236 | reverse complement strand
CCCTAAAATCTACTCAATTACGGCCTGATTTTGACTGGTTTCTGCTTCTACCAGAGCATCTACCTCAGCAACATCGGCAACTGCTGCGGTAAACTTACGCCCCGGTAAGGTTTTACATGCGGCTCCCCCCTCAGGTGGTGCGGTGGTGGGATAAACCTCTTTCGGCGAAATGTACACCGGCGTGGTGGCCACAAAACCGTCGCTGAAAGTGGCCTCAATGAAGGTCGCCTGCCAGCCCGTGGCTGGGGCGCTAAGGGCGACTTCAAGGGTATTCGACGGGGTTACCGCCAGCGGGAATGCGTTATATCGCACATCGCAGGCATAGCGAAAATCGCGAGCGTCGGGGTTAGTTGCAGTCCAAAGCAGTACCTTCACTGGCGTCTCTGACAAGCTGACTGTCAGCATTTGCACCTTATCTTTCATGCCAATGCTGCTATTCAGTTGCGGCATGGGTATCGATTGCTGAAAGCGATTAACAAAGGTAATCAATGATTGTTCGCTGAATGCTTTGATACCATAGTGGCTGGTATTAGGAGCGACGCGAAGTGCTTTGCTGCCCGGTAATTTATCGTAGTAAAAATCAGTATTATCAGGCACATAAAAATCATCGCCACTGGCGTTGATGATATACTTGGGAATATCAAGGCGGGATTGATACTCAGTACCCAAATACTGCAATGGATCAGATATCTGCATTAGTTTGGCAAAACCTGTGCTATCGAGTTTTTTATCAATCTCTTGCTGATAGTAGGGGGTAAACGCAATCGGCCAGTTACCGCCATAAGATTGATACATATGCTCCAACGCGACACGAGTATCCAGCAGGTCAATCACAAACGGCACAATGCCCTCAACACGCGGATCAGCAATGGCGGTGAGCCAGGTGGCCCAACCGCGTTTAGATAATCCAGTGACCATAAAACCGCTTAATGCTTTATCTGGTAACTCCTGCTGCACCATCGTCATGGCTTGAGAAATAGCCGCCGCCATAGGTACATGCAGTGGCAATATAGAACGTGCCTCTGGTGCATCCATAAATAAAGCCCAGCTACGAGCAACGCTATAATCTTCTTTAAGCGGCTCTCCATCCGATTGATATTCAAGATATTGATTAGGGACAGTGCTGACAGATACCACGACAGTATTTGTGGCGCGCGCAATCGCTTGTAAAGTATCTATCGAAAAATCCGTTGGGGCAGAGGGTGGAATGGTGGCGGTGCCGTGGTTAGTCCCGTTGTTGATAACCACTAACGCGCGTTTTGATGTACTGATCTCGGGTATAAAGACTTCAACTTCGTGCTGCCACGCCGCAGGTGACACCAGATTGCCGGGCGACCAATTCTGTGAAGTGAGTCGGTAGCGCCGCCACTCCAACCCCGGCAGGCTCTCCTGACTCAGTAAATTGTAGATAAGCGGTTCTGCTGCCAGCTTCTCCCGGTAACAGGCGAGAACCTGCGTAAAATCTGTATTGCTGCATGTTGTTGGTTTGGCATCCGTTGGTGCTAAACAACCGGCCATTGACGACAATGGCAACCCAAGCACCAAAATCAAAGCAATTATATAACGAGGCATCATCCCTATCCTTCTCTGTTATGTGTTTCGGTTAAAACACGTTCAAGAAGATTAGATAACGAATCAGAGATGTAAAAAATCCGAATTTCACCTGTATCTACCGTTTTTATGATATTACCGTTCCAAAAGACATACGGTGAATAGCGCCATCGCCCTGAATATAAGATTTTCTGCACTAAAAGGCTTTAGTTTGCCGTTAAACGCGCTGTTTATGACCGAAGGCACCAGTATCAACAAATTGATCCAGGTCGGGATAGCACGGTTTAAAGATACCCGTCTGGTCATCATCGATAGGGTAATTCTTATGGATCGCGGGGAAATAGTTGATCAAGCGCCACCGGCTGAATGCTTCTCCAACCTAAAATCCGAGCGCACCCAAGCTTTTTTGGCACCGGTTATTCACTAACGAGTTCATTACGTTGGGAGCTTCATTGGGTATTTGTGGGTGAGGGCACCCTCACCCTTTTTATCCTTACTCGCCCACAATATTGTCAAACAGAATTCGGTCGTGAGTGATATGAGACTCTGGACATAAAAATATAAACTCAACATCTGTTGTTGCAGCCAGTTGATGTGCTGTATCAGGATAAATACAGAATACTGAACCTTTAGCAAATGCATCTACGCGCTTATTTTTTAACGCGCCAGCAATAACATCCGCAGTCCAGATAGCCCCTTTTCCCGAGAGTATGATATACCACTCTTCACCTTTGCTATGACTGTGGCATCTTACGCATTCCCCCTGCGCAACCTTGGCGCCATAGGCCTGTAAACCTACTTTTTTAAACATTGTGATAATTGATATTCCAACCAGAGTATCTTCTATCGCATTATTATCATTAAAATCCGCGAAATTTATCATGTAACATCTCCTTACGTAAAACAGAGTAAATAATGCACTACAAGGCAAAAGTAAATTGCTATCTAATAAAGAATACAATCCTTAGCAATCATAGGAAACACACTTTAACCATACTAATAATTAATTTATACCGGGAGATGAAAAAATAGAAAAAATTACCCGCATCACTTAAAGCTTTAATACGATTTTGGGCGCGTAGCTCAGAGCCTTGGGGGGCTAAAGATAATAAATCAAGATTTATTTATGCAAATAATAGATACCATAAATTATTAGCACTACCTGATAAATTTAGTGTGGAAGGGCGACTTGATGGTGAACTCCCCGCATCAACATCAGATTTTCAATCTGAATTTCAACAACATGATCGTAAAGTAGAATTATTGCAGGATCGCGTAACATCAGTTGAAATACATGCCTTTGAGGGTAACGCATACTTTCAACCTTGGTTTTTTGATAAATATCCATTAATAGATGAAAATGGAATTTCCATAGGGACTATTTTTCACGGGCGGGCGGTTAACAATATGACATTGACTTATTTAAATAGAATAAAAACATCAACATCTCTTGTATTTACTCCACCATCTGATTTATTTTCTAACAGAGAGTGGGAAGTGTTATTTTATATTCTACATTCATTCTCAAGTAAAGACATTGCCAAAAAACTGGGTTTATCGACAAGGACTGCCTGTAATATAACCCAAGCCATCTATAATAAAGTAGGCGTCTCCAGTAAACGACAAATTATAGATTATTGTTATGAACAAAAAATCAATAACTACATTCCCCAAAGCTTCTTCGAATCCACAGGTTCTTTTACATTAATATGATGCCAAATAAAAACCAGCATCAATGATGATAACTACCACAGCAAATGCCCTATCAGCGGTGCACCGATAACCGTAATAATACCCGCCAGCATCATCACCAGGCTGGATACCACCCCCTCTTGCTGCCCCATTTCATACGCTTTGGCCGTCCCTGCACCGTGAGAGGAAGCCCCCAGGCCCGCGCCTTTTGCCAGGCCACTGCGTACAGAAAGGCGTAAAAACAGCAAATCCCCTACCGCCATGCCAAACACCCCAGTAATCACCACAAATAGCGCCACTAAATCCGGTTGCCCCCCCAACTGCTTGGCCGCTTCCAATGCAAAAGGCGTGGTAATCGAGCGCACCGCCAAGCTGCGCTGTACTTCTTCTGAGAGAGTCAATAACTTCGCCAACCACACCGAGCTGACCACCGCCACGGTAATCGCGGTGATAACACCCGCTGTCAGAGACAACCAGTGGCGGCGAATAATCGACAGATTCTCATAAACCGGCACCGCAAACGCGATGGTTGCTGGCCCCAATAGCCACAATAACCAATGTGTTTCACCAATATAATCCTGATAAGAGATATGGGTGACCACCAGCAGCAACACCAACACCAGCGGCGTCAATACCAAGGGCATCAACAATAGTGACCGGCGGCGGCGATAGAGTTTTTTGTTGGCAAAATACAGTGCCAGCGTGGCAAGAAAGCACGCGATGCTGATAATAAAATCATTCATGATGATTAGACTTGCGGCGTTGTAGCCACACCTCAAAACGGTAAACCCGGTCAACCACCAAACCCGTTGCCGCCAGGGTCAGTGAGGTACTGACCGCGATAACAGCGAAAATCTTCCAACCGTCCACCATGATTAACTGGGCATAATTCACCACCGCCACCACCGCTAGCACAAAGAACAACAGCATTTCAGCCAACAGCCAGCGTGAACCGGCCTGAACCCAGCGCACCGGTAAAATGCGCAACATAATCATAGCCAGCAGCAATAACATTCCAACGATATTAGCCGGTAACGGCAAGTGGAGTACGTTAACCAGTTGATCAGAAATAATAAATATCCCAGCATACAACGCGACCTGAACCGGTACTTGTAAACGCGTGAGAACAGACGGCGCAAAACTGTGTAACGCCAACGACATGAGAAACCCCAATGGGAAATTTTGACAGTGTTTAGTATAGGCCGCAGGTAACATTGCTAAAAATGAATTAAAATCATTGTTATCATGCCTAAATGGCATACTTCTCCGCTCGCCGACAGGAAAAATAATGGATATTCGAACACTGCGTTATTTCGTCGAAGTGGTGCGCCAGCAAAGTTTCACCCGCGCGGCAGAAAAGCTGTTTGTTACCCAACCCACCATTAGCAAAATGCTGCGTAATCTGGAAAATGAATTGGAGTGCAGCTTACTCACGCGTGAGGGGCGACGTCTGCATTTGACCGACAGCGGGCAGGCAGTTTATCAGCGCGGGCTGGTAATTCTCGACCAGTTTCAGCAGTTGGAAGCGGAGCTGGAAGATATCAGCTCATTGAAGAAAGGTAAGCTGCGACTCGGCATTCCGCCCATGGTTGGTACGCAAATGGCAGTACTTATCAGCGAATTTCGCCGCAGTTACCCCGGCGTAGAACTGCAAATTGCCGAATTTGGTGGTTTAACCGTGCAACAGGCGGTGCTCTCCGGTGAATTGGATTTAGCCCTGACCGCCCTCCCCGCTGACGCCGATTTGCCGCTGACATCATTGCCGCTGTTTAGCCATCCATTATGTGTGGTGGTGCCACGCACCGCATTTTGGCTTAACCGCACCACCCTCACTATTCCTGAGTTAGCTGACCAGCCGATTCTGATTTATAACGAGGATTTTGCCCTCTATCGCCAGTTAATGGATGCTTTTGCCGCCGGAGGATTTACGCCACAAATCGCCGTGCGCAGCGGCCAGTGGGACTTTCTGGCCGCGATGGTGCAAGCCAATATTGGTATCGCCATTTTGCCAGAACCTATCTGTCAGCGGCTGGATAAAAACGCGCTGTTATGGCTACCATTAGAACCGCTGATGCCGTGGCAGTTGGGGCTTATCTGGCGTCAGGGCAGCTATCTTTCCCACAGCGCGCAGGCATGGATTAGCCGCTGCCGTGAATTTTGGCCCAATGGTTCGTTGGTGGAAATAAAACCGGCCACTGATCAGTGGCCGGATTGAAAGATATTAACCGAGGTTAATGACAAAGTGCCTGTAGTGGTGAAAACAGGCAGATCGTAAAGACGCCGTACTTCTTTTGTTAAAACAAGCATCCCTGGGGGCTCGAGCCGCGCCGTCCTTGGCGCGGACGCTTTACTCTTCTGCCTGTCCTCACCTTGCAAGATCGAGTCGTCGGGGTTTGTCAGCAGTCTGATATTAACCTTCTTTTTCGATCAACAATGCTTCGAGTAGATCTAAATCATGCAACAGTTTTTGCAGGGTTTCGTTGCTGATTTTCTGTGTGGCGCGCAAATGATACAGCTCGCCGCGTTCAGCCCGCAGCGCGGTTAAGCGAAAACGCCGCTCCAGATTTTCGATAAGTAAAGTGTTCTCAATTTCATCTTTACTGCCGGTGCGTCGTCGCAAAGTCCCGATAACGCGAGAGCTGACCTCTTTCAGCAATTCGGGATCGATATTCTCCTCGCTGCTGGCCGCCAGGCGCTCTTCCATCTTATTTAAACTGACAATCGCCACTTCCGCCGCGGCCGCCTTCGCAAAACGCACTTCTTCACGGCTGGCACTCTTATCTGCAACTCTCACGCCACGCAGTAACGGCGGCAAAGCAATCACCCCAACAATAACCGATAACAAAATGACGCCGGTGGCGATAAATACCAACTGATAACGGGATGGGAAAGCGGAACCATCGCTAAGGAATAATGGAATCGACAGAACACCGGCAAGCGTAATCGCTCCACGCACCCCGGCGAATGAAGCAACCCACAACTCACGGGTGGTATAATTGCCAAATTCCAGTGGCCGCTTGGTCAACACGCGCTTGCTGATTTTCTTCATCGCCCACAACCAGCTAAAACGCAGCACCAGCAACGCGCCATAAATAATGGCAACATCGGCAAACAGGTTCCAGGTTTGGATGGTCGGGTCCAGTTCTGCCTGCACGATAGAGGTTTCCAGAATCCCCGGCAGTTGCAGGCCCAGCAGGATAAACACCATGCCGTTAAACACGAACTCCAACATTGACCACACGCTATCAGCACGTAACCGCATCGCCAACGGCGCATTACGAATAACCCCTGACTGGCTGATGGTCATACCCGCTGCGACGGCGGCTAAAATGCCAGAAACACCAATATGTTCTGCAATCAAGTAAGAGGCGAACGGCAGCAGCAGCAGCAAGACGATTTGTGTTGCCGGATCATCACCGCTCCAGCGGCTCATCAGGCGCAGCGACTTACTGTATAGCCAGGTGACGGCGACACCGGCCAGCAGGCCACCAATCGCCACTTTTAGGAATTCCAGCGTTGCACCAGACACCGTAAACACCATCGTGCCCATCGCAACCGCAATGGCAAACTTTAGCGCCACCAGACCGGAGGCGTCATTCATCAATGCCTCCCCTTCCAGTACGCCCATAATTGATTTCGGTATGCGACCTTTCCCCACGATACCGGACAATGCCACGGCATCGGTTGGCGACAGTACTGCCGCTAGCGCAAAGGCCGCCACCAGTGGAATCCCCGGTACCATCCAGTAAATCAGATAGCCGATGCCCACCACCGTGACCAGCACTAATGCCAGTGCCAGACCAAAGATCTCGCGCCCGTGGTGAATAAACTCCCGTGTCGGCGTCTTCCAGCCATCGGCAAATAACAGCGGCGGAATAAACAGCACCAGGAATAATTCCGGATCAAAATCGACATGCAAACCAAAGTGGGGAAAGGCCAATAAGGCACCACAGACAATCTGCATCAGAGGAAGGGGAATTTGAAACGGTAACATCCGCGTGACAACGCCAGAAAGCGATACCACCAAAATCAGGATGAGGATTGTAAAAAAGATTTCCATGCTTTCCTTAGACTCAACACGACATTCGTTCTGACATACCCGCCCATCACCAGGGCCGAAGTGTAGCTTTTGATAGTAGATCACTTTTTCATGTAATGGGGAAAAAAGCTGTTACAAATGGTAGGAAAAACAAAGATAGGAAGGTTATTCAGAATAGTCTGGCATCAGGGCCGCATTGACTGCTGATGCCAGTATAAATCTGCAATAGCGTGAACTTAAATCGCCCAGCCGCCAGCATAGAATGCCACCAGCGCTACCGCAATAATCACCGTACCGAGATTCAATTTACGCCATTCACCAGAAAAGATGCGGCCAATGACCAGTGAGCTGAAGCCCAGCATGATACCGGTCACGATATTACAGGTCAGCACGATAAACACCGCACACAGCAAGCCCGACATGGCATCTACGAAGTCTTCAAAATCCAGTTTGGAAACGTTGCTCAGCATCAGCAAACCGACGTACATCAGAGCCGGCGCTGTGGCATAAGCGGGAACCAAATAGGACAGCGGTGAGAGGAACAGCATCAACAGGAACAGGATACCGACGACGGTTGCTGTCAGACCGGTTTTGCCGCCTGCCGCAGTACCGGCCGCAGATTCAATATAAACCGCCGCAGGAGCCGCCCCCACTAAACCGGCGAAGATGCTGCTGACGGAATCAGAGGTCAGCGCTTTACCGCCACTGATGATCTGGCCATCTTTATCCAGCAAGTTTGCCTGCCCTGCTACCGCGCGGATAGTCCCGGTGGCATCAAATACGGCGGTCATCACCAATGCCAATACACTTGGCAACACCACCGGCTTCAAAGCACCCATGATATCAAGACTGAAAATCAACGAGTTACCATCAGCGTCAGCCAAGCTTGGCATGGCAAACAGCCCTTGATAAGTCACGCTGGGATCAAAAATCAGTCCGATAACTGAGATGGCGATAATCACCAGCAGAATGCCACCCGGCACCCGCAGTTTCTCCAGGCCAAAAATCACCGCCAGACCCAGCAAGGTCATAATCACCGGGAAAGAAGTAAATGCGCCCAATGCGACCGGCAAACCTTCAATAGGGTTTTTGATAACCAGGCCGACACCGTTGGCGGCAATCAGCAGCAGGAACAGACCAATCCCAATCCCCGTACCATGCGCCACGCCCATCGGCAGGTTACGCAATATCCACGAGCGGATACCGGTGACGGAGATAATGGTAAACAGCACCCCCATCAGGAATACCGCCCCTAATGCCACGGGAATACTGATGTGTTGGCCTAATACCAAACTGAACGCAGTAAATGCAGTCAGTGAAATAGCACAACCAATTGCCATTGGCAGATTTGCCCACAAGCCCATGAGCAGAGAGCCAAGGCCCGCCACCAGACAGGTTGCAACAAACACCGCCGTTGGTGGGAAGCCCGCTTTACCTAACATGCTCGGCACAACAATCACCGAGTAAACCATAGCCAGAAAGGTTGTTAGGCCAGCCAGCACTTCCTGGCGCACATTACTGCCACGTTCACTCAACTTGAAAAACGCATCAAGCGAACTCTTCGGCTTTACTGCCTGGTTCGCTTGAGGATTGGTGCTAGACATGATGATGTCCCCTGTGTGTCATTTTTAAAATAGTCAGCAAGTCACACGCTTTTCCCATACGTAATCGTTTCCGTTGCTACCGATTAACTCATCAACTCCGCCATTACGCAAATGGTGAAGAGAATAGCAAACGATTAGCTGGGAACACGCATGACTGAAAAAAAATCGAAGTTTAGGGTGGATGAAATTCAAAGCAAACGATTATCTAGCTATTCACAGCGACTAATCAACACCAGATAGCCACATTTACTGCATTTTTTTACATTAATTTGTTTGGACGCATTTATTCTCAGGGGAAATCAAAGTGTGAGCAGCCTCACACCTGTTTTGTTTGCATAATTCTTAATAGCTAATGATGGGTTATTAGCTTTCTAATTTAAAAGCGCCGCCCTTTTCAATCGCCTGTTGGTAAGCTGGGCGCTGATGGATGCGCATTAAGAAATCTTGCAGTTTCGGGAACCCCGCAAGACCGCCGCGCATATTTATTGCCTCAATAGGAAAACTCATCTGAATATCTGCCGCGCTAAAATCGCTGCCAGCAAACCATTGATTCTTTTCTAAATGCTGTTCCAGATAATCGCGGTGAGTGGCAATTTGCTTATTCAGGTAACTTTTCTGTACCCCATCACCCAATGCTTTGGCGACCGGACGGATAATCCACGGTACTGGCGGCCCACCCAGGCGGCTGAAGATCAGTTTCATCACCAGCAATGGCATCAGTGAACCTTCGGCATAATGCATCCAATAACGGAACTGCTGACGATCATAATGGCCGGTGGGTTTAAGCAGCCCTTGTGCATCATAGGCTTCCTGCAAATACTCAATGATGGCACCCGATTCCGCCAGTGTTAAGTCACCGTCAGTAATCACCGGTGATTTACCCAGCGGGTGGATTTTCTTCAATTCAGATGGTGCCAACAAGCTGCCAGGATCGCGCTGATAGCGCTTCAACTCATAAGGTACTTGCAATTCTTCCAACATCCACAAGATCCGCTGTGAACGTGAATTATTCAGATGGTGAACCGTGACCATAACCAAGCTCCATATGATAAACATCAGAGTATTGATTATAGTGATAAAATAATTTTTGGTTTGCAAAGCTGCCAATGCGGATGTTAAGAAAGGAAGAATAGATATATCGAGGTATAAAAATCTTATCCCTCTGGAACGGCTTAAAACCAACAAAAAGCCCTGTCGAGACAGGGCGTTATTTTCCTAAGCAGCGCTGTTGTGCTTAAAAGACAGCACAATCAGAACGGGATATCGTCGTCGAAATCCATTGGTGGCTCATTGCCACCTTGTGGTTGCGTAGCTGGTGCTGACTGAGCCGGGCGTGAAGCCTGCTGACCCCCGCTGAACTGGCTGCCACCTTGTGGTTGCTGAGGCTGACCCCAACCGCCTTGCGCGCCGCCGTCTTGTGATGCACCACCACCCGCCGGAGCACCACCGCCTTGACGACCACCCAGCATTTGCATGGTGCCGCCGACGTTAACCACAACTTCAGTGGTATATTTCTCAACACCAGCCTGATCTGTCCATTTACGGGTTTGCAATGCGCCTTCGATATAGACCTGAGAGCCTTTGCGCAGATATTCACCAGCAACTTCTGCCAGTTTACCGAACAACACCACACGGTGCCATTCCGTCTTTTCTTTCTGCTCGCCGGTTGCCTTATCACGCCAGCTTTCGGAAGTGGCCAGGGTGATATTGGCAACAGCGCCGCCATTAGGCATGTAGCGGACTTCCGGGTCTTGGCCCAAATTCCCGACCAAAATCACTTTGTTTACGCCTCTGCTGGCCATGTGAACTCTCCTGATGAAATAAATTTTGTACGGTACATACCCTAAATAATTCGAGTTGCAGGAAGGCGGTAAGCGAGATAATACCGATAAGCTTACTGTAGTAAGTGATTCGGGTTATTAAGCGTAGCCAACGCACATGCAACTTGAAGTATGACGAGTATAAGAGAGTAAGTTTAACACGCTAGCAGGTAAACGGCACAACTGATCATCACTGCGCAATGCATTGCAAATTTATTGCAATAACTGCCTTAATTGCACCCGGATACTGGATATCCATTCAGGTTTTTTTGTGTCATAATTATCCGTTTCGTACTGGCTGTGTCCTTTTTTGGCGTTGCAAAATGCGTCTATACATTACTCAAAGTGATTGGAATTGCAGGTAGGCGGCAAGCGAGCAAATCTCGGTGAGCTTACAACCAGTAAGTGATTCGGGTGAGTGAACGCAGCCAACAACCCTGCGGCTTCAAGTATGAAGAGTAAAAAAGGGCATGGTGAGAGGCTCAGTTTACATCCGGGAAATGTTTGAATGGATAATATCGAAGTTCGGGGCGCTCGCACCCATAATCTTAAGAATATCAACCTGATTATCCCGCGCGACAAACTGATCGTGGTCACCGGTCTATCGGGTTCAGGCAAATCCTCACTGGCTTTTGATACCCTGTATGCCGAGGGCCAACGCCGCTATGTTGAGTCTCTTTCCGCCTATGCGCGCCAATTTCTATCGCTGATGGAAAAACCGGATGTCGACCATATTGAAGGTCTGTCTCCGGCCATCTCCATCGAGCAAAAATCGACCTCTCATAACCCGCGTTCTACCGTGGGCACCATCACTGAAATTCATGATTACCTGCGTTTGCTGTTCGCCCGTGTCGGCGAGCCACGCTGCCCGGATCATGATGTACCGTTGGCAGCCCAAACCGTCAGCCAGATGGTGGATAACGTCATCACCCAGCCGGAAGGCCGCCGCCTGATGCTACTGGCACCGGTGGTAAAAGATCGCAAAGGCGAGCATACCAAGACGCTGGAAGGCCTTGCTATGCAGGGCTACATCCGTGCGCGGATCGACGGTGAGGTTTGTGATCTGTCTGATCCACCGAAATTAGAACTGCAAAAGAAACACACCATTGAAGTGGTGGTCGATCGTTTTAAAGTGCGCGAAGATCTGGCTCAACGGCTGGCAGAATCGTTCGAAACCGCATTGGAGCTTTCCGGTGGGACTGCTGTGGTCGCCGATATGGATGACCCTCACGCCGAAGAACTGTTGTTCTCCGCCAACTTTGCCTGCCCGATTTGCGGCTATAGCATGAGTGAGCTGGAACCGCGCCTGTTCTCCTTTAACAACCCGGCCGGTGCCTGCCCGACCTGTGATGGTCTGGGTGTCCAGCAGTTCTTTGACCCAGACCGCGTGCTACAAAACCCTGAGCTGTCACTGGCCGGTGGCGCGATTCGTGGCTGGGATCGTCGCAACTTCTATTACTTCCAGATGCTGCGCTCACTGGCTGATCATTATAAGTTTGATATCGAAGCACCGTTTAACTCGCTGGATGCCGCAACACAGAAAGCGGTATTGTACGGTTCCGGTAAAGATACTATTGAATTCAAATATATAAATGACCGCGGTGACACCACCGTTCGCCGCCATCCATTCGAAGGTGTGCTGCACAATATGGAGCGCCGTTATAAAGAAACGGAATCCAGTGCGGTGCGTGAAGAACTGGCTAAATTTATCAGTAACCGCTCTTGTGCATCCTGCCACGGCACCCGCTTGCGCCGCGAAGCGCGCTATGTGTTTGTAGAAAATACCACGTTGCCAGAGATTTCAGAACTGAGCATCGGCCATGCGCTGAGCTTCTTCCAAAACATGAAGCTCAGTGGTCAGCGGGCGCAAATCGCCGAAAAAATATTGAAAGAAATTGGCGATCGGCTGAAGTTCCTGGTTAACGTCGGGCTAAACTATCTGTCACTGTCCCGCTCTGCGGAAACCCTCTCCGGTGGTGAAGCGCAGCGTATTCGTCTGGCCAGCCAGATTGGTGCCGGTTTGGTGGGTGTCATGTATGTGCTGGATGAGCCGTCCATTGGTTTGCATCAGCGCGATAACGAACGTCTGCTGGAAACACTGATTCACCTGCGTAATCTGGGTAATACCGTGATTGTGGTGGAACACGATGAAGACGCTATCCGCGCCGCTGACCATGTGATTGATATCGGCCCCGGTGCCGGTGTGCATGGTGGTGAGGTGGTAGCGGAAGGGACTGTCGATGACATCATGGCGGAACCGAAGTCACTGACAGGCCAGTTCCTCAGCGGTAAACGCGAAATTGCCATTCCAGCACAACGTGTCGCCGGCGATCCGACCAAAGTATTGAAACTGATTGGTGCCAGTGGTAATAACCTGAAAGATGTCACGCTGACGCTGCCTGTTGGGTTATTTAGCTGCATTACCGGTGTTTCTGGCTCGGGTAAATCGACGCTAATCAACGATACTTTATATTGCATCGCACAGCGTCAGCTAAACGGCGCGACCAGTAATGAACCCGCGCCGTATCGTGAGATTCAAGGGCTGGAGCATTTCGATAAAGTCATTGATATCGACCAAAGCCCGATCGGCCGTACCCCGCGCTCTAACCCTGCGACCTATACCGGTATCTTTACGCCAATCCGCGAGTTATTTGCCGGTGTACCTGAGTCTCGTACCCGTGGTTATACGCCGGGCCGCTTCAGCTTTAACGTTAAAGGTGGGCGCTGTGAAGCCTGTCAGGGTGACGGGGTAATTAAAGTCGAAATGCACTTCCTGCCGGATATCTATGTGCCATGCGACCAGTGTAAAGGTAAGCGTTATAACCGTGAAACGCTGGAAGTAAAATACAAAGGTAAGAACATTCACGAAGTGCTGGCGATGACTATCGAAGAGGCGCGTGAGTTCTTTGACGCCGTTCCGGCACTGGCGCGTAAGTTGCAAACCTTGATGGATGTGGGCCTGTCCTACATCTGCCTGGGCCAATCCGCGACCACGCTGTCCGGTGGGGAAGCGCAGCGGGTGAAACTGTCGCGCGAGTTGTCAAAACGTGGCACCGGCCAGACACTCTATATTCTGGACGAACCCACTACCGGCCTGCATTTTGCTGATATCCAGCAACTACTGGCGGTGTTGCATCAGTTGCGCGATCAGGGCAATACCATCGTGGTGATTGAGCATAATCTGGATGTGATTAAGACCGCAGACTGGATTGTCGATCTGGGGCCAGAGGGCGGCAGCGGCGGCGGCGAGATTTTAGTATCAGGCACGCCAGAGACCGTTGCGGAGTGTGCTGCGTCACATACAGCTCGCTTCCTCAAACCGATGTTGCAGCGTAAGTAGCCATTAAATGAGCGCTCCGGGGCAATCAGTCAGTTGTCCTGGAGTGCTATTTTAGCCTTCAGACAACTAACTCTTGCCGCCGATGTTCGGGCAATCCCTGCAAAACCAATTGATAAGAACGGTCAATCAACGAATAAAACTGTGAGTTGGGTAATTTGCCATCCAGAAACACCGTGTTCCAGTGCGCTTTGTTCAAGTGTTCACTCGGCACGATCTCCGGATGTTGCTCTCTCAGGCTTTCTGCCAATTCAGGGCTGGTTTTCAATGAGATAAAGGGGCGTCCTTCCGTCTCGCCCACCATAGCAAACATCACATCTGCAACTTTAATCTGATTCGCCTGCCACTTCTCATGGTCGCTCTGCTCTGCCCCAGGTTTGGACATGCAGTATTCCAGTAATGCTGAATTATTCATGTGGATATCTCCTGTAATGGGCCGGTACCGTCTCGCGAAACGGCCTCATAAGCTATTTATTCCATAAAGGCTTCATTGAACAGCTACACATGCTGAAGCATCAGTTTGCGCCTTTGACAACAGATTTACTGTGAGCAATGAATGATCGTTTGGCATGTATCAACCACATCAATTAGTATATTCTTTAATCGATTTACAGCCATCGGTCTTGGACTAAACAAGTAGAAGATAAAGGTAACTCACGGAAAGGTGGCGAAAAAATAAAACAAAAAAGGCGATATTGCTATCGCCTCAGACGGCTGATAAACCCTAACGGCTCGATCTTACAAGGTGAGGACAGGTAGAAGAGTAAAGCGTCCGCGCCACCAGGGAAGGGTTTACGGCGTCTTTACGATCTGCCTGTTTTCACCGTTACGGGCACCTCAGGCGATATTGCTATCGCCTTAATTTAAATCATGTGAATAGTAGATTACTGTACCGCGGCAAAAGCCGCCGCAACACGTTGAACATTACTGTGATTGACGCCAGCCATGCACATCCTGCCGCTGGCTATCAGATACACGCCAAACTCTTCACGCAAGCGATCCACCTGTGCTGCGCTAAAACCGGTGTAACTGAACATGCCGCGTTGTTGTAGCAGGTAATCAAAATTACGGCTTGGCAAAGAGGCTTTTAAGGCGTCAACCAACGAGTTACGCATCTCAATAATACGCAGCCGCATCTGTTCTACTTCTGCCTGCCATTGACCGCATAACTCACTGTCATGCAAGACTTTTGCGACCACCTGTGCGCCGAAGTTTGGCGGACTGGAATAGTTACGACGCACTGTCGCTTTCAGTTGGCCTAACACCCGCCCCGCCGCTTCTTCACTCTCACACACCACAGACAAGCCACCGACCCGCTCGTTATACAAAGAGAAGATTTTAGAGAAAGAGTTACTGATCAAACAGGGTAACTCAGCTGCTGCCATCGCGCGGATAGCATAAGCATCTTCATTCAGCCCGGTACCAAAACCTTGATAAGCGATATCCAGGAAAGGGATCAGATCCCGGCCTTTAGCCACTTTAATGACGTGATCCCATTGCGCGTTGGTAAGGTCAGAACCCGTCGGGTTGTGGCAGCAAGGATGCAGTAAAACGATACTTCTGGCAGGCAATTGCTGCAATGTTGCCAGCATTTGGTCGAACTTTACGCCCAACTTGTCGTTATCGAAATACGGATAGGTATTCACCTTGAACCCTGCGCCACTAAAGATAGCAACGTGGTTCTCCCAAGTAGGATCACTGACCCAGACCTGTGAGTCAGGGAAATAGTGATACAGGAAATCAGCACCGACTTTCAGTGCACCCGATCCACCCACGGTTTGAATCGTCGCCACCCGTTGCTGAGTCAGCATCGGATGATCGCTGCCAAATAATAACTGCTGGATAGCCGTTCGGTAGGCAAGCAACCCTTCCATCGGCAAATAAACCGGAGTCCCGTGCGGCTGCGCATTCAATTGTGCTTCCGCAGCTTGAACCGCTTGCATCAACGGGATCTCACCCTGTTCGTTGTAATAAAGCCCGATGCTCAAATTTACTTTATGCGCACGGCTATCAGCTTTAAAACTTTCCATCAGCGACAGGATCGGATCACCTGCGTAAGCGTCAACATTCTGGAACACGGTGCTGCTCTCCTTTATCGATAGTCATTATCTATGCCTTTATTAGGCAGCTTACCTTATTCCCCTAGATATTCCATCGCTACGCGGGAGGTCAGCTTAGTGATCAACTCATAAGCACTGATACCGGTGTAAACCGCAATTTTCTCAACCGGCAATCGGAACCCCACAACAGCACTTCGTCACCCACTTTATCGCTGGCATCCGGCCCAAGATCAACTGAGATCATATCCATAGAGACTCGTCCGACAAGGCCCACTTCGCGGCCATTGATCCGCACGGGGGTGCCTGATGGTGCGCTGCGCGGATAACCGTCACCATAGCCAATTGCCACCACACCCAAACGGGTATCGCGATCACTGACCCAGGTGCCGCCATACCCTACTGGCTCACCGGCTTTGTGCTCACGAACAGCAATCAGGCTGGATTTCAGTGCCATTGCCGGTAATAAATTATAATGGCTGGCATGGGGCGAATCCAAAGGTGAAACACCGTACAGAATAATGCCTGGCCGAACCCAGTCACGATGCGCCTCTGGCCACAGCAAAATACCGCCAGATGCGGCGATAGACTTCATCCCCGGTTTACCGGCAGTAAAGGCATCAAAACAGCTTAGTTGCTGACGAGTGGTCTCCACTTGCGGCTCATCTGCGCGGCTAAAGTGGCTCATGATATTAACTGGCTGAATAACATTATCGCAGGCACTCAGGCGCTGATAGAAAGCCTCCGCCTGTTCAGGGCGAACCCCCAAACGGTGCATTCCAGTATCGAGTTTCATCCAGACATTAATCGGAGCAGGCAGTTGCACGTTTTCCAGCGCTTCTAATTGCTCAATGCTGTGTACTGCGGTTTCAATGCGATTAGCCACCAGAATTGGCAAATCTTCTGCGGCAAAGAACCCTTCCAGCAGCAGAATCGGCTTTACAATCCCGCCAGATCTCAGCATCAGTGCTTCGCCGATACGCGCCACACCGTAGCAATCAGCATCTTGTAGCGTGTGTGCTATTTCTAATAACCCGTGGCCATAAGCGTTTGCTTTCACAACTGCTATCAGGCGGCTTTGTGGCGCGATATGCCGTATCTGTTGCAAGTTATGTCGCAGAGCGCGGCGGTCGATTACTGCTGTTGCCGCTTTCATTTCTTATCCTTAATAGAGGTTATACCCAAAGCCAAGGCTGCAAGTGAAAAAGCCTGCAACTTCAAGGATAAAGGGGATATTATTCGTCGTCGTATTGCGGGCCTGCATAATTATCAAAGCGCGACCACTGACCGTTAAATTTCAGCCGGACAGAACCGATCGGGCCATTACGCTGTTTACCCAAAATGATTTGTGCGATCCCTTTCTCATCACTGTTCTCGTGATAAACCTCATCACGGTAAATAAACATGATTAAGTCAGCATCCTGCTCGATAGAACCTGATTCACGTAAATCGGAGTTAACTGGCCGCTTATCAGCACGTTGCTCCAAACTACGGTTAAGCTGTGATAACGCCACTACCGGCACTTGCAGCTCTTTTGCCAGCGCTTTCAGCGAGCGAGAGATTTCCGCGATTTCCAGCGTTCGGTTATCTGACAAGGACGGCACCCGCATCAATTGCAGGTAGTCGATCATGATCAGGCTCAAACCACCGTGTTCACGGAAGATACGCCGCGCACGGGAGCGCACTTCAGTGGGGGTCAGGCCGGATGAGTCATCGATGTACATATTGCGTTTTTCCATCAATATACCCATCGTGCTCGAAATACGCGCCCAATCCTCATCATCAAGCTGACCGGTACGAATACGCGTCTGATCCACATGCGATAAGGATGCCAGCATACGCATCATTATCTGATCACCGGGCATCTCCAAACTGAAGATTAATACCGGTTTTTCCTGCATCATCGCGGCGTTTTCGCACAAGTTCATCGCAAAGGTGGTTTTCCCCATCGATGGACGCGCGGCGACAATAATTAAATCTGATTTCTGCAAGCCGGCAGTCTTTTTATCCAAATCAGTAAAACCGGTAGAAACCCCGGTGACACCATCATGAGGCCGCTGATAGAGCTGTTCAATTCGCGCGACCGTAGCTTCGAGGATCTGATCGACGCTTTTCGGCCCTTCATCTTTGCTGGCACGGCTTTCGGCAATCTGGAACACTTTGGATTCAGCCAGATCCAGCAGGTCTTCACTACTACGCCCTTGCGGATCATAACCGGCATCGGCAATCTCGTTGGCCACCGAGATCATTTCACGAACGACGGCACGTTCGCGCACGATATCAGCATAAGCACCGATATTCGCCGCACTTGGCGTATTTTTTGAGAGTTCTGCCAGATAGGCAAACCCCCCGACCGAATCCAAATCCCCTTTTTGTTCCAGCGATTCAGACAATGTTATCAAATCGATTGGCTTGCTGTTCTCCAGCAAACGCTGCATTTCAGTAAAGATCCGGCGATGCGGGCGGCTGAAAAAGTCATTGCTGGCAACGCGTTCAGACACGTTATCCCAGCGTTCGTTATCCAGCATTAAACCGCCCAACACGGACTGCTCTGCCTCCAGCGAATGAGGCGGGAGCTTCAGCCCTTCCATCTGGCGGTCTCGTGGCGCTGTCATATTGTTGGTTGGTTTTTTTGCTGCCATGAAAAGTGTTCTTTACCTTTGTTGCGATAGGAAAATATCGAATAGAAAATATAACGACCTAGTATATACACAAAGTAATTGGAGTTGCAGATAGACAGTAAATGAATAAATCCCAATGAGCGGACAGAAATCAGCGATTCAGGTGAGTAGATGCAACTGACTTCAAGTATCAAGGGAATTGATGATGATATCAGTCACGGCAATTGGTTTCAGCCGGTACTTGGCACACCATGCAGATCCCTGTAGGGTGAAAATACACCTATTGCGAAGGAACTGACATGGCAAAGCATATCCAATTTAGCACCACCGGCGGGCCAGACGTATTGCAATATCTTGATTTTACACCTGTTGACCCTGCTGCACATGAGGTTCAGGTCGAAAATAAGGCAATTGGTATTAACTATATTGATACCTATATCCGTGGCGGGCTTTATGCACCGCCACATCTCCCGAGTGGGTTGGGAACAGAAGCCGCCGGAATTGTGACCAAAGTCGGGGCCAAGATTAGTGCGATAAACGTCGGTGATCGAGTGGTCTATGCCCAATCTGCTCTTGGCGCTTACAGCGAAGTCCATAATGTCGCCGCTGACAAAATTGCCATACTCCCTGATAATATCTCTTTCGAGCAGGCTGCGGCATCATTCCTCAAAGGGCTGACTGTCCATTATCTGTTGCGCCAAACTTACGCGATTAAACCGGGCGAAGTATTCCTGTTCCATGCCGCAGCAGGGGGAGTTGGGCTGATTGCCTGTCAATGGGCAAAAGCACTGGGAGCCAAGCTGATTGGTACGGTAGGCTCTGATGAAAAAGCTGAATTAGCAAAAGCTAAAGGAGCTTGGGCGACCATTAACTATCGTACAGAAAATATTGCCGAGCGGGTTGCAGAACTGACCAACGGCGAGAAAGTAGGCGTAGTATATGACTCCGTTGGCAAAAGCACCTGGCTGGACTCGCTCAACAGCCTTAGGCGCAGAGGTTTAATGGTTAGCTTTGGCAACGCTTCCGGCCCGGTGACGGGGGTAGACCTTGCTATCCTGAACCAAAAAGGCGGGCTGTATGTTACCCGCCCGTCCCTCAACGCTTATGTTACTCATCGGCAAGAGCTGGAAAATGCCAGTGAACAATTATTCTCACTCATTGCCAGCGGAGCAATTAATGTTGATGTAGCTAAAGTGCAGCAATTCCCGTTGCGCGATGCTCATCGCGCACACCAAATATTAGAAAGTCGCCAAACAACCGGCTCAAGCTTACTTATTCCTTAATAACTCATACTAATAATGGATAGTTAATTATTGCTATCCATTAGTTACAATTAGATCTTATTAAAAAAATTACTTCCTATTATTTTAAGACGATAGTTAAATATATCCAGATTGCCCTCCTGCCAGGAAATATATATCCTCAAAACGTCACATCCAGATTACTTTCATCATCAATCACATACACTGAGGTTTAAACAATGAGTCACTCTATAAGCAATAGGGATATAGATGAGTTGCTACGTAGCATTTATCATGATAATAAAATAAACAATATAGAGTTCCAGATGTTACGGGACTTCGCTGATGATAAGTTTGATTTCCTATTAAATAGCTATGGTGAAAATAATAACTTATCTGCATTCCAGAAGTCTATGGATGTCACCGTCCAATTGATGCAGCAGAGTTTTTTTGATATCAAAAAGAAATGTAAAGACGACGAAGATAATAAATTAGCAAAAGAAGCTTTTGATGCACAAATTTCTTATATGATTGCCAACTATGATCGATTCTTTTCTAATCTTTAATATCACTATTTAGTTTATTACTTACCGGAGGTTCTGCTCGCCGAATCTCGCATCGAAAGTAATAACCAGGGCTTCTAACAACCAGAAGCCCTGGTTACACTATTCTCTTTTAGTGCAAGCGTAGGGGTACTACAGGGTAGTCCACCAGAACTGAGTGCCGTTTATACAGCTATTTTTAGCTCTGGCAGGGATGAAAATGTGATACCAAATCGTATCGGTAAGCATCCTAGCAAGCACATCCAAGAAAAAACACGTTTTCTCCCAGATTCGTCTTACTAATCTTTCAGGCTGTGATCGCTGCCGCAAGAAAGTGAAATTCAGTAACGTCTAACTACCGGCTTTTGCATTGAACGCCATATCCAGACCACCACGATGGCCAAGATTAACCAAGGCAACAGTTTTATCATCATGACAAATAAGCCGCCCAACATCATAAAGGCAGCCGCAACCAGCAGCGCAGCAAAGATGCCGAACAAAGATATACCGGTCACCATCAGCATGATAAAAAAACCGATAACAAAGAAAATTTCGAACATGGCTGACTCCTTAATAAGGGTTTATTGCCCACAACCACATCATCATATATAACGATCAAATCGGGGGTTATAAGGAGTATTACAAGAAACATGCCAACAAAATATTTTCGTTAATTAATTGAATTTAATAGTTATTTAATAATAAAACCTACCAGCGAGACTGGCAGGCATGGTCAATTTGACTAACTTATAGCGAGCTTTATTACAGAGAACTGGCCTGTGGGCGAGTGACCATTGCCAACGCTTGTTCCACCACGGAGACATCGGCACCGGGCTTATGAGCATTTTCACTTAAATGGCGACGCCATTGACGCGCACCGGGAACTCCCTGGAAAATACCCAGAATATGGCGGGTTATGTGACCAAGGTAAGCACCGCGTGATAACTCTTGTTCGATATAAGGATAAAGCGCTTCAATGGCCTTGACGCTATCCATCACGGGAGCATTAGGATCAAACAGTTCACGGTCCACTTGCGCCAGGATACAGGGATTCTGATACGCCTCACGCCCCATCATGACGCCATCAAGGTGTTTGAGATGCTCTTTGGCCTCTGCCAGTGTTTTTACACCACCGTTAATGGCAATGGTCAGTGCCGGAAAATCGCGCTTGAGCTGATACACCCGCTCATAATTCAGCGGCGGCACTTCACGGTTCTCTTTCGGACTCAATCCTGAGAGCCAGGCTTTACGGGCATGAATAGTGAAAATGTTGCATTCGCCACGTTCTGCCACGGTTTGCACAAATTCGCACAAGAACTCATAGCTATCTAGCTGGTCAATACCAATCCGTGTTTTTACTGTCACCGGAATAGAAACCACATCGCGCATCGCTTTAATGCAATCAGCAACCAGCTCGGCCTCCCCCATCAAGCAGGCACCAAAACGGCCATTTTGCACGCGATCCGACGGGCAACCCACATTCAAGTTGATTTCATTATAGCCGCGCAATTCTGCCGATTTAGCACAATGCGCTAAAGCCAGAGGATCACTGCCCCCCAGTTGCAAGGCCACCGGATGGTCCTGTTCGCTATAAGCCAGATAATCCCCTTTACCGTGAATAATGGCTCCCGTCGTCACCATTTCGGTATATAACAACGCTTGCTTAGTTAACAACCGATGAAAGTAGCGACAATGGCGATCGGTCCAGTCGAGCATCGGCGCAACAGAGAAACGCTGTAGGGGGTAGCGTGCTAACAGGCTTGATTCACTTTTTTTCATGGCTAAGTCTGACAAAGTATTTTCTTGATACATTCGTTGAGTTTGTTCTTGATAGACCCCGATACAGACCCAAAAATGAGGCTAAGGCTGAACGAGAATTATGGAAAACGGCCCTAATGATAGCATAAAAATGTATCAGTCAATCTGGGGAGATGTATCGACCGTAATTTGAATTACAGATAGCACTCCCCCTATTGCGATAACTTACTTTTCGTCAATTAAGTCTATTGGCACGTCCATAATAGGTAATTGGCCTAACACTAACTTCGCACCTGCATTAGAAAGATGACTTCCTTGATTATATAGCCCAAAATTTTCATTAATAATCAGATAGTTAATCCCATCACAAAGACTATCCACAGGATTAATAATCATTAAGTTAGGGCTTGGTTTTATATAGGTATTCAACTTTTCACTCAATGCACTTGCTGCATTATATCCTTTAGTACTTTTATCATAGACTTTCCCGACGTTACCATTACTAATATTAAGCAATCTAAAATAGTCTCGTTTAACATCCGTTCGAACCGTAGGGATTGGGTAAACTAAAACAACTCGATGAGATCACTGTATGAGAATATGCTGTGAAATATTTTTGTGAGATGAAAAACATTGCTCAATTCAAACACCTGTCAATATGACGTCTCGCGCAAACATGGTAGAATCTATTGATGACTACGTTGCGAGATTACAAGCATGAAACCGATCAATGAGGAAACGCTGCTCGCTAAGGCTGAAAGCCTATGCCTACAACGAAACGTCCGGTTGACCCCGCAACGTCTAGAGGTATTACGTTTGATGGCCCAGCAGCCCGGTGCTATCAGCGCTTATGATTTACTGGATCTGCTACGGGTTTCTGAGCCGCAAGCCAAACCGCCTACAGTTTATCGCGCATTGGACTTTCTGTTGGATCAAGGGTTTATTCATCGCGTCGAGTCAGCTAATAGCTATGTGTTATGCCATCATTTTGAAGAACCGACTCATACTTCAGCGCTATTTATCTGTGACCGCTGCAAGATAGTGACCGAGCGCACTACCGTCGGGATTGAAGAGGCCTTGGCGCAATTGGCAAAGCAATCAGGTTTTGCACTGCGTCACAGCGTAGTAGAGGCACACGGTTTATGTGCGGAATGTGGGGTAGTTGAAGCATGTGAAAGCCATGATCACTGTGATCACGACCACTCAATTGTGACGAGAAAGAAGTAGATACCTGGCGATAAAGATCACACTGTCGCTAAAAGGCGGCAGTATTGGACAGCTTTGAGCAATACAAACAGATTTACCCCAGTGCAATAGACGTAAATACTGATATATAAATAAAGTGTGGGTAGCATTCTTCAGGATAAGACACATCCATGTGTCTATAGCGATATAAATCAGACAGTTAGAATGGATTATATTAAAATACATTCACTCACTTCATTGTCAGTTATATATTATCACACTAACAAGAAGGTATTATTTAATTAAAACATTCATGAAAATAAGAAAGCCGATTAACTTATACCCTAAATAAACGCTTATATCAGATCCAGTCGCCATTACGGATGACACCAACGGCCAATCCTTCAATAGTGAAGCTTTGTTCACGCAGATCGACAACAATCGGCTGGAACTCACTATTTTCTGGCAGAAGTTGTACGATATTACCCTGTTTCTTCAAGCGTTTGACCGTCACTTCATCATCAATTCGTGCGACAACCACTTGCCCATTACGCACATCTTGCGTTTTATGTACCGCTAGCAAGTCGCCATCCAGAATACCGATATCTCTCATCGACATTCCGTTTACCCGCAGCAGAAAATCTGCGCTCGGTTTAAACATGGAAGGGTCTACTTTGTAGTGGCCTTCGATATGCTGCTGTGCAAGCAATGGCTCACCTGCGGCAACTCGGCCAATCAACGGCAAACCGTCTTCTTCTTCCATCAGTAAACGAATGCCACGGGAAGCGCCGGAAACAATCTCGATCACGCCTTTACGGGCCAGTGCTTTTAAATGTTCTTCCGCGGCGTTTGGAGAGCGAAACCCCAGACGCTGCGCGATTTCGGCACGGGTCGGTGGCATACCGGTTTGCGCTAAGTGATCGCGAACCAGGTCATAAACCTCTTGCTGTCTGGTAGTTAGTGCTTTCATTCCGCCCCCTGTTTGTTTATACAGTCTTGCTGTGAGTATATACAGGTAAGCGAGCATTGGGAACCAAAGAGTGAATAAAAACAGGGATTAATCACTGTTTACATCGACAGCACTGTTCGAGCCTTTATTGACCAATGTGCTGCCAAAGTACCGTTATCCATACAAATAGTGCTAATCCAATCGCCAAAAACACTGCGGCTGACCCCATATCTTTTGCCCTGCCAGAAAGTTCGTGAAACTCACTCCCAATACGATCGACGATAGCCTCGATAGCACTGTTTATTACCTCTATAATGATAACTAAGATCACGCTGGAAATAAGTAAGATACGCGCTATGGCACTCACATCTAGCCAGAAAGCCAGTATGATGGCAGCAATAGCGGTGACGATTTCCTGACGAAAGGCGGCTTCGTTTTTCCAGGCTGCCATTAACCCTTTAACAGAATAACCGGCCGCTTTATAGATTCGGGTTAATCCTGTTGATTGATTCGCCATGTTTTATTGCCTTTATCTTAAGTTAATGATGATTTTTGCCATTTTATGTTGTCTCATCACCACAGATCTCAAAACCAGTTTCTGGTATCCTTGCGACGAATTGCTAACAAGAGGCTTCATGTAGTTATGTCAGGTTGGCGTAAAATATATTATAAGTTACTGAATTTACCACTTAAACTGTTGGTAAAAAGCAAGGTTATTCCGGCAGATCCTGTGACTGAGTTAGGGTTAGACCCGTCTCGTCCTATTCTGTACGTTTTGCCTTACAATTCTAAGGCTGATTTACTGACTTTGCGAGCGCAGTGTCAGGCACAGGATCTGCCCGACCCATTGATTCCATTGGAAATCGATGGTGTGCAGCTGCCCAGCCATGTCTTTATCGATAACGGCCCAAGGGTGTTTCGTTACTATGCACCCAAACAAGAATCGGTAAAGCTATTCCACGATTATCTCGATCTGCATCGCAATAACCCGGCGCTGGATATCCAAATGCTGCCGGTTTCCGTGATGTTTGGCCGCTCTCCAGGGCGTGAAGGCCACGGTACGCCACATCTGCGCGTACTGAACGGCGTGCAGAAATTTTTTGCCGTATTGTGGCTGGGACGCGATAGCTTTGTCCGTTTCTCGACCACGGTTTCACTGCGCCGGATGGCCAGTGAGCATGGTACAGATAAAACGATTGCCCACAAACTGGCGCGCGTAGCAAGAATGCACTTCTCACGTCAGCGTCTGGCCGCGGTTGGTCCAAGCCTACCGGCGCGTCAAGACCTGTTCAAGAAGCTTTTGACCTCCAAAGCGATTGAAAAAGCGGTCGCCGATGAAGCGCGCACCAAAAAAATCTCCCACGAGAAAGCACAGCAGAACGCCATTACACTGATGGAAGAGATTGCCGCAGACTTTTCATATGAAGCCGTGCGTCTGTCGGATCGGGTTTTGAGCTGGACGTGGAACCGCTTGTATCAGGGAATTAACGTCCATAATGCAGAGCGCGTGCGGCAGTTGGCGCAAGATGGTCATGAAATCGTCTACGTGCCTTGCCATCGCAGCCATATGGATTATCTGCTGCTCTCTTATGTGCTTTATCATCAAGGGCTGGTGCCGCCGCATATCGCCGCCGGTATTAACCTTAATTTCTGGCCTGCCGGCCCAATCTTCCGCCGTTTGGGTGCGTTCTTTATCCGCCGTACCTTTAAGGGCAACAAACTCTATTCAACGGTATTCCGTGAATATCTGGGTGAGTTGTTCACCCGTGGCTACTCAGTGGAATACTTTGTTGAAGGTGGGCGCTCACGTACCGGCCGCCTGCTGGAACCTAAAACCGGCACGCTGTCGATGACCATTCAGGCCATGCTGCGGGGTGGCTCACGTCCAATCACGCTGGTGCCGATTTACATCGGTTATGAGCATGTAATGGAAGTGGGTACTTACGCTAAAGAGTTGCGCGGGGCGACCAAAGAGAAAGAGAGCCTGTTGCAGATGCTGCGTGGCTTGCGCAAGCTGCGTAATCTCGGTCAAGGCTACGTCAACTTTGGCGAACCCATTCCGCTGACCACCTATCTGAATACCAACGTGCCGCAATGGCGCGATGCTATCGATCCGATTGAAGCACAGCGCCCAAGTTGGTTGACGCCTGTAGTAAATGATTTGGCCGGTAAGATTATGGTCAGAATCAATAATGCGGCAGCGGCGAATGCCATGAACCTGTGTTCAACCGCATTATTGGCTTCACGTCAGCGTTCACTCACTCGCGAGCAGTTGCTTGAGCAACTCGATTGCTACCTGCAATTATTGCGTAACGTGCCTTATGCGAAAGACGTCACCGTGCCGGATAAAACACCGGAAGAGTTGCTTAATCACGCCTTGAATATGAATAAATTTGAGGTGGAGAAAGATAACATTGGTGACATCATTATCCTGCCACGGGAACAAGCGGTGCTGATGACTTATTATCGCAATAACATCCAGCATTTGCTGATCCTGCCGTCGCTGATTGCCAGTATGGTGATGTACCAACGGCGCATTACCCGTGCCGAATTGTTACGTCAGGTCAGCATGATCTATCCCATGTTGAAAGCTGAATTGTTCCTGCATTACAGTAAAGAACAGTTGCCACAAACGCTGGATACGCTGATTGATGAACTGGCGCGCCAGCAGTTGATTTGCGACAAAGGGAGCGAGTTGGTGCTGAACCCAGCCCGTATTCGCCCACTGCAATTACTGGCAGCGGGTGTGCGAGAAACCCTGCAACGTTATGCGATTACTCTTTCGTTACTCAGTGCGAACCCAAGCATCAATCGGGGTGCGCTGGAGAAAGAGAGCCGCATTATGGCGCAGCGTTTGTCTGTGCTGCATGGAATTAACGCACCGGAATTCTTTGATAAGGCGGTGTTCTCAACATTGGTCGCCACCTTGCGGGAAGAGGGCTATATTAGTGACACCGGTGATGCCGTGCAAGAGCATACACTGGAGGTTTACAACATGCTGAGTGTGTTAATGACGCCGGAAGTGAAGCTGACCATCGAGAGTGTCAGTATGCCGGCTGAAACCAATAATCTGCTGCCTCAACCCGCAGCAGAGGATAAACCGGAAGGTTGATTACTCACAGCTTTAAGCAAAAGTAATAAACAAAAATGGCCGGATTCATCATCTGGCCATTTTTTTGACTGTTTTCCAGAGGCTTATTTACTGCCAATAACTGATCAGAATCCCAAGGAACAGCACCAACCCGACGTAGTTATTATTCAAAAACGCCCGAAAGCAGGGATCACGCTGACGTCCGGCAATCATCTTCTGTTGGTGGACAAACAGCGCACCCGCCAGCAAGACTGACCAATAAAACGCCCCGCCAAGATTCATCAACCAGCCAATCGCCACCATCAGCACCAGAGTTGCCAGTTGCAGCAAACCGATGATCAGTTTGTCCTGCTGACCAAACAAAATCGCAGTAGATTTGACACCAATCTTCAGGTCATCGTCGCGATCAACCATTGCGTATTGCGTGTCATAAGCGACGGTCCAGCAAATGTTCGCCAGTAATAACAGCCAACAAACCAGGGGTAAACTCTCACTCACCGCAGCGAACCCCATCGGAATTGACCAGCCAAAAGCTGCGCCTAATACCACTTGGGGTAAATGAGTGACCCGCTTCATAAACGGATAAACCCAGGCTAAAGCCAGTGCTGCCAATGATAACCAAATAGTCATGCTATTAAGGGTTAATACCAGGCCAAACGAGAGCAGTACCAATACCACAAACAGGATTTTGCTCTCTCGTTCACTGATAATGCCACTGGGTAACGGGCGGGATGCCGTGCGTTTTACAAAGCCATCAATATGTCGATCAGCGTAATCATTGACGACACAACCGGCTGCGCGCATGAAAAGAACACCCAAGACAAAAACAATCAATATTTTGGTGTCGGGAATGCCTTGCCCTGCGAGCCACAAGGCCCATAAGGTCGGCCACAGCAGCAATAATGAACCAATAGGTTTATCAAGACGCATCAAACGGCAATACGCTAGCCATTTGGTATGAACAGTATTTCCCTTCAATTTATCAGTCTCCAAAATCTCACCACCACTTAAACTGAATAAAGCGGCGAGGCCGGTAAAAAAACTTCCGTCAATAATAGGGGCTTGCCCGACAAACGCAGTAGAGAGCGGCGCGCCCACTGCGCCTCTTGGCGGCCTACTTGGATATAGTCTCGGGTTAGATTGTCACCACCGAATAAATAGCGCCCAAGGGGGAGTGTGCCTAGATCCACCAGCGCACGATCAGGCCCAGACAGTGTTTCTTCGGGGATGATAGTGCGCCCCAGCAGCCATGGCTCATTATCACCGCACAAGATGATTTCCCGCAGCCAATAGCGTTTACTTATCGGCAGATGTTCAGCATCTTCGCCTAATTCATCACGGGTGATAAAGCATTCTCGCTGGGGCGCGACATGAACCTGCTGACAATGCTGCTCAAAACGCCGGGTCATCGAACCCAATTCCATTAGCCAGTCGGCAACATCGGCAGGAATATTCGGCTGCTCAATGGCACACCATTGGATAGGCTTTATAATTGATGCATCGTCGGTGGACATACAACTCCCTGCCGGGAAGAAAATCGCTCTCCCCATTAATTAGTCAATTGGGAGCCATTGTAGCGCAGAATGCGTGTCCCGCGACATCAGGTTACTTTTTATTACCTAACAAAATGAACGGCCTAATGGCGCGTATATTTCTCAATGTGCTTAAGCATAAGTTCAAACTTCCCCGTGAATCTCAAAGCTCGCTGTCCATCGCTTAGTGGATAATATCCCTCCTCTGCGCTACCGAAATCGATAGGATAAAATGTGTTATTTTCCTGATCATATAAAACATTATTAAAGCTAAAATCATTATGGATAATGTTGTAGCGTTCTAAATCCTCCGCCATGCTTAAAAATTGTTTTCTCGCATTGGCGGGGAAAATCTTGGTATTAATTTGTGCCAGTCCTTTGCCTGGCACATGATACATTCTTATATATAATTGATTGTCTTTAATAATTAGCTCAGCAGCACCTTCACCGTAGTATCGATTAAAAAACTTAACTTCGTTTTCGAATTCACTGCTGATAAGCACACTATCCAGATCTTCAGCCTTTATTTTCTTTAAAACAAAGCCGGGGTTATTGGCGTCCAAATAGACCTCAGCCGTCAACCCGCTGCCGATGTGTTTGCCTAATTTAATTTTAGGATTAAAGTTAGGATTAGCCTTTTTTGATAAGAATGGCCCCCCCCCTGGTAACCGACCCTGCCGACTAAATTGAGGGCCTTGCTTCATGACCACCCCCAAGTCCTTACCGGTGGAAAAGTCGACTTCCCAATAATAAGCACCGCTGCTCCCCTGCCTGACCCACGCCTTGCGCATTCCATCTGCTATTTGTGGATCTTTAAGTACAACCTGTTGCACTTCAATTGGCTTTCCGTGTGGGTTTTGTATCGTTTGGCGATCAAGTTCAGGTGCCGCTGGTAATCGCTCAGGGGAACCCAACCCGTTTGCTCTCTGCGCAGGGTTTTCAATCAGTTTCACCCCCCGCTCCATTCCCCTGAGCATACCCGCCTCCATCACCATGGCCACCATACCCGCCGCCATATCTTCATTTTCGTTGCGAGAACGTGGCCCTTCGACTCTGGCGATGGTACACATCGGGTTCGGTAGCGGGAGTTTACACACCCAATGTTCTTCTAACGAGGTCCAGGCATTGCGCCAAAAACACGTGTTCTCAAGCTCTGGCCGATAGCCCTCAATAATGGCATTGATTTTATCTTGCAGCGCACTGCCCTCTGGCCGCAGGCCTTTCTCAATTAATGTCTTGATTGCCAGAGAGCGGACTGCCCATTCAAATCCAATCTGATTAGCTTTGATTTTCGCATTGTATTCCGCTTTTTTCGCTGCCATCGTTTTAAAAACATCAATCGACCTACCGTTCTTACCCGGCATCGACATATTGGCGACAAAGCGATTGCTTGCAGCCCGACGCCGTTTAAATTCATTAACAGGTGAGTCATTTTGCTTATGCGGGTCGCTATAACGGTAGCGATAACCCCTGGAATCATCGATATTTTTTACCCCTGCTTCGATCAGGATCGCTCTTATCGCCTGATCGTCATCAAAAGCGGCGGGAAGATGGGAATAAGCCAAACGCATATTGAGATAATTAAGCTGTCGCACTATTTTTTCTGGCTCAGATGTATAGAGCCGGTAATGCACCAGTGTATGTAAGGGATGGCCCGGCTTAAGGCGTTGGGCCAACGATTTAAGATCCGATACAAATCTTTCATGTTCCACATCAATAGCCGTACCGGCAACGATATTGTCAGCCATTTGTTTTATGCTATCAAAGACCTGCCGAGCGTCTTTAGACCAATGGGACACATCCATTGATCCGCCAGTGTGTTTGATTACACTTGCTGCTTGCTGCAAAGTGAGAGGCTCGACTTCATTCGATTGGCTGAAATGAGATAAGAAGATAGCGGTTGGGCTATAACGCCCCCCACCAGCTTGATGCAACTGCTCTTCTTCCTGAAGCAACAACTTATACAGTTGCTCGGTATTCTTGCCTTCCAGTTCAGCAAGAGCTTTACCTTGCAATTGATAATGTAACTTGAGGGTGGTTTTGAGTGAAAATGCCAGACTGCCGACGGCATGTTCAAAATCGAGAAATTGCGTGAAATCCTGCTGGCTACAAGCATCAAATCCAATCTGACCGCAACCGGCTAAAATCATCTTGCCCAAGTCGGCAGGTTCCCTTTTCAGGTAGCTGCCTTGGACATTTTTCGGTGCAAATCCATTAGCAAGATAAGCCTCCGGTGGTAGCTCAGTCTCCAGAGATTGCAGTATCGCAGGCCGGGCATTCATTCCTTCGTGGATAACTCTTAACGCCCTGACCGCTCTGGACACCGGTTTTTCCGGCGCACTCAGCTTTTTCATGCCCCAATCATTCAAATCTGCAGTGGAAATATCCGCTATTTCACCATAGCGATTGCCATAATGGGAATGGTTATAGAGTATCGCTGCCTGGAGCTTGACCTCTTTATTTTCAGGCCGATGAATAGCAGAAGATAATTCTGCCAGTGTGGGATGATGCTTTTGATGCAGCCACCAGGCAAGGCTTAGGGCCGCCAGCGGGGTCAGTTTTTCTTCTGTGGACAGTGCCAGGCCTTTTTGCGATAACCGAAAAAAGACTTCCCGATCCAGACTGATAACACGGGCTTTTTCGTACCCTTGAGCCGCTGTTAGCCCGGGTCTTAAATGCGTTAAATCATCGAAGTTACCGGCATACTCGACGCCCGCGACATCATGGAGTTGCAGATAAAAATCCACAATTCGCCCTACTCGGGCGTCACTGATTGCTGGAAATTGTTGCGCCCACGCTTTCTGATCCAGACCTCTGGCACCATCAATTAACTGCATCGCCTGACTGAATGCCAGATCTGAAGTCGAACTGACGTTGGGCAATTCCTTTGCCATTTTTTCCAATAGCACATGGTCTCTTGCCGTCACCTCTAATGGCAATCTCTTTTCTTCCCAGAGATAGGTAAGCTCGGCCATGATAGAACTTAGGGTTAATAGCGAAAGATTATCTTCTGTCATTGGTGGGAAGCACAGCTGCGCCGCAAAGGTAGTAGCCCACGGCGGTGTCTCAGCCCATGAACAAAGTTGGTTTTCCTTCAACATCAATAAGTTCCTTTAATTGAATAGCTGAACAATAAAGAGCCGCTGGAAATAGCTCTCCGGTATGCCATCCAAGATACCGATGCCGATTCAATTACCCATCTGGTAACAACTTATTTTTCTTTTGTCTCTCTATTATGCGCAGTAGTCGCCCAGAACCACACAAAGAAAAAAGGTGCGCCGAGGCACACCAATCATCCAGCCATATTCAGCAGTGCCGGGAGTTAACCCTTGCCTTTTACACTACTAATAAATGTTTTTCGGGCTGAAGTTGAGCCTAAATATTCTGCCTCATTCAACAGTTTCAGCGCCTTATCGACATCACCGGCTTTCACCGCATCTTTAATCGCCTGGTTGAAGTAGTTTTCAGTCTCACTCAGCATTGGCTCTGCCACTTTTGTCGGCTGTGGCGCTGCGGCTACAGCAGCAGGCTGCCGACGGCAGCGTGACTCCGCCACCATTCCCGGTGATGTTGTGGTTATGGAACTCCATCAAGATTGCGGTCATTACCGCCATTGGGATTGTCACGCTGTCCACCACCTGCGCTTACGCGTTTGCCCGGATGCGTTTTCGTGGCAAAAGCACCCTGCTGAAAGGCATGTTGATTTTCCAGATGTTCCCAGCGGTACTGTCACTGGTGGCGTTATATGCATTGTTTGACCGCATCGGCCAGTATCTGCCATTTATTGGGCTAAATACCCACGGTGGAGTGATTTTTGCTTATATGGGGGGGATTGCCCTGCACGTCTGGACCATCAAAGGCTATTTTGAAACCATTGATAACTCGCTGGAAGAAGCCGCTGCATTGGATGGCGCGACCCCGTGGCAAGCTTTCCGACTGGTGCTTTTACCGCTGTCAGTGCCAATTTTAGCCGTGGTGTTTATTCTGTCGTTTATCGCTGCTATCACCGATAGTCCCGGTGGCATCACTGCTATTGCGTGATGTGAACAGCTACACGCTGGCAGTGGGTATGCAGCAATATCTGAACCCGCAAAACTATCTGTGGGGCGATTTTGCCGCGGCTGCGGTGCTATCCGCCATTCCGATCACCTCCGTCTTCTTACTGGCACAGCGCTGGCTGGTCGGTGGCTTAACGGCAGGTGGGGTGAAAGGTTAAATTGGTGCTAAAGGGGTGACTGTTCCTACGGGCGCTCCGGTCGCTTACGCGACTACGGCCCCAACGGAACATTTCCCCTCCGATTAGCATTATCAGTTATCAGAATTTATGCCGCTGCTTCACTTGCTGTACTTTAATTCTCTGGTTCTGTGTCTTTAGGGCGGCCGTAATGGCCGCCATTTTTATTTCTATAAACAAATAATGCCCAAAATCATTGGCGTTACAGCAAGGCAGCAAGCGAATAAA
>NZ_ACCB01000047.1 GCF_000173735.1 Yersinia aldovae ATCC 35236 | reverse complement strand
ACTGGAACTGGCAAACAGTAGCGAAGAATGTTACGCCGGATTGCTGCATGGACTGAATTTTATCGGGGATACTTTTGTGACCTTTGCCGATAACGATGTGTTGGATTTCTCAGCAGAAAGTTTGTGCCAGTTAGGCCATTGTCTGGCATCAATCAGTATCCTGTTACCCGCCCTCACTCAATTGCAAGCATCAGCAAACGCTAAGCTCACTAACAACGAGTTGACCAGGCAATAAATTTCACCGGCTTCCGCTACTATTATCTTTAGCGGAAGCGGTATAAAACTCCTTTAACTACACCTGTAACTCGTTATTTTAACGTGGAAAAATGTTTGTCCTAAAATGATGTTGGCTAATTGCTCGACAGAATCTCATCGGGTTATAGTCACACCGCAGCGGTAAAATCCTTTACCGGATTTGGCAGTCCGGCATAAGCCAAAGCGCATGACGTAAATACGGTTACATGGGTAATAAGCAAGAAATGGTGAGCTGGGTGGGGCATTGCAAGGTGCGCCGGTTTCTTGGTGACTGGTCTGTCAACCCCACCCAGCTCAGCACCTATAGAGATGAAAATCTCAAGATGGCGATCTAAATCCCGTCAACCAAAAAAACGATTATTATTAATTCAACGGCCAGATTGGCGATCCAATAACTCGTCGTAGTACAAGGAAGCACTTATGAAAATTGCAGAAGTATTGAGACAAAAAGCCGCACTAGAAATGGCCCTAAAAATTGCCTATTGTTTACTGGCAGAAGGGGTTGATCGCACTCTGGTAAAGGAACTGACTGGCCTACGTGATGAAGACCTGACTTAATAACACGGTCAGTTCACTGGCTCCCCCCGTTTTAATGGGCGATATTGCGTTAGACATCGCCTTGTTTCTACTCTTTTTACACCTTATCTATTCAATATTTTTATTTTTCACCTCTCTTTATTAACCTTGATAACAGCTATTTTGACAATAGAAATGAAAAAATTACGTGATGCTATAACCTCTCGTTCACCTGAGAGCCAGCAACGAATTAAAGAAATGGCCGATGAAATGATTCTGAAAACCAGATTGCAGATAATGCAGAAAGAGGTAGATCTACCATGACGGAAGATCAGCTAAAAGCTGCAGTTGGCTACACGACTGAGGCGAAAAAGTTCTTCAAGGATCTAGCTCATCGCTTGCCGCAACATGAGGAGCTAATCATGACGATTGTACAGGAAGTGGAACAACAAGCTGCACAAGAAATGGCGCTAAAAATTGCCCACAAGATGCTAATTAATGGTTTTGAACGCAATAAAGTAATGAGGCTGACTGGCCTAAATGATGAGGTACTGACAAAAACGACGACTAGCTGACCGAAAACACCATGATCTTGACAGGCGATGTCGCGTTGATGTCGCCTTGTTTCTACTCTTTTTGCACTTTATTGATTCCGCGAGGTGATTCTTCGCATATATTTATTCATCAATATAACTCATTAATTTTACAGAAAAAATGTTTATCCTAAAGCGGGTTAGGCTGCGCTGGCATATCCGAAGCTTTAAACAGCGTTTTGATAGCACTTACATCCGTATCTTGCTGCGCATGCCATAGGTCATAGCCGGACTGCATCGCCAGCCAGTGGCGAGCGGTACCAATTCCAGCGGCTTCGAGCTTTACGGCCATTTCAGGGCTGATCGCTGATTCTCCACGCATAACACGTGAAAGGGTAGACGGGGCAACGCCCAGTGCGCGCGCTGCGGCGTTAATCGATAACGCCAAATCTTCCAGTGACTCAGCGATGATGCCGCCAGGGTGCGGGGGGTTAAACATAGTCATCAGTGGTAATCCTCTAAATCTAAAATGTATGCGTCGCCGTCCTTAAATTCGAACGTGATCCGCCAGTTTGCCCGCACGGTGATTGAATATGTTCCTTTACGGTTCCCTGTCAGGGGGTGGAGCTTATAGTGAGGAAAGGCGGCGATTTCATCCAACGTTTCTGCGCTATCAATCACATAAAGCCGTTGCCGTATCCGCTCCACATCCTTCTTATCACTTAAAACCCCTTTTGGGCTGCCTGTCATGAAAAACTGTTGTAATCCCTTATGTTTCCACGTTTTTATCACTGCTCTTTCCCTGCGTTATTGCGCGCTGTGCAATGCTATCTTAATACAGTATTGCACAGCGCGCAATGGGCGATAAAAACTAAGCGCTGACGGAAAGGTTGTACAGAGTTGTATGAACGTCCAGGCAGCTAAGGATAAGGAAAATACTCACTGTTTGTAATCGATTGAAGGAAATGTGAAGTAAAACACGCATTCTGGACACCTGATCAACGGTGATATTATCACCACGATAACCCTCTATTTTTACAGAAAAAATGTTTGTCCTAAAGTGATGCTGGTTGATTGCACGGCAGAACTTCGCTGGGCTATAGTCACACCGCAGCGGCAAAATCCGCTGTCGGGATTAGCGTCTCGGAATTCATTGAAACGCACGGCCGTAGATTCGGCTATTATGTGCAGGCACAGTGACACCTGTAATAAGTAAGCAATGGTGAACTGGGCGGGGGCATCGCAAGATGCGCCGGGTTCTTCGATGACCGGTTACGCTAACCCCGTCCAGTTCACCACCCTCTGAGGTTAGCGTCTCTTGGTGGTGATGATCTCTCCCATCGAAGAGGTAGTCATCATGGATTTGACGACTAAACACCTATCATTATTGACCTGCACTATCATTGTTATTCCCACACCTGTTTCTTCATCTGCCCCTCTGCTGCCGGAGGTGCGCTATGTACGATGACACTCCCCGCGAAGTAGAAGAACTTATCGACCACTGCCGTGCGCTGATTTACGCCATCGTCACGCTGGAATCACAGGAAGTGAAAGAAATACTCAATTTTGTCTTACAACAGCAAATAGACTTGTTA
This sequence comes from Yersinia aldovae ATCC 35236, assembly GCF_000173735.1. Taxonomy (GTDB): domain Bacteria; phylum Pseudomonadota; class Gammaproteobacteria; order Enterobacterales; family Enterobacteriaceae; genus Yersinia; species Yersinia aldovae. The sequence goes on along the minus strand of NZ_ACCB01000047.1, from coordinate 30,373 downwards.
CACAACACCTATCAGCAAGATCTTAACGAGCTTCTAGTGACCGCTTAACAACACTGCGCCTAAGGCATCGTGAGGTGCCTTTTCTGTCATGAAATATGAGTCAATAAACGGATTGCAATCCTTACCGTGTAAGACTAAAATTAACTCAACCTCATTTAGGTTATGTCAAGGATGACAAAATAATGGATTTTTTGCAGTTTATTGAAACCCCGTTCTTTTCCAAACAACGGGAGATTTTATTGACCGAAGATGAGTTCAGGGAGTTTCAGCAAGTATTATTGTTAGACCCATATTCAGGAGCATTAATTGTGGGTACTGGCGGTGTGCGAAAAGTAAGATTTGCCATCGGTCAGAAAGGAAAAAGTGGTGGTGTTCGCGTCATTTATTACTATCAGGAACCACAAGGTAGGATATGGCTTTTTACTGTCTACCCCAAAAATCAAAAAGATACGCTGACAAATAGTGAAAAACAGCAATTCAAAGATGTGATAATACAAATCAAAGGGAGTGCGTTATGAGTGATTTTTTCAATGATTTAATGACATCCGCGAAGCAGGCCGTTGCTATTAGTCATGGTGAATTAGATGCAGGCCGAGTGACTCCGGTTGCTATCCCTGATGTAAAAGAAATCAGAAAGAAAACAGGGTATAAGCAAAAAGACTTTGCGCAACTTGTTGGAGTGAGTCCCTCGTTGGTTGAGGCATGGGAACAACATAGGAGAATTCCATCAGGCAGCTCACTTAAGCTATTGATCATGATTGACAAGCATCCCTCCCTCATTAATGAGCTTTCAGGCATTTAGCCGCTCTCGCAAAATCTCTTATAATCTGTAGTTGTGCCAAAACTGGCACAACGCTATCCCGCTGCTTAAGCACTTAATCCCTGCAATCCTACTCTCCCCCAATTAACGGAGAGTAACCTTATGGGTGACTACCACCACGGTGTCCGTATTGTTGAAATCAACGACGGCACCCGCGTTATTTCCACTGTTTCTACCGCCGTTGTCGGTATGGTCTGCACTGGAGATGATGCTGATGCAGCTACATTTCCGCTTAATACGCCGGTATTGATCACTGATCTGCTCGCCGCTGCCGCTAAGGCGGGCAAAAAAGGCACACTGGCGGCATCGTTGCTGGCGATTGCGGATCAGGCCCGTCCGGTCACTATTGTGGTGCGCGTGGCCACTGGCAGTAACGGGGCCGGAACAGCGACCAATCTTATCGGCGGAGTTGACCAAAATGGCCGCTATACCGGCATGAAAGCGCTGTTAGATGCACAGTCTGTTACCGGTGTGCGCCCGCGTATTCTTGGTGTGCCAGGACTGGACAGTCTGCATGTTTCGACCGCTCTGGCAGGTATCTGTCAGCAGTTGGGTGCTTTTGGTTATATCAGCGCCTATGGCTGCAAAACCAGCAAGGAAGCCTTGAAATACCGCGAAAATTTCAGTCAGCGCGAGCTAATGATGATCTGGCCGGATTTTCTGAGCTGGAACACCTCCACCAACCGCAGCAGCGTAGCTTATGCCACTGCCTGCGCCCTCGGTTTGCGTGCCAAGATTGACCAAAAAATCGGCTGGCATAAAACCCTGTCTAACGTCGGCGTGAATGGCGTGACCGGTATCTCTGCCAGCGTATTTTGGGATTTACAGGCAGCGGGTACTGATGCCGATTTACTCAATCAGGCCGGTGTCACCACGCTCATTCGCTCCAATGGTTTTCGTTTTTGGGGTAACCGCACTTGCTCTGACGACCCGCTTTTTCTGTTTGAAAACTATGTCCGTACCGCGCAAGTACTGGCCGACACTATGGCTGAGGCGCACCAGTGGGCAGTTGATAAGCCCATGACCACGACGCTGATCCGCGACATCGTCGAAGGTATCAAAGCCAAATTTCGTGAGTTGAAGTCTAACGGCTACCTCATTGACGCCAATTGCTGGTATGACGACAGCGCCAACGATAAAGACACCCTCAAAGCCGGCAAGCTGTTTATTGATTACGACTACACGCCGGTACCACCGCTGGAAAACCTCACTCTGCGTCAGCGTATCACCGATAAATATCTGGTGAACTTCGGCGCAACAGCAAACGGCTAAGGAGCGAAAATCTGATGGGAATGCCGCGCAAATTGAAATATCTCAACCTATTCAATGATGGTTTGAGTTATATGGGCGTGGTCAGTTCGGTGACCTTGCCAAAGCTGACCCGCAAGCTGGAGAACTATCGCGGTGGCGGGATGAATGGCTCCGCGGCAGTCGATTTGGGGCTGGATGATGATGCACTTGCTACGGAGTGGACACTCGGCGGCCTGCCCGATGAAACCATTTGGGCGCAATACGCCACACCGGGCGCGTCAGATGTGCCGCTGCGCTTTGCAGGTTCTTATCAGCGTGATGATACCGGTGAGATGGTGGCGGTGGAAATCGTGCTGCGTGGTCGTCACAAAGAAATCGACGGCGGTGATAACAAGCAGGGCGAGAACAGCGAAACCAAAATCTCGACTCAATGCACCTACTACAAACTGACGTTCGATGGCAAAGAGCTGATCGAAATTGACGTGATTAACATGATTGAAAAGGTCAACGGTATCGACCGGCTGGCGCAGCATCGCAAAAATATCGGTGTGTAATTTCCCTGATTTTATTGGAGAGAAAAATGATGGCCAGAACCAAAGGCACCGCAAATAAGGCGAATAGCCAAAATGAGAACGTCGTGACACTGGAAAATCCCATCAAGCGCGGCGATACCCTGATTGAAACTATCACCCTGATTAAGCCCAATGCCGGAACCTTACGCGGCGTGAGTTTGCAGGATGTAGCGACCTCCGACGTTAACGCTTTGATTAAGGTGCTGCCACGCATGACTTATCCGTCCCTGACTGAGCATGAGGTAGTGAATTTGGAGCTGCCGGACATGATTGCGCTGGCGGGGCAGGTGATCGGTTTTTTGTCGCCGAACTCGGTGCGTTAGCGTTTCCTGCTCGTTTGTCGGTCGACGATTTGATAGCGGATATCGCGGTGATTTTCCACTGGCCGCCGTCAGAACTTTATCCCTTGAGTTTGACCGAACTTATTCTTTGGCGCGATAAGGCGCTGCAACGAAGCGGGAATACCGATGAGCAATAATCTTAAATTGCAGGTGCTACTGAGCGCGGTTGATCGCGCCAGCCGCCCGTTTAAAGCGATCCAGGCCGCGAGTAAATCCTTGTCTGGTGATATTCGCCATACACAGAAAATCCTCAAAAACTTAAACGCGCAGGCAGGGCAGATTGAGGGTTTTCGCAAAACCAGCGCACAGTTGGCGGTGACCCATCAAGCGCTGAAGAAAGCCAAACAGCAAGCCGCCGAGCTGGCGATTCAGTTTAGAAATACCGAAAAACCGACCCGCGCACAGGTGCAGGTGATGGAGGCCGTCAAACGCGCGGCTTCTGAGTTGCAACTCAACTATAACGGGTTGCGCTTATCGGTACAGCGCCAGCGCCAAGCGCTACAGCAGTCGGGTATCAATACCCGAACATTATCCCATGATCAGCTCCGCCTCAAAACGTCGATTAATGAAACGACCACCAGCCTCAATCGCCAGCGCGAGGCGTTAGCGCGTAACAGTCAGCAACAGGCCAAACTTAACCGTATTAGCCAGCGTTATCAGAGCGGTAAGGTGGTGGCCGGAAATCTGGCCGGTGCGGGGGCTGCCGGCGTCGGTGTGGCGACCTCTGGAGCGGTGAGCGGAGCCGCTGTTTTAAAACCCGGTTATGACTTTGCGCAGAAAAACTCTGAGCTACAGGCGGTGCTGGGTCTGGCGAAAAACAGCGCTGATATGCAGGCATTGCGCACACAGGCGCGCCAGCTCGGTGATACCACCGCAGCGTCTGCCGATGATGCTGCTGCTGCACAGATCATCATCGCCAAATCTGGCGCAGACAAAGACAGCATTCTGGCTGCCACGCCAGTGACGTTGAATATGTCGCTCGCCAACAAAAAAAGCATGGAAGAAAACGCCACTTTGCTGATGGGGGTTAAATCTGCATTTGGTCTGAGCAATGACAAAACCGCGCATATTGGTGATGTTATCTCGGCGGCGATGAACCAAACGGCGGCTAACTTTGCCGGGTTGAGCGACACGCTGACCTATGCCGCGCCGGTGGCAAAAAATGCCGGTATCAGCGTCGAAGAAACCGCCGCGATGGCGGGGGCGTTAGCCGATGCCAAAATCACCGGTTCAATGGCCGGAACCGGCAGCCGTGCGGTTATCACCCGCTTACAAGCTCCGGTCGGTAAAGCCCATGATGCGCTCGACGAGTTAGGGGTTAACACCGCTGACCGTAAGGGTAATATGCGGCCATTGTTTACCTTGCTGAAAGAAATGCAAAACAGCTTTGAGAAAAATAAGCTCGGTACCGCCCAGCGCGCCGAGTATATGAAAGCTATTTTCGGTGAGGAAGCCTCATCCGCTGCCGTACTGATGGAGGGCGCGGCGTCGGGCAAGCTTGACCGTTTGACCAAGATGTTTCAGGCGTCTGACGGCAAGACCGCAGAACTGCTCAACATCATGCAAGACAACCTCGGCGGCGATTTTAAAGCCTTGCAATCTGCCTATGCAGCGGTAGGAACTGACCTGTTTGACCAGCAGGAATCCTCGCTACGTAAGCTGACTCAAACCACCACTCACTATGTGCTCCAACTCGACCAGTGGGTGCAAAAAAATAAAGGGTTATCCGCAGGTATCCTCAAGATTGTTGGTATCGGTGTGGCAGTGATTGGCGTGCTTGGGGCCGTTGGTCTGGTGGCGTGGCCGGTGGTGATGGGGATTAATGCCATTATCGCCGGAGCCAGTTTACTCGGGACGGTTTTCACTGCGGTAGCGGGTGGCATCATTACGGCGCTCGGGGCGCTAACCTGGCCGATTGTCGGCATTGCGGTGGCGATTGTCGCCGGAGCGTTACTTATTCGTCAGTATTGGCAGCCGATCAGTGCTTTTTTTGCTGGCGTGGTGGCGGGGCTAAAAGCCATTTTTGCACCGCTGGCTGAGCTGTTTGCTCCTTTGCAGCCGGTGTTTGATTGGCTTGGAGAAAAGCTACAGGCGGCGTGGCATGGGTTTAGTGAGCTGATCGCGCCGGTTAAATCGACTCAACAGTCGCTTGATAGCTGCCGCAATGCGGGTATTGAGTTTGGGCGCGCACTGGCCGACGCCTTGACCGCACCGCTCAAAGTATTCAACAAGCTGCGCGCGGGTATTGATTGGTTACTGGAAAAACTCGGCCTGCTCAAAAGCGAGTCGGCGGATATTGAGGTTAACGCCAGCAAGGTGAACACGGGCGGTTATTCCCCGAGTGGCGGATTGCTAAGCGCTAATTATGCACCGGTGACGGCAAACGGTGGCGACTACACCGACCAAAGCCAGAACCATTATCAGCTCGATATTACTATTCCTCCCGATCAAAACCGTGCAGATGCCAAAAACATGATCCGCGAAGTGTTGGAAGAGAGAGAGCGCCAACGCCGTGCCGCCGCGCGTTCGCGCATGAATACCGATTAAGGATCTGCCCATATGATGCTAACCCTCGGGCTGTTTGTGTTTCAGCTCCAGACATTGCCTTATCAATCACTACAACACAGCCTTGATTATCGCTGGCCGTCCAACAGTCGCATAGGCCAGCGGCCTGCCTATCAGTTTTTAGGTGTTGGCGAGGAAAAAATCATGTTGTCTGGCGTGTTGTTGCCCGAAATCACCGGCGGTGTGCTGTCATTGCTGGCGCTAAAAATCATGGCTGAGCAGGGCAAGGCGTGGCCGTTACTCGGCGGCGATGGCACGATTTATGGTATGTATACAGTCGCCAGTATCACTCAGACCCACAGTGTGTTTTTTAGTGATGGTCGCGCGCGCCGTATCGAGTTCAGCATGACGCTAAATCGCGTGGATGAGTCACTAAAAGTGATGTTTGGCGATCTGCAACAACAAGCCCGCGACCTGCTGCAACAGGTCGCTGGGAGATTACCATGATGACCGGCGCGGCGGTCACACCGGCATTTATGCTCACACTCGGCGGTCATGACATTACCGCCAATCTCAGCTCCCGCCTGATCTCACTGACCATGACCGATAATCGCGGTTTTGAGGCTGACCAACTTGATATTGAGCTGGATGATAGCGACGGCCAGGTCGCCATGCCCGTACGCGGGGCGGTATTGTCGCTGTTTCTTGGCTGGCAGGGGGCGGCGCTGATAAGCAAAGGCCAATTTACCGTCGATGAAATTGAACATCGCGGCGCACCGGATATCCTGACGATTCGCGCCCGTAGCGCCGATTTTCGTGGTTCGCTCAATTCACGTCGCGAAGCCTCTTATCACGACACCACACTCGGCGCAGTGGTAACGCAAATTGCGCAGAGTAATAAGCTGGTGGCCTCACTGGCGCGAGACCTTGCCGAGATTCACATCCCGCATATCGACCAGTCGCAAGAGTCCGATATTAAGTTTCTTACCCGTCTGGCTGAACGCAATGGTGCCGAGGTGTCAGTCAAAGCCGGTAAGCTGCTTTTTCTCAAAGCCGGGAGGGGAATGACGGCCAGCGGTAAGCCGATCCCGATGACGGTCATTGAACGTAGCGACGGCGACCGCCATCAGTTTGCGATCGCCGACCGCCATGCTTACAGCGGTGTGACCGCTAACTGGCTGCATACCAAAGACCCTCAGCCCAAAAAACAGCAGGTAAAACTCCAACGCAAGGCCAAGCCACAGCACTTGCGCGCATTGCAGCATCCCAAAGCCAGGCCAACCACCCCCAAGGCCATCAAACCGCCGGAAGAAAGGCAGGGCGAGTATCTGGCCGGAGAAGCCGATAACGTACTGGTGTTAACCACGGTGTACGCCAGCAAGGCACAAGCGATGCGGGCGGCTCAGGCCAAGTGGGACAAACTGCAACGCAGTGTGGCCGAGTTTTCGATAAATCTCGCCATCGGCCGTGCGGATCTCTATCCCGAAACGCCGGTCACGCTGAAAGGGTTTAAAAGTGTGATAGACCAGCAGACGTGGACTATCACCAAAGTGACCCATTACCTCGGCGATAATGGCTACACGACGGCGCTGGCGCTTGAGGTGAAGCTCTCTGATGTTGAGTATCAGGAAGAAAATCAGGATGCGAGATAAGCATAATTCATTGTTTCAAAAAGAATAAAACAAATAATATCACTGACTTAAACGCAGCCCGTTGAGGTAATTAACATGTTTCATTGCCCACTCTGTCGAGAATCAGCCCATGCCCGTTCCAGTCGCTACCTGAGTGAGAACACTAAGGAGCGGTATCACCAGTGCCAAAATATAAATTGCGGTCATACATTCAAGACCATGGAGACATTCGAAAGCTCGATTATGCGACCCGGCGAAGTGACGCCAGCGATCCCTCATCCGGAGCGAAGCGGTCAACAAAACCTTTGGATGTAGCCGTTACGATAAAGCCCCAAAATTTGGGGCTTTTTTTCGATGTGGTCAATGTGTGGACATTGAGTGAAATAAATCCTTTTATTTCATGTTGATAGTGATAAATGAATATCACCATCCCTGTCTTTCGCCCTCCATGATGGAGGGCTTTTTTTTATTCCATTTCCGTTATACTAACAATCCTTAAATATCATTTGGAATGAGTTATGGATCCGCAATACGGGCGCTGGGTTAAAGCTGCCGCGCTTAGTGCTACGGTGTTGGCGTCAATTTTACTGATTATTAAAATTTTTGCCTGGTTGCATACCGGATCGGTGAGTTTGTTGGCGGCATTAGTCGATTCCTTAGTGGATCTGGCCGCCTCGATGACCAATCTTTTTGTGGTGCGTTACTCCCTGCAACCCGCCGATGAAGAGCATACTTTTGGTCATGGTAAAGCGGAGTCACTGGCCGCGTTGGCGCAAAGCATGTTTATCTCCGGTTCTGCACTGTTTCTGTTCCTGACCGGCTTTCAGCATTTGGCTTCACCGGAGCCGTTGCAAGACCCTGGTGTAGGTATCGGCGTCACGTTAGTCGCATTATTCAGTACAATGATATTAGTCACATTTCAGCGCTGGGTGGTGCGAAAAACGCAGAGTCAGGCTATCCGTGCCGATATGCTGCACTATCAATCTGATGTGCTGATGAATGGTGCTATTCTTATTGCGTTGGCACTCAGTTGGTATGGTTTTCACCGCGCTGATGCGATGTTTGCATTGGGGATTGGGGTTTATATTCTTTATAGCGCGTTACGTATGGGCTATGAAGCGGTGCAAGCCTTGCTGGATCGTGCATTACCCGATGACGAGCGGCAGGAAATTATTGATATCGTGACCTCATGGCCCGGAGTGATTGGCGCTCATGACCTGCGTACTCGCCAGTCGGGGCCAACACGTTTTATTCAGCTTCATCTTGAGATGGAAGATATGGTGCCCTTGATGGAGGCCCATATTTTGGCTGAGCAAGTTGAACGTGCCTTGCTGCATCGTTTCCCCGGCGCGGATGTTCTTATCCATCAGGACCCCTGCTCTGTGGTGCCAAAAGAGCGTCATGCACATTGGGAGTTATAATTGATTCATCAAATGCGGGTAAATTGTGGTTACATTATGGTTAGGCCACGAAGAGAATTCCGCTAGATGGCATGACTTGAATCAATTCAGCTTGGTGTTTTTGCTATAATATCCGATATTAAGCACATAAAGCTGATTTTTTGTACTGACCCATGTGCAAGACATAATCGGCAGATAAAGAATTTTAAAAAATCGCATCTACAAGTTCAGAGGTAGTCATGGTCAAGAAAATCGGTGTACTAACAAGCGGCGGTGACGCGCCAGGAATGAACGCAGCCATTCGTGGGGTGGTTCGTGCCGCTTTGTCAGCAGGGTTGGAAGTTTACGGTATTGAAGATGGCTACTTGGGCTTGTATGAAAATCGCATGAGAAAACTGGACCGCTACAGCGTGTCAGACATGATTAACCGCGGCGGTACTTTCTTGGGTTCTGCGCGTTTTCCAGAGTTTCGTGACCCGGAAAAACGTCAAGTTGCTCTACAGAACATGAGAGAGCGTGGCATTGATGGCTTGGTAGTTATCGGTGGTGACGGTTCTTATGCCGGTGCAGACTTGCTGACTAAAGAAGGTGGTATTCACTGTGTTGGCTTGCCGGGCACCATTGATAACGATGTGGCAGGCACTGACTATACCATCGGTTTCTTCACCGCTCTGGGAACGGTGGTTGAAGCGATTGACCGTCTGCGTGATACCTCGTCTTCACATCAACGTATCTCTATCGTAGAAGTGATGGGCCGTTATTGTGGCGACCTGACACTGGCGGCTGCCATTGCCGGGGGTTGCGAGTTTATCGCTATTCCTGAAGTCCCGTTCAAACGTGAAGATTTAGTTGCTGAAATTAAAGCGGGCATCGCTAAAGGTAAAAAGCACGCGATTGTCGCCATCACTGAAAAATTGGATGACATCGATGAGCTGGCTAAATACATCGAGAAAGAAACAGGCCGTGAAACCCGTGGTACCGTATTGGGCCACATTCAGCGTGGTGGTGCGCCGGTAGCCTATGACCGTATTTTGGCTTCCCGCATGGGGGCTTATGCGGTTGATCTGCTGCTGGAAGACCGCGACTATACGCAAGGTGGTTTCTGCGTCGGCGTACAAAACGAGAAAATGGTGCATGAATTAATCTCCGTTTGTATCGCGCCAGAGAATAAGAAAAGTAAATTTAAAGAAGATTGGTACGATACAGCGAAAAAACTGTTCTAAAACAGCCAGTCATTCGATAAAAAAGCCTCCGTTTCATTCATTCGCGGGGGCTTTTTGCGTTTAGCGGGTGGTATATTTCATATTGATATAATCAAAACTTTTTTATTCTTTAATTGGATGAAAAGTTTCTGGCACGCTCAGTCTCAAGCTAACTAACGTGGTTAATAGCCCTTTAAGTTTATAACAACAAATCTGGGGAGCGGATCAATGCGTAAATGGGGGGTAGGTTTGTTATTGTTGCTGTTGGCATCAGGTGCGATGGCAAAAGATATTCAATTGCTGAATGTGTCGTATGATCCGACGCGTGAGTTTTATCAAGAATATAACCAGGCATTTAGTCAGCATTGGCAAGCGCAAACCGGTGACAAAGTGACGGTGCGTCAATCGCATGGTGGTTCTGGCAAGCAGGCGACCTCGGTGATTAATGGTATTGAAGCTGATGTGGTGACACTGGCGCTGGCTTATGACGTCGATGCTATTGCTGAGCGTGGTCGTATTGATAAAGAGTGGATTAAGCGCCTACCGGATAACTCCGCACCGTATACCTCGACTATCGTGTTTCTGGTGCGTAAAGGTAATCCTAAACAGATTCATGATTGGTCTGATCTAGTGAAGCCCGGTATTTCTGTCATTACGCCTAATCCGAAAACCTCCGGTGGGGCGCGTTGGAACTATCTGGCGGCGTGGGGTTATGCGCTAGAGCATAATAATAACGATCAGGCCAAAGCGCAGGAATTTGTTAAAACGCTATATAAGAATGTGGAAGTATTGGATTCTGGCGCGCGTGGTGCTACTAACACTTTCGTTGAACGTGGGATTGGCGATGTATTGATTGCCTGGGAGAATGAAGCTCTGCTGGCAGTCAATGAAGTGGGTAAAGATAAGTTTGATATCATCACACCAAGCGTTTCTATTTTAGCGGAACCGACGGTATCGGTGGTTGATAAGGTGGTCGATAAGCGCGGCACCCGTGACGTCGCTGATGCATATCTGAAATACCTGTACTCACCGGAAGGCCAGACTATAGCGGCCAGGCACTATTATCGCCCACGAGATCCGACAGTCGCCGTTAAATTTGCCAATGAATTCCCGCAACTAAAATTGTTTACTATCGATGACGTCTTCGGCGGCTGGACTAAAGCACAGCAGACACATTTTGCGACGGGTGGCACCTTTGATGAAATAAGTAAGCGATAATCTTTAGCCGCACAAAAACAATAAAACCGGGGCTGGTGATTTCACCCCGGTTTTATAACGCTCAACAATAGCTTAAAGCATTAATTAGGCTTTTTTAGCTTTTGCAGCCGCTTTCACGATAACGGCAAAAGCATCGGCTTTCAGTGATGCACCGCCAACCAGCGCGCCGTCGATATCAGGCTGGGTGAACAGTTCAGCGGCGTTTTTGTCGTTAACAGAACCGCCGTACTGAATGATAACTTGCTGCGCAATTACCGCATCTTGCTTGGCAATATGGTCACGGATAAATTTGTGAACCGCTTGCGCTTGAGCAGGAGTGGCTGATTTGCCGGTACCGATCGCCCAAATGGGTTCGTAAGCGATAACCGTGCCTTCGAACGCTTTCACGCCCAAAGTATTCAGCACCGCGTCCAGTTGTTTGGCACATACCGCTTCAGTTTGACCTGCTTCGTTTTCTGCTTCGGACTCACCGATGCACAATACCGGGATCAAGCCTGCGTCTTTCAGCACGCCAAATTTCTTGGCGATGAATTCATCACTTTCTTTGTGATAAGTCCGACGCTCAGAGTGACCGATGATGATGTATTGCGCACCGATATCTTTCAGCATTTCAGCAGAGGTTTCACCAGTAAATGCGCCAGACAGGTTCACGTCAACATTCTGTGCACCCAGAGCGATACGGCTACCCGCCAGCTCATGTTTAGCCTGATTCAGATAGATAGCCGGTGGGGCAATGGCAACGCCACAGCCGTCAACCGTGCTCAATTCTTTGCGCAGGCCAGCGATAAGCTCGTTAACCATGTGAGTGCTACCGTTCAGCTTCCAGTTACCCATTACTAATGGATGACGCATGTTACTTCCTCCAACAAGGGACGCGAGGGTCAATAATAATGACTGCCAACAGGCAGTTTACCTGTCCAACAGTATAGAGATGATCAGTGGCAATGGCTTTGCTTTTCGTCATTAATTGCAACGACATCACGAATCAGATAGTGACAGCTTAATCGGTTCAACCGCGAAGGTAAGCCCTTTTTCACCGTTGTCTGCCACAACATAGCGAATCGCGCCGACCGTATTAACGTGGAAAGGTAACCCTTTGCCTTTTGCCAGCAGGCTTTGCACATTATCGAGACTTTGTTGTAGCGTTAGCGTCGGTTCAAACTGGCGCATCAGAGCCGCCATATAATTGACCGCCACCAGCCTGGCGGCTTTCTCCTCACTGCCTTTTATTGGTAAATAAGTGATCTGTATGGTTTTAATCTTACCGGTGCCTTTTTCCAGTGCAGTGGAAGCATAGAGATTCTCATTAATCTTACTGGCAGCGCGCGTCAGCGGCGGTAAGTCATCTTGTAGCGTAATTGCGTGAAACTCACTGATAGGCCGTGTTGGGTTGGCTCGGTTGTAGCTTTCGCGGAATTTTACCAGCGTCAAATCAAAGGTCGGTGCCCCGGAAAGCAGATAAGGCGCGGTTGGTTGAGCCTCTTCGACTGGCTGGCCGCTGTCATCAGCAGGATCGGCATGAGCGCGACTAACTGTTGCTATTAGCAGCAGTAGTGTCAGCATTGCGACTCTTTTTTTTCTCATGACTACGCCGTCGTTAGGTGTGTGTGTAGGGGATTAAAGCGGTTATAGGGGGTGATTGTCAAAATTCACTGCAAAGATTATAGGTTAGTTAGTGCCTTGAGGTACACTTTGGTCGAAATAATATAAGGTAAATGGATCGGGTCGTTAATGACAATACAGCAGTGGTGTTTCTCATTTAAAGGCCGTATCGGGCGGCGGGATTTTTGGATCTGGATCGGCCTGTGGCTCGCGGCCATGCTGGTTGTTTTCACCTTGGCGGGCAAGGATGTTCTGCCTATTCAAACCGCGGCTTTTGCTATCGTTTTTTTACTGTGGCCAACGGCGGCAGTGGTGGTCAAACGGCTACATGACCGCAATAAAGCGGGCTGGTGGGCGCTATTAGTGGTTCTGGCCTGGATGCTGATGGCCGGTAACTGGCAGATGATGGCACCTGTTTGGCAATGGGGTGTCGGGCGTTTTATCCCCACACTTATTATTGTCATGATGTTTATTGATTGTGGTGCGTTTGTCGGGAGCGAAGGAGATAACCGTTTTGGCCCAGAAGCTGAGCCAGTTAAGTTTTTAGCAGAGAAAGCGCAGTAGTTCCCTTACGCTTAATCGACGGGTAAACACGCCGTTAGGGTCGTGAACCGCCAAAGTGTTCACCCCCGTCACGGTGTGTTTACCAATACTGTTCGCTGGTCATATGACCAGGTTTGCGGCGTAAGTGTTTACGCATCTCACGTTGTTCTTTCAGCAATTGCTGGGTATCACGCACCATCTGCGGGTTGCCACACAGCATCACATGGCTGTCTTGTGCATCTATTTTAAGGCCGACCGCCGCTTCCAGTGAACCATTCTCAATCAGTGCTGGCACCCTGCCGGTTAACGAGCCGGGTGACTCTTCACGGCTGACCACGGTCTGGATACGTAACTTGCCGTTATAGCGCTGCTCAAGTTGTTGCATCAGGGGTAAGTAACTGAGATCACGGGTAAAACGTGCCGCATGGAGTAACACCACATTTTTGAAGCGCTCCAAATCACGCCCTTCTTGTAAAATCGACAGATAAGGGCCAATCGCCGTGCCGGTTGCCAGCATCCACAGCGTTTCGCAATCGGGGATCTCTTCCAACACAAAAAAGCCTGCGGCTTGCTTGGTGATCATCACTTCGCCGCCCACCGGCAGTTGATCCAGCCGTGGGCTGAGTTTGCCTTCCGGCACGGTGACCAGATAGAACTCCAGATTATCATCGCTCGGTGCATTGACGTACGAGTAAGCCCGCTGCACTCGCTCACCGTCAATATCTAATGCCAGCTTGGCGAATTGACCGGCAGTAAAGGGATCAATTGGCGCATTGACCCGAATACTAAACAACGAATCTGTCCAGTGTTCGATGTGAGTAATCTTGCCACTAACCCATTCAGCCATAATTCTGATTCCCTTTATTCAAATACTTATCGAAAGTAGTACCAAAAGCGATGACAATATTTTAGGGCATTTGCTAGAAAAAAATTATCGATTACGTGTGCATCCTTCGTTCTGCCGTTGTTACACCGTATGGACAGTTTACTTTACGGCGGTGGTGGTTTTATCTGCCAGTCGGTCATTTGGCAATATGTCGTGCTGGCTCGCTAAAATTTCCAAATTTGTTAGCTTATGCGCCGATAGTGAGGTGTACCACTTTTCGATCTCGGCGTGGTACGTATTGCGGCTAATTAATTAGTTAAGACAATGAGAAAAATAGAGAATTTCCACCTGCTGGTAATGTTAATTCTGTTGGTTGCGGTTGGTCAGATGGCACAAACCATTTATGTGCCGGTGATTGCGGATATCGCCCGCGATTTATCGGTTCGCACCGGAGTGGTACAGCGCGTCATGGCGGCGTATCTACTGACCTATGGTTTTTCACAACTGATTTATGGACCGCTATCAGACCGCGTCGGGCGTCGCCCAGTGATTCTGGCCGGTATGATGATATTCATGTTGGGGGCGCTCGGTGCGTGGCTGGCGGGCAGCCTGACTATGCTGGTGGCAGCCAGCGCCCTGCAAGGGATGGGCACCGGCGTGGCCGGTGTGATGGCGCGCACCATGCCGCGAGATTTATATGCAGGTACTGCGTTACGTTATGCCAACAGTATGCTGAACATGGGGATTTTGGTCAGCCCGCTCATGGCACCGGTTATCGGTGGGTTATTGGCAAGTCTATTTGGCTGGCGGGCCTGCTATGCATTTCTGCTGTTTTTATGCGGCTGTGTAGCATTTTGTATGTTCCGCTGGTTACCGGAAACTCGGCCACAGCAAACTGAAAAACGCCCAATGCTGGCCAGCTTTCGCCTGCTGCTATCCGATGGCGCGTTTAGCTGCTATATGGTGATGCTGGTTGGGGCGCTGGCGGGGATTGCGGTATTTGAAGCCAGTGCGGGTGTGCTGATGGGCGGCGTGCTGGGGCTAAGTGGGGTTACAGTGAGTATTTTATTCATCTTACCAATACCTGCGGCGTTCTTTGGTGCATGGTATGCCGGTCGTGACGGTAACTCCTTCCATAACCTGATGTGGCACTCAGTGATCAGTTGCTTATTAGCGGGCTTGATGATGTGGGTTCCCGGCTGGTTTGGCATCATGAATATCTGGACGCTGGTGATACCGGCGGCGCTGTTTTTCTTTGGCGCAGGCATGTTGTTCCCACTCGCCACCACAGGAGCGATGGAGCCATTCCCTTATCTGGCCGGTGCGGCGGGTGCCTTGGTCGGTGGGTTGCAGAATATAGGGTCAGGGCTGGCGACCTGGTTGTCTGCCATGTTGCCGCAAACCGGGCAATTCAGCCTGGGATTGCTGATGTTTGCTATGGCGATAGTGATATTGCTGTGCTGGTGGCCACTCTCCCATCGGATGCAACCGCAAGAGCATCGGGTTTAACCGCTATCTTGTGAACGAAGGGATTAACGCACCTGGGGGCGCTTCCCCTTCGTTTAACTTTAAATCAGCCGCCAGTATTTTAACTTTTTTGCTAAATAATTCGTGAGCCGAATTACAGCAAGAACTCATGCAGTGCCGGGTCTTTGCGATCAAGGAAGTGGGTCGAACGGATACGGCGGATGGTACGGGATTTACCGCGAATCAGCAGTGTTTCCGTGGTTGCCATGTTCCCTTTGCGATAAATGCCTTCCAGCAGGTCACCTTTGGTTATTCCGGTGGCAGAGAAAATCACATTATCATTCCGTGCCATATCACCCAGCAGCAGCACTTTGCCTGCTTCAATGCCCATCGCTTTGCAGCGTGCCAATTCTGCTTCACCGATGCGACGGTTATCTTGGTTATCACCCTTCACCTGATGGCGTGGTAATAATCGGCCTTGCATATCTCCGTCCAGTGCACGAATAACCGCAGCAGAAATGACCCCTTCAGGTGCGCCACCGATGCAGTACATCACATCGACTTCACTTTCTGGCATACAGGTCAGAATAGAGGCTGCGACATCGCCGTCCGGAATAGCGAACACTTTGACACCCAGTTGCTGCATTTCGGCGATGATGCCGTCATGGCGCGGTTTCGCCAGCGTAATAACCGTTAAGTCTGTCAGTGGCTTATTGAGTTTAGTGGCGATATTGCGCAGGTTTTTTTCCAGTGGCAAGTTTAGGTCGATAGTCCCTTTGGCTCCCGGCCCCACTACCAGTTTTTCCATATACATATCAGGCGCATGTAGAAATGTGCCTTTATCCCCCACCGCCAGCACTGCGAGCGCATTGGCCTGACCCATTGCGGTCATGCGGGTGCCTTCAATCGGATCTACCGCGATATCCACTGCATCACCGTGGCCGGTACCGACGTTTTCGCCGATATACAGCATCGGGGCTTCATCGATTTCACCTTCACCGATAACAATCTGCCCATCAATATTGACCTGATTGAGCATAATGCGCATGGCATGTACGGCAGCACCGTCAGCGGCATTTTTATCGCCCCGACCCAACCACTTATAACCTGCTAGTGCAGCAGCTTCGGTGACACGGGAAAACTCGATGGCTAGTTCACGTTTCATGGTTAGACCTGTTGATTGCGCAATGGCGGAGTTGGATATGGGCGAGAATTCTATCACTCTTCGTACTTGAAGTCGTAGGAGGTTAGTGGTGCTGGTTATTTGGCTTATGTGGGTTAATAAAAAAAGCGCCATCGGGGGGATCGATGGCGCTTTTTTGAGAACTGACAACAGGCGGCCTGTTACTCTTCGTGATCTTCCCACGCTTGAGCACGGGCCACGGCTTTCTTCCAGCCACGGTAGCGGACATCACGTTCGGTAGTTTCAATCCCTGGGCGGAATTCACGTTCAATCGTGGCTTTGCTCTTCACTTCGTCTAAATCATTCCAGAAGCCGGTCGCCAGACCCGCCAGGAACGCAGCACCCAGTGCAGTACTTTCACGGATTTCAGGGCGCTCAACGCGCGTGCCCAGAATGTCTGCCTGGAACTGCATCAGGAAGTTGTTCGCTACCGCACCACCATCAACACGTAGCGATTTGAGGCGCGCACCGGAATCCGCTTGCATGGCATCCAGTACATCACGCGTCTGATAAGCAATAGATTCGAGTGTTGCACGGATAATGTGATTGCTGTTAACACCACGGGTTAGGCCGAAAATAGCACCACGCGCATACGGATCCCAATACGGCGCACCGAGGCCGGTGAAGGCAGGCACCACATACACGCCGTTGCTGTCTTTCACTTTGGTGGCGAAGTATTCAGAGTCATCGGCATCGCTAATCAGTTTCAGCTCATCGCGCAGCCACTGGATGGAGGCACCACCAATGAATACCGCGCCTTCCAGTGCATAGTTAACTTCACCGCGTGGGCCGCAGGCGATGGTGGTCAGCAAGCCATGTGTGGACTGAACCGCTTCCGTGCCGGTGTTCATCAGCAGGAAGCAGCCGGTACCGTAGGTGTTTTTTGCCATCCCCGGTTGTACACAAAGCTGGCCGAACAGCGCGGCTTGCTGGTCACCAGCAATACCAGCGATTGGAATACGTGTCCCGCCTTTACCACCAATGTTGGTCTGGCCGTAAATTTCTGACGATGGGCGAACTTCAGGCAGCATTGAGCGCGGGATATTCAGCGCTTTCAGCATGCGCTCATCCCACTCTTTGGTGCGGATATTAAACATCATGGTACGCGACGCATTGGTGTAATCCGTTACGTGTACACGGCCTTGAGTCATGTTCCACACCAGCCAGGTGTCTACGGTACCAAACAGCAACTCGCCACGTTCAGCGCGTTCACGGGCACCTTCTACGTTATCGAGAATCCATTTTACTTTAGTGCCGGAGAAATAAGGGTCAACCACCAAGCCGGTGTTATAGCGGATGTACTCTTCCAGCCCCTCTTTTTTTAGTTTCTCACAGATATCGGCGGTACGGCGACATTGCCAGACGATAGCGTTATACACCGGTTTACCGGTCGCTTTATCCCAAACAATGGTGGTTTCACGTTGGTTGGTAATACCGATACCGGCGATTTCGTCAGAATTGATCCCCGCCTTCGCCAGCACTTCAACCAAGGTGGAGCTTTGTGTCGCCCAGATCTCCATCGGATCATGTTCGACCCAACCGGCTTTGGGATAGATTTGAGTGAATTCACGCTGAGAAACACTCACGATATTGGCATCATGATCTAACACCACGGCTCTGGAACTGGTGGTTCCCTGATCAAGCGCGACAATGTATTTCTTTTGAGTAGTATTTTCAGTTGTCATAATTAGCCTACTTATAAGTTTTCGTAAATCTATTGGGTAGTATCTATTATTTATGCTTTACGTTCTGTGGTCGTTGCCGTGGTTTCTTCTTCCTCTGCAACACACACATCACACGGCAAATGGCGGCCTATCAGAGCGCGATAGCCAAATGCGCCTAACAGCGCACCAACGATAGGGCCGAAGATAGGAACCAGGAAGTAAGGAATATCACGACCACCGGTGAAGGCGATTTCGCCCCAACCCGCTAAATAAGCAAATGCTTTTGGACCAAAATCACGCGCTGGGTTTAAGGCAAAACCAGTCAGTGGCCCCATTGATGCACCAATAACGGCAATCAGAATACCAATCAACAGTGGCGCCAGTGGGCCACGGGGAATGCCGTTGCCATCATCGGTCAGGGCCAGAATCAGGCACATCAAAATAGCGGTAATCACAGTTTCAACCAGGAAAGCCTGGAAAACAGAAATATGTGGATTCGGGTAAGTAGAGAAGATACCGGCCAAATTGAGGCTTTCGGTACTGCCACGCACCATCTGGTGGGTTTGTTCGAAATCAACGAACAGGTTGTAATACAGGCCGTAGACTAACGCTGCGGCACAAAATGCACCGGCAACCTGCGCCACAATGTAAGGGATAACTTTACGGCGATCGAAGCAGGCGAATAACCACAATGCGATGGTTACGGCCGGATTAAGATGTGCGCCCGAGATGGCTGCTGTCAAATAGATGGCCATAGCAACGCCCAGGCCCCAAATGATACTGATTTCCCACTGCCCAAAACTGGCCCCTGCCAACTTCAGTGCGGCAACACAGCCGACACCAAAAAAGATCAGCAGACCGGTACCGAGAAACTCTGCGATACATTGGCCCTTTAAGGTAGAACTAGCGGTTTGGCTCATAGTTGTGTCCTACAGACAGAGATTTATAGGGTATTTCTTATTTTTGCCCCTCAAGTAATCAGGGGAGTGATGTAAATTTATCGTTAACGAGCACAAACGAGAAATAGCGAAATCAAAATGTGTGTGGTCTGTCATAAAAATGAGCGCTTTCGCGTTATCTGCAGTGATTAAGGTACTTTCAAAGTGTGATCAGACCAGTGTTTTCCCATTGGGTTGTTAAATCCATGTATAAATCTAAAAGATAGGAGCGGAGGATTTTCGGCTTTTGCTGATAGTTACGGAAACGAAATTGCTACAGAGTGTGGTTTGTACCAGTATGCCGCTAGACAGGGGGGGGCTGGCTACATACAATCAGTTCAATAAGAGCATCACTTCCTTAAGCTGTGTCGCCTTTGCGATGGAACGTGTTGAGCATAGCGCTTGTTACACGAGTTTGATGCATATATAGCGCGATAAGTATTCACTGCAGTTTTATCTGTCGATTGTTGCTTTAGGTCATACAATGACTTTAGTAAATCATGATGGCTGCGACCAAAAGATGTACGCCTTGCGACTCATAAGGGGACCGAAGAATGTCATTTGAAGTATTTGAGAAATTGGAAGTAAAAGTTCAGCAGGCGATTGACACCATCACGTTGTTACAGATGGAAATTGAAGAGCTGAAAGAGAAAAATAACACCTTGTCCCAAGAAGTTCAGGATGCTGCTGGTGGCCGTGAAGCGTTAGTGCGCGAAAATGAGCAACTGAAACAAGAGCAGCATGTGTGGCAGGATCGTCTGCGGGCACTGTTGGGAAAGATGGAAGAGGTCTGAGTGCCAGTTGGCTAAAGCATCATCAGTACGTTGTTGAAAGCCGCTAGTCACGCAGCCACTTCGAGTACGAAAGGCAAAAAGGGCGATATCAATATCGCCCTTTCTAATCGGAATTATCTATAAGCCAGAGGGATGTTATTCAATATCCAGCGGTTCTTCTGACAAGATGATCCCGGTGTTATCAACATACAGATGGTCGCCGGAGAAGAAGGTGACACCGCCGAAATTCACGCGGATATCGCTCTCGCCCACCCCTTCATCGGCTGCACCGACCGGAATGGCAGCCATTGCCTGAATACCGATATCTAACTCAGCCAGATCGTCTACCTGACGCACGGCACCATAAACAACAATGCCTTCCCAATTGTGATCTAATGCCAGCTGTGCCAATTCAGCATCAATTAATGCACGGCGCACTGAACCGCCGCCATCAACGACCAGAACACGGCCAAGACCATCTTCTTCGAGTAGATCGAACAACAAGCCGTTATCTTCGAAACATTTTACGGTAGTAATCTTGCCACCAAATGAAGTACGCCCGCCAAAATTGGAGAACAGAGGTTCTACCACATTTACCTCTTCATGATAGATGTCACAGAGATCGGAAGTATCATATTTCATAGGATTAACGTCTGGTTGCGGCTGGGATGGTAAGTATATCCCTTTCTGCCTACTGTTTGCAAAATCATCAATTGTTAAATTCATCCGGGCAGCCTTATTGGCAGCAGCCCGGCGAGTATTTTAACGCGAACGGACAGGGCTTAGTTGAATACCAAACCTACGGCGAACAGGATATTGGTCAGCAAGGCGGCTTTGACCATGTGCTCTAGCATTGGGCGCATACCCGTTGCTGTGGGGTCATGCAATACCAGTCCGACGTGTTTGGCCAACAAGGGAATGGCCAGAATAAAGAGCCAACCCGCCCAATTATGCAGATAAAGAATAGTGAATAATGTCAGGCAGAAGATAGCCGCGACAATCAGCAGGGCATGATAATAACGTGCGACTACCGGGCCTAAACGCACTGCTAGCGTATTTTTACCGTTGGCTTTATCATTTTCGATATCGCGCAAATTATTAATATTCAACACAGCAGTTGCCAGTAAACCACAGGCGGTCGCTGGTAGCATGACGATACTGTCGAAATGCCCGGCTTGCAGATAATAAGTCCCGGCGACACTGAGCCAGCCGAAAAATACCAATACCGAGATGTCACCTAACCCCATGTAGCCATAGGGTTTTCTCCCCACTGTATAGGTAATGGCTGCGAGAATGGCCATTAATCCGAGTAGCAGGAAGCCGAGGACGTCACTGGGTTTTTCACAAGCCACGCCAATCAGTGCTATCCCAGAAAGCACGGTGAGGGTTACGGTGATTATCAGTGCCACTTTCATCTGTTGACGGCTAATCACCCCTTTCTGCATCCCACGCAATGGCCCGATACGTTCTTCGGTATCACTGCCCTTAATGGCATCACCATAATCATTGGCGAGATTGGACAAAATTTGTAACAGTCCGGCAGTTAATAAGGCGAGCAATGCGACTGCCGGTTTAAAACTATCAAGCCAGACAGCCAGAGCTGAACCGGTAACGATAGAGGCAAAGGCCAGTGGCAGTGTTTTTGGCCGTAGGCTTTCCAGCCAAGCCTGGGTCTGGCTGGTGCTGGTTAAGCGGGTATTAGTTGATTGGCTCATGTTCTGCTTCATTGTATAGGAGTCTGGGCCGCCCATATCGGCGAGTTAAAACCATCATATAATAAAAATAAGAGTGGGAGGCGATGCCTCCCACTCTTAAATTGGCGAACCATTTTATCCAGCAAAGGCATATAAAGCGAATTATAGGATAAAACGACTCAAATCTTCATCTGCTACCAACTCATCCAGATGCTTACCGACATATTCCGCATCAATAGTGATGGATTGACCATTACTTTCGCTGGCGTCATAGGAGATATCTTCCATCAGACGCTCCAGTACCGTATGTAAACGACGTGCGCCGATATTCTCGGTGCTTTCGTTCACCTGCCATGCGGCTTCAGCGATTTTACGGATACCTTCACGGGTAAAATCAACGGTGACACCTTCGGTCGCCATCAATGCTTTGTACTGCTCGGTCAATGATGCACTCGGCTCAGTCAAGATGCGTTCGAAATCATCGGTGGTCAGCGCCTGCAACTCAACACGGATCGGCAAACGACCTTGCAGCTCTGGAATCAGGTCTGACGGGCTGGATACCTGGAATGCGCCAGAAGCAATAAACAGAATATGGTCAGTTTTCACCATGCCGTGTTTGGTTGAAACGGTACACCCCTCCACCAGTGGCAGCAAGTCACGCTGCACCCCTTCACGCGACACATCTGGGCCTGAAGTCTGACCGCGTTTACAGATTTTATCGATTTCGTCGATAAATACGATCCCGTGCTGCTCGACCGCATCAATCGCCTGCTGTTTCAGCTCTTCTGGATTAACCAGTTTCGCTGCTTCTTCTTCAATCAGCAGTTTGAAGGCTTCTTTGATTTTGATTTTCCGCGGTTTTTGTTTCTGACCGGCGATATTCTGGAACATGGATTGCAACTGGTTCGTCATCTCTTCCATGCCCGGAGGTGCCATGATTTCAACCCCTACCGGTGACGCTGCCAAATCAATTTCAATTTCTTTGTCATCCAACTGACCTTCACGCAGTTTTTTGCGGAAAGCCTGACGGGTGGCCGATGGCTCTTGTGTTTCATCCGCCTGGCCCCAGTTATTTTTGGCCGGTGGAATCAGCACATCCAAAATGCGTTCTTCGGCCAGTTCTTCAGCACGATAGCGCATTTTCTCAATTGACTGCTGACGCACCATTTTAATCGCCGCATCGGTTAGATCGCGGATGATAGAGTCCACTTCTTTACCAACATAGCCCACTTCGGTGAATTTAGTCGCTTCAACTTTAATGAACGGCGCATTGGCCAGTTTCGCCAGACGGCGGGCAATTTCAGTTTTACCTACACCGGTTGGGCCGATCATCAGAATGTTTTTCGGAGTAACTTCATGGCGCAGCTCTTCGTTAAGCTGCATCCGACGCCAGCGGTTGCGCAGGGCGATCGCCACTGCTCGCTTGGCTTTATCCTGGCCGATGATATAGCTATCAAGCTCGCTGACTATCTCGCGTGGGGTCATTTCAGACATGTCACTCTATCCTTACGCTTTATACGTTAATTCTTCGATGGTTTGGGTGCGGTTGGTGTAGATACAGATATCCCCCGCAATGCTCAAAGATTTCTCCACGATATCTTTGGCACCTAAATCAGTATTTTCTAACAATGCGCGTGCAGCCGATTGGGCATAAGGCCCGCCGGAGCCGATAGCAATCAGATCATCCTCAGGCTGAATCACATCACCGTTACCGGTAATGATAAGTGATGCCGTTTCATCGGCCACGGCTAGCAGAGCTTCAAGTTTGCGTAACATGCGGTCAGTGCGCCAATCTTTGGCTAGCTCAACCGCAGCTTTAGTCAGATGACCCTGATGCATTTCCAGTTTGCGTTCAAATAGCTCAAACAGGGTAAAGGCATCGGCAGTACCGCCAGCAAAACCGGCAATGACCTTATTGTTATAAAGGCGGCGTACTTTTCTGGCATTGCCCTTCATTACGGTATTACCCAGAGTGACCTGGCCATCACCACCTATAACGACATGACCATTACGGCGTACACTTACAATTGTTGTCACGAGCGAACCCTCGTTGCGGACTGAATGAGTCCCCGCCTGTCTGTCAAAAAACAGTACGGGGTATATTGAGTTTATAAATGGGGGAGGATTGCTACTTTTCAACCCCAACAGCGAGGGGAATGCATCCTGATTGGCCTGCGCTTTTCAAACGCTGCAAGGTTTTATCTGCGGCAGCCTTGGTGCTGTAGGGGCCGAGCACCACGCGATTCCAGCCACCACCAGAGGTAATGCGGCTTTCGATCCCTCCAAATGCTAACTGCGCTCGAATAGATTCGGCCTGATCAACAGCCTTGAATGAGCCACATTGCACCATCCAACGCTGGGTTTGTTCTTTCTCTTTTGCCGCTTTAGGTGGCGTAACCGCCTGTGTTACCGGTGCAGTTGGTGTTGTACGTGGCACTTGTGCCGGTTTTGGTGCTGGTGTCTGTACTGGCACCTGCGTTTGCGGTTGCACCGGTGTGAGTGCCTGACGTGGTGGCGTTAACGGTTGCTGCTGCATCGTTGTGACCGGTGGTTTGATAGTCACCGCAGATCGCGGTACTGGCATCCCTTGGTTATACGGCACCTCTGACAGTTGCGTTGGCTGCTGACGCATATCCGCCTGCATCTGTTCCAGCAGTTGGCGCTGCTCATTGGTCAGTTGTGTTTTAGCATTCACTTCACCACCCGCTGAAGGCTCAGTGGGTGTCTGAACGCCAATCTGGCGATTTTCCAGTTCTTTAATATAACGCCAGCGTTCTTCCGGTTTAGGGGGTAACCCATTACCGGTACGTGGATCATGACTGGGAAGCAGCGGAAGTTCACCCGGCTTATTGTGGGTGATGAAATAGAGGCCACCAACAAATACCACTAATAGCGCGACAGCCAGTGCTATCACGGTTTTAGATACTGCTGGAGCACTGCTTTTTTTCCGGCTGGTGCTTTTGCGCCGCGCTCCTGAGCGCCCTCGGCTTACATAATCTCTTTGTGCCACTATCGTTTCGCTGCGTCGTAATGATGGAATAAGTCCGTCATGTTACTGAACCTCTGAATATTTGCCTAGCGTTTAGGCGCAGCAGTACTTTCCCTGATGATTAACTCGGTGCTTAATAAGCGGGAACCACTTTGTACTGGATGCCCTTGTAACTGCTCAAGCAATAGTAACATGGCTTGCCGGCCAATTTCATAACGTGGTTGTGCCACGGTGGTCAAGGGAGGATCGCAATATTGCGATAATTTCAGATTGTCAAAGCCCACCACCGAGACATCCTGCGGGATGCGTAGCCCCATTTTCTTTGCCTGCCACATAGCGCCTATCGCCATCACATCATTGTGACAAAATATTGCAGTGGGTGCGGGAGACTGCGCCATCAGTTTAATAAAGGTTTCAGCCCCTGCTTCATAGCTGAAATCACCACGGACAATATAGTCGCTGTTAACCGCAATACCATTACGGCGTAGTGCCTGGATATACCCTTGTAGTCGATATTGGCACAATGGAAAACTCTCCGGCCCGGCAATACACGCAATTCGTTCATGCCCCAATCTGTGTAGATAATCAACCGCTTCAAAGGCGGCAGTCAGGTTATCGATATGGACGGTGGGTAATTCTAATTCAGGCGAAAACTCATTAGCCATCACCATCGGCGGCAAATTACGTTGCTCTTCTTTGCTGGCATCAAAAGGCAGATTGGAACCGAGCAACAACATGCCATCTATCTGTTTGGTGATAATCAGATTTACAAAAGTGCGTTCTTGCTGAGTTTGTTGCGCGCAATCGCCAATCAGTATCAGATAGTCCTGCTGCGCTGCGGCGAACTCAATGCCTTGAATGATATCGGCAAAGAACGGGTCACTGATATCTGGCACGATGACCAGAATAGTTCGCGATTCGTTACGTTTAATATTGCGGGACAAAGCATGGGGAGAGTAGCCAACTGCCAGTACAGCCTGTTCAACCTTCTGCCGGGTCATCGTTGAAACCTTTTCCGGGTTCATTAATGCGCGTGACACCGTTGCAGTAGAAACACCGGCCATTTCAGCAACGTCTTTCATGGTGGCCATCGTAAATTCTTTCTTATGTTCCAACGCCTTTCTCCTTGCTCTGGCTCCTGGCCAGCACCGATGCTTAATGCAGGCTTTACCTCATTCTATACAGATAGTGGGGGTAATTTGTTACCTAATTTGCATGAAAAGTGTGACATAAGTAGGTTTTTTCGAACTGGCTCGCAGAAAGCAGGGTAATCGATTGCCTTGTGGCACAGCTCAAACAATAACTTACCTTTATATCAGAGCATGGCGGAGGTTAGCTATCTATGGGATCGACATCCAACGTCCACTTAACCTTACGCGCTTGTGGCAATGTGTTAATGAGTGGTTGAGACGTTTTAATCAGCCGTTGCAGCAATTGCCGTGAGGGATGTTGCAACAATAATTGCCAGCGGAAACGCCCGCCGCGTTTGGCCTGCAATGCGGGCACCGGCCCCATAATCCACAGAGCGTCATCTTTGAGTGGGCTGGCTTCCAGCAAATTACGTAATTGTTGCAAAAACTGCGCCGATTGCTGGTTATCGTGATCTTCACTGCGCACGATGATATGGCTGGTGTAAGGCGGTAAAAATACGCTTTTGCGCTCTTCTAATGCCTGTTTGGCAAAGGCGTCATAGCCTTGCTGTAATAAAATTTGCAGCAAGGGGTGCTCAGGATGGTGAGTTTGCAAAATGACTTCACCCTGTTTACCGGCCCGGCCTGCGCGGCCTGAAACTTGAGTATAAAGCTGCGCAAAGCGCTCTGCCGAACGGAAATCAGCCGAAAACAGTGCGCCATCGACGTCCAGCAACGCCACCAACGTGACATCGGGGAAGTGGTGCCCTTTCGCCAGCATTTGGGTGCCAATCAAGATGCGTGCGCCGCCCTGATGAACATCTGCCAGATGCTGCTCCAGCGAGCCTTTGCGACTGGTGGTATCGCGATCAATACGGGTGATCGGCGTATCCGGAAACAGTGGGGCCAGCTCGTTCTCTAATTGCTCAGTCCCTACGCCGACAGAAACTAAATGCGTCGTGCCGCATTTGGGGCATTGCTGTGGCACTGGGCGCTGGCTATCGCAGTGATGGCAGCGCAACTGACGGTGATTCTGATGCAGGGTATAATAGTGGTCACAGCGCTGGCATTCCGCAATCCAGCCACACTCATGGCACAGCAATGCGGGCGCATAACCCCGGCGGTTGAGGAACAGAATCACCTGATTATCCGCCTGCAAATGGGTTTTCATCCGTTTGAGTAACGGCTGAGACAGCCCCACTTTTAACGGTAACCCTTTCAGATCAAGCAAGTGCTGTAGTGCCAATTTAGCATTACCCGCTCGTTTCGATAGCGTTAGTTGGCGGTATTTGCCCATTTGCACGTTATGTAAGGTTTCCAGCGCCGGTGTTGCCGTGCCCATCACGATAGGAATACCTTCTTCGCGCGCACGGAATACCGCTAAATCGCGGGCATGGTAACGCCAGCCTTCTTGCTGTTTATAGGAGCTATCATGCTCTTCATCAATAATGATGACGCCCAGACGGGAGAACGGCGTGAACAGTGCGGAGCGGGTGCCGATAACAATGGCGGCTTCACCGTTACGCGCTCGTAGCCAGACCGATAAACGCTCGCTGTCATTTAAACCGGAATGGAGCACCTCAACTGGTGCATTGAAGCGCTCGCGAAAACGGGCGATCGTTTGTGGTGTTAGGCCGATTTCAGGCACCAAAACCAGCGCCTGACGGCCTTGCGCCAGAATATTTTCCAGCACGCTCAGATACACTTCTGTTTTACCGGAGCCGGTGACGCCCGCCAGCAACCAGGCAGAAAATTGGCAATCTTCGCTGCGGATCGCACCCACAGCGGTTGCCTGCTCGGTATTGAGCCGCAGGCGTTCACCCAGCACCGAAAAGCCATTACGCCAGTCAGTCATCGCTACTTCTTGCGCACGTAAATCAATCAACCCTTTGCTGCGCAATGCTTGCAGTGCGCTTTCGGTTAATGCCATTTCGTTAACTTGATGACGATAAACCGGTTTTTGCAATAATGCGGCCAGAGCCTGTTGCTGCTTGGGCGCGCGTTTTAAGCTTTCCGGCGGTGTGGCACGGCCCTGTTCGGTGGCAAACCATTGCCACAAGGGGGCGGATTGCGCAGGCTTCCCCTGGCGCAATAAAATTGGCAACGCGTGGAACAGCACTTCCCCGATGGGGTAGTGGTAATACTCGGTAGCCCAACACAAAATACGCCACAGGCTGGGTGGGAAAAGGCTGTCGTTATCCAGAACCGCATCAATGGCTTTCAGTTGTTCAAGGGGGAAGGTGCTGGTATCACTGATACCCACCACGATCCCGATGGCTTTACGCTTACCAAACGGCACACTGACGCGAGCACCCACTACCGGGCAGGCCATTGTGTTGTCCAGACGGTAATCAAAGGTGCGAGCCAGCGGAACGGGTAATGCCACTTGAACAACGGACATGTGTTTTTATCCTGATATTCCCGTCATACTTCAAGCTGCATGTGTGTTGGCTGTGCTCAATCACCCCAGTCACTTACTTATGTAAGCTCCTGAGGATTTACTCGCTTGCCGCCTTCTCGCAACTCGAATTATTTAGGGTATAAATAAAACGGTCTAATTAAAGATTGAATAGTTTACACCGCAAGCGGCGAAATGTGCGGATTCGATTGCGTGGCTTGGTCAAATTCTGTATTATTCGCCGCCTTTGGTATAATTTGATATCAAATCCTGTTAACAGCCGTTGTTTGTTTTATCAGCGCTTGTTATTTTCTAATCGTGTGGTGTCTGGCGGAACAGGGCTGGATAGCGACACGGCCTAATATAGAGGTTTCCATGAAACAAGGTATCCACCCTAAATACGAACAAGTTACTGCTTCTTGCTCTTGCGGTAATGTTATCAAGATCAACTCTACTGTTGGTCATGACCTGAATCTGGACGTGTGCGGCGAATGCCACCCGTTCTACACTGGCAAGCAGCGTGATGTTGCGACCGGTGGCCGTGTTGACCGCTTCAACAAGCGTTTCAGCGTGCCGGGTGCTACGAAGTAATTACTGCCCGTCAGACGAAAAAGGCGCCTTGGGCGCCTTTTTTCATGTCTACTCTTCAGGCCCACGTTGGGCCGTGAACCGATCAGTTGCTGGAAATCAATATTCCCAGGTATCGGGATCAACACCCAATTCACGCATTAAGATCTTCGCGGCTTCCGGGATTTCATCGCTGCGCTCTTTGCGCAGGTCTTCGTCATTCGGCAGC
The DNA here is from genome assembly GCF_000173735.1 of Yersinia aldovae ATCC 35236. Taxonomy (GTDB): domain Bacteria; phylum Pseudomonadota; class Gammaproteobacteria; order Enterobacterales; family Enterobacteriaceae; genus Yersinia; species Yersinia aldovae. The sequence continues at coordinate 1,430 of NZ_ACCB01000047.1, read as the reverse complement.
GGCTGGCCCGTAAATGCATGTAAAAAGGCTTCACACAACAACTCACTGTTAGTTGCGTGGCGCAGGTTGTTTACCTGACGGCGAGTCCGTTCATCGGTGAGGATTTTTAACACCTTCAGCGGAATGGATACCGTAATTTTTTTGACCTGCTCGCTCTTCTTGCCGTGTTCAGCGTAAGGGCTGACATACTCGCCGTTCCACTCAGCCATGGGACACCTTAAATTTGTCGGAAAAATACCAAGTTCTGAAAACCGGCCGATTATGCCCGATCTTCGCTGTTCTCACTAAATAAATGTCGATTTTACTAGACTAATGTCACTGAAATAACCTTTTTTGCTATTTATTGATAGCTATTACCTTTCTATGCCACTTTTGTGGTGAAACAAAGCACCACTGAAACCTGTCTGACATCATAAGGATATTTAAAACCTCTATAATTTTAGCGGTTATTATCCCATTGCTCAATCTATACGCAAAGAAGTTTAGATGTCCAGATGTATTGACGTCCGTAATTTGTGCGTCTACTCTGGCGTAACATTTTCTCGATATCCGGTTGGTGGAAATCCATATGACGCGTAAACAGGCAACCATAGCAGTGCGTAGCGGGTTGAACGATGACGAGCAATACGGCTGCGTTGTCCCCCCGATTCACCTTTCCAGTACCTATAATTTTATCGATTTTAATCAGCCACGCGCCCATGACTATTCTCGTCGCGGTAACCCGACGCGCGATGTGGTACAGCGTGCACTGGCGGAACTGGAAGGGGGAGCGGGTGCCGTCATGACCAGCAGCGGGATGTCGGCGATTCATTTGGTCTGTACCACCTTCCTTAAACCCGGCGATCTGCTGGTTGCTCCGCATGACTGTTACGGCGGCAGCTACCGTCTGTTCGACAGTTTAAGCAAACGCGGAGCCTATCGGGTTCTGTTTGTTGACCAAGGTGATGAAGTCGCATTAAGTCAGGCATTGGCTGAAAAACCCAAGCTGGTTTTGATTGAAACCCCAAGTAACCCACTGCTACGAGTGGTGGATATTGCCGCGATTTGTAAGGCTGCCCATGCGGTCGGTGCATTAACGGTTTGCGACAATACTTTCCTTAGCCCAGCGCTACAGCAACCGCTGGCTTTGGGCGCCGATCTGGTGGTGCACTCCTGCACCAAATATCTCAATGGTCATTCCGATGTGGTCGCCGGTGCGGTGATTGCCAAAGATCCTGAGTTGGCTGTCGAGCTGGCATGGTGGGCGAATAATATCGGCGTGACCGGTGCGGCATTTGACAGTTACTTGTTATTACGTGGGTTACGCACGCTGTCACCGCGTATGGCTCAACAGCAGCGTAACGCAGATGAAATTGTCCGTTATTTAGAGCAACAGCCTTTAGTGAAAAAGCTGTATCATCCTTCTCTGCCACAACATCCCGGCCACGAAA
>NZ_ACCB01000048.1 GCF_000173735.1 Yersinia aldovae ATCC 35236 | reverse complement strand
GACCGATTTGTTATTCGTTTGCTGCCTACCTGCAACTCCAATTACTTTGGGCCTTCGTCTTTGGTGGGTTAGCCCAGTTGTCCGTTTGCCAAATGCTTAACGCGACGCTTCACTTCTTCTTGCTTACCGGCGTTAAAGGGCCGTGCATCCGGGCTGCCCAAATAGCCACATACCCGACGGGTGACTGACACTTTTGATGGCTCATGATTGCCGCATTTCGGGCAAGTGAAGCCCTTGCTGGTACAGGAGAATTCGCCAGTAAAACCGCACTCGTAGCATTCATCAATTGGTGTGTTGGTGCCGTAATAGGGCACGCGGCTGTAGCTGTAATCCCAGACATCTTCCAGCGCTCTGAGGTTATGCTGCAAGTTAGGGTATTCGCCGTAACAGATGAAACCGCCGTTAGCCAATGGAGGATAAGGTGCTTCGAAATCCAGTTTGTCGTACGGGTTAACTTTCTTTTCAACATCCAGGTGGAAGCTGTTGGTGTAATAGCCTTTGTCGGTGACACCTTCTACTACGCCAAATTCGGCGGTATCCAGGCGGCAGAAACGGTCACACAGGTTTTCGCTCGGCGTGCTGTAAAGGCTAAAGGCGTAGCCAGTTTCTTCTTTCCAGCTATCGGTGGCTTGTCTCATGCGCTCGACGATAGCCACGCCTTTTGCACGTAACTTTTCGTCGTCAAAGACATGGGATTGATTGCCAAATAGCGCATTAACCGTTTCATGAATACCAATAAAGCCCAGCGAGATAGATGCGCGGCCATTTTTGAAGATTTCAGAGATATTGTCATCGGCTTGCAAGCGCACACCACAAGCGCCTTCCATATACAGGATGGGGGCCACGCGGGCTTTGATCCCTTCCAAACGAGCAATGCGGGTCATCAAGGCTTTCTTGGCCAGCAGCAGGCGCTCATCCAGTAATTGCCAGAATTTCTCTTCATCGCCTTGAGCTTCCAATGCGATACGTGGCAGATTCAGGCTAATAACCCCAATGTTATTGCGGCCATCGTGGATCTGCTCGCCATCTTCCTCATATACACTGAGGAAGCTGCGACAGCCCATTGGTGTTTTAAAGGAACCGGTCACTTTAACCACTTGATCGTAATTGAGAATATCGGGATACATGCGCTTGGTGGCACACTCAAGTGCTAACTGCTTGATATCGTAATTGGGATCGCCAAATTTATGGTTAAGGCCATCGCGGATAGCAAACACCAGTTTTGGGAACACCGCAGTTTTACGGTTTTTGCCCAAACCAGCAATGCGATTACGCAGAATCGCTTGCTGGATCATACGCGATTGCCAATTGGTGCCCAGCCCGAAACCGAAGGTGACAAATGGCGTCTGGCCATTGGCGGTATGCAGGGTATTGACTTCATATTCCAGCGATTGGAAAGCGTCGTAACACTCTTTTTCGGTGCGTGACATGGCATAACCGGCAGCATTCGGGATCTGCCACTCTTCAGCGACCGCCTTATGTTTGTTAAAACTTTCAGTGACAAACGGCGCCAGAATTTCATCGATGCGGTTGATGGTTGTGCCGCCATAGATATGGCTGGCGACCTGCGCGATAATCTGCGCGGTCACGGCGGTGGCGGTAGAAATGGATTTTGGCGGCTCGATTTCCGCATTACCCATTTTAAAACCTTGGGTCAACATGCCATCAAGATCGATCAACATGCAGTTGAACATCGGGAAGAATGGCGCGTAATCCAGGTCATGATAGTGGATTTCACCGCGTTCATGAGCCAAGACCACATCGCGCGGCAAAATATGTTGTTTGGCGTAGTGTTTCGCCACAATACCGGCCAGCAGATCGCGCTGAGTCGGGATGACTTTACTGTCTTTATTGGCATTTTCGTTCAGCAGCGCTTTGTTGCTTTGCTCTACCAAACCCCGGATTTCCTGATTGAGGTGACCACGCAGTTCGCGCGAGATATCCCGGTCATGGCGATATTCAATATAGGCGCGGGCGAGTTGCTTGTATTGACCGGCCATCAGTTGGTTTTCGACCGCAGTCTGAATATCGCGGATATCAACCTTCGGCTGGTTTTCCATCGTCTGAGCGACCACACGGGCAACAGTTGCACAATAATCTGCGTCCACAACGTCAACAGCCAGGGCTGCGCGCTCGACAGCTTCCTTGATCCGCACCTCATCAAAAGGTACCTGACAACCGTCCCGTTTAATCACTACTGTTTTCACAATGCCTGCTCCTGTAGCCGGTAATAATTATCCACAAGAAATCTTATCCACAAGGCAAGCCGCAGCGGGTAAGGGCTGCGAGGGAGGTGTGGATGGTTTTGTGGATAACTACTACATATAGATGTTTGAATTCCTACAACCACTATATATGGGTAATGGCAGAAGTGACAGCCAACTAATTTGACTTAGAACAAGGAAATCGACGTTAGGTCTATTTCCTGTTCAGTGCGTCACAAAAGTGACATTTTTATGTGACTTATTGTGCGGATAAAGCGTGATGTGGGCCGAAATATTTTAACAGAAAATCAACCCAAACTCGTACTCTGGGGGGTAAATTGGCGGAGGCATAATAAAGCCATACTGGGGTCGGGGCGGGCCAGTAACTCACCAATACCGGCATCAGGCTGCCATCGGCAAAGTGTGATGCTGCATGCCATTGTGCCACAGAGGTTATCCCCATATCGGCTAAGGCGGCATGTAGCAGAATATCCGGTTGAGAAGAGATCAAACGACCTGACAACTCTAAGGATTGAACCTCATTATTCTGCTGCAATCGCCATTTTACTATTCGGCCATTTGATGGATTGCGGTGTAATAAACACTGATGTTGATAGAGATCCTGTGGGTTACTGGGTGAACCATTGCGGGCGAGATAAGCAGGGGATGCCGCCAGCACCATTTGCATTGGGTAAAACTGACGGGCAATCAAACGGCTATCGGGATCGATACGCGTGCCGATACCGACATCAAAGCCTTCACCGACCAGATTTACCACTCTGGCCTCCAGTGAGAGATCCACATCAATCAGCGGATAGCGCGCCATAAATTCTGGAATCAGTGGCATTAATAGTTGGCGGCCAAAACCAGGAATGACACTCACCCGCACCGTACCACTGGGTTGCTTATCATCACTACGTACGGTATCCAGTGTATTGGACAGCGCCTGCCACAGTGGTGCCACCCGTGCTAATAACGCCTTACCTTCATTCGTCAGCACCACACTGTGGGTATTACGCTGAAACAGACGCAGTGCCAGCTTTTCTTCTAATACGCGAATATTTTTACTAACAGCGGCAGGGGTTACCCCTAATTGGCGTGCGGCGGCGGAAAAATTCTCACACTGAGCGGCGCTGAGAAAAGCGGGCAATAAACGATGGACATCAAAAGGCAGCGACATGGTTGATACCTTGAGTTGAAATTAATGTGACTGATAGCAGCCTACACCCACGGCGCTAAAGATGAAAAGATAGTTTGATTAATCCTGTTGGAGAATGAACATGTCTCGTATTTTAGTGCTGACCGCCCACCGGACACCTGATGAGTCCCGTATCAACCGTCGGTTAATAGAAGCTCTTCGTCCGCTGCCAACTGTCACCGTGCATGAACTGATTCGTGAATATCCAGATTTTCAAATTGATGTCGCCCGCGAACAAGAATTGCTGGAATCGCATGATGTGATTGTGATGATGTTTCCATTTTACTGGTATAGCTCACCGGCTATTTTAAGTGAATGGCAGGATGCGGTGTTAACTTACGGTTTTGCCTATGGCAGCAGTGGCGACAAGCTACAGGGTAAACCGTTGCAGTTGGTGGTTTCCACCGGCGGGAAGGCTCAGGATTACACGCCACAGGGCTATAACCGTTACCCAGCGCTGGATTTGTTATTGCCCTTCCACGCGATGGCGAACCTGACCGGGATGGATTATTTGCCACCGTTTTTGGTGCAGGGGGCAAATGAGATGCCTGAAGATACTTTAGATCGTTATGTTCAGGGTGTGGTGGGGTTGGTTAAGGGGTTTTAGTCACTCGTCCTGGTAGTAAGTGATCTGGTTCATTATTTTGGTTGATTTGGTGATTTGGTGATCCGGTGCTCGGATTCGGTTGTTAGAATAGATTGGATCACTGTTTCGGTTGATAATCATTCAGCGCTCACTTAATTTCCGCCGCCTCAACCGAGTTAAGGCCCATAAGCGTGGGCCTTAACAATCCGCGCTTGCGCACGTATCGCTGGCCTGCTTCGCAGGTGCCCTCAATCATCGTTCCGGCTAACGGATGGCTTTATTCGCGTCCCTGCTCATGACGCCTCAACCCGCCGTCCTTGGCGGGTTGCCTTGCCTACTCTCTTCACTCGGCTGCTCAAATGTGCTTTTAAACATCAAAACCTAAAGAAAAGGTTTTGATTTTGACGTTGGGCGCAATCAGGAATATTGCCGACAAAGATTGCAGGCCGAATGAGCCGCATGGACGCGGCGAAAGGGGCTGTCGAGCTGGGAGCGAGTCGGCCCCGGTTCGATTAGCCTGCAAGCTGCCGGAGGGCATGGCGAAGCCACAATATTTCGCGCAAGCGCGGGATTCCATAAGGGGGCGCGCCCGCCCCCTTTGGCGGTTGAGGCGACTAAGGTTAGGTTAGCCGTAAAGTTATAACAACCGAATCCGAGCACCGAATCAACCGAAACAGTGATCCGATCTATTCTATCAACCAAACCTTAACCCACGAGTGAACGGCAAAACGCTACCCCATAAAATGTTCCGCCAACTCAAGATCCCGCCGCGTAAACTCTCTCACAATTTTCCCACTCTCCATCATGGCTGCGCGCTCGGACATATGCGCGACCACCTCACTGTCGTGACTGACCAATAAATAGGTCATGCCATGTTCGCGTTTCAAGTGGTTGAGTAGATTGAGAATCTCTGCCTGAACCGACATATCCAGTGCAGAAGTTGGCTCATCCAGCAAGAGCAGTTTAGGCCGTAGTAGTAAGGCGCGGGCAATGGCAATACGCTGGCGCTGGCCTCCGGAGAATTGATGTGGGTAGCGCTGTGCTGCCGATGCCGGTAAACCTACTTGTTTTAGAGCTTGATCAATCCGTTGCTGGATATTCTTTTCGCCGTGAATCTTTAATGGCTCGCCCAGCGTACGCTGAATATTATGTTGCGGATGCAGCGAGGCATAAGGGTCTTGGAACACCATTTGCACCTCTTTGCGCAGTTGGCCGGTGAAGCGCTTACCCGGCTGTAACGGTGTGCCCAGTAAGGTTATCTCGCCTTGCCACTCGCGCTGCAAACCGGCCAGAGTACGTAACACGGTGGATTTACCACAGCCAGATGCCCCAATCAGGCTGAAAGTCTCACCTTCTTCAACTGTAAAACTGACCGACTCAACCGCCGTTTTTAGCTGACTCTTTTGGGCAAAGCTGACTCGTAGATTTTTGACTTCAATCAGTGCCACGGAAACCTCCAGAGAAATCAGCGCTGCGGTCTAATACCGGCAGATCCGTGCCATAGGTACTGGCATTCGGGCGGCAAGCCCATAAGGTATGGGTATAAGGATGAGTAGAATGGGGCAGGTCAGCCGCCACGCCTTGATCCACCAGTTTCCCCTGATACATCACCAACACCCGATGACAATGTTCTGCCACTAACGGCAGGTCATGGCTGATCAGCAGCAGACTCATATTACGCTGTTCAGTCTGTTCGACGATCAACTCCAGTATTTGGTTACGCAGTTTGGCGTCCAATGCGGAGGTTGGCTCATCAGCAATTAATACCCGTGGGTTATTCACTAAAGCGATAGCTAACATGGCGCGTTGGCCCATACCGCCGGAAAGTTGGCTGGGGTAGCTGTGCCAGACGCTTTCATTGAGTCCGACTGAGGCTAGTGCATTCAATACTCGCTCGCGGGTATCCGCGCGGGAAAGCGTGTTATGCAGCAGCAGGGATTCTTCAATCTGTTTCCCCACGGTGCGCACCGGATTCAGTGCATAGCGCGGGTCTTGCAGCACCATCGCAATTTCACTGCCACGCAGCGCACCCCATTGTTTAGGCTTTAGATGCAGCAGATCGTGTTCGATAATCTGGCCCGAATTGCCTTGCTCAGGGGGCGTGTCAGAGTAATAACGCAGTTTCTTGGCACTGACTTTGCCGGGGGCGCTTACTAATCCCATCAATGCTCTGGCGGTGACTGATTTACCTGAACCGGACTCGCCGACTAAGGCAACCCGCTCCTGGCCGAGCTGGAAAGAAATATTATCCACCACCCGCTGTTGTTTAAAATCGACACACAGGTTTTCAACCGCGAAAATTTTATCAGTCATGGTGGGGATCCAAAATATCGCGCAGGCCATCGCCTAACAGGTTAAATGCTATACTGCTCAGTAAGATAGCGCAGCCTGGAATGGCGGCAATCCACCATTGGTCAAAGATAACCTGCATACCGTCGGCAACCATTGCACCCCATTCCGACATGGGGGGACGCGCGCCCAAACCGAGGAAACCTAACCCGGCGGCGGCTAAGATAATACCCGCTAAATCCAGTGCCAGACGAACCACCGCAGAAGGCAGGCACATGGGCAGAATATGGCCCCATAGCAAGCGCAACCCTTTGATTCCCATCATTTCAGCCGCCGCCAGATAATCACTTTTACGTAATAACTGAATCTCGGCTCTGGCCTGACGGGCATAGGCCGGCCAAGCGGTCAGCGCCAATGCTAAGGCTCCGTTAAGCAGGCCCGGCCCCAGCATGGCAACAAAAGCAAACGCCAGTATCAGCCGTGGCATGGACATCACCACATCGGTAATGCGCATCAGAATACGTTCGAGCCAGCCGCCGTAATAACCGGAAAGCACCCCGACCAGCAAGCCGAGCGGCAAGGTTATTACGGTAACCAGCAGCACCAGCCCCAAGGTGGGGCGCGTGCCATAAATCAGGCGCGACAGCATATCGCGGCCATAACTGTCAGTTCCCAGCCAGTGAACTGCACCCGGAGGTAGCAACCGGTCGGCCGCGTTTTGCCAGTTGGGATCAACGGGGGCCAGCCACGGAGCGAAAATCGCGATGAACACCAGTGAGGAGAGAATCAACAGCCCCATGCTGGTGGAGGGGGAACGCTTTAGCGTGTAGCAGATTTTTGTTATCGGTATCGACATATCAGCGCGTTCTCGGGTCCAGCACACGAACCAGTAAGTCCGTCACATTGTTAATCAGAATAAAGCACATCCCAAGCAGCAAGGTTCCGCCCATAATCGCGGTGGTATCCCCGGCGAACAGCGCGCTGGTCAGGTAGCGGCCAATCCCCGGCCAGGCAAAGACGGTTTCGGTGAGCACTGCCCCTTCCAACATGCTGGTATAAGCCAACGCGATAACTGTCAGCAAGGTGCCACGGATGTTCGGTAACACATGTATCAGCAGAATCCGCATCTCCCCTGCGCCTTTGGCGCGCGCCAGCGTGATGTACTCTTTATTCAGTTCACTCAGGCAGGCCGAACGGGTCAGGCGAGTGATGCTGGCGAGCGCATAGTAAGAGAGCAGGGCGACCGGCAAGATCAAATGGGCCAAGGCATTACTAAATGCGCCAGCATCGCCGGAACGCAAAGTGTCTATCAGGGCGAACCCGGTTTTTGCTTCCACGGTGTATTGATAGATATCGTCCAGACGGCCAGGGCCAGGGCTCCATTGCAAACGTGCATAAAACAGTAGCAGTAGCAGCAGACCAAGCCAGAAGATCGGTACGGAGTTACCTAGCAACGTGATAAAGCGGATAGTGGCATCCAGCTTGCTACCGGCCCAGCGGGCGCATAACAAGCCGAGGATAACCCCCAGAGCGGCACCTATCACCAGCGATAATGTAGCCAGTTCCAGTGTTGCCGGGAAAACGGCCAGTAGCTCGTGTAGAACCGGCTGGCCACTGGCACTGGCTATACCTAAATCGCCATGAGCCAACCGCAGCAGATAGTCCCAGAACTGCACTGGCAAGGGCTTATCCAGCCCTAGTTGATGCCTTACCTGCTGATATGTTGCTTCACTGGCGTGATCGCCCACCACTTGCAGCACCCGGTCCACCGGCGATAAGGCCGACAGGAAAAAGGTGATAACCAGCAGACCGAATAAGGTCAGGGCCAGGGTCAATAATCCCTGTAAAAAGCCCCAAAGACGACGCCGGGATTGGGCATCCGGCGTTTGATTTAGTGCGACAGACATCGACTAGCAACTCACTATTTCACAAATAAATTTATCAATATATCAACCAGCTATGCCCAAGAACTTGGCGTTACAGGTAGGCGGCAAGTGAACGAGTCCCGATGAGCTTATTCAAGTAGGTCAACTACAAGTAAGTGATTCGGGTGACAAATCGGTCAGGAACCGATTTGAACGCTGCTTGCAGCGGCCTCGCAGAGGCGAGGCCCATGGACGGGCCGAGTAACAAACGCAGCTAACAACCCTGTAACTTCAAGTACGCAGGGAATAGGTTATTTGCTGACACGGTCATAATAGACCATATCGGCATTCAAACCTTGCTGATAGCCTTTTACATTATCTCGCAGTACAACTTGTGCTTTAGCTTGATCTATAAAGATATAAGGCGAGCTTTGTTGTAACTGTTGCTGCAACTGGGTGTAACGCTCAGTTCGCTTAGCAGGGTCTGTTTCTGCAACTGCCGCCAAAGTCTGTTTATTCAGTTCAGGGATAACCCAGCCATTTAAACTGGCAACGGTGCTGCCTTTGCCATCATTGTAGGCAAAAGTGCTGGCGTTGGAGTGTGCGTCGAAATAATCCGGTATCCATAGACGGATAGCGGACTGATGCTGTTTAGCACGTACCCGGCCGTAGATCTGACTGCCCGCCGCTGGCAGCAACACCAGTTTCACGCCACCCTGTGCAAAGCTTGCCTGCAACGATTGGGCGATGGTGATGAACGGAGGTTTATTCTCGACATCCAGTGTCAGCGAGGCATCCTTGATACCGGCTTTTGCCAGGATCTCTTTGGCTTTAGCGGGATCAAAAGTAAACGGGTTGTTTTCCAGCGCGCCCGGTAAACCGACCGGTAAGAAGCTCTGATGAACGAAATACTGTCCTTTTAACAGATCTTTAGTAATTCCCTGATAATCAACCAGATAGCGGGCTGCTTCCCACAATGCCGGGTTGCTTAACAATGGGTTTGCTGCATTGGCGGTGTTAAATACCAGATAGTTTTGCTCCGCCGATGGGATCTCAACTACGTTAACGCCAGCCTGATTTTTCAGCGCTGCGGTCTGATCTGGCCCTAATTCACGCGCGATGTCAGCATCACCTTGCTGAATCAGCAGGCGGCGGGCGCTTGGGTCCGGTACGTTTTTAATAATGACATTTTTAACCAGCGGCTTATTACCCGGTGAGGTGAGGTTGGCATCCAGTACGATAGCCTGATGCGGCTGATATACCCGCATTTTGAATGGGCCACTGCCAGCGGAATTCATCTTCAACCAGGCATTGCCGTAGTCGTCTGCTTTAACATGGGCGGTAACGGCTTTCTTATCAACAATTGAGGCAATTGGTGTTGATAAGATATTTAGCGCCACTGCCGGGCTGACATCCGCACTCCAACTCAGTAGCACAGTATCGTTATCGAGTTTCTTCAGATGTTGGTCGATATTGCTGGCATCCCAACCTAACACGTTGAGGATAAAGGCCGGTGAACGGTTCATTTTGACCGCTCGGGTATAGGAGTAAATCACGTCATCGGCCTGCACCGGATTACCGGAAGAAAACACCGCTTTTGGCCGCAATTTAACGGTTAACGTTTTGGCAGCGGCATCGCCTTGCCAGCTTTCTGCCAGAGCCGGCACTACTTTGGCTGGATTATCACGATCAGCTTGGACTAAGCGTTGATACAGGCTGGGTACGGTCTGAATACTAGAAAGCTCGTTACTTTCTGCCGGGTCAAGACTGACAATATCATCCAGGGATTGCACTACTACTAGTGTATCCGGTGGCGTTCCTGCTAATGCGCTACCAGATAGTGCTGCCAAAACCAATAATGACAGAATTTTTGCTTTCATTGAAACTCCCCGAGATAGATTATGCCATCATATTTTTTAGCATAGACAGCACATATTGATCGTTAACATTCGCCGGAAATTGTTGTTTTTTAGACTGTTTGCCGCATTTTCTCACAATAGTAGCTTTGCTGTCTGTGGTCAAAGTCTCAAGGGTTATTTGTTATAACAATTAGTGATAAAGCGATATTAAAAAAATAATAAACATGAGCTGATTTAGATAAGGGGCTGAAGCATTACCACGGATGAGGTCAGTCAATATTTGTTAAACACTTCTCACACTGTGAATCGCGATCTGGTTATAATGAAACATCATTTCATTTTAATCTGAAAGGGAAGACCATGATTAGCGGAAATATTCACCATTTGGCATTGTTGCCTTATCTGCCGGTGCAATTAAAAGAAGCTATTGAATATGTAAAAAGTCACATCACTGCCGAAACCCCGCTGGGTAAACATGATATTGATGGAAACAATCTGTTTGTACTGATTTCCAATGACAGTACCGATTATCTGGAAAATCGCCGTGCGGAATATCACGCTAAATATCTGGATATTCAGATTGTTTTGGCGGGCGTCGAGGGGATGACGTTCAGTAACTTACCTGCCGGTAAGCCCGATACTGACTGGTTGGCAGACAAAGATATTGCCTTCTTACCGGCAGGTGTTGATGAGAAGCAACTTATAATGCAACCCGGTGATTTCGTGGTGTTTTACCCAGGTGAAGTGCATAAACCATTATGTGCAGTGGGCGAGCCGGCTAATGTGCGTAAAGCTGTTGTGAAGATATCTGTAAAATAAGCTATTTCACTTGTCAGCTTGAGCGTCGGGCAGTGCTCGCCGCCGTCACATACTCCGTGTATGCTCCGTTGGCTGCGCGCTGTCCGCACTCAATCTGCCTGCGCCAATAACGCTTATTGATTAGATGTGAAAATAATTAAAAGCCGACACATCAGATGATCGGCCCTGTTATGTTTAGTCTTGACCCAATGTCGCAACCATCACGGCTTTGATGGTGTGCAGGCGGTTTTCTGCCTGATCAAACACAATGCTGTGAGCCGATTCAAATACGTCGTCGGTCACTTCCATGCCGCCCGGTAAGTCATAGAGTTCTGCCATTTGTTTGCCGACAATTGTTTGGTCATCGTGGAATGCGGGCAAGCAATGCAGGAATTTAACCTGCGGGTTACCGGTCAGTTTCACCACCGCCATATTGACCTGATAGGGCTTGAGCAATGCCACCCGCTCGTGCCAGACTTCTTTCGGTTCACCCATCGAAACCCACACATCGGTATACAAGAAATCAGTCCCTTCTACGCCCTCGGCAATATCTTCGGTCAGCGTAATTTTAGCGCCGGTTTTTTTGGCCTGCGCCTGACAAGCGGCGACTAATTCGGCCTCTGGCCAGCAGGCTTTTGGTGCCACCAGGCGCAGATCCATCCCAACCAACGCCGCTGCTTCTAACATCGTGTTACCCATGTTATTGCGCGCATCACCCAGATAGGCAAATTTCATTTCACTCAAGGGCTTGTCCGGCAAGTGCTCCTGCATGGTCAATAAGTCTGCCAGTAATTGGGTTGGATGGAATTCATTGGTCAGACCATTCCATACCGGGACGCCGGCAAATTCGGCCAACGTTTCAACGATTTGCTGGCCGTGGCCGCGATATTGGATACCGTCATACATACGGCCTAATACTCTGGCGGTATCTTTAATTGATTCTTTATGCCCTATTTGACTTCCGCCTGGGCCGAGATAAGTTACGCGCGCACCTTGATCATATGCGGCAACTTCGAAAGAGCATCGAGTACGAGTCGAGTCTTTTTCGAAGATGAGCGCGATATTCTTGCCTGCCAATTTTTGTTGCTCACAGCCGGATTTCTTGGCCTGCTTCAATTGTGCCGCTAAATCCAGCAGGGCTGTTATCTCGGCAGGGGTAAAATCCAGTAACCTCAGAAAGTGACGTTTATAGAACTGACTCATAGATTCATCTCCAGGTAACTCAAATGGTCTATTTGAATTTAAATTCAATTTATACGTATAAATATTCAATTACAACCCCAATCAATAAATCTTTCTCGTTTATAGTGGAGGCAATAGCGTGGGTGTGGGAAAATAGCGCCATACTAAGCCCATTGACTGAGGATAAAGGCATGGCAAACCGCGAACTGCTGGACGAACAACGTGACGAAACCCGCCTGATTATCGAAGAACTGTTGGACGATGGCAGCGATCCCGATGCGCTGTACACCATTGAGCACCACCTTTCTGCCGAGAAGTTCGAAGTATTGGAAAAAGCCGCCGTTGAAGCTTTCAAACTAGGTTATGAAGTGACCGATGCCGAAGAGCTGGAAGTGGAAGATGGCTCTGTGGTTATGTGCTGTGACGTCATAAGCGAAGTGGCGTTGAATGCAGATATTATTGATGCGCAAGTTGAGCAACTGGTTGCACTGGCTGAAACTTGTGGCGTTAACTACGACGGTTGGGGCACTTACTATGAAGATCCTAACGCAGAAGATGATGAAGACGGCGAGTTCGACGACGAAGAGTTAGTGGACGAAGACGACGACGGTAAGCGCCACTAGATTCCTCTTCATCCTTGGTGCTACAGCTGTGTTAGCGGTACTCACGCACCCGAATCACTGACTTGAGTCAGCTCATCGGGATTTGCTCGTTTGCTGCCTTGCTGTAGCACCAATGACTTTGAGGAATCCCCTTTTTTCTTGGTGCTACAGCTGTGTTAGCGGTACTCACGCACCCGAATCACTGACTTGAGTCAGCTCATCGGGATTAATGAGCCTCGTCCCTGAGGCTCCCCCTCCGGGCAGCATAAATGCTGTTCAAATCGGTTCCCGACCGATTTTTTACTCGTTTGCTGCCTTGCTGTAACGGCAATGATTTTGGGTAATCTCTTTTGTATTTGAAGCTGTAGATTGTTTGCTAATACTATCAGGGCGCTTGATGCGCCCTCAGACTGCAGACAAAGTCAGATGAAGGGGAAACGTGCCGTTGGGGTCGTAGTCGCGTAAGCGACCGGAGCGCCCAGAGGTGCGGTCAACCCTTCACTCACAGTACTATAAAAGTGCTGTCAATAACCTCAGGATGCAATGCACTCTGAATAATCATAATGTTTTCAGCATCGTCACTTCGCAGTCCACATGGCCAGTATTGCCCATCGAACAGTCAATATGCTCAAAACCCAGTTTCTCATATAAGCCAATGGCGCTGGTCAGACTGGCGGTGGTTTCCAGATAGCAACGATTGAAGCCCTGTTGACGGGCAAACTCCAGCGCTTGTAACGCCAATTGTTTAGCCAACCCTTTACCGCGCAATATCGGCAGGAAATACATTTTCTGCAATTCACACAAAGACGCTTCACCACCCGACAAAGGTGCCACGCCACCGCCGCCTGCAATATTTCCGTCGACTTCAATCACCCAGTAAGCGCTGCGTGGCTGGCTGTACAGCTCATATAAGTGATCCAAATTGGGATCAGACACGGTATAGCCTTTATCGGCAGTCAAGCCGAACTCAGCCGAAACTTCCCGGATGACATTAGCGATAGCAAGGTTGTCTGCGGCGAGGATAGGGCGCACCAGCAGGCGGATAGGTGTGGCTGTGGTCATACTCTTTAAACCTAAAGGTAATAACTTAGTAATAATCTGTAATACCATCTATACCCGTCATACTTCAAGCTGTATGTGCGTTGGCCGCCTTCCTACAACTTGAATTATTTAGGCTATGACACTGAATTAATACAAAGATAAAAAAACAGCGGCTACCTAAATAGTCCGCTGTTTCTATTTTGCTGTTGAATCTCTGGTTAATTACAGTGCAGCGATAGTCGCTTGTTGCTCAATTAATTTCTGCTTAGCTTCAGCGCAGGCCGCCATTCTTTCACGCTCTTTGGCAACCACCGCTTCAGGCGCGCGCGCCACAAAGCCTTCGTTACCCAGCTTGCCTTCGATACGCTCAATCTCGGCTTCCAGTTTTGCGACTTCCTTCGCCAAACGATCCAGCTCAGTAGCTTTATCAATCAAGCCCGCCATTGGGATCAGCACTTCGGCACCTTCAACCAATTTAGTCACAGATACCGGCCCTTTCTCACAGTCAGCCAACAGGGTGAGAGAGGACAAGCGCGCCAGTGACTGAATGAAACTCTGGTTTTCCAGCACACGGCGCTGTGCTTCGGCATTGGCTCCACGCAGCATCACTTCCAGCGGTTTACCCGGTGCGATGTTCATTTCCGCACGGATATTACGTACCGCAATGATGGTCTGCTTGATCCACTCCAAATCACTCAGCGCTTTCTCATCGACCTGATTAGCATCATATTCCGGGAAAGGCTGCAACATAATGGTGTCCGCAGTAATACCTTTCAGGGTTTTGACTCGCTGCCAGATAGTCTCTGTGATGTAAGGAATGATGGGGTGTGCCAGACGCAGCAGGGCCTCCAGAACTTCAATCAGAGTATGACGAGTTCCGCGCAGTTCAGCTTCAGAACCGCTGTTCATCACCGGCTTGGCCAGTTCCAGATACCAGTCACAGAACTGGTTCCAGGTAAATTCATACAGAATATTAGCGGCCAAATCGAAACGATAAGTGTCCATCGCTTCGCGGTAGGCTTTGATGGTCTGATTGAATTCCGCCAGAATCCAGCGGTCAGCCAGTGATAGCACCATTTCGCCGCCGTTCTGCCCGCAATCTTGTCCTTCAGTATTCATCAGTACGAAACGGCTGGCGTTCCACAGCTTATTACAGAAGTTACGATAGCCTTCCAGGCGTTTCATGTCCCAGTTGATATCACGGCCGGTAGAGGCCAGCGCTGCCAGCGTAAAGCGCAGGGCATCTGTGCCGTGCGGTTCAATACCGTTCGGGAACTGCTTCTCGGTGCGCTTGCGGATTTTTTCCGCCAACTGTGGCTGCATCATGTTACCGGTGCGTTTTTCCAGCAGTTCTTCCAGTGAGATACCGTCAACCATATCCAATGGGTCGATGACGTTACCTTTCGATTTGGACATTTTCTGCCCTTCGTCATCGCGAATAAGACCGGTCATATAGACGGTCTTAAACGGCACCTGCGGCTTACCATTTTCATCTTTCATAAAGTGCATGGTCATCATGATCATGCGGGCAATCCAGAAGAAAATAATGTCAAAGCCACTGACCACCACGCTGGTCGGGTGGAAGGTTTTCAACGCGTCGGTTTGCTCAGGCCAGCCC
Organism: Yersinia aldovae ATCC 35236; assembly: GCF_000173735.1. Classification (GTDB taxonomy): domain Bacteria; phylum Pseudomonadota; class Gammaproteobacteria; order Enterobacterales; family Enterobacteriaceae; genus Yersinia; species Yersinia aldovae. The sequence goes on along the minus strand of NZ_ACCB01000048.1, from coordinate 16,212 downwards.
AATGTGGAGAAAGTCCACAGGCCAGAGGAGAACCAGGTATCCAGCACGTCTTCGTCTTGACGCAAGGCCACGTCTGCGCCCAGATTGTTTTCGCGGCGTACTTCAGCTTCATCGCGGCCGACGTACACTTTACCCTGCTCATCATACCAGGCCGGAATGCGGTGGCCCCACCACAGTTGGCGAGAGATACACCAGTCTTGGATATCGCGCATCCACGAGTAATACATGTTTTCGTACTGCTTCGGTACGAATTGAATTTCGCCGTTTTCGACCGCTTCAATGGCAACTTTAGCCAGCGGTGCTGTGCGAACATACCATTGGTCAGTCAGCATCGGCTCGATAACCACGCCGCCACGGTCGCCATAAGGCACAGTCAGGTCGTGGGCTTTGACTTCTTCCAGCAGGCCAAGTTTATCGAATTCAGCTACCACAGCTTTACGGGCAGCAAAACGTTCCAGACCCTGGAATTGTTCTGGGATTGCACCGCTGCACGCATCGGTAGCTTCACCGTTAGTATCAAACACTTCAGCTTCAGCACGGATATCACCGTCGAAAGTCAGAATGTTGATCATCGGCAGGGCGTGACGTTTACCGACTTCATAGTCATTAAAGTCGTGCGCTGGCGTGATTTTCACGCAACCAGTGCCTTTTTCCATGTCGGCATGTTCGTCACCGAGGATCGGAATACGGCGGCCCACCAGCGGTAGGATAATTTCTTTGCCGATCAGATCTTTATAACGCGGATCTTCCGGGTTTACTGCCACACCAGTGTCACCGAGCATGGTTTCCGGGCGCGTGGTGGCGACCACCAGATAATCTTTACCTTCGGCGGTTTTGGCACCATCGGCTAGCGGATAACGCAGATGCCACATGGAACCTTTGGATTCGCGGTTTTCTACTTCCAGATCAGAAATGGCGGTGCGCAGTTTTGGATCCCAATTCACCAGGCGCTTGCCACGGTAAATCAGATCTTCTTTGTGTAGGCGAACAAACACTTCTTTAACCGCGTTGGACAGGCCATCGTCCATAGTGAAACGCTCACGTTCCCAATCCACGGAGTTACCCAGACGGCGCATCTGGCGAGTGATGGTACCGCCTGACTCGCCTTTCCATTGCCAGATTTTATCGATAAACGCATCGCGGCCATAATCGTGGCGGGTTTTGCCTTCTTCTGCGGCAATCTTACGCTCAACCACCATTTGGGTTGCGATACCGGCATGGTCGGTACCCGCCTGCCAGAGGGTATTTTTGCCCTGCATGCGCTGGTAGCGAATCAAGGTATCCATGATGGTTTGTTGGAACGCATGGCCCATGTGCAGGCTGCCGGTGACGTTCGGCGGCGGGATCATGATGCAGTAACTTTCTTTGCTGGTATCGCCGTTCGGCTTGAAATAACCCTGTTTTTCCCAGTGTTCATACAGCGGCTGTTCGATTTCTTTCGGACTGTATGTTTTATCGAGGGACGGCTCAGTTTTGTCGATATTAGAAGGTGTGTTTTCCATTTTCTTTTTATTTCAATTAGTTGGCGGCGTTGCCGTAGTCAAGTGGAAGCCGACGCTGCGATAAGACTTATATCGGTCGCGCGCCAACTGTTTCAAATTTTCTTCGTAAGGGACGAAGTCTACCACTTCATGGAAAGCGGTGGCAAAACCTGCGAACTCTGGCAGCAGGCTGATCAGCAGGTCGCGGGGTGAATTACCGCGCCGTTCCGGCCAGGCAAGTTCGACTGGCGCGCCATATTTTGGCCCTTCACCGGCCAGATTGTGTGGCACAAATTGGTCTGGTGCTCGTTGCCACAGGGCTTCATCCAGCCGCTGAGCCTGTTCCTGACTTTCACAGGCGATTAGCACCCGTTTGCCCGCCCGCCAATGGACAGCTGCAACTTCGCAGGCCAACGCCTCATGAGCACGCAGCTCACCGGCGGGCGTGTCGTGTTCGAGCAGGTAGAAGGTGGCGTTTTTCATAGGTTCTCAGCACCCTTCGTCCTTGACGCCGCAGGGGTGTTGGCTGCACTCACTCACCCGAATCACTTACTTGTAGTTAACCTACTTGAATAAGCTCATCGGGATGAGTTCGTTTGCTGCCTACCTGCAACCCCAATGACCTTGGGTGTATATCAAATGGAATACATCAAACGATTAATCGTCGCCGTTTAGTCCTGCACGATTTAGCAGGAACTGAGACAACAACGCGACCGGACGGCCGGTTGCCCCTTTGTTCTTGCCTGAACGCCAGGCTGTACCGGCAATATCCAAATGCGCCCAGCTATATTTACGGGTAAAGCGCGACAAGAAGCAGCCTGCGGTAATGGCTCCACCCGCACGGCCACCAATATTGGCCATATCGGCAAAATTGGAATCCAGTTGCTCGGCGTATTCATCACCCAGCGGCAAGCGCCATGCACGGTCACCGGCTTGTTCGGATGCCCCGATAAGCTCGTGAGCCAATGGATTATGATTCGACATCAAACCGGTAATGTGATGGCCTAATGCCACCACACATGCGCCGGTCAGTGTCGCGATATCAATCACCAGTTCTGGATCAAAACGCTCAACGTAGGTCAGCGCATCGCACAGTACCAAACGGCCTTCCGCATCGGTATTGAGCACTTCGACTGTTTGGCCGGACATGGTGGTGAGGATATCACCTGGGCGATAAGCGCGGCCACCCGGCATGTTTTCACAACCCGCCAGTACGCCAATGACGTTTAGCGGCAATTGCAACTCAGCCACCACCCGCATCACACCATACACAGTGGCGGCACCGCACATGTCGTATTTCATCTCATCCATGCCTTCGGCAGGCTTGATGGAAATACCGCCGGAGTCGAAGGTCAAGCCTTTACCCACCAGCACAATTGGCTTGGCTGCCGGGTTCGGATTACCCTTATATTCTATCACTGACATCAATGATTCATTCTGCGAACCATGGCCTACTGCCAGATAAGAGTGCATTCCCAGCTCTTTCATCTGCTGTTCACCAATCACGCGGGTGACGATGTTAGTGCTAAATGCATCAGCCAACTGGCGCGCTTGCGAGGCCAGATAGGCGGCGTTACAAATATTTGGCGGCATGTTGCCCAAGTCTTTGGCCGCTTTGATACCGGATGCCACTGCCAGACCATGCTGGATGGCGCGCTCACCACTGGTCAGTTCGCGGCGGGTTGGCACGTTAAACACCATTTTACGCAACGGCCGACGCGGCTCGGTTTTATTGCTTTTAAGCTGATCGAAGGTATAAAGCGTCTCTTTCGCTGTTTCTACCGCCTGACGTACCTTCCAGTAAGTGTTGCGGCCTTTGACATGCAACTCAGTCAGGAAGCAAACGGCTTCCATTGAACCGGTGTCATTGAGGGTATTGATGGTCTTCTGGATCACTTGCTTGTATTGGCGCTCATCAAGCTCACGCTCTTTACCGCAGCCAATTAACAAGATGCGCTCGGAGAGAATATTCGGCACATGGTGCAGTAACAGCGTCTGCCCGACTTTGCCTTCAAGTTCACCACGGCGCAATAAAGCGCTGATGTAGCCATCACTAATTTTGTCGAGTTGTTCGGCAATGGGAGATAGACGACGAGGTTCGAAAACGCCGACTACAATACAGGCACTGCGCTGTTTTTCCGGGCTGCCGCTCTTTACACTGAACTCCATGCACTCTCCTGAATCTTAAAGACAAAGGCGGAAGCTACCGCTAGAATGTAGCGCTCCGCAACGATCTCTCTCCGTTGTGTTAACGACGTGTGTTAACCTTAACGGCATAAGTTGTTTTGTTTTGGCGACTATAAGCATGTTCCTATAGGTCACCTCAACGCTAGATGCTGTAATACTATTTTAGCTGTGAAGGTTGCCATATGATGAGAATAAATGGCGGATTAACGATGAAACTATCGATTTTCCTGCAAAAAGACAAGTTTTCACAGGCGTATTAGCGTGATCATCATTAGATATCTGGTACGGGAAACACTTAAGAGCCAAATTGCGATTCTGTTCATCCTGCTATTAATCTTCTTTAGTCAGAAGTTAGTAAGGATATTAGGTGCCGCAGTGGACGGTGAAATCCCGACAAACTTGGTTTTGTCCCTTTTGGGGCTTGGTGTGCCGGAAATGGCACAACTTATCCTGCCATTGAGCTTATTCCTTGGCTTGCTAATGACCTTGGGCAAATTGTATACGGAGAGTGAAATCACCGTGATGCATGCCTGCGGCATGGGCAAAAAATCGTTGATTATGGCGGCATTGGTTCTGGCTATCGTCACCTCTGCGTTGGCGGCGGTTAACACCATCTGGCTTGGCCCCTGGTCTTCTAAACATCAAGATGACGTGCTGAACGATGCACGAGCGAACCCAAGTCTGGCGGCGCTGGCAGGGGGGCAGTTTAAGTCCTCAACCGATGGCAATGCGGCTTTGTTTATCGGTAATGTGAATGGCAAAGAGTTCAACCGGGTATTTTTGGCACAATTGCGGCCAAACGGTAATCAGCGTCCTTCCGTTGTCGTGGCTGACCGTGGTCATATGACCGAGCGCCCGAATGGTTCGCAAGTGGTTGTGCTGAACAAAGGCACCCGTTATGAAGGCACTGCGTTGTTGCGCGATTTTCGCATCACTGATTTCGTCGATTATCAGGCGATCATCGGTCATCAGGAAGTGCAGCAGAACAACAACGTAGTCGAACAGATGACCATGAAACAACTGTGGAGCTCAGATGAACCCGAGGCTCGTGCCGAGTTTCATTGGCGTCTGACGCTCATCGTATCAGTGATCATTATGGCGCTGCTGGTGGTGCCATTGAGCGCGGTTAATCCGCGGCAAGGGCGCGTGCTGAGTATGCTGCCCGCCATGTTGTTGTATTTGATTTTCTTCCTGTTACAAAGCTCACTGCGCTCGAATGCTGGCAACGGCAAGCTGGACCCTCTGATCTGGATGTGGGCCGTCAATGGTACTTATCTGGCGATTGCGGTGATATTGAACCTGTGGGATGGCCTGCCGGCTCGTAAGTTCCGTGCGCGATTGAGAGGTGCTGCCTGATGTTTGGTGTATTAGACCGTTATATCGGACGGACTATCCTCAATACCATCCTGATGACGTTATTCATGCTGGTATCGCTGTCCGGTATCATCAAGTTTGTCGATCAGCTACGTAAAGTTGGGCAGGGCGATTATTCCGCCGCTTCTGCTGGTATGTATACCTTGCTAAGTATCCCTAAGGATATTGAGATCTTCTTCCCGATGGCAGCGCTATTAGGGGCTTTGCTCGGTTTGGGGACGTTAGCAACTCGCAGCGAACTGGTGGTGATGCAGGCATCGGGCTTTACCCGTATGCAGATCGCCGCCTCGGTGATGAAAACCGCTATTCCATTGGTGCTGTTAACAATGGCTATTGGCGAGTGGGTTGCACCGCAAGGCGAGCAGATGGCGCGTAACTTCCGTGCTCAACAGATGTACGGTGGTTCACTGCTATCGACCCAATCGGGGTTATGGGCGAAAGATGGCTCTGACTTTATCTATATCCAGCAGGTATCGGGTGACAACGAACTGACGGGCGTTAATATTTATCATTTCGATAAACAAGATCGCCTGCTTTCGGTACGTTACGCCGCAACTGCTACCTATGAAGATAACATTTGGCGTTTATCGCAGGTGGATGAGTCTGATCTAACCAATCCTAAGCAGGTGACTGGTTCACAGACATTGACCGGCGAGTGGCAGACCAACCTGACGCCAGAGAAGCTCGGGGTGGTTGCCATGAACCCGGATTCACTCTCTATTAGCGGATTGCACGATTACAGCAAATACCTGCGACAAAGTGGGCAGGAGTCGAGCCGTTACGAACTGAATATGTGGGGCAAGATATTTGCGCCATTCTCCGTTGCCGTAATGATGTTGATGGCGTTGTCATTCATTTTTGGCCCATTACGCAGTGTGCCAATGGGGGTTCGGGTGGTCACCGGAATCTTCTTTGGTTTTGTTTTCTACGTACTGGATCAAATCTTTGGCCCGCTTAGCTTGGTTTATAGCATCCCGCCGGTTATCGGCGCGCTGTTACCAAGTATACTTTTCCTCCTAATCAGTGTTTATTTGCTACTAAAACGGCGTTGATGGCGGTTTTTTCAACACTTAGACTAAACATGATGGGATAACAGTTGCATACGGACTTCGGGTAGGTATAATTCACCTCGTTCTCCGCATACTACTTCAGTGCCGAAGTGGCGAAATCGGTAGACGCAGTTGACTCAAAATCAACCGCCGCGAGGCATGCCGGTTCGATTCCGGCCTTCGGCACCATTAGTATGTAAAGAGACGTCTACGGACGTCTTTTTTTATGTCTAAAATCCAGTCCCCGCAAGGCTTTCCCTCTCTTTTCAGTCAACCGACGTCAATCTGACTTACCCCACATCAACCTGCTTGTGAGTAGACGCAGATCTGAAAGACAGATTTAGCCAGATCGATACCAATGACTTTTATCGAGTTCATGATGCAGTACCGCTGAAAAAAACACTCAGCATAAGTGTGGCAGGACTTACGCTGAGGGAGGGACATCCATCACATCACCAACAACATCTCTGTCACTTAAGAAATCATCCGTTTGTGCCAAAATAAACTGCTTTAAAAACTGTTCAATGCGAATATTCAGCTTAAATAGAGGTATGGTGACACCGTCTTGTTTTTCAAAATAGATCCTGGCTTTCGCTGTACTTACCGAATTTTTTAATGCGTCGAAGCGACCAAAATCGTTGAGATTTTTATCATTAACACTATCAGCCATTAATGCCATGAGCCGTTCTTTATCTAAACCAAGAGCATTAACAACCGCGCTTAATTGCGCATTTTCAGCGTTATCTTTGTAGATGTTAATGTAGTCTCTAAAAGTATGGCCTTCAATTAACTGCGCATCACCGCGCTGCAAGTCGTGCAAAAAGAGCTTGGCGTACTTTTGCTCGCTTTGGGTGAGCGATGCAAACGACTTGTGCAGCTCATTTAATGTGGTTTCAATGCTCGCAGGGTCTTGGTGTTGGTTCAGCTCTTTTAAAAATTTATCAAAGCGGCTGTTCATATAGTCGGCATCGATTTTGCCGGTATCTATTTCAGTTAAATAACCACTGATATCAAAAGGCACATTGCCGCCACCTGCGCCACTGCTATCACCTTTGGCGACTAACTCTTTGTAACGCAGAACCAGGCTCAGGTAAGTTTGTTCATCTATAGCCAGCGTTACCTCATGTTCCACATCATTTTCAGTAGGGGAATAGACCGACTGTTCCCAATGTAAACCTTGCACTTTAGCCGCTTCCAGGTGTTGGCTAAAGGTGTTAAATAATTTGGCGAATTGGGCACAGGTTTGTATATCGTCTGGCAGTTTTTCAAAGTTCTCAACACCCGCACTGACGAACAGCTCGGTAATGTCCGCGACTAATTCATTTATGGCTTTAAGATTGCCTTCTAACTTGTCAACAAATAAGCCGATAGGTCTGTCGCCGGAATAGAGTTTTACCGCATCGTTAATATACTGCTCCATGGTGTGTGGATAACGATAATAACGGATGATGCCGTGAGGTTTGTCGGGGCCAAACAAGCGATTAGTGCGCGAGAACGCTTGAATAATATTTTGGTATTTAATCACCTTGTCTAAATACAAGGTATTAAGCCATTTAGAGTCAAAGCCAGTGAGCATTTGATCCACTACAATCAGTAAATCTAATTGCTTTGAAGGCTCGGTATGAATGCGCTCGTAGGGCTTTTTATGGGCAAGGCGTGCCGCTAAATCTTTTTTAAAGGCCGCGTGGCGGGCAAAATCAAAATCCTGGCCGTAACGCGCGTTATAGTCGGCCATAATTTCGTCCAGACCATCGCCTTTAAAGGTGGGGCTTCGGTCGCCACTGCCGTCGTTATCAATATTTGGATCAAACAGGGCAGATATTTTAAGTTCAGGTTTGGCGGCTTTTAAACGGCGGTAATAGTCAATGGCTTCGGCAATGCTGTTAGTGGCCAAAATGGCGTGAAACTTATTGGCCTGGCTGAGCACATCCCACTCAGCCAGAATATCTTCTACTACCTTTTCTTGATGCTCTGCAGTGAGATATTGCTCTTTTGGCACATAATCTTCTATGCCTTTGATATATTTACCTGTTGCATCTTTATGGCCAGCCATTGGCACATCATTCATAAAATAATTAAATTTTTTCTTTTTGGCAGCCGTAGACATTGCATCTGCAACCGAATCGGCCTTAGCCTGTTCAAGGGCGACGGCCTGGCGTAAACCTTTATCTTTAAAGGTACAGATTTTGTAAGGGTCAAAGCCCAGTACGTTACCATCGCGTATACCGTCGGCAATGCTGTAGCGATGCAACTCATTGCCAAAAACATCGGCGGTCGTGTTGTTATTGACATGATTTTCATCATGGATCGGCGTGCCGGTAAAACCAAAAAAGAGTGCCTTGGGGAAGGTTTTTTTAATCCTTACCAACATACCTTCTTTATTTTCTTTGCCTCCACTCATCGTCGAGCGGTGTGCTTCATCAATAATAAACACCAAGCGCTTAGCGCGGATTTTTTCTATATCGGCCGAATTTGTTGCTGTTTCCTCATCATCAACTTCTTCAAAAATATTACTCATTTTTTGAATAGAGCTAACAATTAACGTATCGGCAGTTGCACTGCTTTTTAATTTGGTAATGAGTACATGAGTATTTACGGTGGCTTGAACGTCTTCGTCATCGCCAGCAAAATTGCGGTATTCCGTGAGCGACTGAGTACCCAGCTCAATCCTGTCCATTAAAAAAATCACTTTATCGGCATCTTTCGATTGCGCAATCAACTGCGCCGATTTAAAGCTGGTCATGGTTTTACCCGAACCGGTGGTATGCCACACATAACCCCCGAGGCGATCGGGGTTATTGGCCGCGATACCCAGTTGCCGCCAGTTGGTTTTGGCCACTTTGTCAGATATCGCATTGGCGGCGTAATACTGATAACTGCGCATCACCTTAAGCACGCCGTCGGTATCGTCGGCGACGGTATAAAAGCCAATCAACTGGTGTGCCATGGGGATAGAAAGCAAGGTCGAGGCGATGTCTTTCCAGTGGTTCATGGGTTCGTTATTAAAATCGGCCCAGTTAAATTGATAATCGGGGTTAAACTTGCCGTCTAGCCCGGGGTTGGCAAAGTATTTAGCCTCATTTGGCTCCATGGCCACAAACACTTGGATAAGCGAAAACAGGCCACTAAATACCCCCTCTTTACTGTATTTTTCAATTTGGTTTACGGCTTGGCTAACCGGAGTGCCGCTGCGCTTTAGCTCCACATGGATCACCGGCATACCGTTGATCAGTAATAGCACATCACCACGGCGGTCATTGCGCAAAGGGCTGCCACGTTCAAATTTAGGCTGCTGCACAATTTGGTAACGGCTTTGGCCAGCGGCGATTTCCTGGCGATCATATATTTTTAAGCTGACTTCTTTGCCTATATGTAAGGTATCGGCTGGGTTATCGCGCTTAATCGCCACCGTTTTGCCGTTAATTAAACCGTTGAGCTTGAGCGGGGTTTTAAGTTCTTTGATTTGCTCAATAATTTGCTGCATTTCCGTCAGGGTTAACGGCACATCGTTTAAGCGATCCCGCTGGCGATTATTTTCAAATAAAATGGACGCCCAATTTTGCAGTAAATCCGCTTCGGTTTTATTTTTGAGTATCTCTGTTTCCCAGCCCTTATGGGTGAGTACCTCAATAAAGGCCTGCTCAAATTGCGCTTCGGTTTTAAAGGTGGTCATGAACACTCCCTATATAAACATTTTACTTAAACAGGCCTGCTTGATGTTATTGAGTTTGGTGATTTGCTGTTGGTGCTGGTTGATTAGGGCATCGAGCTTTTGGAAATAGTTGCCTACTTTTTCCTGTTCAGAAAGGCATGGAATGCTAACTTTTATATCCATAACTTTCGTTTTTGATATATTGTAACGAGATATACCTTGAGCCAAAAATACAATTTTTTCTCTAAATGAATTTGACCGCAGCATGTATGCTAAGTAATAACTATCAAATTGTTGTTTTGGTCTATAGCCAAAACAAAAGCTATTTAGATATACATTTTTAATTTCGCTCATCCAAATAGAAGACATTCCGACTTCTTCGGGCGTCTCTGAGGAAGTAGTAAAAAAAACGTCGCCTTTCTTGACTTCGTTTTGATTTGTATCGATCTCTATCGGTTCAACTGAATTTTCATTTGAAATCGCATTTGAAAATACATTTAGGTACGTAACAAATCGACCTTGGCCATGCCCAAAATCATCCTTAGTTTTACCTGACAATCCAGTAAATGTGTCGCCAATCTCTCCCAATTTCGCTTCCTCCCACTCCCCATTAAACCCTTTAAAGCGGATTTCTGGGATGGTTTCGCCTTGTTTGGGGAACATTTTTTCAAGCATGGATTTTTTGATATTTCTGAGTTTGTCATGCTTTTGTTGGTGTTGATTGATCAACGCGTCTAGCTTTTGGAAGTAGTTGCCTATTTGGGTTTGTTCTTCGTCGTAGCACGTATTTATCGGTGTTGCTTTCGCTTGTTCAATTGTGTAATGCGCAATCGTTCCTGTATGAGAAATACCTTTAATGTGTTTTTTGAAAGGTGCGCTAAAGAAAAAGGTATATAGAAAATATCCATTGAACTTTTTATTGTTCTTTAGCCAAAGCAAGTCAGCATCCTTGAAATATAAAGGATCATCGTTCGGAACTAGGTAAGGAATACCAATCGAGCCACCGCCAGTTATAAGTAGATCATCTTTTGTTACCTTACCAATTTTCTCAGAGAGATCGTTGTAAACCTCGTGGGAAATATAGGCTTTAGTGTTTTCCTGTCCTTTGTAAATAGATACAACATCGCTTGTTCTAAAAAATGGCACGCCTGCTTCAGTCCATTGCTCTTTATGAACTCGCGCGGCAGATCTAATATCTATTAATTCACCTAGATTATTTTCAACCCACTCCCCACCAAACCCTTTAAACCGAATTTCTGGCACCTTGCTATCCATACTCATCTTATTCGCCCTTCAATAAGCGGGTGAGCTCATTCAAGCCCTGCATATCAAATTCATTACCGGTGAGCTCGCTCATCATTTGCGCCAGTTGTTGCTCGGTGGTCTTTATCTCATTGGCTACTTGCGAGTAAGTAACGGCGTATTTATCAGCAAGGGCTTGCACTTGGCTAGTCAGTTGGCTAATCACGGCGTTTGGCATAGCAGCGAGTTCAGTGCTTAATGGCGCAATCCATTTAAGGTGCAGCAGGTTGTTCACTTGTTCATCAGTTAAGGCTTCGATGGTCGTTTTGGTTTTTAAGTGCAGGGCAGTGGCGGCATCTTTGACGGTTTTTTTCTAGGGTTTTTTCTTCATCGATTAATTTGTTCACGCGAATAATTTTGGCTTCATAGCTGTCTTCGGCAAATTTAGTTTTGGCATCTTTTTGCTCTTTCAAGAAGACTTTGGCTGCCTTACCGACTTCGGCATTGGCAAAGCCGTCCTGGCTTTCTTTGACCGTATCTTGTTCTTTTTCTTCTTCGGTTAGGGATTCTAAAATTTCTTCCAGCATGCTGGCGATTTCTGCCAGGCGGGTTTCTTGAGCTGCCAGAGCTTGTAAGTCATCACTTAAGTCAGTTTGTTGCACTAAATCAAACGGCAGTATGTGGCCTTTCCAGCCGTCTTGCACTTCAGTGTCATGGCCATTTTTTTTCTTTATAACAATATTGGCATCAACTTGTTTGGTGGCGGCAAAGCCTTCGGTTTGCATCATTTCTAAATCGGCGCTGATAAGTTGCCATTGGTTGTTTAGAAATTGGTAAGCCTGGTATTTGTCGATTAGGGCAATGGGGGCTAAGCGAGCAAATAGCTCGGTACTTAATACCGCCTCTTGTTGATTACGCTTTAGGCTTTGCCAGTTTTGTATTAACTGGGTGTTTAGATAGTTATCAAAGCCATTAAAGGCTTGGTTGTAGGTTCTGATAAACGCTAACACTTGTGGGTGCCCACTAATGCTGGCGTTGACGTCTTGTTTGGCAATGGCCAGCTCACTGTAAGCGGCGGATTTTGGTGTAAACAGAGAATCGTGTAATTGTGGGAAAGCTTGCCAAAAATGATGTAGCTCAGCAATTTCGCTGTTGGGGATGCCGCCGAGCATAGTGGCGTGTAAATCCCAGCTTGGTGCCGCCGCAGAGGAATCGACATAGCGCGGTATGTTGAGATTGTAGCCGTTGTCGCGCAGGGTTTGTTTGCTCACCCGTTGCGAGAACTTGTCGATACTTTCGCGGTTAATCACCGCATCAGTAATGCGCTTGATATCACTGGCTTGCAGTTTGTTGTTTTTGCCTTCTTTCATAAAGTGCTTGGAGGCATCGACCACCAATACATCGGTGTTTTGGCGTTTTTGCTTGAGTACCAAAATCACTGTGGGAATGCCGGTGCCAAAAAAGATATTGGCTGGTAAACCGATAACAGTATCAATATGATTCTGTTCAATAAGTTGCTTGCGAATTTGACCTTCTTCACCGCCACGGAACAAGACACCATGGGGCAGAACAATGGCCATAATGCCATCGGGTTTTAGGTGGTAGAGGTCGTGCAGCAAAAAAGCAAAATCGGCTTTGGTTTTAGGTGCCAGGCCAAAACGTGAATAGCGTGGATCGCTGTCTTTAAAGCTGGGGTCCCAGTTTTGTGAGTAAGGCGGGTTGGACACCACGGCATCGACATGCAACGCGTAATATGATCCTAGTGGATCGCTATCATCAAAATACGGCCAATCTTCTTCCAGGGTGTCGCCATTACGGGTTTTAATGTTGCTGGCTTTGATACCGCGCATGATGAGGTTCATACGGGTTAGGTTGTAGGTATTGGCTTTTAACTCTTGCGCGAAATAGGTGATGCTGTCTTTGTTTTTAGCGTATTGCTCGAACGCCTCACCGATATTGATCAGCAACGAACCCGAGCCGGAGGTCGGGTCGTAAATTTTGATAGTATTCTTGTGTTTTAACTCGTGGGCGATGATGTTCGACATGAGTACCGAGACTTCATGAGGCGTGTAAAACTCACCGGCTTTTTTACCTGCATTGGCGGCAAATTTCTCAAGCAGGTATTCGTAAATGTAGCCCAGTACGTCATACCCTTGATTACCATTCATGGGGATGCTTTTGATCAGGTGCAGTAAGTCGCTGATGGCTTTGGTGCGTTTGCCAGCACTTTCACCCAGTTTGCTTAAACCTGTTTCTAAGGTGGTAAAAATGCCTTCAAACAGTTTTTTGTAAGTTGGCGAAATCAAACGGCTAAAGGCTGAGAGCGCATCGCGTACGTTAGATTCATCAAAGTCGGATGTGGAATCAACCCAGGTAGAAAACAGATTGTCGTAGGCAATAAAGTAGCCTAGGTTGTCTTGCACGTATTTAACGGTGTCGACGTCTTCTTCATTGAGGGCTTTGATATCTTCGGGCGTCATACCCTGTTTGGTGACAAACTGCACCAGTTGGTCGCTTAGGTACTTGTAGAAGATAAAGCCGAGTATGTAATCTTTGTATTCGTTGGCTTCAATTTTAGAACGCATCTGGTTAGCGGATTCCCAGATTTTTGCCGCAAGCTGTTGTTTATTCACTATAAGTCCTGTTAAAAGCAATTCTTTTTTGGAAAGGGCTATTTTAAGGTTTTGATTGTACGTTTGATAAGAGCGTCTTGCTAGCGGCAAGGCTTTACGAGTCTGGGTAAATGAGGAGTCTACAGTCTCGATTCCTGCCAAGACACCGCGCCCTGAGTCGGCAGGCGATAGCCTTGTTCAGGCTGGCAGAAATATTAATCCCCCAGCCGCCCTGACCGGCACCTATTCCTATCCCCAATGAACCGCCGCTGCTTTTGTTACTGCCGTCCAGCGTTTGGCTCTCTTGTGTTGATTGCAATATCACATCGCGATTGGCCGTCAGACTGGTGTCTTTGCCCGCCTGTAACTGGCTGCCCTGCACCACAATATCACCATCCACCCCTTTCACGCCGTTACCGGTGGCGGTGATATTCAGGTTATTACCGGCGGTCAGTGTGCTGCCCTGATGGGTGGTTTGATTGACGGTTTGTTCTAATTTTGACGACTGGCTGCCATAAGACAGGCTCACGCCAATGGCGTTTTGGTCACTGGCATTCACTGCGGCCAGTTGCCCACCTTGTACCGCCTGAACACCACTCAATGCCGCTTTCACACCTTGCAGCGCAGCCAACCGGCCATTGCTCTCTTCACTGGCGGCTTTGGCGGTGGTACCTTGTACTCTCGGGTGACCAGTTCGCCGCTCTGCTCGTTTTTGCCCGTGGAAGCTATCCGCACCGCACCCGCCACGGAGGAAGCTGCATGAATATCACCTTGCCCCCCGAACCGATCCCGGAGCTGATACTGACAGGCGGCACGTTGGCCACATTGGGATTTATCGGCGGCGACTGGCTCACTGAGCCCAGTATTACTGATGCTGAAAAGCGGGAAAATGGGCGATTTAGGTCTTAGATGCATTCACCCCAGCTAAGACCGGGGTGGATAAACGTTATTCTGTCAAACTATTACAAAAAATCATGATGCTGTTTAAATCTGTACGCCACTCTGAAATTTTATGACCGTCTTCAGTATGAGTAACTCTTGGAGTTATAAAATCATTGATTTTCTCGATGGTAAAGGAGGGGTGCTCCTCGAGGAAAAGTACTTTATTTTGCAAAAAAACAATATCATCTTGAAAATACATCACCCAAACAAAAATAAAATTTGTTTGTTTAGGGTCATACATTGAAACTGCTAATGCGGCATGGTTTTTACTACGCAAACCCTTTTCAATAGATGCTAGCCAACTGCGCTTGTAGTCTTTCAACTCCCAATACGACAAGGGCAATTGTAAGGGTTCCCAAAAATCATCAATAACAATCTTGGCTGCTTGAACTAACTCGCCATCCATTTCTAGCGGTTCATTTTCAGGGAAAATTCCGAACATAAATTAATCCTTAATCCTATTTAGATTGCTATCATAAGTACCAATCCTTTCACCTTTACGGTCAAACATTTTCCAGCCATTAGTAACATTATGACTATCAACATCAGGGGTTATATAATTTTTCCCATCGAAATAAACAGGCTGTCCATGTGAGTTAAATGGTGCTTTTTGCGGTGAAATCCTGCGATCAAATCCTAAATTTTTTGCAGCTTCCTGAGCCTCTTTTCCTTTCAGCGCGAGATATGCCAAATCATCTTTATTCTGTTCAGGGATCGGCGTTACCGTGCTATTCCCACCCACATCAGGCTTACCATCAGTACTCCCGGTATTACTGGCACCATTCTCACCACTTTTATCTGGTGTCACCAACGCCGTTCCCTTGTTTTGATCGGGCGCAGGATTTACCAGCTTACCGCCTGTGGGATCACCAACTGGAGTAGGGAACCCCGTGATTAAACCCTTACCATTTTTTAATTCTTCGTAGGCTGCTCGCTCGGAAGGTGACAGTTTATCTATTTGTTCCTGATCACCTGACATTGCAGCCAGCATAACATTGGTTTTCTGTACGCCAGAAAGTTCTTCAATCGCCGATGTGGCAACACCAACACCGATGAGAGCACCAAACCCAAGATCTATGACCGCTTTGCTACAAACGGCTATCTCTGCACAAGCGGCTGCACCGGTACGCAAGATAGCAAGGTTATTATTCTCCACCGCATTCTTCCCAGCCTGCGCTCCGGCAACCGCGTCAGCGGTGCTATTACCCACCACGCCACCCGCTAGCCCTGCCGCCAGTGTACCCAGCGCGCTGATAGTTTGTCGCTGCTCTTCTGTTAGGTCTTCACGATTAATCCCCGGATACATCTTCTGGGCGATATACTCACCCATCACTGCACCCGAAGCGCCTGCCAGTACACTGTTCCCATTAATCTGCGCCACTACCGCACCCAATACCGCATGGGCCATCAGGTTGGCTTCAGTATTCACCTTACCCGTGACCGGATCGGTAGTCATATTGTGAATGACTTCAGCCAGATAAGGTGCAGAGGCTCCCGCCAGCGCTTTCGACATATCTCCGCCAGCCAAGCCTTGTACGGCGGCTGTCGCGGCCTGAATACCTTGTTGCAGTGCGCTGCCGGTGCCGTATTTCTGCATTTCGGCTTTGTATTCGGGTGTTTCGCGCAAGGCTTCCACATTGCCTTGCAAGGTCGGATTGGCCTGCAGCGCCGCG
>NZ_ACCB01000049.1 GCF_000173735.1 Yersinia aldovae ATCC 35236 | reverse complement strand
AACAGCAAAGAAATAGGATTTCATCAGGCCGCCTGGCTGCAACTCGGAAAGACCCAAGCAAACAACAATCACCCTACCTACTAACTCGAAAGGCCTGTATTGCTGCATTAAGCGATCCGGTACACACTGTGTCCGTGATCGGCGGCGGGGCGACTAAGGAGATACAATGTCAATCTTCCGCAGGGGTTCCGTTTGGTATGCCGACTTCACGGCACCGGACGGAAAACGCATTAAACAGTCTCTTGGCACAGAGGAAAAGCGCCAAGCACAGGAGTTGCACGACAGATTAAAGTCTGAGCAATGGCGAATAGAGCGCCTAGGTGATTTCCCTGACGTGACATTTGATGATGCTTGTTTGCGATGGCTTGAAGAGAAAGCACATAAAAAATCATTGGATGCGGATAAGGGCCGGATCGGATTCTGGCTCATCCATTTTCAAGGTGTTTTGCTGAAGAGTATTTCCGAAGCAAAAATTTATGCCGCCGTCAGTAAAATGACAAACAGAAAACATAGGGATAACTGGGAGTCGAAAGCAAGTTCGCTGAGGAAGCGTAGTGATGTCGTGGAGCCATTTGTGGAAGTGCCGGTTAGCATATCAACAAAGGCAAAACACCTAGCATTAATGAAAGCGATTATGCGTGCCGCAAGAGCGAGGGAAAAGGGTTAGATGGCTCGAACCCCATGAAGCTATCCGATTGATAAACGAATGCTCTGAACCATTGAAATCGATTGCGGTGTTTGCGCTGGCAACCGGTTTGCGCAGATCAAACATTGTCGATTTGCAATGGCAAGATGTAGACCTTCAACGGAAGGTTGCATGGATTCATCCAGAGGAAAGTAAGTCTGGTCAGGCAATTGGCGTCGCTCTGAACGACACCGCATGCCGGTTACTTCGAGACCAGGCTGGAAATCATAAGAAATGGGTATTTGTTCACCAGAAGTCCAGCACTAAGTGCTGACGGAACAAAAGCAGCAGAAGTCAGGAAAATGCGCGTTGATGGTAACACGGCATGGAGACTTGCATTAAAGAGGGCTGGAATCGATAACTTCCGTTTTCATGACCTTCGCCACACATGGGCAAGCTGGCTTGTTCAGGCAGGTGTTCCGCTGACAGTTTTGCAGGAAATGGGCGGGTGGGAATCAATCGAAATGGTACAGAGGTATGCACACCTAGCACCACGTCACTTGAGTGCTCACGCGAAGCAAATTGATAGCATTTTTGGAGGTCACGTCCCAAATTCGTCCCAATCGGATAATTTGGAATTACTGAAAGTCGTGTAAGGCGTTGATTTTACATGGTACGCCCTACAGGATTCGAACCTGTGACCTACGGCTTAGAAGGCCGTTGCTCTATCCAACTGAGCTAAGGGCGCATTTGATATTTACCGCAGCATAGGACGCTGCCGGTAGTCAGTTGCGGGTTGGATTATACGGGCAGTCGCTTTTGAGTCAATGGGTTTTCGCCTTATGGTTTATCAACTGGCTATTTAATCGTTAATTAATCGTTATTATACGCCTGACAGCACGCCCCGCTTCTGACAAAATAGGCGCATTCCCGCTTTTTTAATTGATGGACCCTTCCACTGATGTCAGCGAAAATTATAGATGGTAAAACGATTGCGCAGCAGGTACGAAACGAAGTAGCTGCGTTGGTACAGAAACGTTTAGCTGCGGGTAAACGTGCTCCCGGCCTTGCTGTTGTGTTGGTAGGTGAAAATCCAGCGTCACAAATTTATGTCGCCAGTAAGCGTAAGGCGTGTGAAGAGGTAGGTTTTGTCTCACGTTCTTATGACTTGCCGACCACCACTACGGAAGCCGAGCTGTTAGCATTAATTGATTCACTGAATAACGATAGTGAAATCGATGGGATTCTGGTGCAACTGCCACTGCCCGCGGGGATTGATAATGTCAAAGTCCTGGAACACATTCATCCAGATAAAGACGTCGATGGTTTCCATCCGTATAATGTGGGTCGCTTATGCCAGCGCGCGCCTAAACTGCGCCCTTGCACCCCGCGCGGTATCGTAACTTTATTGGAACGCTATAGCATTGATACTTATGGCCTGAACGCTGTCGTCGTGGGCGCATCCAATATTGTTGGCCGCCCGATGAGCCTTGAGCTGTTGCTGGCTGGCTGCACCACTACCGTCACCCATCGTTTTACTAACAATCTGCGTCAGCATGTCGAAAATGCAGATTTATTGGTGGTCGCCGTCGGTAAACCCGATTTTATTCCTGGTGAATGGATTAAACCCGGTGCAATCGTGATTGATGTCGGCATTAACCGCCTTGAAAGTGGTAAAGTAGTCGGCGATGTAGAATTTGATGTCGCTGTTGAGCGTGCGGGTTGGATTACACCGGTTCCTGGTGGCGTCGGGCCGATGACCGTTGCGACACTGATACAAAATACCTTGCAAGCCTGCGAGGAATATCACGACATCAACGAAAATAGAGTGAAAGGACAGTAATGGATATTTTTCATTTGGAAAAACACCCGCACGTCGAGCTATGTGACTTATTAAAGTTGCAAGGTTGGAACGATAGCGGTGCATCAGCAAAAGCTGCCATCGCTGATGGGCAGGTAAAAGTTGACGGGAATGTAGAAACGCGTAAGCGCTGCAAGATCCTGGCTGACCAAATTGTTGAGTTTCAAGGTATGAAAGTACAGGTTAAAGCCTAATAACCTCAGCAACGGCGAGTTTTAGCTGGTTATTGCAAAAAACTGCCGCTGTAGTAGTGAAAAGTACAAGATATGGGCAAAAAAATGCGGTTGCTGGCGAACACCAGAACCGCAATTTTTTAATCCTCTACCTGTCATACTTCAAGTTGCATGTTTGTTAGCTGCTTTCCTGCAACTCGAATTATTTAGGGTACAGTTAATCAGCTCCGTATTATTTACGACGCCAGGTTGTCCCTTGCGGGCCATCTTCCAGCACAATACCCAGTTCGTTCAATTGATCACGCGCAGAATCTGCCAGCGCCCAATCTTTGCTGCTGCGGGCATCGTTGCGCTGCTTGATAAGCGCTTCGATTTTTGCCACTTCATCGTCGTCCGTTTGCGCACCACTTTGTAAAAACAGTTCTGGATCCTGTTCCAATAATCCCAGCACATGCGCCAGTTTACGCAACTCAGCCGCTAACGCATTTGCCGCGGTCATATCTTCAGTTTTAAGGCGGTTCACTTCACGGGCGATATCAAACAGCACCGAATAGGCTTCTGGCGTATTGAAATCATCATCCATCGCCGCACGGAAGCGCGCTTCAAACTCAGCACCACCGGCAGGCGTTGCATTCGCATCAGTCCCGCGCAGCGCAGTGTATAAACGCTCTAATGAAGCACGCGCCTGCTTGAGGTTTTCTTCGCTGTAGTTAAGCTGGCTACGATAGTGGCCGGACATCAGGAAGTAACGCACAGTTTCCGCATCGTAATAAGCCAGCACATCGCGGATAGTGAAGAAATTATTCAGTGATTTTGACATTTTTTCTTTGTCAATCATCACCATACCGGAGTGCATCCAGTAATTAACATATGGGCCATCATGCGCGCAGGTAGATTGTGCAATCTCATTTTCATGGTGCGGGAACATCAAATCAGAGCCACCGCCGTGAATATCGAAATGCGCACCGAGCTGCTTACCGTTCATTGCAGAACATTCAATATGCCAGCCTGGGCGGCCCGGCCCCCAAGGTGATTCCCAACGAGGTTCGCCCGGTTTGGACATTTTCCACAGCACAAAATCCATCGGATTACGTTTCACATCAGCCACTTCAACACGCGCACCTGCCTGCAACTGATCCAAGTCCTGACGCGATAACACACCGTAATCTGGATCACTTTCAACAGAGAACATAACATCCCCATTGTCAGCTACATAAGCATGGTTGCGGGCGATCAAGCGCTCGGTTAGCTCAATAATCTCTGGGATGTGATGAGTAGCATGTGGCTCTAAATCTGGGCGTTGAAGGTTCAATGCATCAAAATCTTTATGCATTTCAGCCAACATGCGCGTGGTCAATTGCTCACAAGTTTCATTGTTTTCAATGGCGCGTTTGATAATTTTGTCGTCAACGTCTGTCACGTTGCGGACATATGTCAGAGAGTAACCTAAATAACGCAAATAACGCGCCACGACGTCGAAAGCGACAAAAGTACGCCCATGCCCAATGTGACACAGGTCATAAATGGTGATCCCGCATACGTACATACCAATTTTACCGGCATGAATAGGCTTGAATTCCTCTTTTTGGCGACTCAGTGTATTAAAAATCTTTAGCATCGGGACATTCCGTGGTTTTTGTTTTTGCGAAACGCATAGTTTAAAAGGATATCATCAGATTATGCGGTAAATCTGCCTTCGATACAGCACTTTTTCGCCCGTATTGGCCGCGTTTCGAGTGCTGACTCAATCTCGCAGATATGATATAAGAGCCGTCTAAAGAGTTACGACTCATTTGTGAACACACTTATTACACTAGCAGGAACATTATTATGGTCACGTTTCATACTAATCACGGCGACATCGTCGTCAATACCTTCGCGGATAAAGCGCCGGTTACCGTTGAAAACTTCCTGAACTACTGCCGTAAAGGTTTCTATGATAACACTATCTTCCACCGTGTTATCGATGGTTTCATGATTCAGGGCGGTGGTTTTGAGCCAGGCATGAACCAGAAAACCACTGATGCGCCAATCAAGAACGAAGCCAACAACGGTTTGAAAAATACCCGTGGCACTTTGGCAATGGCGCGTACTAACGATCCACACTCTGCCACTGCCCAGTTCTTCATTAACATTGCCGACAACGACTTCCTGAACTTCCGTTCAGAGCGGCCAGACGGTTGGGGCTACTGCGTATTCGCTGAAGTCACTGATGGTCTGGACGTGGTTGATAAAATCAAAAACGTTGCTACCGGCCGCAGCGGTATGCATCAAGATGTGCCAAAAGAAGATGTGATCATCAAAAGCGTTACTATTAGCGAGTAATGACGGCTTAATGAGCACGCTTTTTATTGCAGATTTGCATCTTAGCGTTCAGGAACCGGCAATCACTGCCGGTTTCCTGCATTTTATCCAGCGTGAAGCTATTCATGCTGACGCATTATATATCCTGGGCGATTTATTCGAGTCCTGGATTGGCGATGATGATCCCGAGCCACTGTATCGGCAAATCGCTGCTGCGTTAAAATCACTCCAGCAACAGGGCGTACCCTGCTATTTTATCCACGGTAATCGCGATTTTCTACTCGGCAAACGCTTTGCTCTTGAAAGCGGCATGACTCTGCTTCCGGAAGAAAAAGTCGTTGATTTATATGGCCGTAAAATCGTTATTTTACATGGTGATACCCTGTGTACTGATGATGCCGACTATCAGCACTTTCGCCGTCGGGTACACAATCCACTGATTCAAAAACTGTTCCTGTGGTTACCGCTGCGTTTTCGGTTACGTATAGCTGCTTATATGCGTAACCAAAGCCAACAGAACAACAGTGGTAAATCCGAACTCATCATGGATGTCAATTCGCAAGCGGTGATCGACAGCTTCCAACGTAACAATGTGAGTTGGATGATCCACGGGCATACTCATCGTCCGGCAGTTCACACCGTAGCACTACCCGCCGCTACAGCCCATCGTGTGGTGCTGGGAGCCTGGCATGTAGAAGGGTCGATGGTTAAAGTCACCGCAGATGACGTTGAACTGATTAAATTCCCATTTTAGCCTTCAGGCGTGCCTTGCCTGGTGTGATAAAAAACTTAAAAATCCACTAAAAGCCGCGACGCAACCGTTTTCCTCTCCTTTACCTCATGATATGCTCTACGCCCTCTCGCCAGTCACGATTTAAGTAAAGTCGTTCTGGCCGACGCTTGCGCAATCACAGGAGCTTTACACTCATGGGAGCTAACCTCGATTCGGCTTATCCAGCCGGGGTTAAAATCGCTATCGTAATGGGGTCCAAGAGTGATTGGGCCACTATGCAGTTCGCCGCCGACGTGCTCACCACGCTCAATGTCCCGTTTCATGTCGAAGTTGTTTCCGCACATAGAACCCCTGACAAACTGTTCAGCTTTGCCGAACAAGCCGATGTTAATGGCTTACATGTCATTATTGCCGGCGCGGGCGGTGCGGCTCACTTGCCGGGTATGTTAGCGGCCAAAACACTGGTGCCCGTTTTAGGTGTGCCGGTACAAAGTGCGGCCTTAAGTGGTGTCGATAGCCTGTATTCTATCGTGCAGATGCCGCGCGGCATTCCTGTGGGAACACTGGCAATTGGTAAAGCGGGTGCGGCAAATGCCGCCTTGCTGGCGGCGCAAATACTGGCGCTGCATGATACCGAATTGGCCGTTCGTTTAGCGGGCTGGCGTAAAAGCCAAACTGACGAAGTGTTAGATAATCCAGATCCACGGATGCCAGACTTACAGGTGACGGCATGAAACCCGTTTGCGTATTAGGCAATGGTCAGTTAGGGCGTATGCTGCGCCAAGCCGGTGAGCCGCTGGGTATTGCAGTTTACCCGGTGGGTTTAGATGCCGAGCCAGAAGCCGTGCCCTATCAGCACAGTGTGATTACCGCCGAAATTGAGCGTTGGCCAGAGACTGCGTTAACCCGTGAGCTTGCCACCCATGCCGAATTCGTTAATCGCGATATTTTCCCACATCTGGCGGATCGCCTGACACAAAAGCAATTGCTTGATAGCCTCAATCTGGCAACCGCCCCGTGGCAGTTATTAGCCGATGCCAACGAGTGGCCGCAGATCTTCGCGAATCTGGGGGAGCTTGCCATCGTGAAACGCCGGGTTGGCGGTTATGATGGCCGTGGGCAGTGGCGTTTGCGCACCGGTGAACAAGATAGCTTACCAACTGATTCTTACGGCGAATGTATTGTCGAGCAGGGTATTAACTTTTCTGGCGAGGTTTCACTGGTCGGTGCGCGCAGCCATCAAGGTAAATCGGTCTTTTATCCACTCACCCATAATCTGCATGAAGATGGCATCCTGCGCATGAGTGTGGCTTTGCCACAACCCAATAGCAAGCTACAGCAGCAAGCCGAAAAAATGCTGTCTGCCATTATGGATAAACTGAATTATGTTGGTGTGATGGCGATGGAATGCTTTATCGTCGGCGACAGTTTGTTGATCAATGAGCTGGCACCACGGGTACATAATAGTGGGCATTGGACACAAAATGGCGCTTCTATCAGCCAGTTTGAGCTGCATCTGCGCGCTATTTTGGATTTGCCGCTGCCAACGCCGGTGGTCAATACTCCGTCTGCGATGGTCAATCTGATTGGTACGCCAGTGAATACCGAGTGGCTGTCACTGCCCTTGGTGCATCTGCATTGGTATGAAAAAGAAGTGCGCGAAGGCCGCAAAGTGGGTCATTTGAATTTAAATGATCCCGATGGTGCGGCATTAAGCACCGCCCTGGCGGCACTGGCCCCGTTGTTACCAGCGGAATACCAAAACGCCCTGCGCTGGGCGCAAGCTAAATTATAACTTAATTGAAGCATAAATAAGTCACGATATTCGCCGTGACTTGAGGTTAATGACAAAGTGCCCGTAACGGTGAAAACAGGCAGATCGTAAAGACGCCGTAAATACATCCTTGTAGGCTCGAGCCGCGCCATCTCTGGCGCGGACGCTTTACTCTTCTACCTGTCCTCACCTTGCAAGGTCGAGTCCTTAGGGTGTCAGCGGTCTGAAGTCACGGTACTGGCCGTGACTTCAGACTACTGACAAAATCAAATGAAGGGGAAACGTGCCGTTGGGGCTGTAATGGCGTAAGCCATCGGAGCGCCCCGAGGTGCGGTCACCCCTTCACTCACCAATGCTAAATCTAATAACTGCGGAACAGCGCCCGCCCCCGCAATAACCTTGCCCCTAACCAACCACCACACAGTGACAGCAACAAGGCCGCAGCCAGCGGTAATAACCACCACATCACCCAGTTTGGCTGCCACGGGAAATCAAACACTAACCGTTGTAATGCCCAAAGTGCGGCTTCGGCACCCATGGCCGCCGCCAGCCCCGCCACCAGCCCCAGCAACGCAAACTCCCACCACAATGTGCCTCGCAGTAAGCGTTTACTTGCGCCAAGTGTCCGGTAAACCACCAGTTCTTGACGGCGCTGGCGCATACCAACTTGCACCTGCGCTAATAGCAGTAAGGTGCCACAGATAATCACCAATACCACCATCACTTCCAACGCTCGGCTAACCTGTTGCAGCACTTGCCCAACCTGTTTCAACATCGCGCCGATATCCAGCAAGCTGAGAGTCGGGAACTGGCGGTTCAATTGCGTCAAAACCTCTCCGTCACCGTGATAACGGAAGCTGGTCAGCCAGGTTTGTGGTTGCCCATCCAGAGCGCCCGGCGGGAAAATAAAGTAAAAATTAGGGCGCAGACTTTCCCAGTCCACTTGACGAACACTGCTCACAGTGGCACCAAATGACTGCGTATCGCCACTGAATGTCAGTTTATCGCCGATTTTAATCCCCAATCTGTCAGCAATTCCTTGTTCCATCGACACTTCATCAGCTTTAGGTGGCCATTGACCGGCGGTCAAAATATTGTGCGCCGGTAAATCCTGCTGCCAGGTCAGATTCAGCTCCCGATTAACCGCCTCGCCACCGGGTGCATCTTCTGCGACCCGCTCAGTCGCCAGTTGCTGATTAATCTCACTCAAACGCACTCGGACAATCGGATAGAAAGTCGACGGCGTTATCTGATGCTGAGTGAGAAACTCCGTGACTTGCGGCACCTGTTGCGGTGTCATATTCAGCAAAAAGTAATTCGGGCTATCTGGTGGTAACTGTTGTTGCCAGCGATCCAAAAGATCCCCGCGCAGCACCAATAACAGCGCCAACAGCATAAATGAAAGAGAGAATGCGGCCAGTTGAGTTAGCGTCATCCACGGTTGGCGCAGTAAGCGATTAATCGCCAGCCGCAATGACAGGCGAGTGACCGTCAGGCGGCGTAACAGTAATAAGCCGCCCCAACCGATAACGCCCAGCAGCAGCGCCAAAACCACCATGCCACCCAGAATCGCCCACAGTAGCGCATTACCACCCATAAGTGTGGCCAATAACCCCACCACTACTATCAGCATCGCTGGAATAAAGTAGCGCAGCGGCCAGACATTAGCGGAGACATCACGGCGCAGTACCCGCAGTGGTTGAGTCGCCAGCAGTTGCCGGTATGGGCGAATACCCACCAGCAGAGAAATCAATATCAGCGATCCCATTGACCATACCCATGGCCATACGCCAGCCGCCGGTAATGCGGCCGGTAATACCGGGGATAACAAACGAACTAATATTTTCTCGAACAATAAACCAATGACACTGCCGCACAACCCTGCCAATACTAAAACCGAGAGCCATTGGCCGATAATCAACCGCCGCAACGCACTGCGCCCGGCTCCCAAGGTTTTCAGCACCGCCACCAGATCATAGCGGCTGCGGCAATAATGCCCCATCGCCACGGCAACAGCGGCAATGGAGAGCAATAACGTCAATAACGCCGATAACAGCAAGAACTGCTGCGCGCGCTGTAGGGATTTCCCCAGCGCACCGCCCGACTCTTGCAAACCATACCAGCGCTGATCCGGCTTCAATTTCGGCGTCAGCCAGTCGCTAAACTGTGATACCGCATCAGGCGTTCCGGCGAACATATAGCGATAAGTCAGACGGCTCCCCGGCTGAATCGCACCGGTCTTTCCCACATCAGCCAGATTGATTAAAATTCGCGGCGCGGTCTGGAAGGGGTTAAAGCCTGAATCGGGTTCCTGAATCACTTCGCCGACAATTCTGAGCGAGGTATCCCCCACATCCAACATGTCACCAACTTTTACTCCCAGCAGCGACAGTAGCCTTGGAGCCACCAGCACCGTCCCCGGCTTAAGCCGCACTCCGGTAGGTTGTGTATCTAATTTGCCATACAGCGGGTAGGCCAAATCTGTAGCTTTAACGTCAGCTAACTGCGGGCGATCACCAGCAAAAGTCATGGTCATAAACGACAACTGACGACTGACGATCAACCCTTGCTGTTTGGCCTCCAGCAACCAACGTTCAGGAACCGGGTGTGGTGCACTTAATACTTTGTCGCCCGCCAGAAAATCACGGCTTTGCTGACTCAGCCCCTTTTCCATGCGTGAACTGATAGAACCCAGCGCCAATACACAAGCGACAGCCAGAGTTAATGCCAACCAGACAATCAGCAGTGAGGGTGAGCGCCATTCACGCCAAAACCAGCGCCAAATCATGCTTCCTCCCACAATTTACCGTCTTGTAGCCGCAGCCGACGCTGGCAACGGCCAGCCAGTTGCACATCATGGGTTACCAGTATCAGCGTGGTGTCATAGTCGCGATTAAGAGAAAAGAGTAAGTCGGCAATACGGTCACCGGTATGGCGGTCAAGATTGCCGGTTGGCTCATCGGCAAATAACACTTTTGGCCGACCACTAAAAGCCCGAGCCAGCGCCACCCGTTGCTGCTCGCCGCCGGAGAGTTGGGCCGGAAGATGGTGAAGGCGCTTCTCAAGGCCCACCAGCGTTAATAGCTCAATGGCATGCACTTTACTCTCGCGCTCACTTTCACCACGTAACAGCGCCGGAAGCTGCACGTTTTCTAATGTATTAAGTGTCGGCACCAACATAAATGATTGGAAAACAAAACCGACATTTTTTGCCCGCAGTTGCGCGCGCCCTTCTTCATCCATGGCAGTCAAAGAGTGGCCGAGTAAACTCACTTCGCCGCTACTGCCATCATCGAGGCCCGCCAGAATTCCCAGCAAAGTTGATTTACCTGAACCTGACTCACCAATCAGCGCAATTGTCTGAGCGGGTTTGACAACCAGCTCAACTCCGGTAAGGATGGAGAGCTGTTGCTCACCCTGACCGACGTGTTTATTAAGATGATGAACTTCAAGAACGTTTTCCGCTGGCATCTTCCCTTCCTTTTGCTGTTGGGATTATTCAGTTTGCGTGCCGCCGCAACCGATACACTGTTGATTCTCGGCGACAGTTTAAGCGCCGGTTACCGCCTGCCTATTGCCGAAGCCTGGCCTTCACGGCTGGATAAAACATGGCAGGCCACCCCGTCATTACCCAAGGTGGTTAACGCCAGTATCAGTGGCGATACGGCGGCCCAGGGCTTAGCCCGTCTGCCTGCCTTGCTGAAACAACATCAACCCCGCTGGGTACTGATTGAATTAGGTGCCAATGACGGCCTGCGCGGTTTCCCACCGCAGGATATTCAACGGGATCTCACGCAAGTTATCAATCAGATATTGGAAGCAAAAGCGCAACCTTTGTTGATGCAAATCCGCATTCCACCCAACTACGGCCGCCGTTATACTGATGCCTTCAGTGCGATGTATCCACAACTGGCACAGCAATTTGGTATCCCATTGGTGCCTTTCTTTATGGAACAGGTTGCTGTGAAGCCAGAGTGGATGCAGGATGATGGTTTACATCCTAACGCACAGGCGCAACCTTTCATTGCAGATTGGATGGCGCAACAACTCAAGCCGTTAGTAACCAATAAGTCTTAGTTAACCACTTGTTTAGATAAATAGAACCACTCACCAGGTAAAGTTATGCAAAAAACAGTATTAATTACCGGTTGTTCCAGCGGCATTGGCCTGGTTGCAGCGCAAGACTTGAAAAACCGAGGCTATCGCGTCCTCGCCGCCTGCCGTAAGCCCGATGATGTGGCGAAGATGACACTGTTGGGTCTGGAAGGTATTGAACTGGATTTGGATGACAGTGCCAGTGTCGAACGCGCGGCGGCGCAGGTGATTGAACTGACTGGCGGGCGCTTATACGGCCTGTTTAACAATGGTGGTTTCGGCCTGTATGGCCCATTGCACACCATTTCACGCCAGCAGTTGGAAAAGCAGTTTTCCACCAATCTGTTCGGCACCCATCAGCTAACACAATTGCTGTTACCCGCAATGTTGCCCCACGGTGAAGGTCGCATCATTCAAACCAGTTCGGTGATGGGGCTGGTTTCAACGCCCGGTCGTGGTGCCTATGCCGCCAGTAAATATGCGTTAGAAGCCTGGTCAGATGCATTACGAATGGAACTGCATGACAGCGGAATTTATGTCAGTTTGATTGAACCCGGCCCGATAAGCACCCACTTCACGCAAAATGTGAATCAGGCCCAGACGGACAAACCGGTTCATAACCCCGGCATCGCCAAGCGCTTTACTCTGCCGCCAGAGGCTATTTTGCCGAAATTACGCCATGCGCTGGAAAGTTCGCGGCCGAAATTGCGCTATCCGGTCACCCTGGTGGCTCATGCATTGACGATACTGCGCCGCATATTACCGGGCCGGTTGCTAGATAAAGTCCTGCGTGGCAATTCTTGATAATAGTGATGAGGGTTGAAGCAACATAATTTTCCCCAATTAACTGCTATACCCTAAATAATTCGAGTTGCAGGAAGGCGGCAAGCGAATACAGTCCGATGAGTTGACGCCAGTCAATGATTCGGATGAGAGAGTGTAGCCAACGCACATGCAGCTTGAAGTATGACGGGTATAAAACGGATGAGAGAAATAATTTATGCTAACACCGACAACGATTGATATTACCGAAGCAAACCTACACCAGACCTTAGAACAATCCATGAGCGCACCGGTTCTGTTCTATTTTTGGTCTGAACGCAGCCAGCACTGTCTGCAACTCACTCCAGTGCTGGATAAACTGGCCGCCGAGTATGCCGGTCAATTCATTCTGGCGCGTGTCGATTGCGATGCGCAGCAGATGGTAGCATCGCAATTTGGCCTGCGTTCCATTCCTGCGGTCTATCTGTTTAAAGATGGCCAGCCAGTGGACGGTTTCCAGGGGCCGCAGCCGGAAGAGGTTATCCGCGAGCTGCTGCAACGGGTTTTACCAAAACCTGAAGAGCTGAAGGCCGCAGAAGCTGCACAACTGATGAGCGAAGGCAAAGTGCAGGAAGCGCTGCCATTACTAAAAGATGCCTGGGCGCTGATGCAACAAAACCGTAGCCCGCAAGCCAGCGACATTGCGCTGCAACTGGCTGAGGCACAAATTCAGCTAAACCGGAGTGAAGATGCCGAAAGCGTATTGGCGACTATCCCACTGCAAGACCATGATACCCGTTATCAAGGGCTAATTGCGCAAATCGAGTTGCTGAAACAAGCCGCTGACACCCCTGAAATCCAGCAATTACAACAGCAACTGACTGAACAGCCAGATAACGTTGAGTTAGCGGTCCAACTGGCATTACAACTGCATCAGGTTGGGCGCAACGAAGAAGCGCTGGAACTTCTGCTGGGCCATTTGAAGAAAGATTTATCTGCGGCTAACGGCACGGCGCGTAAGACGCTAATGGATATTTTAGCCGCGTTAGGCACGGGTGATGCGCTGGCGGCAAAATACCGCCGTCAACTTTACTCATTGCTGTATTGATAAGGCATTGCTACGGTAATTCCCGCTCATTATCGATAACATTATTTGCTGCTGCGCGGGGTCATCTCGCGCAGTTTTACTCTGCGAAACCTTACCTTTCCTCATTTACATGCTTTTACCGGCCATTCGTTAGGCATTTAGCGCCCCGTCACGTAATATTAAGAAACAAAAATAATTACCGACAGGAAGTTAAACATGTTTACCGTTATCCCTGTTCTTATCGTCGTCGCCCTGATTGTGGTATTTTCCTCAATCAAAATCGTTCCACAAGGTTTTCAGTGGACTGTCGAGCGCTTTGGTCGTTATACCAAAACCCTGATGCCAGGTCTGAACATTGTTGTGCCTTTTATGGATCGTGTTGGTCGTAAAATCAATATGATGGAACAAGTTCTGGATATTCCATCCCAAGAGATTATTTCCCGCGATAACGCCAATGTAGCGATCGATGCAGTCTGCTTTATCCAGGTTATTGATCCGGTGAAAGCGGCGTATGAAGTCAGCAATTTGGAATCAGCCATCATCAATCTGACCATGACCAACTTCCGTACCGTCTTAGGTTCAATGGAGTTGGATGAAATGTTGTCCCAACGCGACAACATCAACGGTCGCCTGTTGCATATCGTTGATGAAGCCACCAACCCGTGGGGCATCAAAGTCACGCGAATTGAAGTCCGTGACGTGCGTCCACCGGCTGAACTGATTTCTGCGATGAATGCTCAGATGAAAGCTGAACGTACTAAACGTGCCGATATTCTGGAGGCCGAAGGGGTTCGTCAGGCGGCAATTTTGCGTGCGGAAGGCGAAAAGCAATCACAAATTCTAAAAGCGGAAGGTGAGCGTCAGTCAGCCTTCTTACAAGCTGAAGCCCGTGAACGTGGTGCTGAAGCTGAAGCTCAGGCCACCAGAATGGTTTCTGAAGCTATCGCCGCCGGTGATATTCAAGCGATTAACTATTTTGTAGCACAGAAATATACCGACGCACTGCAACATATCGGCTCGGCCAATAACAGCAAAGTTATCATGATGCCACTGGAAGCCAGCAGCCTGATGGGTGCTATCGGCGGTATTGCTGAACTAATTGGTGAGAGTAAAAACAGCCGGGGTAAATAACCATGCTGGAGGAAATTGCAGCACATCCAAATTGGTTTTGGCTATCACTCGGCGGGCTATTACTGGCCGCTGAGATGCTGGGTGCCAGTGGTTATATGCTGTGGAGCGGTCTTGCTGCGGTGATAGTCGGCGTTCTGGTGTGGCTATTTCCCTTTAGTTGGGAGATGCAAGGCATCCTGTTTTCCGTTCTAACCGTGGTGTCCGCATTCCTGTGGTGGTATTGGCTGAGTCAGCGCATCAAACCACAGCCCGCCATGCTGAACCAACGCAGTCATCAACTGGTCGGTACGCGCGCAACACTGACTGAGCCAACCACGGACGGTTATGGTCGCATGAGGGTCGGTGACAGCAGTTGGCGTATCTATAGTGCAATGGAACTTGGTGCCGGGGCTGAAGTTGAAGTGATTTTAGTCGAAGGTAATACGTTGCATGTTAGGGCTATTCATAACTAATACCTATAGTTTAAGCGTCTCTTATTAAACAGCGAGCCATCCGTTGAACGGCCTGTTGATTAACTAACAATATTCTGTTTAATCTGAATTTTCTGCTTATTCTCTACTGTATTAGTGGCATTGTTAAAAATACAGGAGGTGATGAGCACCCACACGGCGGTGGAGCTGGGGAAGTTTGCCCGGATCGTCAGGCGATTTTCTGGCCAAATTGTGTAGAGGTCTATGGCGAAGAAGGGGCAGCCACAATGGTCACTCCCTTTCTGCCACTGACATCGTTCAGCCTTATGCTACTGGCTGAGCGGCTACGCCGTCAGGCATCACGCTTTCTGCCGGAGCTTTCTGCAAGATAAGCTTTTCAACGAAGGTATTGAACGACATGGTCTTCATCAACAGATCGTTAGACATCAGGTTAGGCGCAATCACAGTCGCCAGGTTGGATTCAGGCATTGAGTTTGCAACCTTATGTTCGGCAATTTTCTTGGCAAGTTCAATGACACCCTGTGCCATTTTGGGTAGATCGCTCAGGGATGGCAAACCCTTACCACTCTCATTGTCCAAAAACATCTGCTCAATGGCTTTAATATCTCCTGGTAACATATGATCACGGATATTCTTTTTAAACAGTGCTGCGAGCTCAACCCCGGTAGCTTCTTGCAAACCTTTCTTGCCATCAGAGAGTTTGTCCAATTCTAACTTTGCAGCCGAGATTCTCATGATCCCCTTGGTCTCCAAAAACGCTTTATTTTTGCTGATTATGCTAATAATTTCCTCGTTTTGTGCGACCGCAGCCTCATGCTTATCCATCACAGAGGTAAGAGTAGTCTCACTCACGCTGCTTGCGGGTGACTGATTGAACATCTTAAGGAAAGCATCTTTTATGCTGCTAAAGAAATCCGTCACAGAAGCCCAAAAAAATTTTCTTCCCTCGCCTACGCTTTTCGCCTCTTTAGAGGTTTCTGCCACGCTGACAGAACGCATTTCGCCATTCAGCGGGGCACTAACAGCGGCTGCGGTATTTTCATTCTTCCCACCCTCAAGCCTCTGATTAAGCTCTTGTTTAACCTGAGGCGACAGTATCGGAACCTGCGAGATTGTTGGCATATCGTACATCCTTTAGTAAAGTACTTTTCGCGATTATATACGTGTGAATAAGTGTGGAGGACCAATTAGCAGCGAATCCCCATATGTTGTGGCTTAATGCCTAACACCACGGCATCTAACTCTTTTTTACCATGTGTTATCAGGGTCGCGATCGCCTCATTAGCCGCCATGATTGCCTCTAACTGAGGGAGCACGCTTCCATCATTAATGTCGTAAGCTTTCTGTCTATTCCAGATTAAGAATTGCCTGGCACTATTATCATAAGCAAATACTGGTGAGTGCTCTTCGTCAGAGAAGTGGTTCATATCCAAGATGTTTGACATGCACTCTTTGACGATGGTGTCAGATGCGTCAACCAGAGAGTAGATCACTAAATATTTTTCACCACGCACCTTGAAATGGTAGGTGAAATTATCAACTTTCAGAGAAAAGATACCGTCATCACCCATATTTTCGGAAAAGGGGAGGCCCAATTTTCTCAGTAAAACATGCAGATAACTAGTCAATGTCAACATAACTAAACCACCTGAAAAGGAAAAAATAAACTTAAATTATGTCGATCCTATAGTGGCAACTCCCGGCACAATATAAGGCATAACCCTGATTTATTAGGGCGCTGTTGTAAACTGAAGCGGTGGCAGATCCGACGGTTTATCAACACGAATAAGGCACCGGCAGATAATCAGCGCCGCGTTGGGATTCAAATCCATGAAGACGGCTTACGCCACAATTAAATAAAACGATTTAATTCAGTATGTTGATTGCAATAGTGCCTTATTATCACACCTTATGACAACATCCAGCCAGGTTATTAATAATCGGGCACTCCGCGCTGTCATCCCCTGGGCACTCCTCTGCCAATGCTAATAAGCGCAAACGCATCTGATTAAGATCATTAATATGCGTCTCGATTTCCGCTACCTTTTGCAACGTCGCAGCTTTCACATCCGCACTGTGGCGCGCCGGGTCATGAAATAAAGCCAGTAATTCGCGACACTCATCCAGCGTAAAACCCACCTGCCGCGCCTGACGCAGTAACGTTAACTCTTCAATGTGTTTGGAGGTGTAACTGCGGTAACCATTTTCAGTGCGAATAGGTGGCGTCACCAGTTTCTTTTCTTCGTAAAAACGAATGGCCTTACTGGTTAAACCGGTTTTTCTTGCGATATCGCTAATGTTCATATTTCCCCCTTGACCTTCCCCTTGCAGGAAGGTTTAACCTCCATCATTAGTGAAAATGACGATACCCGTCAAGCGGAATAAAACCTGTACAGCAAAAGGTTACGAATCAGTCAATTATCAACGCAGATAGCAGCGGTGACTGGGATGACCAACTAAGCTTATCCCGAGAAAATTAACGGATAAATCGTTACTCGATAAGGAGTTAATTATGTTGCAAACCACCGTACTGGCCTTACATGGCCTTTCCTGCATGAATTGTGCTAAACGCGTAAAAATCGCGTTAGAGGATCGCGAAGACGTCCATTATGCTGAAGTGAATGTTCACTACGCCAAAGTCACCACTGAAGCCAAGACTAAAACGCTCATCGATACGGTCAACCAAGCCGGATATCAGGCAGAGGAAGCCCATACACCCGATGTTGAGCTACAGCTCTCAGGCTTGAGCTGCGGTCACTGCACCGAGAGCACTCGCACAGCACTGGAAGCCGTACCCGGAGTGATTGCTGCTGATGTCACTATTGATAGTGCCAGAGTGTACGGCAAGGTGGATGCACAAACGCTGATTGCAGCAGTGGAACGGGTAGGTTATCACGCCGCACTGCAAGGTGCCCAATACCCAAAATCTGAGCCGCTGACTGATGCAGCCCCATCTTCGCCGGAAACACTGGCAGCGGCCTCTTCAACCATTCCGGCAGCGACAACTGACATTAAAAATACGCAACCCAGCCAGCCGGTAGCAGAACCTTCTGACAATGATAGTGTTCAGTTGTTACTAACCGGGATGAGCTGTGCCAGTTGTGTATCGAAAGTACAACATGCACTGGAAAGTGTCGATGGCGTTCAGGTGGCACGCGTGAATCTGGCTGAACGCAGTGCGTTAGTCACCGGGTATCAAAACAAAGAAGCCTTGATCGACGCGGTCAAAAAGGCCGGTTACGGTGCCGAGATAATTGAAGATGAAGGCGAGCGGCGCGAGCGCCAGCAACAAATGTCGCAAGCCAGTATGAAACGTTTCCAGTGGCAAGCTGCGCTGGGCCTGCTGTTGGGTATTCCACTTATGGGCTGGGGGTTATTCGGTGGCAGCATGACGCTGACACCGGAAACTCAAACTCCGTGGTTGATTGTTGGGATAATCACCCTACTGGTGATGGTATTTGCCGGTGGTCACTTTTACCGTAATGCCTGGGTCAGCCTGAAAAATGGCAGCGCCACCATGGATACACTGGTAGCCCTGGGGACAGGAGCGGCTTGGGCTTACTCCATCACGGTCAATATCTGGCCGGATGTTTTCCCAATGGAAGCCCGTCATCTCTATTACGAAGCCAGTGCCATGATAATCGGCCTGATTAACCTTGGTCATGCTATGGAGCAACGGGCCAGACAACGTTCTTCCAATGCGCTCGAACGGTTATTAGATTTGGCTCCGCCAACTGCGCGTCTGGTCACCGAAGAGGGTGAAAAAGTGATCCCGCTGGCTGAGGTTCAGTTGGGCATGACCTTGCGCTTGACTACCGGCGACCGCGTGCCGGTTGATGGTGAAATTGTGCAAGGCGAAGTGTGGATGGATGAAGCCATGCTGACTGGTGAGCCTATCCCGCAACAGAAATCGGCGGGGGATGTCATCCATGCCGGGACACAGGTACAGGATGGCTCGATACTGTTCCGCGCCAATGCCATCGGCAGTCAAACCACTCTGGCACGCATCATCAAGCTGGTTCGTCAGGCGCAAAGCAGTAAGCCAGACATTGGTAAGCTGGCCGACCGGATCTCGGCGGTATTTGTGCCGACCGTGGTTGCGATTGCCGTAATCGCCGGGCTGATTTGGTATTTCTTCGGCCCGCAACCTCAGCTGGTCTATACCCTGGTAGTCGCCACCACCGTGCTTATCATCGCCTGCCCTTGTGCTCTGGGCTTGGCAACACCGATGTCGATTATCTCCGGTGTCGGACGGGCGGCTGAATTTGGCGTACTGGTACGGGATGCGGATGCCTTGCAGCAAGCCAGCAACCTCAACACGTTAGTGTTCGATAAAACCGGTACATTGACCGAAGGGCACCCGCAGGTTGTGGCAATTCATACCTTCAATGGCATCAGTGAACAGCAAGCGCTGGGTTGGGCAGCAGCACTGGAAACCGGCTCTAATCACCCACTGGCACGCGCTATTTTACAGCGAGCCGAAGGAATGACACTGGCAACCACCAGCCAATTCCGTACCTTGCGTGGGCTGGGTGTCAGTGGTGAGATTGAAGGGATAAGGCTGTTGCTGGGGAATAATCGTCTGCTGGAAGAGCAGCAGATTGATACCCACCAGCTGCAATCATTGATGCAACAACAAGCAGAAAGCGGCACCACACCGGTTATTCTGGCTGCTAATGGTAAACCGGCAGCTCTGCTGTCAATTCGCGATCCATTGCGTAAAGACAGTGTCAGCGCACTGGAACGGTTACATAAGTTGGGCTACAACCTGGTGATGTTGACAGGTGATAATCCGATTACCGCTAATGCTATTGCCAAAGAAGCCGGTATCGATCAAGTGATCGCCGGAGTGCTGCCGGAGGGCAAAGCAGACGCTATCAAACAACTGCAAGCCGCGGGACACAAGGTAGCGATGGTAGGTGATGGTATCAACGATGCACCCGCGCTGGCGCAAGCGGATGTCGGCATTGCGATGGGTGGCGGCAGTGATATCGCCATCGAAACGGCGGCGATCACGCTAATTCGCCACAGCCTGCACGGTGTTGCTGATGCTGTCGAACTTTCCAAAGCCACATTGCGCAACATGAAGCAAAACCTGTTGGGGGCTTTTTTCTACAATGCGCTGGGGATTCCAATTGCGGCGGGGATTCTGTTCCCGTTCACCGGTACATTGTTAAGCCCAGTGGTTGCGGGCGCGGCGATGGCGCTATCATCCATAACTGTCGTCAGTAACGCCAACCGTTTACTGCGTTTTAAACCTAAACAGTAACCCTCCCGTCATTGGAGTTGCAGGTAAGCCAAGGATGGGCCGAGTAACCAGAGCAGCTAACTCCCTGCGGTTGCAAGTACAAAGAATATAACCTAATGGTGCACAACACTTTCTTGTGCGCCATTTAGCGTTTAGCATGTAGGAAATGCTAATAAGGGAACCACATGGGCCAATTATTACGCCGCATCGCACAATTTCTCGGAATCTTAACGCCAACGACGTACAGTTATCCGGCTTTGGATATTATCTTACCTGGCGAGCGCCATTTCCATATGGTCGGCAGTATTCATATGGGAACCGAAGGTATGTTCCCCCTCCCCCACGCATTGCTGAATAAATTGAATCAGGCTGATGCATTGATTGTAGAAGCCGATATCACAGAAGCGGCCTCGCCTTTTGCCGACCACGCCCTCGCTGAGCCATTGATCGACAGATTATCCGAAGAACAATATCAACAACTGTTGCAACGCTGTGAAGAGCAGGGAAATGACCCACAGGCGATGGCTTTTCTCCCCGCGTGGCAGGTCGCGTTGATGCTTCAGGCGCGGCAAGCTCAACGCCTGGGATTGCGGGGCGAATACGGCATCGACTATCAATTGCTGAAAGCCGCCACTGCGCAGAAAAAGAAGATTATCGAGCTGGAAGGCACGCAAATGCAGGTCGATTTGCTGGAGGCACTACCGGATAACGGTATGTCTTTGTTGCTCGATACCTTAACTCACTGGCACACCAACGCCCGCTTATTGCAAACCATGATAGGTTGGTGGCTGGAACATCATCCCGAAAATGACCTGACGACACTGGCCCCGACCTTCAGCCATGATTTGTACGATGTACTAATGATTCAACGCAATAAACGTTGGCAACAACAACTTGAGCAGATGCCATCAGGGCGTTATGTGGTCGCAGTCGGCGCACTACATCTGTACGGCGAAGGGAATCTCCCGGTATTACTGCAGCCCGGTAATCAGTTTCAAAGATAAAAAAATGACCGATATTACTATCGGCCAGTCAAAGAGGAATTCTCATTATTTTAGTTATTAAGCGCCCACATTCCTTGCGGATAATATGAGCGGCAGGTACAGGGTAACAACCTGACGATTAGATTAGCAACTGACATTCATCATCAGCCGTGGATTAGCGACCATTACATTGATTTTATTAGGTTAATTTTTATCCTCGCCGCAATGATTAGGTGTAGGATAATCCACTAGAATGAATTTTCATTTTTGCCTGGATATTTATTATGACACCCGCCGTTATTTTGCTGGAAAAACAAAAAGTTCCGTTTACATTACACCACTATCATCATGACGTAACAGAAACCAATTTTGGCGATGAGGCCGTTAAAAAGCTGGGGCTTAATGCCGATCAGGTTTATAAAACGCTGCTGGTTGCGCTCAATGGTGAAGCTAAAAATCTGGCCGTTGCTGTCACCCCCGTTGCGGCTCAACTTGATCTAAAAAAAGTGGCCCGCGCCTTAGGGGCAAAAAAAGCCGAAATGGCAGACTCCCAATTAGCACAACGTACCACCGGCTATTTGGTTGGCGGTATCAGTCCATTAGGGCAAAAGAAACGCCTGCCCACCGTCATTGACAGCCTGGCTCAAGGGTATGCCACCATATTCGTTTCAGGTGGAAAGCGTGGTTTGGATATTGAATTGGCACCCACAGACTTATGCCAATTATTGCAAGGCGTATTTGCCGATATCGCCAGGCGAGATTGATTTATATAACAAATGAAATGTGTGTAAATAATAAAAAATAACAATCAGAAGCCCCCACGACCAATGGAGACTTCTGAGTGACACAATAAGGCCAGTGGCTTAGATGTGTATTATTTTCTAATACTACGATCACATCACATTATTTTTTACTTCATCTTGTGTTTCGTCGTTTACTGTTGCCTGAATAGTATCTAGATCAGATTTTATAATCCGATGCTGATGAGATAAATAGTAGCTGTAAACAAAACAAAATAGCGCCAGTAACACCTGAGACAGGAGATATAGCGCATTAGTTTCCTTTGTGAAAAAATCCATTACGACTAAACTGGCCGTTGCTGCCCCACCAATAAATGTCCATTTCTTCATCTTGGCTGTCGTTTGTAGTTTCTTTTCTAGTTTATTGATTGTGACTTGTTGCTGATTTATTATGCATCCTTTCATATTAAGTGAAGATTTTTGATTATTACACATTAATGTGAAGTAAAGCTGACACAGATTGATCGATTAGTAATTATTTCTGGATATAAATAAACGGACTGTTATCACCGCACAGGTAATAGCATCAAGTGTCAACAGATAGTTATTCACCTGGTTTTCCCCGACTAATGCCAAAGCGGTCGATAAGGTTGCCAAGGTTCTTTGATGCTTTGTTTGCCCACATCAAGAGACGCATGACAACAGCCCCCGCCAGTGCAGCCACTCATTAGCAGTGATGTGTGGCGTTGATTGGGTATCTGGTGGGCTAAAACAGGAAAAGACTACCAGTGAAAAAAACCTCTAAACTTGCACGCACCTATAATTATATATGTAGAAATAATTAGCTAGATAATTTATAAATTAATAAAATTAATTAATTCATTAAAAATTTGACTTAAATCATACGGTAAAGCAGTGTTTACGTATTATTCTACAACTATATTAATGTTTCCCTGGTGTTGGCCACTTGGCATCCCTTATCAAACTAACGGAGATAAGGGCTTTTTTACCCAAAAGGAACCCATTATGAAATATACTCACACCCGATTATCTGCTTTTTCAGGTGACCACATAAAAATCATCGGAGAACACTGCGCGATTATTATGCTGCTAAGTGATCGTGACTACGAAAAATATAGCTCGGGATTGGGGAGTATTTTTCATGGTGGTTTTTTCGCTAACTTTCCAGCACAAATCAAAGTACCAAGTGATGGTTATTGGAATGTACTTATACATCCCTCGTTGCCAGATAGAAATGATATTGAGTATTCGGTAAAAATAGTAAAAATGGTTCCAAGCAAAAGTTCGGACTGTGTAAACTAAAAAAGACACTTTCTATATGTGCCCATTCATATAACAATCATGCCTTAAAACTTGGGAAGGTGATTCCCCCTGATACCTCAATCTTGCCAGTGAGAGAGGCCATTGCCCAGAATGGTATTTTCTCAGACTTTAGAATAGGATGAAACACACCTCTTAAAATGCACGTCATCCCGATTAATTACAGCTACTTATAAACAATCTCGCCCTTGGACTGATACTGATTAGCATCCAGCGGAGAATGCTTTTCAATGTACTGTTTTAAGACTTCGGCATCGATAAAACCGGTATTTACGTAACCCGGTAATGTATCAATTTTCGGATAACCATCGCCCCCCAGCGCATTGAAATTCAGTGTAGCCAAACGATACGTTTTATTCGGTTCTAACGGCTTACCCTGGATTTTGACATCACTAACGCCGTTACCATCAGCCATCAGGCTGACATTGGCAAATTGTGCATAAGCACCTGAATCGACTTTCTTATTAGCAATCACAGCCAAATACTTCTCAACCTCACTGCCTTTCATATCGGCGTAAACCAACGTATTACCAAACGGCTGTACTTTAAGTATATTTTTATAAGTAATATCACCGGCATCAATAGAATCACGAATACTACCACCGCTCATCACCGCGAAGTCTGCACCAGCACGTTCCATTTGTGCGGCTAATAATAAACGCGCTAGATTGGTTTGCTCGAAACGAACTTTATTGCGATCCCCCTCCAGCTTGCCATTTACACTGCCAACTTTAA
Source organism: Yersinia aldovae ATCC 35236 (assembly GCF_000173735.1). Lineage (GTDB taxonomy): Bacteria > Pseudomonadota > Gammaproteobacteria > Enterobacterales > Enterobacteriaceae > Yersinia > Yersinia aldovae. The sequence continues at coordinate 6,286 of NZ_ACCB01000049.1, read as the reverse complement.
TATCCAGTTGCGCTTTACCTTGATCTTCAAATGGCGTCAGCAATTTCAGCATTCCGGGATCTTGTGTGATCTCTTGAGTGTAAAATACTCGCTCACTGGTGCCGTCAGCTTTTTCCACTTTTTTCTTCAGATTGATCGGGATTAATTGGTAACTGACCAGTTTTAACTCACCATTACGGAAGGTGAAATCAGCCCGGCCAACATATTTACCCCATTCATGCGCCTGAACTATCCAAGTGCCATTCTGCCGATCAGGGGCACAAGGGGTACCTGGGACATAATTAGCCTGTTTATGATTTTCACTGGCCATACAAACCGGATCTTGCGAGTGACCACCTACTATCATATCTAGATAGCCCGCTGGCAGGCTGCGCGCCATCTCTACGTCGCCTGCGGCGTTAGAACCATGCTTACCATCATCGTAATGCCCCATATGGGTAGCCGCGATAATAATGTCAGGCTTTTCAGTTTTCCGCAGTTGTTCAACCACCTGCTTCGCTTCGATGGCGGGTACTTTGAATTCTATATCGGTGAAATACTCGGGATTACCGATCTTGGCAGTGTCATCTGTCGTCAAACCGATGACCGCAATTTTCACCCCCTGTTTATCAAACAAGGCATAAGGTTTGAATAATCGCTGCTGGGTACTTTTCTGATAGATATTGGCTGACAATAAAGGGAATGTGGCCCACTTTTCTTGCTGGCGCAGCACATTTAGCGGGTTATCAAATTCATGATTACCGATAGCCATTGCGTCATAACCCACCAGATTCATACCACGGAAATCAGGCTCAGCATCCTGTAAATCAGATTCCGGTACGCCAGTATTAATGTCGCCTCCCGAGAGTAATAACAAGCTTCCCCCTTGTGCGGCAACTTGTTTTCGGATGCTATCAACCAAGGTCTTCTGTGCCGCCAAACCATACTCACCGTGGTCGTTTTGCCAGAAGTGCCCGTGATGGTCGTTAGTGTGCAGTAGGGTGATATCATAAGTTTTATCTTTTTCCCAAGCACCCGCCCATCCCGGTGCAAACGCCAGCGATACAGCCAAAGCACATGCTGCCGTCGGTAATGAAGAACGCATGGCAAATCTCCATGTTGTCGTTAGAAGCCATCAGATAAGAACTGGCTTAATAAGTAATAATGAGGAGGTATAGATCAATAGCACGAAAAATCAAGATGATACTGTGACACAGTTTCCAATGTAACTTGATGACCTATACTCGAGTTTCATCGCTTTGGAATATATATCAAATTGTGTCAGATGTAGTAAAAATCATTCGATCTGCATAATATGTATTCATTACCAACATAGTATTAACATTAAAAACTATTAGGCGAATACTCACTATGACCGATCGTTCTGATACCGGATTCGAGGCTCCCGTTAAAACCACGATAAAACGAACCTCTTTCTCTATTTTGGGTGCTATCAGCGTATCCCATCTACTCAACGACATGATCCAATCGCTAATTCTGGCGATATATCCGCTATTACAGGCTGAGTTCTCACTGAGTTTCGCGCAGATTGGGTTAATTACACTGACTTATCAACTTACCGCCTCATTATTACAGCCCCTGATTGGCCTCTATACCGATAAACACCCACAACCCTATTCACTGCCGATGGGTATGGGATTTACTTTGTCGGGTATTTTACTGCTCGCAGTCGCTACAACCTTCCCAGTAGTGTTATTGGCAGCAGCATTAGTCGGAACCGGCTCTTCGGTCTTCCACCCCGAATCCTCGCGAGTAGCGCGCATGGCATCAGGTGGGCGTCATGGCCTGGCCCAATCAGTCTTTCAAGTGGGCGGCAATTTCGGTAGTGCTCTCGGCCCACTATTAGCCGCTATCCTTATTGCACCTTATGGTAAAGGCAATGTAGGCTGGTTTTCACTCGCGGCATTACTGGCAATTGTGGTGTTATTGCAAGTCAGTAAATGGTATCAGCAGCAGCAAAGAGCCATTCATGGTAAGCCAGTAAAAATCTTATCGGCAAAAGTGCTACCCAGAAAAACTATTATCAGCACCTTAGCTATCTTGATGGTGCTGATATTCTCTAAATACTTCTACTTGGCAAGCATCAGCAGCTATTACACCTTTTATCTGATGCATAAGTTCGGCATTTCGGTACAAAATGCCCAGATACACTTATTTGTATTCTTATTCGCAGTAGCCGCCGGCACCATTATTGGTGGCCCTCTTGGTGATAGAATAGGACGAAAGCATGTGATTTGGGGGTCAATATTGGGTGTTGCCCCCTTCACCCTTGTTTTACCCTACGCTTCTTTGTATTGGACTGGGGTTTTAACCGTGATCATTGGTGTTATTCTGGCATCTGCCTTCTCAGCAATTCTGGTGTATGCGCAAGAGCTAATTCCAGGAAAAGTTGGGATGGTATCCGGTTTATTCTTCGGTTTTGCTTTCGGCATGGGGGGAATAGGTGCGGCTATACTAGGGTATGTTGCTGATTTAACCAGTATTGAGCTGGTTTACCAAATATGCGCATTCCTACCCTTACTTGGAATATTTACGGCCTTACTGCCCAATATAGACGATAAGTAATAGTAATAACCTTATAATCCCGACTGAGATATGTATTTCAGTCGGGGAATCGCCCGACTGAATCGTGACAAAAATAGCAAATCCACGACAAACAACCACTTCAAACAATTTTCATGCCAAAGCTGACTTTTATCGGTAAAAAATCAATTTTTATCGGGCATTGATCGCATAAATGCAATAAACTGATGTTATTGCTGTGAAATGCTTACCTACTGGCATATTCCCAATCGCATTCAAAATGCAAAAAGCGATAAGTGAATCCATCCCGATAAGCTTGATTCGGATGACAAATCTGCCAAAAGTAGATTTAAACGCAGCTAACACACCTGTAACGTTAAAAATGACAGGCATGACTAGAAGGAGTCTGGATGCACCACTCAACACCCTTAATTACCACGATCGTCGGAGGCCTTGTTCTCGCCTTCCTCCTGGGCACTCTGGCACACCGCCTGCGCATCTCGCCACTGGTGGGATACCTTGCCGCAGGGGTGCTGGCCGGGCCATTTACGCCAGGTTTTGTTGCTGATACCTCATTAGCACCTGAATTGGCTGAAATTGGTATTATTTTGTTGATGTTTGGTGTCGGACTTCACTTCTCCCTTAAAGACCTCCTCGCAGTAAAAGCTATCGCCATACCCGGTGCTGTTGCACAAATTGCCGTCGCCACCTTGCTCGGCATGGGATTATCTCATTTATTAGGCTGGGATTTGATGACAGGGTTTGTCTTCGGTCTTTGTCTATCAACAGCCAGCACAGTGGTATTACTGCGAGCATTAGAAGAACGGCAACTGATTGATAGCCAACGAGGACAAATCGCCATTGGTTGGCTGATTGTTGAAGATTTGGCAATGGTACTCACGTTAGTACTCCTGCCGGCATTTGCAGGTGTGATGGGGAACGAAACGACCAGCCTGAGCCAATTATTTACTGAATTGGCAATTACAATTGGCAAAGTTATTGCCTTTATCACGCTGATGATTGTGGTTGGGCGGCGTCTGGTGCCCTGGATACTGGCTAAAACTGCCAGCACAGGCTCACGAGAGCTATTTACCCTCGCGGTGCTGGTGTTGGCCTTAGGCATTGCTTACGGCGCTGTAGGGCTATTTGATGTCTCCTTTGCCCTTGGGGCATTCTTCGCCGGCATGGTATTGAATGAATCTGAACTTAGCCACCGCGCGGCACAAGATACCCTCCCCCTACGTGATGCCTTTGCCGTGCTGTTCTTCGTCTCCGTTGGAATGCTGTTCGACCCTATGATTCTGCTCCACGAGCCATTAGCCGTTCTGGCGTCACTGGCTATTATCATCTTCGGTAAATCTGCCGCAGCATTTATATTAGTACGCCTGTTCGGCCACTCAAAACGCACCGCACTGACTATTTCTGTCAGCCTGGCGCAAATTGGTGAATTCGCCTTTATTCTGGCAGGACTTGGAATTTCTCTTGGTTTGATGTCCGAGCATGGTCGTAATTTAGTGCTGGCAGGAGCAATCCTCTCAATTATGCTTAATCCGTTGCTCTTCACCCTGCTGGATAAATATTTAGCCAAGAATGAGACAATGGAAGACCTGATTCTGGAAGAAGCTGTCGAAGAAGAAAAACAGATACCGGTTGATCTATGTAATCACGCATTACTGGTGGGTTATGGTCGCGTTGGCAGCCTATTGGGGGCAAAACTCCATGCAGAAGGCATCCCATTAGTGGTCATTGAGAATTCTCGCCCAAGAGTCGAAGCGCTGCGTGAGCAAGGCATTAATGCGGTACTGGGCAATGCTGCCAGTGCAGATATTATGTCTCTGGCACGTTTGGATTGCGCCCGCTGGCTATTACTGACAATTCCAAATGGCTACGAAGCCGGTGAAATTGTCGCCTCAGCCAGAATAAAACGGCCTGATTTGGAGATAATCGCCCGTGCTCATTATGACGACGAGGTGGTTTATATATCTGACCGGGGAGCTAATCAGGTGGTTATGGGTGAACGAGAGATTGCCAATAGTATGCTTAACATGCTGAAAATAGAAACTCTGACCGAAGAAGATAAAATATCGGCCTGCCCTATCTAATCCACTATAGCAATCATCTTATCGGCAATAAATACAAACAGGGCCAGCATATGCTGACCCTGTTTTATATTTGCTATTCCCTAATCACCGTTCCCAGTATGACTCTTCTAAACTGTCTTCTCGTTCTGGTAAGCCACGCGTTAAGCGCGGTGAATGTTGATTCAATACCTGATAACTGACCCGATTAGCATATTTACACACCTGCGCTAAAGAGGAATAACTCAGATAACTGCGCACATGTTTACTGGAGTTAGGAACATTATTACGGTGATAACCATTAGCCGCAATATCATGCAACACAGCGGACAATGCACCATCCCCAGCGCCATTGGTGTTCATTATTTTTTCGGGGCCGCCCATATATGGCGCAATATGAGAATAGATACGCCATGGACTCTCACAGTGTTTTTTACGCATCACCCGACTAAATTCATACATGTTAAATTCAGCAATAGCACCAGGTAATAATGGATGCTGAGTTTGACGCTTATTAGCCTCTTCGGTATAGCCTGCCATATAAAGCCCATTTGGGCCGGCAGTGCAAAGAACTAAATCAACCCATTCCAATGCCATATCAGAGGCCATCAGCGGATCATTCAACCCGGTAAGCTCATAAGCTTCATCTTCATTCATCGCTAATATAGAAACATGTTCCTTGAGGAAATCGCGCCACCACTGCGGATTATCTGCAATAACATATTTGGTCCCTAACGTCATCACAACCGGAACATTATATTTCTTTGCATAACTGATGGCCTGCATGGTGGCATCGGGCATGGGTTCACCCGCCTTACAACGCACCAGATAAGCGGTGAGCACTAATGCAGAAGCCCCAGCGATAACATCTTCAGGAATGCTCTCTGGCCGTAACTGATTCATTTGACCAGGGCTAATCGCAAATGTCCTTTCGCCATTGTCAGTGATTAACGTAAAACAACGCCCAATAGCACCATCGACCGCCTGTAAATAATTCAAATCAGTACGACTCGAGGTATTACACAAATAGCGGTAGGCATAACTGCCTATTTTGATATTGCTGCACATAGTGCCCAACAAAACTGAGCGGTCATCAGCCAACACAGAGTAATTATGCAACGTATTACCAATAGTGCCACCGGCAAACTCATGCGTAATCAAACTATTAGAAACCAACTCCTGATAAAGACGCTCAGCCACATCGTCCTCAATCACCAGCGAATGCCCCTGACTAAGACCATAACGCGCAATAAAACCTTCATCAACTTTCGCTTCAATATCGACCAACGTCTGATCAATACCGACGATATAAGATGTGCTCACTTCATTTTCAGTCTGCGCCGGTTGTAATAATGGATCTCGAGCATTGACGGGAAAATAGTGCTTGGACTTTCGTTTACCAGGAAATTTCATTGTTTTGAGTTACAAATGTGAAGATGAAAAGAAGTTAACTCTAGCATATGAATTAACGTAAATCATAATATAGCAGTATCGTATAAAGGAAGTCATATTGTAAGTATCCCAGCTTTAGTTCCACGCACTTTTTGAGATTTCCGGGTTTTCAGCCATCAGCCGGTATTCTTCCGGTGTCAGGTTATTCAGGGATTCATGGGGCCGCTCACTGTTATATTTATTCAGCCAGTGCTCCGCGATTTCCCGTGCTTCATTCAGTGTCCTGAACAGAA
>NZ_ACCB01000050.1 GCF_000173735.1 Yersinia aldovae ATCC 35236 | reverse complement strand
CTGCCTGACGAGGGTCAAGTGCCTCTGTTGCACCTTCAATCGGCTCTGAAAGCGACTTTTCACGCTGTTTGGCTCTGGCCTGCGCTTTACGAGCCTCGCGAGCGGCAATCATCGCACTGTTATCCGGTATTTGCCCAGCCACTATTTTGATCTCTGTATCGTCGCTATCGGCCGGGCGTGCTAATCGGCTGACTGCGGCTTCTACGGTTTGTTGATCAGCATCGGTGAGTTTGACCGCCGCCTGTTTGTGGCGCAATTCGCGTGCCAGCTTCTCGCGCGCAAGGCGAGCCTGTTTAGCTTCAAAGCGCGCTTTAGCCTCTGCTGCACGGGCCGACTCCTGATCAAGGGCGCGAATTTCTGCTTTTTCCTGACGGTAATACTGCACCAGAGGAATATTACTTGGGCAAACATAGGCACATGCGCCACATTCAATACAATCAAACAAGTTATGATTGCGCGCCTTCTCATGTTCATCACCACGGCTAAACCAATACAGTTGCTGGGGCAATAAACCGGCAGGGCAAGCATCGACACACAACCCACAGCGAATGCAGGATTGCTCCGGCTCAGACAGCCCCATCTCTGCCTCTACGGGGGCTAAAATACAGTTACTGATTTTAACGATTGGCACATCCAGGCTCGGTAAGGTAAAGCCCATCAGCGGCCCCCCCATAATCACCATCGGCTGCGATTGAGGCTGAAAGCCTGCCAGCGCCAGCAGGTGGCGTACCGGCGTTCCGATTCTGGCCCAGAAATTCCCCGGTTGCGACAAGGCATCGCCGGTTAATGTTACAACGCGCTCAATTAACGGCTCGTCGTCGATAATCGCCCGTTTAATTGCCACCACGGTGCCGACGTTGTGCATTAGAACCCCGATGGCAGAGGAGTGTTTGCCAAATGGCACCTCTTTACCGGTCAGCAGCTTGGTTAACTGCTTGGCACCACCCGATGGATACTTGGTCGGCACTACACGTAACTGAATATCTTCATGAATGCGCAATGCGTGGCGCAGTGCGGTAATCGCCTGCGGTTTATTATCCTCAATACCAATCAGCACCTGCTTTGGTTGCAGCAAATGTATCAATATGCGGATGCCACTAACCACTTCATCAGCATGATCTTGCATCAATTTATCATCAGCGGTGATGTAAGGCTCACATTCGGCAGCATTAATAATAAGGGTATTAACCCCGTTCAAACCGCTTTGTAACTTGCTGGCCGTCGGAAAACCCGCACCGCCTAAACCGGCAATGCCCGCCTGATGGATACGATCAAGCAGGGCAGTTTTATCGCGCTGCGTGTAGTCTGCCCACGGTTGTGGCGGTGGCCTGCGGTCTTCGCCATCTGGGGTAATATGCACACATAACTCTGCCAAACCGGAGGGGTGGGCGGTGGTGTGGGGCGCGATAGCGGTGATGGTGCCGGAGGTGGGCGCATGTATTGGCACGGTGCGCCCACGGCCGATGGTCAGCGGTTGGCCTCTTAATACGTGTTCACCTACTTTGACGCACAGTTCACCCTCTGGCCCCAGATGTTGTTGCAACGGAATGATCAATTCATCGGGCAGGGAGGCGACGCGCATTGGCACTGTACTTGATTGCAGCTTCATTTCCGGCGGATGGATGCCACCGTCGAAGTCCCAGATAATATCGTGCTTGCGGGAACTGAACAGCTTAAACATGTTGCTCCACATCTATTATTTTTACGGGGATCATGTGTGAGGCAACGCACTGCGCGGGCAGATTTTTAACCGGAATGGTGTTCAAGTCCCACTTCCAGTTAGCGGTCGTGGTAGCAACCGGGATCATTTCAATGCAATCGGTCGGGCAAGGGGCGACGCACAAGTCACAACCGGTACAGAGATCCGGCAACACCGTATGCATAGCACGGGTTGCCCCGACGATGGCATCAACCGGACAAGCTTGAATGCATTTTGTGCAACCGATGCAGTTTGCTTCATCAATAAAGGCCACTTTACGCAGCGGATGGGCCGCCGTCTCATCGCCGTCCAGCGGTTGAGGCTCCACCGCCAGCAATTCGGCCAGCTTGAGCATCACCTGCTCGCCACCGGGGGCACATTTGTTGATTTTTTCACCGCCGCCAGACACGGCTTCGGCATAGGGGCGACAGCCGGGGTAACCACATTGACCACATTGGCTTTGCGGTAAAATAGCATCGACCTGCTCAACCACCGGGTCACTTTCTACCTGAAAGCGGCGTGCTGCGAAGCCAAGCACTGCGCCGGAAACCAGAGCCAGCGCGCTCAATGCGCCGATAGCAATCCATAGTGACATCATTAGAACTTCACCAGCCCGGTAAAGCCCATAAAGGCCAGCGACATCAACCCTGCGGTAATCAGGGCGATGGCGGAGCCACGGAAGGGCGCGGGAACGTCGGCCACCGCCAGGCGCTCGCGGATAGCGGCGAAGAGCACCATGACCAGAGAGAAACCGGCCGCTGCACTGAAGCCGTAAATTGCCGATTGCATGAAATTATGAGATTGATTCACGTTAAGCAGCGCCACCCCTAAAACCGCGCAGTTGGTAGTGATCAGTGGCAGAAATATCCCCAGCAAGCGATACAGCGCCGGGCTGGTTTTACGCACCACTAATTCAGTGAATTGCACCACCACAGCGATAACCAGAATAAAGGCCAGTGTCCGCAAATAGACCAACCCCAGTGGCAGCAAAATAAAGCTGTTTACCATCCAGGCGCAGACCGATGCCAATGTCAGCACAAAAGTGGTCGCCAGACCCATACCGATGGCCGTCTCCAGTTTTTTGGAGACGCCCATAAACGGGCACAGGCCAAGAAATTTGACCAGAACGAAATTATTTACCAAAACGGTGCCGACAAACAAAAGCAGGTATTCAGTCATTGCGGAGCCTAAAAAAATAAAAGCCGCCTATTATCCAAAATTGGCGGCCAGACGACAACAGATGAAGTGCAGGGTTATTGCTATTTTTCCCTTATTTTAGGGGGGAAAGGTGCGTAATTTCCTTAAATCTCTGTAAAAGTGTGTTTCACTCGCTGCGAACGCTTCATGTAAGGTACAAAAACAGCGGCTGCCAGCAGGGGCCATCCGAGCGTGCGCAAGGCGATATCATCGGAAACCGGTGAGAACGCAAACGCTTTTAAGGCTAATAATACCGTTAACAGCAGCCACAGGATGAACCATTTTGGTAAGCGGCGTGAACGGCTGCAAAACAGCCAGATAACCCATAAGGTATAGACCCACATCAGTAGGGTGGTGGCCACTGAAAAATACCATTGCAGGGTAAAGGCTTGCGAGTTGGTGATGAGGTACTCTCTCGATTCTGGCGTAAAGATAGCCATCGCGTACAGTGTTAACATTAGACTCGCACTGAGCAGTGTCACAATCAAATAAGCCAGCGGGGCCAATAACCAGCCGCCAATACGTTGATATTCCTGTGGTTGAGACATGATGCGCCTTTTTATCTATTAATCAAAAGGGATAACCATTTTGCCATTATCCCTTCTCTGTATCGCGCTAGCTTAACCCGCAAATGCGTCCTTCGTCATCTATATCAATATGATGATACGCCGGTTGCGTGCCCAGCCCCGGCATGGTCATGATATTACCGGCATAAAGGCGGATAAACCCGGCACCCGCTGACACGGCGCAAGCCGTGATCGGCAAGGTAAAACCTTGTGGTGCATTTTTAAGCGCAGCATCGGCACTGATCGAGAGTGGGGTTTTGGCAATACACAAGGGCAGATGGCCGAAACCGGCGGCGGTAATTGCTGCCTGCTGCTGGCGGGCTTGCGGCGTAAAAGTCACTGTAGCTGCACCATAGCGTTGTGCCAACACCTGTAATTTTTGCTCCAGCGAGGCGGTATCCGGATAAGGAAGTCTCGGGGCGGTGGTATGTTCACAGGCTTTGATCACTTGACGAGCCAGTGTGGCGGTGCCGGCTCCCCCATCGGCAAAGGCATCACTGATTTCGCAGGACACTGCGCCGGCAGACATGGCGTAATCGGTTAAAAATGCTAACTCCTCAGCACTGTCGTCCGGAAAGCGGTTAATCGCCACTATGACCGGTAGACCATAACTTTTCACATTATCAATGTGCCACTTTAGATTAGCACAGCCTTTGTTTAGCAACGGAATGTTGGTGTTGAGGATCTCTGCGGGCAGTGGCTGGCCCGGTTTGATATCAAAAGCGCCACTATTGGCCTTTAGGCTGCGCACTGTTGCCACCAACACCACACATGACGGGGCAATACCAGACTGACGGTATTTGATATTAAAGAACTTTTCCATTCCCATATCAGACCCGAAACCGGCTTCCGTCACCACATAATCGGCTAACTGTAAGCCTAATCGGTCAGCCAATACGGAAGAGTTACCGTGTGCGATATTGGCAAAAGGCCCGGCATGAATCAGCACCGGTGTTTGCTCGCTGGTCTGCATCAAGGTGGGGTGAATCGTCTCTTTCATTAACGCGGTCATGGCACCCGCAACGCCCAGGTCATCAGCACTGATCGGTTTATTTTCAAGGGAATAGGCCAGGATAATGCGCCCAATGCGCTGCCGCATATCACGCAAATTTTCGGTTAAGGCCAGAATCGCCATCAATTCTGATGCGGCAGTAATTTCAACATGGTCATCCCGTTCCACACCATGAGACGCGCCACCGATCCCGACCCGAATCTGCCGCAGCGCACGATCGTTATGATCAACCACTCTGGGCCAGAGGATCTGCTGTGGATCAATATTTAACAGGAGCATCCCGGTTTGCTGGCTAAATGCCTGGCCCAGACGCTGTTCATGATATAAGCGAGCATCCAGCGCGGCGGCGGCCAGATTATGCGCCGCGCTGATGGCATGGATATCCCCCGTAAGATGCAGGTTTAATTTCTCCATCGGCAGCACTTGTGACGCGCCACCGCCAGCGGCTCCGCCTTTTACGCCAAAAACCGGGCCGAGACTGGGCTGGCGAATACAGGCAACGCAGCGATGGCCTAATTGGTTAATTCCCTGACTAAGACCAATGGTGGTGACGGTCTTGCCTTCCCCAAGTGGGGTGGGGGTGATACTGGAAACCAAGACTAGCTTACCCTGTAACGCCTCTGGTCTAAGCACCCGAATATCCACTTTGGCCATATAACGCCCATAAGGGATTAAATCGTCCTCTCCCAGCCCCAATCGTTGGGCAACATATTGAATTGGCAACAAATTTGTTTCATCAGACAAATGAGATAGAGGGGGTAAGGCATCGGCAGGCTGGTTCGGAGTCATGGCAAACAAAATTCCTGTTATCAATGATAAAACGTCGGTACTCAGGCTTGAGGCGATAAATTACGGCAAAATTATCGCATAAAGTCGCGCAGGATTTGCGAGATAAATCAATAAATGTGATGCGGTGAGTCACTATTTATTAATATATGAATAAAGTATAACAAATAGAAAACACTGATGAGACATCATCAGCAAAAGATACTCTTCAGCGATTTTCTGTTTAATAAAGATAAAATGAAATTATTAATATTATAAATGCTTACTGTTCAGGGAAATGCTGGCTATTGAACTATATTATTAGTGCCAGCTTATGCACGGTCTCGTACAGTTAAAACTGTTTTGCTGCAATGGAACACTTCCGATAACAGGTCGTTTAATTTATGGATAATCATATTTTCTCCTCATTGATATGCGCATCGCGATTACTTCGCTTGGCGGGAGTGAATGCTGAGGAGATAGAAGTCTTCACACAAAAAATGGCGATAGAAACGTCTACGATGGGTACGCTGAAGTCACTTAACCATTATTTGAAGCAATACTCACACACTTCATCATCCAGGTTAAAAATAAAGAAACTGCCACTCGAACAACTGAAACCTGAACAATTACCCCTCGCATTTCGCGACACTCAGGGAAAGTTTATCTTGTTAGCACGCATCAATAAGGATCAGGTGCTGCTTCAGCACGCTGATAGCAGGCAACCACAAATAATTGATTATAAAGACTTTGCTCTATTGTGGAGTGGCGTCGTGTTCTCTTGCAGTCATTCACGCTTTGATATTCGCTGGTTTATCCCCGTGTTACTGCGCCACAAGCGGCCATTGGTGCAAGTATTGGTGTTATCGCTGCTGCTCCAATTTTTGGCGCTGATCTCACCGCTCTTCTTTCAGGTTATTATGGATAAAGTATTGGTTCATAATGCACTGACAACACTTGATGTACTGATTATAGTACTCGTTATTGTGGGTATATATGAAGTGATATTAAAAGCCTTGCGGGAATATCTTTTTACTCACACGACAACGCGCGTAGATATTTTACTTGGCGGAAAGCTATTTCAACACTTAATCCGATTGCCATTAAGTTATTTTAAGAGTCGTCATGTTGGAAATATTGTCGCCAGAGTGCGTGAGTTAGATAATGTCCGTGAATTCATCACGGGATCGGCTCTGACGTTATGTGTCGATGTGGCATTTACCTTTGTATTATTTATAGTTATGTGGTGTATCTCACCATTACTTACGTCAATAATATTAGCTGCATTACCGCTCTATTTCTTATTAGCTAAACTGACCACTCGCCCCTTACAAGAGAAAGTTGAAGTGCTGTGTTGCTGTGCTGCGCAAAACGGGGCTTTTCTCACTGAAACCGTGGCTGGCGTTGAAACAGTAAAAAGTTTGGCGCTGGAACCCCGAATGCAACAGCGCTGGGAGGGGCAAACGCGTGACTTTGCTCAGGCCAACTTCCGGGTACAAAATCTGCAAAACCTCAGCAGTCAGGCCGCTCAACTGCTGCAAAAAGTCGCAGGCACACTGGTCATTGTAGTTGGCGCATATCAGGTAATGTCGGTGCAACTCAGTATTGGCCAGCTCATAGCCTTTAATATGCTGGCAGTTCAGGCATTAATGCCCATGAGTAAATTGGTTGATTTATGGCAACAAAGTATTCGCGCAGAAGTTGGGTTGAAACTGATATCTGACATTCTCAGTTTGCCTACTGAGCAGGCGGTCGGTGGTGCGCCACCGCAGCGCGACTTTCATGGCAACATCGAGCTGAACGATGTGGTCTTCCGCTATCGCCCAGACTTAGACCCGGTATTACGCCGTTTCTCACTATCCTTGCACGCTGGCGAACATATCGGGTTGGTTGGGCCGTCGGGTTCAGGTAAAAGTACGGTGGCCCGCCTGCTACAACGGTTATACCACGTCGAGCAGGGCACGATTACCATTGATGGTTGCCCTATAAACAATTTCCCCCCTGAATACTTGCGCCGACAAGTGGGGGTGGTGATGCAGGAAAGTTATCTGTTTAACCGTACTGTGCGTGAAAACATTGCACATTCACGCCCGACCGCATCATTAGATGACGTTGTTGATGCTGCATGCCTGGCGGGGGCCAATGCCTTTATTCTGGCTCTGCCGTTAGGTTATGACACCGTATTGTCAGAGGGCGGATCATCATTATCGGGTGGGCAACGTCAACGGATTGCCATTGCCCGTACCTTATTAGCCAACCCGCGTATTTTGATTTTTGATGAGGCGACCAGCGCACTGGATGATGAATCGCAAGCAGAAGTACAGAAAAATATGGCCCGTATCACCGCCGGTAGAACCGTTATCACTATTGCTCACCGCTTATCGACGGTACGGCACTGCAATCGCATCGCGGTGATAACGCAAGGTCAGGTTACGGAACTGGCCAGTCATGATGATTTACTGCAATTGAGCGGTAGCTATGCACGGCTTTGGCAGCAGCAATCTGAGTTTAGCGGTGAGGAAATAAAATGAAGTTGATACAGTTCTTGGCTAAACCTGATTTAGTTAAACAGCTTAAAAAGAGTTGGTCGCGCCGTGTTTCTGGTTCGCGCACCCGTGATGAATATGATTTTCTTCCGGCCTATTTGGATATTGTGGAACGACCGGTGGCACCGCTGGCACGTCGTACTGCATGGTTGTTGGCATTTACATTATTTTTGGTGTTGATTTGGTCAATTGTCGGAAGGCTTGATATTCATGCTTCTGCCAGTGGAAAAGTGATTGTTGCGGAGCATTCAAAAGTGATTCAACCGCTGGAACCGGGGGTTGTGGTCGCGATCAATGTGCGTGATGGCGATCGGGTTGATGCTGGGCAGATTCTCATTGAGTTAAGCCCGATTGGTATTGATGCGGAACTCGGCAATATCAGTCAACAATTAATGCATCGTCACTTAGAAGCGGCTCGCATGGCGGCGTTATTGACGGATGACCCTTTAGCCAATTTTTCGCCACCGGATGGCAGCGCTCCGAATTTGGTGAGTGCCAGTTCAGCACTGTTGCTCAAAGAACATAACGAAGTGAGCGCTGAATTATCACGTCAGGAGAGTGAAATGGCGGTTAATCAGGCTCAGTTCCAGGCGGGTATAACCAGCGTCGCTAACCAAAATGCTTTATTGAAAAACATTCATCAACGGCTAGAGGCTTTGCGCACATTAGCAAAGTCTAAATCGATTGCTCAGGTTGAATTATTGGTGCAAGAACGCGAATGGCTGGTTGCGCGTGCTGAGGCTAGCCGCCTGCAACATGAGCAAGAGATACTCCAGGCGAAAACCTACAGTTTGGCCCAAACGCGGTTGCATTATCTGGCGGAAAAAGATCGCAGTTATCGTGAACGGCTCAATAAAACTCAGGAAGTTATCAGTCAGTTACAGCAAGAGCAGATCAAACTGACAGAAAAGCAGCGTCAGCAAACTTTACGAGCACCGGTGGCGGGAGTGATACAGCAATTGGCGGTTCATACTCATGGCGGCGTTGTCACGGCGGCTCAGCCTCTAATGGTGCTGGTGCCGGAAAATCACCCATTAGAACTTGATGTCATGATCCTCAATAAAGATGTGGGTTTTGTGTTGCCGGGGCAGGAAGTTGAAGTAAAAGTAGATAGCTTCCCTTATACCCGTTTCGGAACGTTAACCGGCGAGGTCAAGCACATTTCTCGCGATGCAATGGAGGATCAACAGCAGGGACTGGTGTTCCCGGCTCGCATTCGGTTATTCAGCGATACACTGATTGTCGAGGGGGAACCGGTACGTTTGTCTGCGGGCATGGCTGTCAGTGCGGAGATCAAAACCGGTCGTAGGCGAGTTATTGATTATTTACTCAGCCCATTGCAGCAATACCAGTCTGAAGCGATGAGGGAGCGTTAATATGACAAACCCTCACTCACCTCATACTATTCAGCCCCTGGAAGCACTCGCCTGTGCGGCGGCTTGCTTTGATTTGGCGGTAGAAGCCCCGCAACTGGCGCATAAATTGGGGGTGCCTGCCGAAGAAATAGATAATATCGCGTTGTGTCGCTGTGCTGATTGGATTGGTTTACGCGCAAGGGAAGTCAAATGCGCCATTGAGCGCTTGGATAAGCTGACCTTGCCTGTGTTATTTCATCAAGGATCTCAATGGTTTGTTTTATTGGCGCTGACTGATCAGGAGGCCACAATCTATGTTGCCGCGACAGGGAAGCGACAACCATTAACGCCGCAAGAATTGGCTGCCATATGGTGTGGCGAGGTTATCTTACTGGCTAAAGCGGAACAAAAAGATCAGTCGAAACCTGCATTTGGCTTCAGTTGGTTTATCCCGGTGATAACTAAATATCGTCATCAGTTGCGTAATATCATTTTGGTTTCACTGCTATTACAAGGCATTTTGTTAGTTACCCCGCTGTTGTTTGAAGCAATTATCGACAAAGTGCTGGTGAGTCGTGGCATGGACAGCCTTATGGTATTGGGTGTCGCAATGATTGCTCTGGCAATTGCTGAACCGGGTTATACCTTGTTGCGCAGTTGGCTCTTTGCCCACTTGTCCAGCCGGGTAGGGGCGACACTCAATTCTCGTCTGTATCGTCATTTACTGGGGCTACCGCTGGCCTATTTTTCAGCGCAACAAACCGGGCAAACTATCGCTAAAGTGCGGGAAATGGAGCAGATCCGCAGTTTTCTAACCGGTTCCGCGCTGACCATGTTGCTCGATCTGGTTTTTGTCGGCACCTTTATTGCGGTGATGTTTTGCTACAGTGCCCAATTGACATGGATAGTGCTGTTTTCTCTGATTTGCTATTTATTATTCTGGTGCGCGGTTGGCAGAGTATTACGTAAACGGGTGGAGCAGGAATATGAAGCCAGCGCACAAAGTACGGCTTTTCTCACGGAGTCCATCAGTGGGGTGGAAACGATCAAAACCTCGGCGACTGAATCCCAGTTTAATCGCCGCTGGCGGCAGTCGTTAGCCAGTTACGTTCGCGCATCCTTTGCCAGTTCACAAGCCGGTAATCTGGCGGAGCAAGGTATTTCATTCATCAATAAAATGACTTCCGCTGTTTTGTTGTGGTTCGGTGTGACGCTGGTATTGGCGGGGAAACTCACTCCCGGCCAATTCATTGCATTTAATATGTTCGCCGGTTATGTCACTCAGCCCATCTTACGTTTGGCACAGATCTGGCAAGATTTCCAGCACACACGGATTGCCTTGAAACGCATCGGTACTATTTTGGATTCCCCGACCGAGCCTGGGAATGCCGGGTTATCGTCAAATAGCCAACGTGCCGGGAGCTTGAGTTTTAAGCAGGTGCGTTTTCGTTACCGGCCCGATACCACTGAAGTTTTGCAAAATCTCAACGTAGAGGTTGCGGGTGGTGAATTTATTGGCATTACCGGGCCATCAGGTTGCGGAAAATCCACGTTAACCAAACTATTACAACGATTGTATACACCACAACATGGGCAAATTTTGGTGGATGGGCAGGATTTAGCTATCACTGATCCGACGACGTTACGGCGTCAAATGAGTGTGGTATTGCAGGAAAGTGTGCTGTTTTCTGGTACTGTGCGGGACAATATTTGTCAATGTCGGCCTGATGCCGATGATACTCAGGTTGAGTTGATTGCGCGGCAGGCCGGTGCACATGATTTTATTGTGGCTTTACCGCAGGGATATCAAACGCAGGTCGGGGAACGTGGGGGGATGCTTTCTGGCGGGCAGCGCCAACGTGTTGCGTTAGCCAGAGCATTGATGGCTGATCCTAAAATTCTGATTCTGGATGAGGCAACCAGTGCTTTAGATTATGAATCAGAAGCCGCAATAATGCGCCAGTTGCCGGAAATCATCCGTGGGCGCACGGTTATCTGCATTGCACATCGTTTGAATACTCTGCGTCAGTGTCATCGAATATTGTTATTAAAAGATGGGCAAGTGATCGAGCAGGGGAGTCATCAAGCGCTGGTGGCACAATCTGGCGTGTATGCACGGTTATGGCGATTGCAAACTGAATAATAACGCTGAATAAGTTAAAACTGGGTGAGCCACCACTCGCCCAGTAACGTCTATCGTAAACTTTTACGGCAATTAACGTTTCGCGCCATTGGACTTAATCACGTCCTGATACCAAAAGAAGCTCTTCTTACGCTGACGAGCCAGTTGCTTTTGGTGATCGACATACACAAAACCATATTGTTTTTGGAAACCATTTAGCCAACTCAACAGATCGATAAATGACCACGGATAGTAGCCACGAACATCCGCACCTTGCTTGATAGCATCTTCTATCGCTTGAATATGCTGGCTTAGGTAGTCGATTCGATCATCATCGACGATTTCCCCATCAATAATCGGATCTTTGGCCCCTAACCCATTTTCAGTAATATAGATTGGAATATCACCATAACGTGCTTTGATACTCATGATGCCATCGGTGAGACCTTGCGGATAAATCTCCCAATCCCAGTCGGTATAAACGCCATTTGGATTACGTACGAATTTAAACAGACCTTTAAAGCCGAATTCTTTACCTTGTTGATGTCCTAAGCCCTTCTTACCAGAGGTGTTCATGGTCAGGTGGGTATCTTGATTGTTTGCAGCGATAGTTTCACGTTTGTAATAATTCAGACCAATAAAATCACAGATATTGTCGCGTAATAAAGCCTCGTCGCCAGGCGCAAACTGCGGAACGCCCCACAGTGTCTGAGCCTGCCCAAGCAACGCTGCCGGATATTCACCTTTCAACACCGGATCATACAACCAGTGAGTAAAGATCCCCTCGGCCAAATGGAAAGCTGCCATGTCTTCTTTAGAATCGCTAAGTGGCGTATGTGTTTGTAAAACATTCACAAAGCCAATTTTTCCATTGATCCCGCTGCGACGAAAGGCAGCAACTGCTTTTGCATGAGCCACAAACACATGGTGGCACGCTTGAATGGCGCGAGCGGGGTTTTGAATGCCTGGGGGATGGCCCCCAGTAATATAGCCAAAACCAATAAAGCAGATTGTCTCATTGAAGGTTGACCAAAGTTTGACCCGATCACCGTAATGTTGGTAACACAAACGGGCGTACTCTTCGAAAGCTTCTGCGGTGCTGCGCGCCTCCCAGCCACCTTCATCTTGCAATGCTTGTGGTAAATCCCAGTGGTACAACGTAATCATTGGCTCAATATTATGTTCCAACAGAGCGTCGATTAGGTCACTGTAGAATTGAACCCCAGCCGCATTAACCGCTCCCCGACCGGCAGGCAATAACCGTGGCCAGGAGATAGAAAAGCGATAACTTTTCATCCCCATTTCAGCCATCAATGCCACATCTTCGCGAAAACGGTGGTAATGATCGACAGCAACATCACCGTTAGTCCCCTGATAAGTCGTCCCTGGCAGGTGGGAGAACGTATCCCAGATAGAAGGGCCTTTGCCATCGGCGTTATAAGCCCCTTCAACTTGATAAGCGGCGCTGGCAGCACCCCATAGGAAATCTTTTGGGAAAGCAGACATAAAATCACTCTCATATAATGGATTAAAGGTATTTGAACCATCGTCTTGTCACAGTGTATTCGGGAAATTACCATTTGTGCAACCGGTTTCTGAAACCGGTTTCTTTAGCGTAAAAATACCATAGAGAGGAGGGTGGATTTATAATTCGTTAAGTGACGGTAAAGCAAGGTAAGGGCAAATATGACGAGTGGCGAACTTAATTATTGTATCGCGTGTTAGACGCAAAATACGGTAGTCGTCTGTTTTCTGTTGTTTTCCATCCAATGAGTTACCGTGATGGCTCGGCTGCATAGCGAGTAAAGGGGCCGTTAAACCCCTTAGCTCATTAACTTAGTGATTCAGTTGGTAATAAACTTCATTCCAGCGGATTTCATTTTTGAATGCGGGCAGTGTGGTGTCTTTATCGATCAACAGGAACTCAATACCGTGCAACTCAGCATACAGGCGCAGTTCATCGACACCGATAGCTTGAGAGAATACGGTGTGGTGTGCGCCCCCCGCAATGATCCAGGCTTCAGCAGCGGTGGCCAGTGACGGTTGGGCTTGCCAGATTGCGCGGGCGACCGGCAGTTTGGGTAACGGATGGGGCTGTTCAACCGTATTAACCACATTGACCAATAAGCGGAAGCGGTTCCCCATGTCGATCAGGCTGGCATTGACTGCGGGGCCTGCGGGGGTTGAGAAAATTAAACGAGCAGGATCGGCTTTACCGCCAATGCCTAAATGCTGTACATCCAGCAGCGGTTTTTCTTCTTTGGCAATCGAAGGGCACACTTCCAACATATGGGAACCCACCACCAGATCATTACCCGGTTGGAAGTTATAAGTGTAGTCCTCCATAAAGGAGGTGCCCCCTTTCAGGCCGCTGCCCATGACTTTCATAATGCGCAGCAATGCCGCGGTTTTCCAGTCACCCTCGCCGCCAAAGCCATAGCCTTGCTGCATCAGGCGCTGAACCGCCAGCCCTGGAAGTTGTTTCAGACCGTACAGGTTTTCAAAGTTAGTGGTAAAGGCTTTAAACCCCCGTTTTCAAGAAAACGCTTCATGCCCAGCTCAATACGGGCCGCGTCCAACAGGTTTTCACGCTTATTCCCATTAAATTTCACTGCATCCGTGAAACGGTAGGTGGCTTCATACTCTTCAACCAACGTATTGATGTCACCGTGACTAACCTCATCGACCACGCTGACCAGATCACCGATGCCATAGGCATTAACCGAATAACCAAACTGAATTTGCGCCGCGACTTTATCCCCTTCGGTAACAGCGACTTCGCGCATGTTATCGCCAAAACGCGCCACTTTAAGTTGTTGGCTCTCTTGTTGGGCAGCGGCAACGCGCATCCATTGGCCGATGCGTTGATGAGCCTCTTTATCCTGCCAGTGACCGGTAATAACGCTGTGCTGCTGGCGCATACGAGCGCCGATAAAGCCGAATTCACGCCCACCGTGTGCCGTTTGGTTCAGGTTCATAAAGTCCATATCCATCGTTTCCCACGGAATTTGGGCATTGAACTGGGTATGGAATTGCAACAACGGTTTGTTCAATATGCTCAGGCCACCGATCCACATTTTGGCCGGCGAGAAGGTGTGTAACCAGGTCATTATGCCAATACAAGGTGTGTGGTAATTCGCTTCACGGCAGAGCGCGGTGATTTCATCTGGCGTGGTGACCAATGGCTTTAGTACCAATTTTACAGGCAGACCCGCTTCTTTGTTTAGGCTATTGACCACCTGCTCGGCATTCGCCATAACGTGTTGCAGGGTTTTAGGGCCATAGAGATTCTGGCTACCAATGACAAACCACACTTCTGATTGCTTAAATACGTCCATCTGATACTCCGTTTTATAAATCAAACTGTTGAAGCATACCGTTATAAATCAGGATGCTGGCTAATCTCAGTGCGGCGTCTTGCCGGCCGGTGCGTAATGGGGTTCTGCACTCGAACACCAGCGCTGGTAGCGCTGATAAAGTTGTTGATAAAGAGCAACCTGAGCGGCATTTGGCGTCAGAGTGCGTTCAATCTTACATGCCATCTGTTGTTGAGCTGTAGGGACATCCTTATAGACGCCCGCCGCGACAGCTGCAAAAATTGCCGCCCCCAACGCACAGCATTGATCTGATGCCACTATTTGTAGCGGGCGATTCATGACATCGGCACAAACCTGCATGATCACCGGCGATTTACGCGCAATACCGCCTAATGCCAGCACGTTCTCCACTGGAATACCCTGTTGTTCGAAGCACTCCATAATGGCGCGCGCACCAAATGCGCTTGCCGCGATAAAACCACCAAATAGCGTTGGGGCATCGGTGCCCAGGTTGAGATCAGTAATCACCCCTTTTAAACGCTGATTGGCATTCGGCGTGCGTCTTCCATTAAACCAATCCAACACCACCGGCAGATGGTCAAGTGAGGGATTTTTGGCCCATTCGGTGGTGAGTGACGCGAGTAGATTGGCTTCAATTTGTTTAAGTTGCGGTTGCAATTCGGGCTGAGTCAGGGCGGCTTGACGTAACGGCCAACTGAGTAAACGGCTAAACCAGGCATACATATCACCAAACGCCGATTGACCCGCTTCCATGCCAATCCAGCCCGGCACCACACTGCCATCAACCTGACCACAGATCCCCGCCACGGCGCGATCACCCACCCGTTGCTCATCAGCAATCAAAATATCACAAGTGGAGGTGCCGATAACTTTGACCAATGTATAAGGCTGAGCACCCGCACCGACAGCACCCATATGGCAGTCAAATGCGCCGCCAGACAAAATAACGGTTGCGGGCAATCCCAAACGTTTGGCCCATTCGGCGCTAATCAAACCCACTGGGCGTTCAGCGGTATAAGTGTCGCTAAAGAGGGGGTAATCGAGGTTATTTACCAGACGGCTGTCCAGCGCGGCGAAGAATTCACGCGGTGGCAACCCTCCCCATGACGGATGCCACAGGCTTTTATGCCCGGCACTGCAACGGCCACGCTGAATGTCCTGTGGCGCGGTGGTGCCGGATAACAGTGCCGGCACCCAATCACATAACTCAATCCACGAAACAGCCGCATCACGTACTGCGGCATCGGCGCGGGTGATGTGCAGAATCTTCGCCCAGAACCATTCAGAAGAGTAGATCCCGCCGATATAGCGAGAATAGTCGGCAAACTCACCACTGTGGCATAACCGATTGATCTCTTCAGCTTCTTCAATCGCGGTGTGGTCTTTCCACAACACAAACATGGCGTTGGGGTTATCTGCAAAATCAGGGCGCAGCGCCAATATCTGGCCTTGTTCGTCAATCGGAGCGGGGGTGGAGCCGGTGGCGTCAACACCGATTCCGACGATCTGTTGGCGTTGTGTTTCTGAGAGGCGCCCGACCACCTGACGGATAGCCTGTTCCATCGCTTCTATATAATCGAGGGGATGATGGCGGAACTGGTTTTGTGCAGCGTGACAATAAAGACCCTGTTGCCAGCGGGGGTAGTAAACAACTTCGGTATCGATCTCGCTACCGAGTTGACAATCTACCGCCAATACCCGGACGGAATCGCTGCCAAAATCTAAACCGAGCGCTATCGCCTTATTGGTCGGTAAAGAACATTCCGTCGATACAACATTGGCTGTCATGGTGGTTGCTCCTAACTGTTGCAGTGATAAAAACAGGGATTCATTGCCAATAACCATAGGAGCGAGTCGTGCCAGGCTGTGAGGAGCTAATCGCTGGAAGTATGCACTTTCCTGCTTCCTATAGCGTTTTTGTGATGTTAGTCAAAAGTTAGGAGGAGGCTAAATTTGCTGAATATATGGATAAACAAACTGTAATCTCTGGATGTGATAGCGCTCTACATTCTTGGGTGAAATTAACGCTAAAACTGTATCCGTCTGACGGGGTGCGGTGAAGTCAGTTGGCTTGGTAGGCAGATTATAAAAGACCATTCAACTGTACTGACGCTGAAAAAGATGATTGATAACGTTTCCACCAGAAATTGATTGGTTTGAATAAATAGCGATTAAATAACAAGAATTCTCTCTTCCTACAAAAACAGACCGGAGAACATTATGCATAAATTAACTAAGGCGCTAGCGGTGGTTGGGTTAGCGGCGCTTATGTCACATTCAGCTATTGCCGAAAGCATGAAATTGGGTTTTTTGGTAAAACAGCCGGAAGAGCCGTGGTTCCAGACTGAATGGAAATTTGCCGATAAAGCGGGGAAAGATTTAGGTTTTGACGTCATCAAAATAGCCGTACCTGATGGCGAGAAAACCCTGAATGCCATTGATAGCCTGGCGGCCAGCGGCGCAAAAGGTTTTGTCATCTGTACGCCAGATCCGAAGCTGGGACCGGCCATTGAAGCAAAAGCACGCAGCTATAACCTGAAGGTCATTGCTGTTGACGATCAGTTTGTGAATGCCAAAAGGTAAACCGATGGACAGCGTGCCGTTGGTGATGATGGCGGCGACCAAAATTGGTGAGCGCCAAGGGCAGGAGCTGTGGAAGGAGATGAACAAACGCGGCTGGCAACCGGGTGAAACCGCGGTGATGGCGATTACCTCTGATGAGCTGGACACCGCACGTCGCCGTACCGGTGGCTCAATGGATGCGTTGAAAACGGCCGGCTTCCCGGAAAAACAGATCTATAAAGTGCCGACCAAATCCAATGATATCCCCGGCGCATTCGATGCTGCCAACTCGATGCTGGTTCAGCATCCTGAGGTGAAAAACTGGCTGATCGTCGGCATGAACGACAACACCGTGCTGGGTGGCGTGCGTGCTACAGAAGGTCAGGGCTTTAAAGCGCCCAATGTGATTGGCATTGGTATCAATGGTGTTGATGCGGTGAGCGAATTGTCGAAAGGCCAGGCTACCGGCTTCTACGGTTCACTGTTACCTAGCCCGGATATCCACGGCTACAAGAGTATTCAAATGCTGAATGAGTGGGTAACCAAAGGCGTGGAACCGCCGAAATTTACTGAAGTGACGGATGTGGTGCTGATCACTCGGGATAACTTCAAAGTTGAGTTAGAGAAGAAAGGCTTAATGTAATTCCTTCGCTATGGCGCACCGGGGCAGGTTGCGGCTTGCCCAATCCAAAATCTCATAAGGAAGCCATTATGTCAGCACTCCATTGCGCGTTACAGGCCGAGCTGGAAGCCGAACAGTCACCTTATCTGGCCTTTTGTGGCATCGGAAAAAGTTTCCCCGGTGTCCAGGCGCTGGATGATATCAGTTTTACCTGTCAGGCCGGTCAAATCCACGCCCTCATGGGCGAAAACGGGGCAGGGAAATCGACGCTGCTCAAGATACTCAGTGGCAACTATTCGCCGACGCAGGGTGAGATACACATCAAAGGCAAAGCGGTTAATTTCGCCAAGACCACCGATGCGTTGGACGCCGGTGTCGCTATCATTTATCAGGAACTGCATCTGGTGCCGGAAATGACGGTGGCGGAGAACATTTATCTGGGTCAATTACCGACCAAAATGGGCATGGTTGATCGCAAGTTGCTGCGTTATGAGTCCCGTTTGCAGCTATCACATCTGGGGCTGGATATTGATCCCGATACGCCCCTGAAATACCTCTCCATCGGCCAATGGCAGATGGTGGAAATAGCGAAGGCTTTAGCCCGCAATGCCAAAATCATTGCTTTTGATGAACCCACCAGCTCACTTTCGGCACGCGAAATTGAACAGCTATTTCGCGTCATCCGCGAGTTACGCGCCGAAGGGCGGGTGATTCTGTATGTCTCGCATCGCATGGAAGAGATTTTTGCACTGAGCGATGCTATCACGGTGTTTAAAGATGGCCGCTATGTGTGCACCTTTGACGATATGGCTGAGGTGAATAACGACAAGCTGGTGCAAGCGATGGTCGGGCGTAACCTTGGCGATATCTATGGTTATCAGCCACGCAAAATAGGCGCTGAACGCTTAACCCTGCAAGCGGTAAAAGCCATAGGTGTGACATCACCGATCACATTGACGGTGCATCAAGGGGAAATCGTCGGCCTGTTTGGTTTAGTCGGTGCCGGGCGCAGTGAATTGCTCAAAGGGCTATTTGGTGACACCCAACTGACCCGCGGGCAGGTGCTGCTGGATGGTAACCCGCTGTCGATTCGTTCCCCCATTGATGCCATTACTGCCGGGATCATGCTGTGCCCGGAAGATCGTAAAGCCGATGGCATCATTCCCGTCCATTCGGTACAGGACAATATCAATATCAGCGCGCGGCGCAAAACACTGACTGCGGGCTGCCTGATCAATAATCGCTGGGAGCAAGAGAATGCAGCGTTACGTATTCAGTCTCTAAATATCAAAACCCCCAGCGCCCAACAGCTAATTATGAATCTATCCGGTGGTAATCAGCAAAAAGCCATTTTAGGCCGCTGGTTATCAGAGGACATGAAAGTGATCTTGCTGGATGAACCGACCCGTGGCATTGATGTCGGGGCCAAGCATGAAATCTATAACGTGATTTATCAACTGGCGAAGCAGGGCATTGCGGTGCTGTTTGCATCCAGTGATTTGCCAGAAGTGCTTGGGTTGGCAGACCGAATTGTGGTGATGCGCGAGGGGGCCATCTCCGGTGAACTAGACCACGATGATGCTACGGAAGAGCAAGCTTTAAGTTTGGCGATGCTACGAACCCCGAATATTGCTGCTGATGCCGCGCCTGCGGTGGCCTGATTGTGAAGGAAATTGTGATGAATACACCGATGTCCAGCGTTACGTTAAGTTCTGAAAAGAAGAATCAGGCATCAACCGAGTTAAAAAGTGGGCCACATAACGGCCAGTCGCAGCCACCGCAGGAGGTCTCTGTCAATGGTGGACTGGGGCTATCCCGCATCTGGGATAGCTACGGGATGCTGGTGGTATTTGCGGTGGTCTTTATTGGCTGCGTGATATTTGTGCCGAACTTTGGTTCTTTCATCAATATGAAGGGGTTAGGGTTGGCCATCTCGATGTCAGGGATGGTGGCGTGCGGCATGTTGTTCTGCCTCGCATCGGGGGATTTTGACTTATCCGTGGCATCAGTTATTGCCTGTGCCGGTGTGACAACGGCGGTGGTCATTAACATGACAGAAAGCCTGTGGCTTGGTGTGGCGGCCGGTTTGCTGTTGGGGGCGGTCTGTGGGCTAATCAACGGTTTTGTCATTGCCCGTCTAAAGATTAATGCCTTAATAACCACACTGGCGACCATGCAGATTGTGCGCGGTCTGGCGTACATTATCGCCGACGGCAAAGCGGTCGGTATTGAAGATGAGCGTTTCTTCGCCCTCGGTTATACCAACTGGTTTGGCCTGCCCGCGCCTATCTGGATCACCATCGCCTGTCTGATTCTGTTCGGCTTCCTGTTGAACAAAACCACGTTTGGCCGCAATACGCTGGCGATTGGTGGCAATGAAGACGCCGCACGTTTAGCGGGGGTACCGGTAGTACGAACCAAAATTATTATCTTTGTTTTATCTGGCCTGGTGTCGGCGGCGGCAGGGATCATTTTGGCTTCACGCATGACCAGCGGCCAGCCAATGACCTCCATTGGTTATGAGCTGATTGTGATTTCTGCCTGCGTGCTGGGTGGGGTATCGCTAAAAGGCGGGATCGGCAAAATATCTTATGTTATCGCCGGTATTTTGATTTTGGGAACCGTAGAAAATGCCATGAACCTGCTGAACATCTCTCCGTTCTCACAATATGTCGTACGTGGTTTGATCCTGCTGGCGGCGGTTATCTTCGACCGCTACAAACAACTGGCTAAACGGACGGTATAATTGCCAGATGGCAGAAAAGTCCATAAAAAGCCACTCTTGCTCACAGTTCTGCGATCACTATCGGGCAGCACGCCATCTGCCCGATAAACTGACATCGTGACGTAGTGGCTTAAAAAAGTGCCGGGCTTCAAGGAGGCTAAATGTATCATCGAATGGTTCAGGAACCGCAACCCAATCCCTTACTGCCGGGCTATACCTTTAACGCCTATTTGGTGGCGGGATTAACCCCGATTCTGGCCGACGGACCACTCGATTTCTTTATCGACAGGCCGGGCGGCATGAAAGGCTATATTCTTAATCTGACCATCAAAGGTCAGGGGAAGATTTTTGATGGCGAAAATACTTTTTACAGTAATCCCGGTGATTTGCTGTTGTTTCCGCCGAAAGCGCCGCATTTCTACGGGCGCTCACCTAACAGCGATTG
The DNA here is from genome assembly GCF_000173735.1 of Yersinia aldovae ATCC 35236. Lineage (GTDB taxonomy): Bacteria > Pseudomonadota > Gammaproteobacteria > Enterobacterales > Enterobacteriaceae > Yersinia > Yersinia aldovae. The sequence continues at coordinate 9,080 of NZ_ACCB01000050.1, read as the reverse complement.
CTGGTATCACCGCTGGGCCTATTTTCGCCCACGGGCTTATTGGGCGGATTGGCTGGAATGGCACAGCAAAACCCATGAAGTTGGGCGTTTATCATTGCCTAACAATAACTTACTACTGGAATTTGACCGCCTGTTTGCCAATATCGAACAGACGCAAAAGTCAGGTCGCCGTTTTGGTGAAGAGCTGGGGATGAACTTGCTTGAACGGCTGTTGTTGCGTTCGATGGAAGAAGATCCCCTCAGCCCGCAACGCATTATGGACCCGCGAGTCATCGAGGCGTGCCAGTTTATTACCGGTAATTTAGCCGGAGAGCTGCGTATTGACGAAGTTGCGCGCCATGTTTGCTTGTCGCCATCACGTTTGGCGCATCTGTTCCGTGAACAAGTGGGTATCAATATATTGCGTTGGCGTGAAGATCAGCGCGTTATTCGGGCAAAACTATTACTGCAAACGACCCAAGAACCAATTGCGACCATTGGCCGGGTGGTGGGCTATGATGACCAACTCTATTTCTCTCGCGTTTTCCGCAAACGGGTCGGGGTCAGCCCCAGTGATTTCCGGCGGCGCAGCATCGAAACCAATTATCCACAGCGCAGTCTGCGTCAACCGGAATGGCAGGATAATCAGGGGAGTATTGTGCGGCTTTAGCGGTGCGGTACGTTAAGTCAGAAATTACCTCTTGTCGCGGCAATCATCATGGTGTCAAATCGGTTGATTGAGTGACACCAAACAAACGAATAGATTGCGGCTAAGGGGAAGTAGAATGACTGAAATGATAAAGGTAGGTTTACTGGGCTATGGCTACGCCAGTAAAACGTTCCATGCGCCGTTGATTATGGGTACGCCGGGATTAGAACTGGCGGGCGTTTCCAGTAGCGATGCCAGTAAAGTCCATGCTGACTGGCCATCAATGACCGTGGTTTCCAGCCCACAAGCATTATTTGATGATCCCACCATCGACCTTATCGTGATCCCTACCCCAAATGACACCCACTTCCCGCTAGCCCAGCAAGCGCTGGCGGCAGGTAAGCATGTGGTGGTTGATAAGCCGTTTACCGTGACACTGTCACAAGCAAACGATTTGAAGAAACAAGCGGATGCAGCGCAACGCCTATTGTCGGTGTTCCACAACCGGCGTTGGGATAGCGATTTTCTGACATTAAAAACCTTACTGGCGGAAGGCAGCTTAGGCAATGTGGTCTATTTTGAGTCGCATTTCGACCGTTACCGCCCGGAGATCCGTCAGCGCTGGCGTGAACAAGCCGGTGCCGGTAGTGGTATTTGGTATGATTTAGGGCCACATTTGCTGGATCAAGCGCTACAACTGTTTGGTTTGCCAGACACGCTGAATGTCGATTTAGGGATGCTGCGCCCCGGCGCGCAATCTGTTGATTATTTCCACGCCACGCTTGGTTATCAGGGGAAACGTGTGGTGCTGCATGGCACGGTGCTGGCGGCGGCAGAAACGGCCCGTTATATCGTTCACGGCCAGGAAGGGAGCTACGTTAAGTATGGGCTTGATCCACAGGAAGACCGCTTAAAATCCGGTGAGCGCCTACCGCAGGCGGATTGGGGCTATGATATGCGCGATGGCATAGTGACACTGTCACATGATGGCGTGTTGACAGCAAAACCGCTACTGACCTTACCGGGTAATTATCCTGCTTATTATGCCGGTATTCGTGATGCAATTCTCGGCACCGCTGATAATCCGGTTCCGACCAGTGACGCGATTAAAGTGATGGAGCTGATTGAACTGGGCCTGGCTTCTTATCAACAGCAAAAAACGTTGCCGGTTGTCACTGCAAACTGAGTAACGTCTTCTGATGCGGTTATTTTTCATACGGTTATATTATAAAAACTGTCCCTAAAACCATTGACGTTGCCGGTAGGCCGCTCCGCCCGACAACGTCAAAAATAAGGGGATATTGAAGGAATTGAGTGGCATGTCCTGGTTACAACGTTTACGGATAGATAAGTTTTTACTCGTGCTGATTCTGGTGGTAATGATTGCCTCCCTCTTCCCGTGTGAAGGGGAGGTTAAAGTGTGGTTTGAGCATCTGACCACTGCGGCTATCGCGTTGCTGTTCTTTATGCACGGCGCCAAGTTATCACGCGCGGCGATTGTGACTGGCATGGGGCACTGGAAGCTGCATCTGGTGGTGTTTCTCAGCACCTTTGCCTTATTCCCGTTGTTAGGGCTGGGAATGAATGCGTTGGTCCCTGGCGTATTAACGCCCACGCTCTATTTGGGCTTTCTCTATCTGTGTGCTTTGCCTGCGACGGTGCAATCGGCCATTGCGTATACCTCGGTTGCTGGCGGTAATGTTGCGGCGGCGATATGCAGTGCTTCGGCTTCCAGTATTCTCGGTGTGTTCCTGTCGCCGCTGCTGGTAGGGATGCTGATGCAAACACAGGGGGGCGATACCGATACCTTACACGCGATCGGTTCAATTATTATGCAATTGATGGTGCCGTTTATTGTGGGTCATCTATCACGCCCGCTGATTGCCAAATGGGTGGAGCGCCATAAAAAATGGGTCAATATCACTGACCGGTCATCAATTCTGCTGGTGGTGTACGTTGCTTTCAGTGAAGCGGTGGTTCAGGGGATATGGCATCAAATTGATGGCTGGTCGCTGTTGGCGATCCTGCTCTGTTCGCTGGTGTTACTGACAGTGGTGCTGGTGGTTAATACGCTGGCAGCCCGCTGGCTGGGGTTCAATACCGCCGATGAAATCACCATTGTGTTTTGTGGTTCGAAGAAGAGCCTGGCTAACGGTATCCCGATGGCCAATGTGCTGTTTCCTGCCTCCGTGGTCGGGGTTATGGTATTGCCGCTGATGATATTCCATCAGGTTCAATTGATGGTATGCGCGGTGTTGGCACAGCGTTATGCTAAACGAGTGGCCAGAGAGAATGCTGAAAAAGCGCAGGCTGCCAGTGCGTTGGCCTCAGCCGGTCAGTCAGAAGGCAAGTGATTGAATATAAATAGATAAAAAACAATAAAAACGCCGGTGTAGCGAGTCGATACCGGCGTTTTTATTGGGCTGTTTTAGGCCGTTATGCGCCGATTTTATCCCGCAGCGCCTGCTTTTCTTGCTCACTGATAAACGCCATCGTCAAGCCGTTAAGCTGCGCCTGACGGATCTCCTGTGGCGTTAAGCCCGCAGCCGGTGCTGCCACCTGGTATTCATTGGCAATCTCAATACCCTGAACCGCCGGGTCATCGGTATTAATTGATGCCAATACGCCATGACGCAGGAAGGTCGCCAGCGGATGAGTGGCCAGCGAGGAAACGGTGCTGGTCTGGATATTGGATGTCAGGCAGGATTCGATACCAATGTTGTGTGCAGCCAAATAATCCATCAGCTTAATGTCTTCCACCGCTTTTACACCGTGACCAATACGTTCAGCGCCCAGTTCGCGGATGGCCTGCCAGATACTCTCCGGCCCTGCGGCTTCACCTGCGTGGACGGTAATGCGTAAACCGGCATCCCGGGCGCGGTTGAAGTGGCTGCGAAACAGGCCACCGGGAAAGCCCAGTTCGTCACCGGCCAAATCCAGCGCCGTAATCGCCTCACGATGCGCCAGTAAACCTTCCAGTTCTTGCAAACAGGCTTGTTCGCCGAAAGTGCGGCTGAGAATGCCAATCAAGCGGATATCAATGGCAAAATCACGGCAACCGGACTGGATGCCATCAATCACGGCCTCGACCACTCCGGCCACCGGCAATTGGTGTTTCATCGCCATATAGAATGGCGAAAAGCGCAGCTCGGCATAATGCAAACCGGCATTGGCTGCGTCCTCGACGTTCTCATAAGCCACACGGCGGCAGGCATCCAGTGAACCCAATACCGCCACGCCCCAATCCAGTTTTTGCAAGAAACTGACTAAATCAGGTTCAGTTTTGGTGATCTGCACATGGGGACGCAGTGCCGCTAACTCATCAGCAGGCAAAGCCAGATTAAATTGGCGACCCAGATCCAAAATTGTTTGCGCACGGATATTGCCGTCAAGATGGCGATGAATGTCAGTCAGGGGAAGGCGGGGATCAATCATGCTGGGCACTCACTTGTTATCAGAAGGTGATTCTTGTGGGTAAAGTGCAGATCATTATAAAAACAAATGGATGAAAATATCCACTGAGTTGCATAAAAAAGTGATGGGAATCACACCAAATGATGGGCGGGGCGATCAGTGCCCATCATCGGGGGGGATCTAATTGGTGCTATTGGCTTGTAACACACGAATGCCATTAATCAGCTTGTCCATCCCAGCTTCTACCTTGCTGCGCGAGCAACCGACGTTGAGTCGTAAGAAGCCACGGCCTTCTTCGCCGTAGGTGAAGCCGGGCATGATGGCAACTTTCTCTTTCTCGATAAGCACCTCCTGCAACTGATGGTCATCAATATTTAAAGGGCGTAAATCTATCCATGCCAGATAAGTTGCTTGCGGTGGCTGCCAGTTTAATGCGGGGAACGCCTGGTTAAGGCGTTGTGCCACATACACCAGATTGGCTTGCAGGTAGCTGCGCAGCTCATCCAGCCACGGCTCAGCCTGACGATAAGCGGCAATATGCGCCACAATAGCCAGCACCGCAGGGGAAGACAGCCCATCCCGGCCTTTTAGCATTTGTGTGTAGCTATCACGGGTTTCACTGTCACTGATAAAACCGTATGCCCCGGTCAACGCAGGGATGTTGAAGGTCTTGGAGCCGGAGGTCAGCAATGCCCACGGCGTTTGGCCAACCTCACTCCACGGCGTATGAACCTGCTCGCCCCAGGTCATATCCATATGAATTTCATCACTGATCACTTTTACCTGATGGCGTTCGCACAGTTCCGCCATCTGAGCCAGCTCTTTTGCAGTCCAAACTTTGCCGGTCGGGTTATGCGGGCTGCACAACAGCAGCACTTTGGTTTGTGGCCGCGCCAATAACGCTTCCAGATGTGCCATATCACATTGCCACTGGTTATCCACTTTGTGCAGTGGGCAACTGAGTAACTGGCGCTGGTTACCGAGGATCACTTTGTAGAAGGCGTCATAAGCTGGCGTGTGGGTGACAATAAAATCGCCCGGTGCAGACCAGCAGCGGATCAACTGAGCCACCATATAAATCACGGACGGCCCGTACACCGCCATTGACGTATCGATACTGCAATGAAAACGTTGTTGATACCAATGGCGGATAGCACCGAGAAAATCGTCATGTTGCCAGCGGCTATAGCCCAAAACCCCGTGTTCGATACGCTGATTAAGCGCTTGCAAAATCACCGGTGCGGTGGGGAAATCCATATCAGAAATAGTAAAGGGCAACAGGTCAGCCGCGCCAAAGCGGTCGGCAATATAGTCCCATTGGGTACACCAGGTGCCGTGACGGTCAACCGGTGTGGAGAAATCAAACATCAGCATCTCGCTTATCAAAAAACGGGGCATCGAGTGCCCCGTAGAGGTTAATGACAAACCTATTTATAGCTCAGTCAAATGAAGGGGAAACGTGCCGCTGGGGTCGTGGTGGCATAAACCACCGGAGCGCCCTTGGGTGCGGTCACCCCTTCACTCATTGATCTGGCGTCTTATGACGTTGTAAATTGTTCATTCCCTATCAGTGAGTCTAATTCATCTTTCACCGATTGCACTTGCGGGCCGATAACGACTTGTAAGTTATGGTCGTTCAGTTGAATAACACCAATAGCACGGTTGGCTTTTAGCGCCTCTTTATCCACCAAATTCATGTCCTTAACGGACATCCGCAGCCGGGTAATACAGTTATCCAGCGAGACGATATTATCCGCGCCGCCCAGTGCTGCCAGAATAGCCGGGGAGTTATAACCAGATTTACCGATGACCGCACCGCTGGCGGCTTTCTCGGCATTGCGGCTGGCCGTGGTTTCACTTTCACGTCCCGGTGTTTTGATATTGAAATGCTGAATGGCAAAGCGGAAAATCATGTAGTACGCCACGAACCAAATCGCCGCAACCACCGGAACCCAATACCATTTGGTGGCGGTGCCGTGCAGAATACCAAACACCACGAAATCAATGATATTACCGTCGGTATTACCAATGGTCACACCGAGCAATGCCATCACGGTAAAGCCCAAACCGGTTAAGATTGCATGGATCAGATACAAGAACGGGGCAACAAACAGGAACAGGAACTCAATCGGTTCAGTGGTGCCACCAATCACACAGGCCACCACACCGGAAATCAATAACCCTTTAATCTTATGGCGATTCTCAGGCTTGGCGCAATGATACATGGCTAACGCAGCACCCGGCAGGCCACCAAGGAAGGCTGGCATTTTACCTTGCGACAGGAAGCGTGTGGCACTTTCAGAGAAACCGCTTGTGGTTGGGCAGGAGAGCTGGGCCTGGAAGATGGTCAGCGCACCGCTGACGCTATTGCCACAGACATCCATCGTACCGCCCGCTTCAGTAAAGCGAATCAGTGCCACCAAAATGTGGTGCAAACCGAACGGCAGTAATAACCGCTCGCCGCTGCCAAAAATCATCGGGCCGAAGATACCGGCACCATTAATCAAGTTACCTAACCCGGTGATACCGGCGGCGAAGAATGGCCAAATTAGCGGGATCAATAAACCGACCAGCCCCAGCACCACCGTCGTGACGATCGGCACAAAACGGGTACCGCCAAAGAAGGCCAAGGCATCCGGCAGGCGAATGGTATTGAAGCGCTCATGTAGCAGGTAAACGATGATACCGACAATGACTGCGCCGAGAATACCGGTATCAATTGACTGAATACCTAAAATATTCTGAATGTTGTGGGTTTTCAGTACCATCGCATCGGTGGTTGGCAACACACCGCGGGTTGTCAGGTAAAAGTTGGTCGCCAGATTCAGCACCGCAAAACCAACAAAACCGGAGAACGCGGCCACCCCTTTATTCTCACGCGCCATGCCCAGAGGGATGGCAATGGCAAACATTACCGGCAGGAAGCTAAAGGCGAATGAACCCACCTTGCTCATCCAGGTGAATAATAACTGGAAAGCAGGATGACCAATCACAGGCAATAGGGTGATGACATCTTTGCTACTGAGTGAGCTGCCGATACCCAGCATGATCCCACAGAAAGAGAGTAAGGCGACCGGTAGCATGAAGGTTTTTCCCAAACTTTGGAAAAATTCCCACAGCGTAATTTTTTGTTTTTTTACCGTCTGACATAATGACTCCTGTTTTAACGCACCTGATGTTAGCAATGTCTGCATTTCACAACCGCAGTTCTGGGTAACGGTTTGTTTTTCGATAAATGGCGATGATTTCGCCGTCCTGTCTAAAGGTAAAATAAGATAAAACGTTTAACCGAGATAATATGAGCGACATGTCACAATTACTGATCCTATTTTTGTATAACCTTCGCATTTGAAGCCGCAGAGTTGTTAGCTGCGGACACACACCCGAATCACTTACCGGTATAAGTTCATCGGGATTTGCGTGCTGGCCGCCTGCCTGCAACGCCAAATTCTTTGGCTAGCGAGGGCATCATCAGATTAAACGTTTAACTTGGCTTGTTTATCCGCAGTTATGACCAATTAAAAAAATTACGATTACCGATGTGGCTAAATTGGCTGGCGTCTCAGTGGCGACCGTTTCATTGGCTATCAGTGGCAAAGGGCGTATCTCTGGGGCAACCGCAGAGCGGGTTAATCAGGCCATCGAACAGCTCGGTTATGTCCGCAACCGTCAGGCGGCGCAATTGCGCGGCGGTGAATCGGGTGTTATCGGCTTGATCGTGCGCGATATTGGCGATCCCTTTTATGCCGCAATAACGGCAGGCTTGAGTGAGGCGATTGAGGCGGAGGGCAAACTGCTCTTTCTGACACAAAGTGGTCGGGAGGGGAAGGGATTGCTGCGTTGTTTTGATACGCTGATTGCTCAAGGGGTCGACGGGCTAGTATTGGGCGGTGGCGCGAAGCGGGAGATGGGGTTGCAGCAAAAGGCCGCCGAGCATGATATCCCGCTGATTTGTGCCGCGCGATCGAATGTGTTGGAAGGGGTGGATGTGGTGCGCCCTGATAACATGCAGGCCGCAAAAATGGCGACGGAGTTTCTGATTGGCCGCGGTCATCGACAGATTGCCTATCTTGGCGGGCACTCACACTCCTTGACCCGGGCCGAGCGGTTGGGGGGCTTTTGTGCCACCTTGGTGCAATATGGCCTGCCATTTCGTTCTGAATGGGTGGTCGAATGCGAGAGTCAACAACAGGCGGCGGCTGATGCAGCAGAAACGCTGTTACGCAATCACCCCAATGTCAGCGCTATTGTTTGTCATCAGGCATCGGTCGCGTTAGGGGCTTACTTCGGTATCTTGCGCACTGGCCGGACTATCGGCAGCGCCGGTGTCGATACTTACCTGGATCAACAAGTGGCACTCATCGGTTTTGGTGATGTACCGGAAGCCGAGCTAACCGAGCCACCATTAACCTTTGTCACCAGTTCTGCCAGAGAGATTGGTTACAGTGCCGGGCAACGGTTACTCCAGCGTATCGCGGGCGTTGACCTGCAACTGCAAAACGTTATTTTGCCGCCGGTATTAATTCGCCGTGGCTCGGCTTGATAGTTGACCTGCGCGAGAATATAGTTTCAACCTGGCGTCAGCCAGCAGCACGAGAAAATAAAACTCACAAATCGATTGTGAGTTTTATTTGTATTTACCTCTTTATAACCTGGTGGATTCTTGTTTGTTTCTGGTTATAATATTTTCCGCTTCTGATTTTACCGTTTGCTTCAAGGAGGACAATTCCATTGGTAATAGTTTTCACCAAATATCATCTCGGTGCAAATTTTCCCCATTAATTTTTCGATGACAATATCTTTAATTTTCTTCTTTTCTAAATCTATTTTTTGATATTGCTCGAGACTGAGGTTTTTTACGAACTGTGGGTAGACTTTTGCCAATTTCCCATCAATATATTTATCTGATTGGAGTGTAGTCCTGACTGAACTTTGAGTCAGGTTAAGACTTAAATCTTTATCAGTAATACCCTCTTGGCTGTTAGTGTTGAAAAAAACCTCATTTAAATGATATTCACTTTTTACTCTATTTAATAAA
>NZ_ACCB01000051.1 GCF_000173735.1 Yersinia aldovae ATCC 35236 | reverse complement strand
AACCTGGACTTCTCCGGGTTCACGTAAAACTGATGAGTAAATACAGTTACTCGATATTCTGAATCTGTTCGCGCATTTGCTCGATGAGTACTTTCAGCTCAATGGCTGAGTTGGTGACTTCGGCATTAATAGATTTTGATGCCAGCGTATTCGACTCGCGGTTGAATTCTTGCATCATAAAATCAAGGCGGCGGCCAACAGCTTCTTTCTTCTTCAGAATATTGTGCGTTTCTTTAACGTGCGCTTCCAGGCGATCCAGCTCTTCAGCGACATCGACACGTTGCGCCATTAGCACCAATTCCTGCTCCAGACGGGTATTTTCCAACTGAACTTGCGCTTCTTCCAGCTTGTTCAGCAGGCGCTCACGCTGCCACTGCAAGATGTTTGGCATATGAGTTCGTACTTTAATCACTTCGGCGCTGACACCATCCAAACGCTTTTCTATCAGTGCCTTGAGTGCCGCACCTTCGGTTTCACGAGAAACAATGAAGTCATCCAACACGATATCCAGAGCCTGCATTAGCTCGGTACTTATTGCGTCCAGATCTTGTTCTTCTGCGGCCATGACACCCGGCCAGCGCAGAATATCCACTGGGTTGATTTCGCCTTCATCACTTTGCATCTTGACCCAGTTACCGGCTTCAACTAATTGTTTTGCCAGTTTTTCATTAAGAACCAGCGAGCTTTGTGCGTTGGCATCCAGTTCAAAACGCAGGTTACATTCGATTTTGCCACGGGTTAGACGGTTGCGAATACGTTCACGGATGACCGGTTCCAGGCCGCGGAACTGTTCAGGCAAGCGAATATAAGTTTCTAAATAGCGTTGGTTAACGGAACGCAGCTCCCAGGCTGCGCTACCCCATTCACCCTTAATATCACGCCGAGCGTAAGCGGTCATGCTGCGGATCATTATTGCGTACCCGTTTTAAAGAAAAGATGCAGCGATTATAGCCTCCGAGTCGCAGGCAGGATAGGCATTACATCACTAAGGCCGTATAATGCGCGACCAATATCGATTTAAAGCCGGAGAAAGCCCATGCGTCCAGCAGACCGAGCAGCACAACAAGTCCGCCCATTGACCCTGACCCGTAATTACACAAAACACGCTGAAGGCTCAGTGTTGGTTGAGTTTGGTGATACCAAAGTCTTGTGCACCGCCACGGTCGAAGAGGGTGTTCCGCGCTTTCTAAAGGGCCAAGGGCAGGGTTGGATAACCGCTGAATATGGCATGTTGCCACGTTCCACCCATAGCCGTAACGCGCGCGAAGCCGCAAAAGGTAAACAAGGTGGCCGCACGTTAGAAATTCAACGTCTGATCGCGCGTTCTTTGCGTGCCGCGGTTGATTTGAAGAAACTGGGCGAATTTACCATCACTTTAGACTGCGATGTATTGCAGGCGGATGGCGGTACTCGTACCGCCTCAATTAGTGGCGCTTGTGTGGCTTTAGCCGATGCGCTGAATAAGTTGGTAGCCAGTGGCAAATTGAAAGCGAACCCGATGAAAGGGCTGGTTGCAGCGGTTTCTGTTGGCATCGTGAAAGGTGAAGCCCTTTGCGACTTGGAATACGTAGAGGATTCTGCGGCAGAAACGGACATGAATGTGGTGATGATGGAAGATGGCCGGATGATTGAGGTGCAGGGCACCGCAGAAGGCGAACCGTTCAGCCACGAAGAACTCTTGGCGTTGCTGGCTCTGGCTCGTGGGGGGATAGAGACTATCTTCCAGGCGCAGAAGGCGGCGTTGGCACAATAAATTAATTAAGGCGACTTGCTAGTCGCCTTTTTTTTGCCTGCAATTTGGGTATCGAATTAGTAAACAACGCAATTAACGAGAATCGTCATAATTCGGAGAGGAGAAGTACCAATGAAAGCCTATCAGCGCGAGTTTATCGAGTTTGCGCTTAACAAACAGGTGTTGAAGTTTGGCGAGTTTACCCTGAAGTCCGGGCGAATTAGCCCCTATTTCTTTAATGCAGGATTGTTTAATACCGGGCTGGATCTGGCAAAACTCGGGCGTTTCTACGCCGCTGCCTTAATGGATTGTGGTGTGGAGTTCGATCTGTTGTTCGGGCCGGCCTACAAAGGTATTCCTATCGCGACCACAACGGCTGTTGCCTTAGCAGAACATCATGAGCGCGATGTACCCTATTGCTTTAACCGTAAAGAAGCAAAAGATCACGGTGAAGGCGGTAGCCTGGTGGGGAGCCAGCTACAAGGGCGAGTTATGCTGGTGGATGATGTGATAACCGCTGGTACTGCTATTCGTGAATCAATGGAGATTATCAATGCGCAGGGCGCGACTCTGGCTGGTGTGATGATTTCATTGGACCGTCAGGAACGTGGCCTTGGTGAGATTTCAGCGATTCAGGAGGTGGAGCGAGATTATCACTGCAAAGTGATTTCTATCGTTACCCTGAATGATGTGATCGGTTACTTGGAGGAGAAACCCGAAATGGCGAGCCATTTGGCGGCTGTGCGTCACTATCGCGAACAGTACGGCGTTTAAGGTTTCCTCAACCAAGAATACAAAAAAGGGCCGTTTGGCCCTTTTTATATAAGCTATCACAATGGCTTTGCAGCTTATTGCAATTGAGCCACAATCAGAGGCCAGCGGGCATCAAACTCTTGGGTTGGTCGATAGCGGAACTCGGAGCGGACAAAGCGTGAGAGCATCCCTTCACAAAACGCCAGCAGTTGAGTTGCCAATAACGCCTCATCATGGATAAAACCCTGCCCATCGCGCAGTTTTTTCTCGCGCAGAACCTGACGTAGCTGTACTTCAATTCGTTCAAACAACTGGTTAATTCGCCCTTGCAGACGATCTTGTTCAAACATCAGCGCATGGCCTGTCATGATTCGGGTCAGACCGGGATTCTTCTCTGCAAACCCTAACACCAGCAGCAGGATCAGTCGGAGGCGATTGAACGTCTCTTTTTCATCTTGCAGAATCAAATTAATGCGGGACATCAGACTATCTTCAATAAACTCGATCAGGCTATCAAACATCCGCGTTTTACTGGGGAAATGTCGATAAAGTGCTGCTTCAGAAACCCCCACATTCGCGGCAAGTTTAGCGGTGGTAATGCGTTGGCTGCCATCGCTGGATTCCAGCATCTGCGCTAAAGCCTGCAAAATTTCCTCGCGCCTGTTCCTTTTCGTATTTTCTTTTTCTGCCATGTCCGAGTAGACCCTTGCTAAAAATGACTTAATAACAAAAACCCAAATATCGGCCGCACTGGGTACCAACCCCCGGCGGCTTATGTGATAGCTTTTTTACGATATTTAGGTCTAGGGTAGGTTATTGGCGTCCAGAATGACCAAACCCACCGGTGCCACGTTCACTTTGGTCAAAACTTTCAACCAAATTGAATTCTGCTTGTACTACGGGAACAAATACCATCTGGGCGATACGTTCACCTGGCTCAATGGTGAAAGGTTGTTGACCACGGTTCCATACCGATACCATCAATTGTCCCTGATAATCGGAATCGATAAGGCCAACCAGATTACCGAGTACCACACCGTGTTTATGCCCTAAACCAGAGCGCGGCAGGATGACGGCAGCCAGTTCGCTATCACCGATATGAATCGCTAAACCGGTAGGTAATAAAGTGGTTTGCCCCGGCAGTAAATCTACCGCTTCGTCTAAACAGGCACGCAAATCCAGCCCGGCAGAGCCTTCAGTAGCATAAGCAGGTAAAGGAAACTCGTTGCCAACGCGTGAGTCCAGAATTTTAATGTCGATTTTTTTCATCATAACGGCTGACAATCTCGTCTATTAAACGCTGACTGAGGAGACATTTATCGCTGAGCGGTAAACGTTTCTCGCCAGTCGGCCAAAAAAGGTGCAAAGCATTGGTGTCACTGTTAAAACCATGTTCTGCGAGCGATACATCATTGGCACAAATAAGGTCTAGTTTTTTTCGCGCCAGTTTTTGTCGCGCGTATTCTTCCACATTCTGGGTTTCGGCAGCAAATCCAACAACAAATGGGCGATTTTTAACCATTGAAGCGACGCCCGCGACAATATCTGGATTTTTCACCAGCTTAAGTGTTATTTCGTCGCCTTGTTTTTTTATTTTCTCGTCAGAAACGTGTTCTGCGCGGTAATCGGCTACTGCGGCACAAGAAATAAAAATATTCTGCTGCGCTGCCCGTGTATTGACCTCTTGCTCCATTTCGAGCGCACTAATAACATCAATACGGTCTACGCCCGCAGGTGTTGGTAAATTTACTGGCCCGGTAACCAGAGTGACAGTAGCCCCTCTGGCGGCAGCGGCTTGCGCAATCGCGAAGCCCATCTTGCCCGAACTTTGATTACTGATAAAGCGCACCGGATCAAGTGCTTCACGGGTTGGCCCGGCAGTAATCATAACGCTCAAATGTTGCAGGTCTTGTTTTGCAGAAAAATGATCATGCACCAGCGCGACAATTTCCAGTGGGTCCAGCATTCTGCCTGGGCCAACATCACCACACGCCTGGCTGCCGCTGTCTGGCCCCCATAATAACATGCCACGCTCGGCGAGCGTCTGTAGGTTTGCCTGGGTGGCAGCGGCGCGGTACATCTGTTGATTCATGGCGGGCACGGCCGCAACTGGGGCCGCCGTTGCCAGACAGACAGTGGTCAGCAAATCATTTGCCATACCCGCAGCCACTCTGGCCAGTAAATCTGCCGTGGCTGGGGCCATAATGACTAAATCAGCCCATTTACCCAGCTCAATATGGCCCATCGCTGCTTCTGCTGCCGGATCGAGTAAATCATCAGAAACGGGGTAGCCCGAGACGGCCTGCAATGTGAGAGGCGTAATGAACGCTTTTGCCGCGTGAGTCATCACCACGCGTACCTCTGCGCCCCTGTCGCGCAAGCGGCGTACCAGCTCAGGAGATTTATAGGCGGCGATACCTCCGCTAATCCCGAGCACAATCTGTTTGCCGGAGAGTCCCGTCATCATAATTGTCCGAATGAAAGCCGTAAGAGGCGATATTTTAGCATAACCTCTGAGCAGATTAGCTATCAGGGCATCTCCTGATGACATCAATCGTCAAATTTGCGAGACGCTACGCATGATGCCAACCGCGATATCGTAGGGATAAACGCCTTATGGCATGATGCCGCGCTGTTCAAGGACAACAGGAGTCAAGGGATGGAAAAGTGGTATGGGCCGATTGCCCCAAGGGAGAAGTTGCTTAAATATGGTGCTGCTGTACTGACCGATGCCGAGTTACTCGCTATTTTTCTACGTACGGGTATTCCGGGAATGCATGTCATGCGGATGGCTGAATATTTGATTGAAGAGTTCGGTTCACTTCATGGGCTGATATCTGCGGATTATCAGACCTTATCTGCCCAAAAAGGGATTGGTACATCTAAATACAGCCAAATTCAGGCCATTGCCGAACTAGCCTGTCGCTGTTTTTCATCTCACTTGATGCGGGAAAGTGTTCTGCAAAACCCCGAAATTACGCAAAAGTTCCTACAAAATATTCTTTCTCATCGTGAACGAGAGATTTTTTTAGTGATGTTTTTGGATAACCAGCATCGTGTTATTCGCCATGAGGAGATGTTTACTGGTACCATCAGCAGCGTTGAGGTTCATCCGAGAGAAATTGTGCGTGAAGCGCTGAAGGTTAATGCCGCCGCGCTGATTCTGGCGCATAATCACCCCTCGGGTAAGGCTGAACCGAGCCAAGCCGACCGTTTGATGACTACGCAGGTGATAAAAGCCTGTTCATTATTAGATATTCGAGTGCTCGATCATTTAGTGGTTGGCCGGGGTGAATGTGTCTCATTTGCTGAACGCGGATGGCTTTAGAGCAATAATAATTGATCCTTTCGGGATCTTTAGCTGTTCGGGACTTGAGCACTTACGCTTCAGAGCGTATACTACGCCACCTTTGAGAATCTTGGGTTTGGCGTGAAGAGCCTATCTCAGCAGGTTTATAGCCTGGTGACAGGGGTTTCTGACCTGATGACAGTGAGTCTTCTCAGTGAATTTGCTGAGATGGGCTCTAAAGCCTGACGAGGCGGCCAAATCCTATACGAAGCTCGAGCTGATTTGATTTTTGGAGAATAGACATGTCCCGAGTCTGCCAAGTTACTGGCAAGCGCCCGGTGAGCGGTAACAACCGTTCCCACGCAATGAACGCGACCAAACGCCGTTTTCTGCCGAACCTTCACTCTCACCGTTTTTGGGTTGAGGGCGAGAAGCGCTTTGTAACTTTGCGTGTATCTGCTAAAGGTATGCGTGTTATTGATAAGAAGGGTATCGAAACGGTCTTGGCCGAACTTCGTACCCGCGGTGAGAAGTATTAAGGAACTGAATCATGGCTAAAGGTGTTCGCGAGAAGATCAAGCTGGTTTCTTCTGCTGGTACTGGTCACTTCTATACCACTACGAAGAACAAGCGTACTAAGCCGGAAAAATTGGAACTGAAGAAATTCGATCCAGTTGTCCGTCAACATGTGATCTACAAAGAAGCTAAAATTAAATAATTTTAATTTTGGTGGATTAAGAAAACCCGGCCTCGGCCGGGTTTTTTATTATATAAAATCCAGTGAGATACGTTTAGGGAGGTGACATGCCTGAATTACCAGAAGTTGAGACCAGCCGACGCGGGATCGAACCCTATCTTGTCGGTCAGACCATTCTTTATGCCGTAGTCAGAAATGCTCGCTTACGCTGGCCTGTATCCGATGAAATTCTGGCATTGAGCGATCAACGGGTACTCAGTGTTCAGCGCCGGGCAAAGTATTTACTTATAGAATTGGTGACCGGCTGGATTATCGTCCATCTGGGGATGTCGGGCAGCTTACGGATCTTGTCTGAAGAAACTGAAGCTGCAAAACATGATCATGTCGATTTAGTGATAAGTAATGGCAAAATATTGCGTTATACCGATCCACGGCGCTTTGGAGCCTGGCTATGGGCAAAAGATCTTGAAACCAGTAGCGTACTCGCCCATTTAGGGCCGGAACCCTTGGGTGATGAATTTACTGCTGATTACCTGTTTGATAAATCACGCAGTAAACGTACTGTAATAAAACAGTGGCTGATGGATAACAAAGTAGTGGTTGGGGTGGGTAACATCTACGCCAGTGAATCGCTTTTCACTGCGAGTATTTTGCCAGAACGTGCTGCTGGTTCGTTAACCAAAATTGAGGCCATCCAACTGGTTGCAACGATAAAAGCGGTGTTATTACACTCTATTGAGCAGGGGGGCACCACATTACGCGACTTTTTACAGTCAGATGGTAAACCGGGGTATTTTGCGCAGGAGTTGCAGGTGTACGGGCGAGCAGGCGAGCCTTGCCGCCGCTGTGGGCATTTGATTGAGATTGCAAAGCATGGGCAGCGCAGCACGTTTTTTTGCCGTCACTGCCAGCATTAACCGTATACCCTTAGCACTTTAAGCCGTGGCTCGGGCCTCGTTTCTATGAGGCCGCTACCTGTAATGCCAATGTGAATAAAGAGTCAGGCCAGTTTGGCCATTAGCGCTTTGGTGACCGGTGCAGGGAGAAACGGAGTGATATCACCACCATGACGTGCCACTTCCTTCACCAGCGAGGAAGAGATAAATGACCATTTCTCTGATGGCATCAGAAAGACACTTTCTAGCTTTGGCATCAGGTGGCGATTCATATTCGCGAGCTGCCATTCATACTCAAAATCTGACACTGAGCGTAAGCCTCTCACCAAAATATTGGCGTCTTGCTTTTTGGCGAACTCAGCCATCAATTCACTGAATCCTAATACCTCGACATTTTTCAGCGGCGCGGTCACTTCTTTTGCCAGTGCCACTCGTTCCGCCAGTGTAAATAAGGTTTTTTTGCTGGCGCTATCGGCGATAGCCAGAATCACCTGGCTGAACATCGCCGAGGCACGCGTGACTAAATCCAAATGACCGTTGGTGATAGGGTCAAATGTCCCTGGGTAAATGGCTTTAGTGGTCATGACTTCTCACTTTTCTGATCTTGGTGGCTCAATGCCCACAGAGCCGCATATTTATTAAAGGTATACTGTGCGTTGACGACTGCCAGCAACAGACCTTGTTTGCCATCAAGGAAACCGGCACGGAATAACCACGTTTTACAGAATGCCCCGAGAGTATGGCTGAGAATAGAGAAGTAGCTGCAACTTTTACCTTGCTGATGGCGTTGAGTGGCCCACGCTTCGGCATAACTAAGTTGTTTGCGTTGAAAAGCAAAGAAATCACGACAGGTCAGATGCAATAAATCACCATTCAGTGGGATGACTTTTGCGGAACCGCTGTTAAGTGATTCGTGGACTAAATTATCGTTGTATTGGAATTTATGATGTGGATATAAGCGAGTGACCCGATCGGGATACCAGCCACTGTGGCGCATAAATCGGCCTAAAAACAGATTACGCCGCGCACAGCTATAAACGGCACCTTCTTCTGGTGCCATCAGTACCGCGTCAATTGCGGCTTTAAGCTCGGGTGTTACACGTTCATCGGCATCCAGCATTAAAATATAATCGCCGCTGGCGTACTGCTGGGCTAATTGGCGCTGTTTACCATAACCCGGCCAATCGGTATTGCTGTAGACCTTGGCACCCTGCTGCTGGGCAATGGCGAACGTTTCATCTTTACTGCCGGAATCCAGAACCACTATTTCATCGGCCCAGGCTACGGATGCCAAACAGTCGGCCAGCAGTGAGGCTTCATTTTTGGCAATCATCACCACCGAAAGACGTTTTTTGGCGCTCATTTAGTGGCTCCGTTGTGGCAGGTAAGGCTCCAGTAGATGTAATAACCGTTGCAAAGCGCCCTGATTTTCATGCAAAACATCAACCGCATGGCGGCCATAATAGAGGCGGCAATCTTCATCAGTCAGCAGCATGGTGACTTCTTTTACCAGCGATAACGTATCGGTGACAGTAATCAATCCTTCAGCCTGTTCCAGCTTGGCACAGATGTCTTTAAAGTTAAACGTATGCGGCCCCATTAGCACTGGGATGGCATGTGCTGCCGCTTCAAGTGGGTTATGACCGCCACGTTCAACCAAGCTACCACCAACGAAAGCTAAATCTGCGATGCCATAAAGCAACATCAGTTCACCCATCGTATCGCCAATCACCACCTGCGTGCTGCTTGAAGGCACTTCCCCTTTGCTACGTAACGTATAACTCAAGCCTGCTTTCTGTGTCAGTTCAATTGCCTTCGGGAACCGTTCTGGATGGCGAGGCACAAGAATTAGCAACAGTGTGGGGAAACGCTGTAACAATTGACGATGTGCTTCCAGTAAGAGGATTTCTTCGCCATCGTGGGTGCTGGTGGCAATCCAGACCGGCCGATGAGGTGCCCATTGGCGACGTAATGTTACGGCTCTGGCGGCTAACTCAGGTGTTACCGAAATATCAAACTTTAGACTGCCCGTTACCGTGAGCTGTGAGCGTTTTAGCCCTAACTCAATAAAACGATCACCGTCTTCCTGATTCTGCGCGGCAATCAGGGTGATTCGTTGCAGCATTTGGCGCATGAAACTGCCGATTTTTTTGTAGCCTATGGCTGAATGGGCAGAAAGACGCGCATTGGCAATCACCAGCGGGATCTTACGGCGATGCAAGGCATTGATAAGATTAGGCCAAAGTTCGGTTTCCATAATGATAACCAGCTTAGGATTAACTTGATCAAGAAAACGATTCACGGAACCGGGAAGGTCATAAGGCAAATAAACGTGATGAACATCTTTGCCGAAGGCAGATTGGACACGTTCAGAGCCGGTAGGTGTCATGGTGGTGACAGTGATGGGCAAAGATGGGTAGCGGTGACGTAATGCCCTGACCAATGGAATGGCGGCCAGAGTTTCACCGACTGAAACTGAATGCAGCATGATGCCGCCTGCCACGACTTTACCGGCACAAAAACCATAACGCTCCCCCCAGCGCTTGCGATAAGCGGGGGCTTTACGGCTACGTAATAACAAACGCAGCCAAATCAAAGGTTGGATAAGGTAGAGTAGTACCTGATATAAACGCAGCAACATTCTATCAATTTCATTTATATGGATTATTAAGAATAATACCATATCTGAGCAAGAAAGGCTCTTTTCGGCATCGGGGATAGCGTGGTCAACATGCGGTCTGGCTATTCACCAAAAGAGTATAACTTGTTAAATGATTTCAGAAAGTACGCGTGAATCTATTGAAACCCTGCATGACTAGATGAGAACTATTGTCGTTGTATTGATCAATTAATTAAGTAACACGAAAAAGAGAGTAATAGATCTTGGTAGAATGTAGGTATACAGGATGTCCTAATCAATTTGATAATGATTAATTATATTTATATATCCTCACTAATCTCAAATAGGAATATCCAACTGCAATGATATTCTCCCCGACAATAAGCAACAAAACACCCCATAGAACAATCGACTCAAGCATTAACCAGAGCCGATTTTCTTCCATTACCATTCTGTTTACGCTAAACAACGCTTGGCTCTATTTTTAAAGCCTCAAAATGGCTGAAAATAAATAACGATCACTTATGAAATGAGCACTTTCAATTTGGTCATAATAGTCTCAGCCGTAAGGCTATCCATACTTTTTTGCTCGGATATAACCGCAATCTGGTTTTGCCCATAACCCCCAATCAAGCCGGGATCTGTTGGGCCAAACAGCGTGATATTGGGGCGATCCAGTGCAGCGGTCAGATGGCTGAGTCCAGTATCAACAGAAACCACCGCTTTTGCACCTGCCAGGACTTCCGCAACTTGCTGCAACGTGAGTTTGGGTAATACCTCAACATGCGGGAATTGTTCCGCTAACCGCAAGGCTCGCTGATGCTCATGCTCCGCGCCCCAAGGTAACTTGATTTTTAAGCCGGTTGGTTGGACTTGCTCGATCAGTTGCAACCAATGGCTCTCAGGCCAATGTTTGCTGTCTCGGGTTGTCGCATGGAGGAATACCAGATACTGGCCTGCATCGGCAGGTAACTGGTTTAAAAAGCGTTGAGCGATGGCATAATCACCGTAGCTTTCTGGCTTGTCATAACCCAAACTTTTGGCAAACAGTTGGCGTGTACGCTCAACCGCATGTTGTTTGGTGTCAATCTCATGGCGGCAATTATAAAACCAACTGGCAAATGGCTCGCGGGCACTTTTGCAGTCTGGGCCATGTTTTGTCCCTTTAGCGATACGGGTAATCAGCGCGGCACTTTTAATCAGCCCCTGCGCATCAATCACCACATCATAACTGCGTTGCTGCACAATACGTTTAAAATCACAGCGTTCCTGACGAGTATCACTGCCAAACCAGTTTTTGCGCCAACGGCGGATCGCCACCGGAATGACTTTATCTACCGCAGGGTGCCAACTGGGGATCTGGCTGAAACCTTCCTCGACCACCCAATCAAAGCGAATGTCTGGAATGGCGCGCATCGCGTCTGTCAATGCGGGCAATGTATGTAAAACATCGCCCATAGAAGAGGTTTTAACGATCAATACATGCATTAATCGGCCTCGCTGACAACGTGTTTTGGCGCGGATAGTTGCTTCTCAAGCGCTGCCATCACTTGTTCTGGCTGGATATCAATCAGGCTTTGATGATAACCCTGCGCGCTATCGCCTTTGCGTACCTTGTGATAACCCGTAATCAGGCGGATAACCGTGGCTTTATCGGACAGCGGCGGGGTGAAGTCCGGGCTGCTTGGGCCATACAAGGCCACGAGTGGTTTATCCAAGGCTGCCGCGACATGCATTAAACCGGAGTCATTGCTGACCACCGCACGACAACCCGCGAGCAGAACTACCGCCTGTTCAAGTGAGGTCTGGCCGGCCAGATTAAGGCAGAATTGGCGCTCATCTTCGCTCAGTGTCTGGCGAATTTCTTCACCGGCTTCATTGTCTTTTGCTGAACCAAATAGCGCTACCTGATAACCCTTGTTTATCAGTT
The DNA here is from genome assembly GCF_000173735.1 of Yersinia aldovae ATCC 35236. Taxonomy (GTDB): domain Bacteria; phylum Pseudomonadota; class Gammaproteobacteria; order Enterobacterales; family Enterobacteriaceae; genus Yersinia; species Yersinia aldovae. Next base: position 17,963 of record NZ_ACCB01000051.1, on the reverse strand, counting down.
GCTGTGCCAGTGTTGCATAGTGGTAGTGTGGCCAGCGTTTTGCCGGGCCAAACTCTGCGCCAGGGCAAAAACCAACAATAGGGCGGCTACCGGTGAGATTGAATGATGCGGTAGCCGCGACAATTTCGTCGTCATCCACCTGTAATTTGGGCCACAGTAGCGGCTGCGGTAAATCTGCCGCAGAGTGCACCTGCTCTTTATCATAGGCCAGTGCCACGTAGCGCTGAACCATCAGCGGGAAGGCTTCTTTATCCAGAATGCGCATATCATTTAGCAAGAAATAACGCATTTCGCCACGCCAGCCAGTGCGCTGTTTGATACCGGAGAAATAAGGTATCAGCGCAGATTTAAATGAATTCGGCAATATGTAGGCCTGGTCGTAGCCTGTTTCACGTAAGGCCAGCCCCAAGCGGCGACGTTTATCAAGTTCAAACACCCCATGCCCCAATGGCATCGGGATAGCGTGACGCACTTGTGGCATTCTGGCCAAAAGTGGACGGCACCACGCGGGTGCCATCACATCAATATCTGCTGTCGGATATTTGGCCTTCAGGGTGCGGTAAAGACTTTGCGACATCATCATATCGCCAACCCATGAAGGGCCAATGACCAGTATTTTCATACCGTTTATCAATTCCTTGCAGCAAGTGACTTAGACTGAGCGATTGAGCCAGGCCAAATATTCTTTTACGCCTTCGGCGACGGTTTTGAACGGCTTATCGTAACCGGCAGCGCGCAAATTTGTGAGATCAGCTTGCGTATATGCCTGATAGCGGCCTTTCAGTTTTTCTGGGAATTCAATGTATTCCACCGGCCCACTTTGGTGGAAATCCACCACTGCATCGGCAACCGCCTGGAACGATTCCGCCCGACCAGTACCGCAGTTGAAAATGCCTGAAACGCCGTTTTGCCAGAACCACAGATTCACGTCTGCAACATCGCCTACATAAATGAAGTCACGTTTAAAGTTTTCGCTGCCAGAGAACAATTTAGGGTTTTCGCCCGCATTGATCTGGTTATTCAGATGGAAAGCGACGCTCGCCATGCTGCCTTTATGACCTTCGCGCGGGCCATAAACGTTGAAATAGCGGAAGCCGCAAATTTGTGATTCAGCTTGTGGTAACAGCTCACGCACATACTGATCGAACAAGAATTTGGAATAGCCATAAACGTTAAGTGGCTGCTCGTATTGACGATCTTCGATAAAGTTATCGGTACGCCCGCCGTAAGTGGCTGCGGAAGAGGCATATAAGAATGGAATACTACGATCCAGACAGAAGTGCAGGATATCTTTAGAATACTGATAGTTGTTATCCATCATGTACTTGCCATCCCACTCGGTGGTGGAAGAACAGGCACCTTCGTGGAAAATAGCATCGATATCACCCATATCATCACCAGCAACAATACTGGCAACAAAATCTTCTTTATCCATGTAATCCGCGATATCCAGGTCAACCAGATTGACGAATTTGGTACCGTCTTTCAGGTTGTCAACGACCAAAATATCTTTATAACCGATATTATTCAGTGCCTTAACGATATTACTGCCAATGAAACCAGCGCCGCCAGTGACGATAATCATCAGGTTCACCCTTGCTAATTTTGTTGGTCGGACACAATGCCCCACACTCTATTTGGCGATATCATAACATTTCATAGGATAGCGCACAGCCGCAAGGGGGCTAATCTCTCTGTTTCTATGCGGCTTTAGGATTGTTCACCGTGATATGTGCTGCATTTTTCACAATATAAGACAAGGTTCCTCGTCAGTTCACCGACTAATCAGTAAAATGTCGTGTGAAATTGCCCATTCTGGAGATAAACGCATGTCCCTGCCATTTGATAGAGAGTCTTTTTATCAGCAATTAGAACAGCAACTCAAAACGACCCGTGCTGAAGGACTGTATAAAAACGAGCGGATAATTACGTCTGCGCAGCAAGCTGATATTGCTGTGGCGGATGGTCGCCATGTCATTAATTTCTGTGCCAATAACTATTTGGGTCTGGCAAACCATCCGCAACTGATCGCGGCGGCTAAACAAGGCATGGATACGCATGGCTTTGGTATGGCCTCGGTGCGTTTTATCTGCGGCACCCAAGATACTCATAAAGTTCTGGAACAGAAGCTGGCTGATTTCCTCGGTATGGACGATGCCATCCTTTATTCCTCTTGTTTTGATGCTAACGGCGGTCTATTTGAAACCCTGCTTGGGCCAGAGGATGCCATTATTTCTGATGCGCTGAATCATGCGTCCATCATCGATGGTGTGCGGTTATGTAAAGCCAAGCGCTACCGTTACGCCAATAACGATATGAGCGAACTGGAAATCCAACTAAAGCAGGCTAAAGCAGACGGTGCGCGTCATATTATGATAGCAACCGACGGCGTGTTCTCAATGGATGGCGTCATTGCTAACCTGAAAGGTGTCTGTGATTTAGCCGATGAATATCAGGCGCTGGTAATGGTTGATGACTCCCATGCTGTGGGTTTTGTGGGGGCTAATGGCCGTGGTACTCATGAATACTGTGAAGTGATGGATCGTGTTGATATTATCACCGGTACCTTGGGCAAAGCGCTGGGTGGCGCATCGGGTGGCTATACTGCTGGCCGCAAAGAGGTTATTGAGTGGTTACGTCAACGCTCACGGCCTTATTTGTTCTCAAATTCATTGGCTCCAGCAATAGTAGCGGCCTCAATTAAGGTGTTATCGCTATTGGAAAACGGTGCTGAACTGCGTGATCGCTTATGGGCGAATGCTCGTCTATTCCGCGAAAGAATGAGTGCCGCCGGTTTCACCTTAGCCGGTGCCGATCATGCCATCATCCCTGTGATGTTGGGTGACGCTACATTAGCGCAAGAATTTGCCAATGCGCTGCTGAAAGAAGGGATTTACGTCACTGGGTTCTTCTATCCGGTGGTGCCGAAAGGTCAGGCGCGGATCCGTACCCAGATGTCAGCCGATCATACGCCAGAGCAGGTTGAGCAGGCTGTTGAAGCTTTCATCCGTATTGGCAAACAGCTTAACGTTATTGCGTAAGGAATGTTCATGAAAGCATCATCTATGAAAGCGTTGGCCAAACTGAAAGCAGAAGAAGGGATTTGGATGACTGATGTACCAGTGCCCGAGCTGGGTCACAATGACATCATGATCAAAATTCGCAAAACCGCTATTTGTGGTACTGATGTGCACATCTATAACTGGGATGAATGGTCGCAAAAAACCATCCCAGTTCCGATGGTGGTCGGTCACGAGTATGTGGGTGAAATCGTCGCTATTGGTCAGGAAGTAAAAGGTTTTAATATTGGTGACCGGGTGTCTGGCGAAGGCCATATTACCTGCGGCCATTGCCGTAATTGCCGTGGTGGTCGTACTCATTTGTGCCGCAATACGGTGGGCGTTGGTGTTAATCGTCCTGGCTCTTTTGCCGAGTATTTAGTTATTCCTGCTTTCAATGCATTCAAAATCCCAGACAATATCTCTGATGAATTAGCCGCTATTTTCGACCCCTTCGGTAATGCGGTGCATACCGCGCTGTCATTCGATTTAGTCGGTGAAGATGTATTAGTTTCCGGTGCCGGCCCAATTGGTATCATGGCTGCGGCGGTGTGTAAGCATGTGGGTGCGCGCCATGTTGTTATCACTGATGTGAATGAATACCGCTTGGATCTGGCGCGTAAAATGGGTGTAACCCGCGCAGTTAACGTCAGTAACGAGAATCTAAAAGATGTCATGGCTGACCTGGGTATGACTGAAGGGTTTGATGTCGGTCTGGAAATGTCCGGTGCGCCGCCCGCTTTTCGCACTTTGCTAAGTTCAATGAACCACGGCGGGCGTATTGCGATGTTAGGAATACCACCGTCTGATATGTCGATCGACTGGAATCAGGTGATCTTCAAGGGGCTGTTTATCAAAGGGATTTATGGCCGCGAAATGTTTGAAACTTGGTACAAAATGGCCGCATTGATTCAATCTGGTTTGGATTTAACCCCGATTATCACTCATCGTTTCTCTATTGATGAATTCCAGCAAGGCTTTGATGCGATGCGTTCGGGTAAGTCAGGTAAGGTAATATTAAACTGGGATTAAAATACCCTTCGGCCTTGAAGTTGCTGGGGTGTTGGCTGCGCGCACTCACCCGAATCACTTACTTGTAGTTGACCTTACATGAATAAGCTCATCGGGATGAGTTTGCTGGCCGCCTACCTGCACCTTCAATGACTTTGGGAACGCCCTCCGGCCTTGAAGTTGCAGGATTGAGAGCGGGGCAGTCAGGTGGTGACTGCCCCATTTTACGGATTGTTAGCTTTAGATTCATCGACTGTCGATTTATCAACCGGTGTTACGGGTGCTGCTGGCGGGAAATATTGCTGCCAATGCTTCTGAACAAATGTCACGGCTGGGCTTTGCATCAGGCTCTCACCTAAGATAACAAACATCTTATCGGCGTAGATTTTCTCCGGAACGTAACTGGCTTTGGCATTACATTGTTTGATGGCTTTCAAGCGCTGGTTTTTGGCCGGATCACGCGGTTTAGACTGGCCCGGTGAAACGGTACCGCTGCCACTATTATTATGTACCGGTTCATTCAGCAGCTCACTCGGTCTGACCAATACTATATCGGTAGGTAATTGAGGCAACATCTGTTGCAGCACTTTAATCGTGGCCGGATGCGGATGCCCAATCGCAATCGCAGAACCATTACGGCGTGCCAGCTCTACTGCGCGGTTAAATTGTTGGCGGATCGCGGCTTCATTTTGTGAATCATCTAAAAAGACTTTGCGCTTAATCACTTTGACTCCGGTGCCTTCAGCAGCGCGGCTAGCCTGACTGTTGCCGATGGTCACGCTGTCGAGGAAATAGAGCTGATAGTGTTCCAGCGCCTGCATGACTTTCTGCATCCCAGGCAAGCTGGAGGTCATGGCACTGCCCATGTGGTTATTCATGCCCTTCGCATAAGGAACGTTATTCACAGCCTGGCGAATAATGCGCTGAATCTCTTCGCTACTCATTGATGGTTGTAATGTATCGCGCTCCAGTGGTTGCTTGCTCAGTGGAGCCATTGGCAGATGAATCAGAATTTCGCGCCCTTGATTATGGGCTTTCATCGCCATCTCTTTGGCGTGAGGCGCATTGGGCAGGATAGCCACTGAAATTGGTAGGGGCATTTGTAAGATCTTGTTTTCGTTTTGGGGGCGGTAACCAAAATCATCAATAACGATAGAGAGTTTACCTGCCTGTGCGGCGCTGGCGAGAAGCAGGGTGCTTAAGATAATTAATCGGCGTGGGTTGAAATAATGCAATACGATTTCCCTAACGTTGTTTGCTATCGTCCTAACCAAGGTTGTGGGTTAACAGCTTGCCCTTGGCGGCGGATTTCGAAATAGAGTGATGGCTCGCCCTGGCCGCCACTGGTGCCAACCAATGCGATAGGCTGGCCGGCTTTAACCTGCGCGCCCACATTGACCAGCGCGCTCTGGTTATAGCCATATAAACTCATATCCCCTTTGCCGTGTTCGATAACCACCACCAGGCCATAGCCTTGTAGCCAGTCAGCCAGTAACACGCGGCCATCGGCGATCGCTTTCACTTCGCTGCCTTCCGGCGCGGAGATAACCATACCTTTCCAGCGCAATTCACCTTGCAAAGATTCACCAAAGCGATGAGTTACGTTGCCGCGAACCGGCCAGAGAGCCTGCCCACCAGGGCGACCCAAGCCACCGGTGCGCGCCATCAATGAGCGCTCACTTTCGCTCGGTTTATAGCTGGAACCGGTTTTCTTGGCTTGCTGTTCTTTGGCTTTCACCTGTTCACGCACTCGGGCCGCTTCTTTCGCCTCGCGCTCGGCGCGGGCTTTCGCCTCCCGTTCTGCTTTGGCGATTTGATCACGCAAACGGGTTTCGTTCAATTTTAATTCTGCCAGACCTTGCTGATCTTTTTCCAGCGAGGCCTCCAGCGATGTCAGTTGTTTTTTTACGTGCAGTGCGTGCTTGTTCCAGCTTCTGCTGCTGATTTTTTTGCTCATCCAGCAAGGCTTTTTGTTGATTCTGTTTTTGTTCTAGCGTTTTCTTCTCGGCAGAGAGCTTGAGACGGGTTTGCTTCAGCTCTTCAATGGATTTCTGCCGTGCTTCATTAAGATAACTGAAATACGCCAGAATTCGCTCACTGCGTTGGCTCTCTTCGCCGCTTAAAATAAGCTGCAAACCACTGTGTTGCCCTTGTTTGAAGGCGGCATCGAGTTGTTTGGATAAGATGTTTTTCTGTTCAGTTTGCTGTTTTTGCAGCTTTTCAATCGAGGTGGTGAGGCCAGAGACATCTTTACCCAGCTCCGTCAGGGTACCTTGGGTTTCACGCAGGCTGCGACTGGCCTGAGCGATGGTATTTTCCTGTTGTTTCAGTTGATCGAGTAGTGAGCTGCGTTGCTGTTTCTGTTGCTGAACACTTTTTTCTTTCTCGGCAATATCCTGCTGAATAGTTTTTAGCTGATTTTTGCTTTCTGTGGTTTTTGCGGTGGTTGGGGCATCTGCTGCCATGCCGGATAGCGGCAATAGCAATACGCCAGCGTAAAAAACGCTGACGTACAGTGCTGACCACGGGTGACGCACCAACTGACCTGACAGCCGAAAAATGGTATTTCGGCTGCCGGTGATGGCATCTTCCGTAATCATTGATTTTGCAAATGACGCCTTTTCCCTCATAACGAGGGATTATTCCACGATGAACAGCGGCTTACCAGTCATCTCTTGCGGGATTTCCATTTCCATCAGTGACAGCATGGTTGGGGCGATATCCGAAAGTTTGCCGCCTTCCACGGCTTTAACCCCTTTATTGCCGACATAAATCAGGGGAACAGGCAGGCTGGTGTGGGCGGTGTGAGCCTGGCCAGTCGCCGGGTCACGCATTTGCTCAGCATTGCCGTGGTCAGCGGTGATAAGCAATTGGCCATCAACCGCTTTCACTGCTGCAACCACTTGCTCAATGCAATTATCCAATGTTTCTACTGCTTTGATGGCAGCATCGTAATCACCGGTATGGCCGACCATATCGCCGTTTGGATAGTTACAAATGATCACATCATATTTGCCGCTGCCGATAGCGCCGAGCAGTTTTTCAGTCAATTCTGCGGAGCTCATCTCAGGTTGCAGGTCATAGGTTGCCACTTTGGGCGAGTTAACCAGAATACGGTCTTCACCTTTAAATGGTTCTTCAACGCCGCCGTTATAGAAGAAAGTGACGTGAGCATATTTTTCAGTTTCGGAGATACGAAGCTGGGTTTTGTCATGCTTCATCAACCATTCACCGAAGGTATTCTCCAGTGATGCCGGTGGGTAAGCGCAGGCCACTTTAATATCAGCAGCGTATTCGGTCAGCATGATAAAATCGCCGAAGTTAACCACTTTTTCGCGTTTGAAACCGTCAAAATCGGCATTAACAAAGGTGCGGGTGATTTGTCGCGCACGGTCAGCACGGAAGTTCATAAAGATAAGCGCGTCGCCATCGTTCATGGCAGCGTCAGGTTCGCCTGCGGCCTGAACAACCGTGGGTTTAACGAACTCATCATTTTCCCCGCGAGAGTAGGCGGCTTGCAGGCCCGCCACTGCATTATCAGCGGTAAACTCACCTTTGGCTTGGGTCATCAAGTCGTAGGCCAGTTGCACACGATCCCAGCGGTTATCGCGGTCCATTGCGTAGTAACGGCCAATAATAGACGCAATACGGCCTTTGCCTAGCTCGGTAAATTTATCGGTGAATCGTTTCAGTACGGGTTCAGCACTGCGCGGCGGAGTGTCACGTCCATCGAGGAAAGCGTGTAGGTAAATAGCCGTCGCACCGCGCTTGGCGGCCAGTTCAACCATTGCTAAAATGTGATCTTCGTGGCTATGGACGCCACCGGCAGACAACAGGCCCATGATATGAACGGCTTTGCCCGCTTTAACCGCTTTATCAACGGCTGCGGTCAGTGTCGGGTTGGTAAAGAAGTCACCGTCTTTGATTTCTTTGTCCAAGCGGGTCAAATCCTGATAAACAATGCGCCCGGCCCCCAAATTGACGTGACCGACTTCGGAGTTACCCATCTGTCCGTCCGGCAGGCCAACAGCCAAACCTGAAGCCGCAATCAAAGTATGAGGCTGTTGCTGCCATAAACGATCCATTACCGGCGTTTTAGCATTCAAAATGGCATTATCCTGCTGTTCTTCGCGATGACCGTAGCCATCAAGAATAGTCAGAACCAGTGGTTTTTTAGTGCTCGACATTGCATAACCTTCTTATAAGTATCGATGTTGAATGGCTGTAATTTACTACAAAACCGGCTAAAAATAGCCCAAAGAGATCAACATTGACGTGGGGTTTTGCGTAATTGTCATCATTTAGACGACAAAACTTTCCGAAATGGCTCGCAGTTTCTGCACTCGTGCTTGCTAATTGGCTGTATTTGCCGCAACGCGCAGGTATACTCTGTGACCTTGAATATTATCCCCTAACTAACGGGAGTTTTTACCCCCATGTTGCAAGAAATTATGCAATTCATTAGCCAGCATCCGGTTTTGAGTCTGGCTTGGGTGGCGTTGTTCGTCGCCGTAATTTTCACTACATTCAAAAGTTCTCTCTCTAAAGTTAAAGAGATTACCCGTGGTGAAGCGACGCGTCTGATTAACAAAGAAGATGCGGTTGTGGTTGATATCCGCACGCGTGATGATTATCGCAAAGGCCATATCGCCAGTTCAATTAACCTGCTGCCAAGTGACATTAAAACCGACAATCTGGGCGAGTTGGAAAAGCACAAAGCACAGCCTATTATTGTAGTTTGTGCGATGGGAACAACCTCCCGTGCGTCGGCCGACCTGCTGAATAAAGCCGGTTTTGAGCGTGTATTTACCTTGAAAGACGGTATCTCTGGCTGGAGTGGTGAAAATCTGCCATTGGCGCGCGGTAAGTAATAGCTATATTTGCTTTATCAATAAATTATAACGTTAACTGAGGTCTAATCATGGCGAAGATTGAACTTTATACCAAGGCAACTTGCCCGTTCTGTCATCGTGCCAAGGCACTGCTGAACGCCAAAGGCGCTGCTTTTCAGGAAATCGCAATTGATAATGCTCCGGCCAGGCGTGAAGAGATGATTACGCGCAGCGGGCGGACAACGGTGCCTCAGATATTTATTGATGGGCAGCATATCGGTGGCTGTGATGATTTACATGCCCTGGATGCACGAGGTGGATTGGATCCACTACTTTAACTCGTCAGTCGGCCCCATTGAATCAATGGAAAGAGCCTACGGCGGCAGTGATATTTTAATTAAAGACGTCTAACTAAGGGTATCTATACACATGTCAGAACAAAACAACACAGAGATGGCTTTCCAGATCCAACGTATCTATACCAAGGATATCTCCTTCGAAGCCCCTAATGCTCCGCAGGTTTTCCAGCAGGATTGGCAGCCAGAAGTTAAACTTGATCTTGATACTGCTTCCAGTCAGTTGGCTGACGATGTGTATGAAGTGGTACTGCGTGTTACCGTAACCGCCTCTTTGGGTGAAGAAACTGCATTCCTGTGCGAAGTTCAGCAAGGCGGCATCTTCTCTATCGCAGGTATCGACGGTACTCAACTGGCGCATTGCTTGGGTGCATATTGTCCGAACATTCTGTTCCCGTATGCGCGTGAATGCATCACCAGTCTGGTTTCTCGCGGTACTTTCCCACAACTGAATCTGGCACCGGTAAACTTTGATGCCCTGTTCATGAACTATCTGCAACAGCAGGCTGAAGGCGAAGGTGCTGAACAACGTCAGGATGCCTGATGAACACCACTTCTGCTTCAATGACTGTCATCGGTGCCGGATCTTACGGCACCGCCTTGGCCATTACGCTGGCGCGTAATGGCCATAACGTCGTGTTATGGGGCCATGACCCTAAACATATTCAGGTTTTGCAACACGACCGCTGTAATCAGGCTTTCCTGCCTGATGTTCCTTTCCCTGATACCCTGCTACTGGACACCTCTTTGGCGCGTGCGCTGGCAGCCAGCCGTGATGTACTGGTGGTGGTACCCAGCCATGTCTTCGGGGCGGTACTAAACCAGTTGAAACCGCATTTACGCAAAGATGCGCGGATTGTCTGGGCGACTAAAGGGCTTGAGGCCGAAACAGGCCGTTTGCTTGCGGATGTGGCGCGTGAAGTGCTGGGTGAGACTATCCCGCTGGCTGTGGTTTCCGGCCCGACATTTGCCAAAGAACTCGCAGCCGGTTTGCCTACGGCGATTGCCCTGGCATCCACCGATGCGCAGTTCAGCGAAGACCTGCAACAGCTATTGCATTGTGGCAAAAGTTTCCGGGTTTATAGCAATCCTGATTTTATCGGGGTGCAACTCGGCGGTGCAGTTAAAAACGTCATTGCGATTGGTGCCGGGATGTCTGATGGCATTGGTTTTGGTGCGAATGCGCGTACTGCGTTAATCACCCGTGGCTTGGCTGAAATGACTCGTTTGGGTACCGCTTTGGGCGCTGATCCTTCCACCTTTATGGGCATGGCAGGGTTAGGTGATTTGGTGCTAACCTGTACCGATAACCAGTCCCGTAACCGCCGATTCGGCATTATGTTGGGGCAAGGGTTGGCGGTGCAGGAAGCGCAGGATAAAATTGGTCAAGTGGTTGAAGGCTACCGCAATACCAAGGAAGTTCTGGCATTGGCACAGCGTTATGGTGTTGAAATGCCGATAACTGAGCAGATTTATCAGGTGTTGTATTGTCACAAAAATGCCCGTGAAGCGGCGCTGACCTTGTTGGGTCGGACCAAAAAAGATGAAAAAAGCGGCATCTGATAGGTTAAGTTAATCGGTGGGATAAAATAATAATTACATACCTAACGTCATTGGCGTTGCAGCTAATAGTGCTGCGTCTTCAAGACGTAAGGGTATAGCCGCTTTGGTCGTTCCCTGAAGTGGCTTATTTATGGGCAGGAGTGCGTAATGTCATCAGAAGAGTTAGAACTGGTCTGGAGTAGCATTAAATCAGAAGCAAGAGCACTGGCTGAGTGTGAACCCATGCTGGCTAGCTTTTTCCACGCCACATTATTGAAGCATGAGAATTTAGGCAGTGCGCTGAGCTACATTCTGGCGAATAAACTGGCTAATCCCATCATGCCCGCAATTGCCATCCGTGAGGTGGTAGAAGATGCCTATCGTGCTGATGGGCAGATGATTGTTTCCGCAGCCCGCGATATCCTGGCGGTGCGGTTGCGTGACCCTGCGGTTGATAAATACTCGACGCCGTTGTTGTACCTCAAAGGTTTCCACGCTTTACAGGCTTACCGTATCGGCCATTGGTTGTGGGCGCAGGATCGTAAAGCGTTGGCAATTTACTTGCAAAATCAAGTCTCAGTCGCTTTTGGTGTGGATATCCACCCTGCGGCGACCATCGGTTGCGGTATTATGTTAGACCACGCCACCGGTATCGTGATTGGTGAGACAGCGGTAGTTGAGAATGATGTTTCCATTCTGCAAAACGTTACCCTCGGAGGGACGGGTAAAACTAGCGGTGACCGTCATCCGAAGATCCGTGAAGGAGTGATGATTGGCGCGGGAGCTAAAATTTTGGGTAATATCGAAGTCGGCCGTGGTGCCAAAATTGGTGCCGGGTCAGTGGTATTGCAGGCCGTGCCCGCTCATACCACCGCAGCGGGGGTGCCAGCTCGAATCGTTGGTAAACCTGAGAGTGATAAACCATCGTTGGATATGGATCAGCATTTCAATGGGATGAGCCACGGGTTTGAATACGGCGACGGCATCTAATCTTATCCTTCGTACTTAAAGCTGTAGCTGTGTTAGCCGCACTTACTCACCCGAATCACTTACTTATGTAAGCTCATCGGGATGAGTTCGTTTGCTGCCTTGCTACAACTCCAATTACTTTGGATAGACACCTTTTTATTGAGTTGCCAGCCGACCGCCGACATATTTTGGTCAAAAAAACTACTCTTTCAGTAACGCACCCGGATAACCTAGTTGTCTCCAGGCTTCATATACCACCACTGACACTGCATTTGACAAGTTCATGCTGCGGCTGGCGGCAAGCATTGGAATTCTGATTTTCTGTTGAGCAGGTAATGCATCCAAAACAGTGGGCGGTAGGCCGCGGGTTTCTGGGCCAAACAGCAGATAATCATTTACCTGATAACTCACAGCACTGTGAGCTGGCGTCCCTTTGGTGGTCAGGGCAAATAAGCGGGCAGGCTGGGCGCTATCCAGTTTCTCGCTGTCCAAAAAAGCATGATAATCATGATGATGCTTGATATCGGCAAACTCATGATAATCAAGACCCGCGCGGCGCAGGCGTTTGTCATCCCAGGTGAAACCTAATGGTTTGATCAGATGGAGCTGGCAGCCGGTGTTGGCGCATAACCGGATAATATTACCGGTATTGGGCGGGATTTCGGGTTCAAATAAAACAATATTAAGCATATGTCCCCCAATAATAAGGGGCGCAGGATATCAGAAACCCGCTCTCAGTGCAGCGGTTGCCCGTCCGTCACTGTAAACAAGAATTTAAAAGCAAGGAGCGGAGAGCGAGATGACGGGGTGTTTTGTATGCTGTCGGCAACAGCTAGCAGTAATGGAGTATCCATCATGACATCAGTTAAGAAGCTTATAAGCAGTGATACCGACTCGCGCCACGCCGCCGTGATTCACCGCGATAAAACCGCCGATGGTCAGTTTGTTTACGCCGTAAAAACCACTGGGGTCTATTGCCGCCCATCTTGCGCATCCCGTCAGGCTAAAGCTGCGCATATTGAATTTTTTACTGATAACACCGCGGCTGAATTGGCCGGTTACCGTCCCTGTAAACGTTGCCAGCCAGATTTGTTGCCCCTTGCCCAGCGGCATATTCAACTGATTAGTCAGGCATGTCGATTAATTGAGCAAGCTGAAACGCCCCTCAAGCTGGATGAACTGGCGGCACAATTGAATCTCAGTGCATTCCATTTCCATCGGTTATTTAAAGCCATCACCGGATTGACTCCCAAAGCTTACACCAGTGCTACCCGCAGTGAGCGTGTGCGTAAGCAACTGGCAACGGGCAGCTCGGTTACGGAGGCTATTTTTGCTGCGGGATATCACTCTAACAGCCGATTTTATGAACAATCCAATCAACTGCTGGGGATGACGCCAAGCCGTTACCGCAAGGGAGGGCGTGACACCCTGCTGTATTTTGCGGTGGGCGAAAGTTCTCTGGGTGCGATTCTAGTGGCGAGAAGCGAACTGGGTGTCTGTGCCATTTTATTGGGCGACTCACCGGCGCTGTTAGTGCAACAGTTGCAGGATAAATTTCCACAAGCCGATTTAGTCGGTGGCGATGCTGAGTTTGAGCAATGGGTGGCGCAGGTGGTGGGATTGGTCGAAGCGCCACAACTAGGGCTTGATTTGCCACTGGATATTCGTGGTACGGCCTTCCAGCAGCGGGTATGGCAGGCTTTGCGGGAGATCCCGGTCGGTGAAACTGCCAGCTATGCTGATATCGCCGCGAAAATTGGCTCGCCGAAAGCGATACGTGCTGTCGCCGGAGCATGTGCTGCCAACATGTTGGCGGTGGCTATCCCTTGTCATCGGGTTATTCGCCAGGATGGTGCCTTATCAGGCTACCGCTGGGGTGTGGAACGTAAGAAACGGCTGTTGGAAAAAGAGGCGAAAAAAGCTTGAGGGCCAGCGTACTACTCGATCGGTAATGATCGAGTAGCAGATGACGCATTAAGCTTTTAGCGGATGTAGCGGTAACCAGATGATAAGACGCAAACCACCGAGCGGGCTATCTTCGGCTCGCACCCATCCTCGATGCTGGTTTACGGCGGTTTCGACAATCGCCAATCCCAAGCCAGTACCGCCTGATTGCCGATCGCGCGCTTCATCAGTGCGATAGAATGGCCGGAATATCTGTTCACGATCCTCCGGGCTAACGCCTGGGCCATCATCGTCAACAGTGATTGTGATTCCCTGATTATCCGAGCTGAATGCTACCGCGATGTGGTGATTGGAGTAACGCAGTGCATTACGCACGATATTCTCCAACGCGCTATCCAGGGCCGCTGGGTTGCCAAATAAGGTCCACGACCCCGGCGGTGCGGTCACCTCTAGCGTTTTACCCATCTGATCGGCTTCGAATTGCGCATTTTCCAACACATCTGACCACAATTCGTCAGCGTTGATGGGTTCACGATGTAACTCATTTTTATGCTGGCTACGGGATAACACCAGCAAATCGTTGATCATGCTATCTAACCGCTGTGCCTCCATTTCAATACGTTCCAGCTCCTTGCCTTCACCATGACGACGGCGCATCAGCGCAGTCGCCAGTTGCAAGCGGGTCAGCGGGGTGCGCAACTCATGAGAGATATCGGAAATCAGCCGTTGCTGGGCCACCACCATCCTATCAAGCGCACTGATCATCTGGTTAAAACTGGCTCCCGTAGCTAAAAACTCTTGCGGCCCAGATTCCAATTCAGGATGCTGTTTCAGGTTGCCTCGCGCCACATCATCGGCGGCATTTTTCAACTTGCGTGCCGGTTTCGCCAGGCTCCACGCCAGCCACAATAGCAGCGGCGCACTGATTAGCATGGTGGCAATCAGCAGCAGCAACGGGCGGTCAAACATCAGATTAATAAAATCAGATTGTGGGCTGCTGGCCGGGCGAATCAGATAGAGCTGATAGTTATCTTCTCCATCTCGGATAGAGAAGGGGCCGACTATCTCGACGCGGCCATATTTTTTCTTTTTCGGCTGATCCGAGTTATCCGATTGGCCGATAAAATTGCGTACAATCTGCATCTCGTGACGCTGGGCACCAATAACGCGGCCTTCGGTGGTCACTAATATGAGATGTTGGCCCGGCGGTGCCCATTTCTCGATGGCGCGGTAAAGTCTGCGCCACCACATGAGGTCATTGGCAGGATCGCTGGCCAGCTCTGCTGCGATATGTTGCTCCAGCATCGTTCCCTGACGCTGTTCGCTGTCGAGCAGAGTGGTCATTTGACGCGAATCGAGCTTGGGCACCATCAACACCAGCATCAGAACCAGCGCTAAGGTGAACCAGAAAATAGCAAAAATTCGCGTCGTTAAACTGTTAATCATGTTTCAGATACCATCAAATATCCACGGCCACGCAGGGTTTTAAACCACGGTAGCCCGTCTTTGCGGTCTGGTAATTTACGGCGTAAGTTTGAAATGTGCATATCAATCGCGCGGTCAAATGGTGTCAGCCGTTTCCCTAACACTTCCTGACTGAGATGCTCGCGTGATACCACCTGACCAAGATGCTGGGCTAGCAGGTAGAGTAAGGTAAATTCAGTTCCGGTCAGTTCCAGAGACTGCCCTTCAAAACTGGCTTCCTGACGGCCCGGATTCAATTGCAGGCAATCAACTTCCAGTGTTGGCGCACCCTGATCGACATTTTGCTGCTGTTCACTCCAATTGGAGCGGCGCAGGATGGCGCGAATGCGCGCCACCAGTTCGCGGTCATTAAACGGTTTTGCCAGATAATCATCAGCGCCTAACTCCAGACCCAGCACCCGATCCAGCTCGCTGCCACGGGCAGTCAGCATTATCACCGGTGTCTGATGGTGTTGGCGTAACTCTTTTAACGTTTCGATCCCGTTTTTACGCGGCATCATAATATCAAGTAATAACAAGTCGATAGAACTGTCCAGCAGGTTTAATGCTTGTTCGCCATCATAGGCAACAACAACATTAAAACCTTCCATTTCCAGCAATTCTTTCAACAGCGACGTCAGTTCACGATCATCATCAACTAATAGGATTTTATGCATGATTATTTCTCCTCTTGACGCAAAATACGTTATCAATTGCCGGTATTCCATGACTTTACTTAGCTTTACATGCCCTGACTCCAGTTTTACATCCACTGACGCTTGTTTGCAGCCGGGCAGATAGACTGCTTCTCATTGAATCGCATTGCAGCGAATTGAACAGCACTCAGAACCCTGGAGTTAAATGATGCGCAAAGCAACTAAAGTATCAACGTTAATCATGGCGTCAATGTTAGTTCTCGGCTCATCAGCCGCCTTCGCCATCGATAAGGCCGCGGACACTGAGGGTTGGTGCCACGGTGATGGTGCGATGATGAATAAGAAAGACGGTCGCGGTCACCATAACATGTTTGACGGCGTCAATCTGACTGAGCAACAGCGCCAGCAAATGCGTGACCTGATGCGTCAGTCTCGCCAAGACCAGCCTCGTCTTGATATGGCCGACCGTGAAGCCATGCACAAACTGGTTACGGCCGATAAATTCGACGAAGCTGCTGTAAGAGCACAGGCTGAAAAAATGTCTAAGCAGCAGATTGATCGTCAGGTCGAAATGGCCAAAGTTCGTAACCAAATGTTTAACTTGCTCACGCCAGAGCAAAAAGCTGTCTTGAACCAAAAGCATCAGCAGCGCATTGAGAAAATGCAACAGATGCCAGCAGCGCAACCCTCTTCTGCCCAGAAGTAAGTAGTACCCTGTAACACCCTGTTTTCCTTACCATAGACACCATCCCTGTCTTTCGCCCTCCATGATGGAGGGCTTTTTTTTGTGTGCTGAAAAAAATTATCTATTAAAAACAGCTTGTTGTAAAACTTACAACGTTCAGTAACGCTTTCAAATTTTGTCCAATGTGGACACTTTGTGGACGCTCCTATGCTGCTAATCCGCCCTTTAATGGATTGAGTATAACGGCGTTTTGCAGATAATCTGGTGACAGGTGTGCATAAGCCATTGTTTGCTGGATGTTGGCGTGTCCAAGTATCTGTTGTAGGGCGATAATATTCCCGCCGTTCATCATAAAATGGCTGGCAAAAGTGTGCCGTAATACATGGGTCGCCTGACCGCGCGGCAGGTCTGGTTTTACCATTCGTAGCGTTTCACAGAATTTCCCGTAATCCACTTTGAAAAGCTTCCCACTGGCATTTGTTTTCACTTCTTCCTGCAACTCTGCGGATATGGGGATGGTGCGTTTCTTGCCATTCTTGGTTTCTAAAAAGGTGACGCGGTTATTCACCACTTGAGCGGCGGTCAGCGTGCTGACTTCTCCCCATCTTCCGCCAGTGCTTAAACACAGCAAGGCGATAAGCCGTTCGTCGCCAGATAATACCGCTAACAACCGATTAATTTCTTCTGTATCTAAAAACGTCATGCCCGGATTTTTTTCAGCTAATGGCGGCAAACCATGCTGCGGGTTTTGCCCTGAAAATTCTTCAATCTTTATCAGCGCAGAAAACATGCCTGAGAGCCGATAGAGATCGCGGTTTATCGTGGCGGCACTAATTCCATCAGCCAGACGCTGGCTGCGGTGCTCCATCAATTCCCGTTTAGTCAGTTGACTCACCACTTTGTCCCCTAATGCCGTTAGGGTTTTCATCAGGTGACGCTTTTCAATTGTGCCGTTCTTGAGATTCTGGCCGTGATACAACCACCATGTTTCAACCAAATCACTTAACAGGCGGCGGTCTAACTGTTTGTCCGACCACTCTTTTTTATTGGCGTTAACCATGACATATCGCTCAAAAGCGACGGCCTCGGTCTTTCGGTCAAATTTCCTACGAATGCGACGTCCTTCGCTTCCGCAAGGTCTAATGTCCACTTCAAAACGACCATCATCGAGCTTCTTAATCGCCATAGCGAAGCCCTCCGATGTAGCAGCCAGCGTTAAACCACAACCAGTCTGCATATTGATAACGAATATCTAACCAATTCTCTTTTCTGAGTGGCTTGAGGTGGTTTTCTCTGGCCCACTGTGCGCGATGGCTGGTGCTATGTGTCCCGCTTCTGGAACGGTCTTATTAGTCATCAGCCATAGGGTATATTTTTCGAATAAGGGGTTCGATGTAAGTTGCAAAATTGTGTTTAAACTTGGCTCAGCATGATCTCCTTCATAATTCTTTAAGGTACTTAATGGAATGCCGGTGATTTTGTTA
>NZ_ACCB01000052.1 GCF_000173735.1 Yersinia aldovae ATCC 35236 | reverse complement strand
CTTTTAGCAAAGATGCTATGACATGGAAACTGATGTGGCTGCTGCCGGATTTATTGGAAAATCCGGTATTTTCCTCAATGAAACGCTATTTAAGTGACGATGACGACAAACGCAAGATTCACCAACTTGCAGCACGGGTCGCAGACCTTTTTGACCAATATCTGGTCTATCGCCCTGAATGGCTTGATAGCTGGGAGCGTGGGCAACTGATTGACAATCTGGACGAAGCCCAACAATGGCAGGCTTTGTTATGGGTGGAGTTAACGCGCTATACCCGCCAGTTAGAACAACCTGAATGGCACCGTGCCAATCTCTATCAGCGTTTTATCCGCACGTTGCACGAATCAGATGTTTGCCCCGTAGGTTTACCTAAACGGGTGTTTATTTGTGGTATCTCGGCTCTGCCCCCTGTTTATTTGCAGGCGCTACAAGCATTGGGTAAACACATTGATATTCATTTGATGTTTACTAACCCCTGCCGCTATTTCTGGGGTGATATTCAGGATTATGCCTTTCTCGCTAAACTACAAAGCCGTAAACGCCGCCACTATCGTGAATCGATTGAATTAAACCTGTTTAGAAACCCAGAGCAAGCAGAGCAGTTGTTTAATGCTGATGGAGAACAGGATCTGACTAATCCACTACTGGCTTCGTGGGGGCGGTTGGGGCGTGACCATATGTTTTTACTGTCTCAGGTTGATGATATTCAAGAGGTTCATGCTTTTGTCGATATCGAGCCAGATAACCTGTTACAAGGGATTCAGCACGATATTTTGGAGCTGGAAGACCACGCGGTTATTGGCACCTCGCCGGAAACCTTAGCCCACAGTGGGGGAAAGCGCCTGCTGGCGTTATCCGATCGCTCTCTCAGCCTGCATGTGTGTCACAGCCCTCAGCGTGAAGTCGAAGTGCTACAAGACAGTCTGTTGGGGCTACTGGCGGCAAATCCTGAACTGACTCCACGCGACATCATTGTGATGGTCGCAGATATTGACAGTTATACCCCCTATATTCAGGCCACATTTGGCAATGCAAGCGGTGAGCGCTATCTGCCGTTTGCAATTTCTGACCGCAAAGCCAGTCAGGCACATCCTGCTTTGCAGGCATTTATTACATTGCTTGACTTACCTCAGAGCCGCTTTACCTCTGAGCACGTTCTCGCACTTTTGGACGTCCCTGCTTTAGCGAATAAATTTGGTATTGCTGAAGATGACCTACGGCGTTTACGGCACTGGGTTGGTGAGTCAGGCATCCGCTGGGGGCTGGATGATGACAATGTACGGGAGTTATCCCTGCCCGCGACTGGGCAGCATACCTGGCATTTTGGTTTAACCCGTATGCTGCTGGGCTATGCAATGGACAGCACCGCTGGGGATTGGCAAGGCGTGCTGCCTTATGATGAATCGAGCGGCCTGGCGGCGGAACTGGCCGGGCAATTGGCCGATATGCTGATGCAACTGAGCCAATGGCGGCAGCGGTTAAGCGAACCCCGCGTGCTGAGTGAATGGTTGCCCTTGTGTCGCCAACTATTGGATACCTTTTTTGAACCTGATAATGATACCGAAGCGGTGCTGGTGTTGATTGAACAACAGTGGCAGAAAGTGATTAGCTACGGCATTGCGGCGCAGTATCCAGAGAGGGTGCCGCTTAATTTATTGCGAGATGACTTAGCAGGCCGGTTAGACAATGAGCGTATCAGCCAGCGTTTTCTTGCTGGCCCGATTAACTTCTGTACTTTGATGCCGATGCGTTCGATTCCATTTAAGGTGGTTTGCTTATTGGGCATGAATGACGGTGTATACCCACGCACGTTGCCGCCACTGGGATTTGATCTTATGGCTAAACAGGTACGACGTGGGGATCGTAGTCGCCGTGATGATGACCGTTATCTTTTCTTGGAAGCACTTATTTCGGCGCAGCAGCAGCTCTATATCAGCTACATTGGCCGCTCGATTCAGGACAACAGCAAGCGCTACCCTTCCGTCCTGGTGAGTGAATTAATTGAATACATCTCGCAAAGTTATCGCTTACCGGGGGATGAATGGCTCAGTGCCGATGACAGTGCCGGTCGGGTTATCGAGCATTTGTTATGCTGGCATCCACGCATGCCATTTGCGCCAGAAAATTTCATTAAAAATAGCGAGTTACAAAGTTATGCTGCGGAATGGCTGCCTTCGGCTGAATCCAAAGGGCAGGCGCATCCTGAGTTTAATAAAGTACTCGCACCTGAGCTTTTGTCTGAAGTTACCCTGGATGAGTTAATCCGTTTTTATCGTCATCCGGTGCGCGCCTTTTTCCAGTTACGGCTGGGGGTAAACTTTGTTATTGAAGAAACCGAGCTGTCCGATGAAGAGCCATTCACCTTAGATAACCTTAATCGCTATCAATTCAATACGCAGTTGTTGAATGTTTTGATAGATGAAGGCGATATTAATACGGTATTCACCCGGGCCAGAGCCGCCGGTAGCCTTCCTTATGGATCTTTTGGTGAGCTTTACTGGGAAAGTCAGCAAGAAGAAATGGTGCCATTAGCTGAGCAAATTCGTGCTGAACGCAAAGAAAATCACAGTATTGAGCTAAATATTGAGTTTGGTGCTATCACCCTGACAGGGTGGATGCATCAGATTCAAGAGGATGGTTTAGTGCGTTGGCGTCCTGCGGCCCTGACCGCAGTGGATGGACTGTTATTATGGATTGAGCACTTAGTTTATTGTGCCACGGGGGGCGCAGGAGAAAGTCGCATGTATGGCCGCAAAGGAACCGCATGGCGCTATGATGCTCTTGGTCACGATGATGCTCGCCACTATTTACAGCAACTTATCGCGGGTTATCAACAGGGTATGTGTGAGCCTCTATTACTGTTAAGCAAAAGTGGCTGGGCGTGGTTGAGCCACTGTTTTGATAGCGATTCTGGCCAGATTTTGTGGGATGAAGAAACGCAAACTAAGGCGCGAATGAAGCTGCTACAGGCTTGGCAAGGTGACCAACGTGTTGCGGGAGAGGGGCAAGATCACTATATCCAACGGGTTTTCAGGCTGATGGATAACCAAAATCTCGACATGATTTTACACGAAACGGAACGTTATTTATTACCGATAGCCCGTCATAATAAGGCGTAAAACTGCATGTGTCAGGCCATACAACCGTAAGCGTGTTATACAAGAGAGCATGAGTAAGTGCTTTAGCGGCAATTTTAAGGGGTTAAGGGAGAAACGGAATGCATAAACAGTTGGCGCGCATTATTGGCCTATTTTTCTTACTGGGTTTGTTGGCTCCATTGAGTTGGGCGGCGGAACCGGGGTGGCAACCACTGGCAGAGGCCATTCACAAAAGTGAACATGACCTGCGTAAATATCAGGCAATAAAATTGCCTAATGGTATGACGGTGTTATTGGTTTCTGATGCACAAGCGCCTAAGTCTCTGGCGGCATTGGCACTGCCCGTCGGATCACTGGAAGATCCGAATAACCAACTGGGTTTAGCCCATTATCTTGAACACATGGTGCTGATGGGGTCTAAACGTTTCCCGCAACCTGGTAGTTTCTCTGAATTCTTGAAAAAGCATGGCGGTAGCCATAATGCCAGCACCGCTTCTTATCGCACCGCTTATTATCTTGAAATTGAAAATGATGCTTTGGCACCCGCGGTTGAACGCTTGGCCGATGCCATTGCCGAACCCCTGTTAGACCCGATTAATGCTGATCGTGAGCGTAATGCGGTTAATGCTGAATTGACGATGGCCCGTTCCCGTGACGGTATGCGCATGGCACAGGTTAATGCCGAAACGTTAAATCCCGCGCACCCAAGTGCGCGTTTCTCCGGCGGTAATCTGGAGACGCTGAAAGACAAGCCCGATGGCAAATTACATGACGAGTTACTGAGCTTCTACCATCGTTATTACTCGGCCAACCTGGTGGTGGGAGTGCTGTATAGCAACCAGTCACTGGAACAGTTAGCGCAATTAGCGGCAGATACTTTTGGCCGAATTCCAAATTGGGATGCCACAGTGCCGCCGATTACCGTGCCAGCAGTGACCCCGGATCAAACCGGTATCATTATTCACTATGTTCCCGCCCAGCCGCGTAAGCAGTTAAAAATAGATTTTCGCATTGCGAATGACAGCGCAGAATTCCGTAGTAAAACAGATACCTATATTAGCTATCTGATTGGTAACCGTAGCAAAGATACGTTGTCTGATTGGTTACAAAAACAGGGCCTGGCCGATGCTATCAATGCGGGTGCTGACCCGATGGTGGACAGAAATGGAGGGGTATTCTCCATCTCGGTATCACTGACCGATAAAGGATTAGCCAAACGTGACGTTGTCGTCGCTGCCATCTTCGATTACATCAATATGTTGCAGAAAGAGGGGATCAAAAAGAGCTATTTTGATGAAATTGCTCATGTTTTAAATCTTGATTTCCGCTACCCTTCGATTACCCGCGACATGGATTACATTGAGTGGCTGGTGGATATGATGCTGCGAGTGCCTGTTGCACATACACTTGATGCCCCTTATTTGGCTGACCATTATGACCCTAAAGCGATTGCCGCCAGGCTGGCCGAAATGACACCAGAAAATGCCCGTATCTGGTATGTCAGCCCGGAAGAGCCGCACAATAAAGTCGCCTACTTTGTCGATGCGCCTTATCAGGTGGCTAAAATCAGCCCACAGGAAATAAAAACGTGGCAGCAACTGGGTAAAAACATGGCACTGAGTTTGCCTACACTTAACCCCTATATCCCCGATAACTTCACGCTGATCAAAGCAGATAAAACTATTACCCGGCCACAAAATGTCGCCAATCAGCCGGGATTGCGGGTGTTTTATATGCCGAGCCAGTATTTTGCTGACGAACCGAAAGCCGATATCGCGTTAGCTTTCCGCAATCCACACGCGCTGGATAATGCCCGTCATCAGGTGTTGTTTGCTTTGACAGACTATCTGGCCGGCATTTCACTCGACGAACTGAGTTATCAGGCTTCAATTGGGGGTATCAGCTTCTCAACGGCTGCGAATAATGGTTTGTATGTGAGCGCTAATGGTTTCACCCAGCGTATGCCACAGTTGTTGACCTCATTGGTTGAAGGCTATTCCGGTTTTACACCGACAGAAGATCAATTGGCCCAGGCTAAATCCTGGTATCGGGAGCAACTGGATGTTGCCGAAAAAGGCAAAGCCTATGAATTGGCGATTCAACCCGCGAAAATGTTATCTCGAGTGCCTTATTCGGAGCGTAGCGAACGGCGTAAATTGCTCGACAGTATCAGCGTAAAAGATGTCGTGACTTACCGCGACAGCCTGCTGAAACAATCGGCGGTGGAAGTGTTAGCGGTCGGTAACATGACAGCTCAGCAAGTCACTGAACTCACCGAGTCGCTGAAAAAACAGCTTAGTCTGACCGGTACTACTTGGTGGACAGGCGAAGATGTGGTGGTGGATAAAGCACAGTTAGCCAATATGGAACGCATTGGCAGCAGCTCGGATGCCGCACTGGCGGCTGTTTATGTACCCACCGGCTACAACGAGATCAGTAGCATGGCCCATAGCGCCTTACTTGGGCAAATCATCCAACCGTGGTTCTATGACCAACTGCGCACTGAAGAGCAGCTAGGCTATGCGGTGTTCGCCTTCCCGATGCCGGTTGGGCGGCAGTGGGGGTTAGGCTTCGTGTTGCAAAGCAACAGCAAGCAACCAGCTTACCTTTATCAACGTTATCTCGCTTTCTATCCGCAAGCTGAAAAGCGCCTGCGTGATATGAAACCTGCTGATTTCGAGCAGTATAAACAAGCACTTATCAATCAGTTGATGCAACGGCCACAAACGCTGGATGAAGAGGCCGGGCGTTTTAGTAACGATTTCAATCGTAATAATTTCGCCTTTGATAGCCGCGAGAAAATGATAGCTCAGGTGAAACAGCTTAACAGCACCGCGTTGGCTGATTTCTTCCAGCAAGCGGTCATCAAACCGCAAGGTTTGGCGCTGCTTTCTCAGGTTAAGGGGCAGGGGCAATCCAGCGGCGGGTACGCTGTTGTTGATGGATGGACAACTTATCCCACAACATCAGCCTTGCAAGCGACCTTGCCGCAGAAGGTCTTGGCTCCATGACATCAATCACTCCCCAGCGGCTTGAGCCGCTGACGCTGCCCTTGTACGGCGAGAGGCTGATTGAAGCCTCCGCCGGCACGGGTAAGACTTTTACCATCGGGGTACTTTATCTCCGGTTGTTGCTGGGATTAGGGGGCAATGCTGCATTTCGTCGCCCTTTGATGGTAGAGGAAATCCTTGTGGTGACCTTTACTGAAGCGGCAACAGAAGAGTTGAGAGGGCGAATTCGCGACAATATTCACGGGTTGCGTATCGCCTGCGTGCGGGGAGTCAGTGTTGACCCAATGCATCAGGCTTTGTTAGCTGAAATTGCCGATCTGAGTGAAGCGGCTGCCCAATTGCTGGCAGCGGAGCGCCAGATGGATGAAGCAGCGATTTACACCATTCATGGCTTTTGTCAGAGAATGTTGGTTAATAATGCTTTTGAGTCTGGCATTTTATTTGAACAAACGCTGGTGCAGGACGAGCTACCGCTACGACGGCAAGCGTGCGCCGATTTCTGGCGGCGTCATTGCTATCCGCTTCCTCTGGCGGTGGCCCGTGCCGTTAGTCAGGAATGGAGTGGGCCAGAGGCATTACTCAAAGACCTTTCCACTTATTTGCAAGGCGAAACGCCAACGTTTCGCCAAGCCCCTGGTGATAATGAAACGATACTGAGCCGGCATCAGCAAATCGTGGTGAAAATTGATGCGGTAAAAACACAGTGGCGTTTGGCCGCTCATGAGCTGGAAGTATTAATTAGTGGTTCGGGTGTTGATAAACGCAGCTATAGCGCCAGATATCTTCCTAACTGGCTGGAAAAAGTGGGTGAGTGGGCAAACCAAGAGACGGGTGATTATCAGTTGCCTAAAGAACTGGAAAAATTTCGCCAGTCAGTGTTATTGGAAAAAACTAACAAGGGTGCCGCCCCGCAACACGGGCTGTTCAGTGTTATCGACACGATATATGAGCAGCCGCTGACACTTCGGGATCTGATTTTAGCCCGTGCTATCAGTGAAATTCGCACCTCTGTGCAGCAAGAGAAACGTCAGCGGGCACAGTTGGGGTTTGATGACTTGCTCAGTAAACTGGATGCTGCATTACAGCAACAGGGCGGTGAGTTATTGGCCCAATCCATTCGCTCTCGTTATCCGGTTGCGATGATTGATGAGTTTCAGGATACCGACCCGCAACAATACCGTATTTTTCATACACTCTACGGCGGGCAAGGTGAGTGTGGCTTGTTGTTGATCGGCGACCCTAAACAGGCAATTTATGCTTTCCGTGGTGCTGATATCTTTACCTATATTCGCGCTCGATCCGAAGTAAGCGCCCACTACACATTAGAAACTAACTGGCGTTCCTCTTTCCCGATGGTGCGTTCAGTGAACCGGCTATTCAGTCTGGTGGATAGCCCTTTTCTGTTTGAACAGATCCCATTTATTAATGTGGCGGCAGCCGAAAAAAATAGCGGCCTGTCTTTTGAAATTAAAGGGAAAAAACAGCCAGCCATGCACTTTTGGCTACAATCGGGCGAAGGTGTTGGGGTTAGTGAGTACCAACAACTAATGGCGCGACAGTGCGCCGCCCAAATTCGTGACTGGCTAACGGCCGGTCAACAGGGGCTGGCGAATTTAGTCACCGCAACTGGCTCAAGGCCAGTTCAGGCATCGGATATCACTATTCTGGTACGCAGCCGGGCAGAGGCGGCCTTGGTGCGCGATGCACTGAGTGCATTAGCCATTCCATCGGTTTATTTATCCAATCGTGACAGTGTATTTGATACGGCGGAAGCCAAAGACCTGCTGTGGTTATTGCAAGCTGTATTGGCACCCGAGCAGGAGCGCGCCTTGCGCAGTGCCATGGCGACCGGGATGTTGGGGTTGGATGCACAAATGCTGGATGCATTGAATCACGATGAGCGCGCCTGGGATGCTCTGGTCGATGAGTTTGACCGATATCGTCAGCATTGGCAGCGCCGTGGCGTGCTGCCTATGTTGCGGGAGATTATTGCACGCCGTCATGTAGCCGAAAATTTGTTAGCCACCGCGGGAGGAGAGCGCCGGTTGACAGATTTACTGCATCTGGGGGAGTTGTTACAAGAGGCTGCGTCACAGCTAGATAGTGAGCACGCACTAATCCGCTGGCTAGCGCAGCAAATCGCGCAACCCAATCATCAGTCAGATAACCAGCAGTTACGGCTAGAAAGTGACCGCCATTTGGTTCAAGTCATCACTATCCACAAATCGAAAGGGCTGGAATATCCGTTAGTCTGGTTGCCTTTTATCGCTAATTTCCGCCAGCAGCAAGACGTGTTGTATCATGATCGCCACAGCTTTGAAGCCTTACTTGACCTAAACGCCGATGCAGAGAGCCAGGCTCTGGCGGAAGAAGAGCGGCTGGCGGAGGATTTGCGATTACTCTACGTGGCACTAACGCGTGCGGTCTATCATTGCAGCATTGGTATTGCTCCGCTGATTAAAGGTGGGCGTAAAAAACAGGGCGAAAGTGACATGCACCTTAGCGCATTAGGCTATTTGGTGCAGCGGGGGCAAGCGGGTGATGCCCAATATCTGTCTGAAAAGTTAGCTGAATTGGCCGCGTTACAGGGCGGTGAGATCTCCGTTTCACCCGCAGGGCATTTGGATGATGTGCCCTGGCAGCCAGCGCCAGAAACCTTACCGGAACTTGCCGCGCGTCAGTTTACCCGACAGCTACAAGATCATTGGCGAGTGACCAGTTACTCCGGTTTGCAGCAACATGGCTCTACCAAAGGTGGTGTGGTGCCGATGTTGAATATTGCACTTCAGGAACTGTTGCCACGGCTGGACATCGATGTCGTGGGTGAGCAGGCATTAATGGCTGAGTCTCGTCTCACTCCTCATAGTTTCCCGCGTGGGGCTGCACCAGGGACGTTCTTGCACGATTTACTCGAACCACTCGATTTTAGTCAGCCAATTGACGCAGGCTGGCTGGCGGAGCAACTTCAACAACAAGGCTTCGGCGAACAGTGGTCAGTGATGTTGTATCAGTGGCTAAATGACATTGTACAAACGCCTCTTAATGAAACCGGTGTGACATTGGCGCAATTGACGCCGCACAGCAAACTGGCGGAATTACAGTTCTATCTGCCCATCGACACGCTGTTATGTGCCAATGAATTAGACGCTTTAATCAAGCACTATGACCCACTGTCTCGCCAATGCCCGGCACTGGATTTTCAGCAAGTCCGAGGGATGCTCAAAGGGTTTATTGACCTGGTTTTCTGCTGGCAGGGCAAGTATTACTTGCTGGATTACAAATCCAACTGGCTGGGTGAAGATAGCAGCGCCTATACCTACGATGCGATGGCTCAGGCGATGGCTGAACATCGCTATGACCTGCAATATCAGCTTTATACGCTGGCATTACACCGCTATTTACGCCATCGTCTGGCTGATTACGATTATGAACGCGACTTCGGAGGCGTGATTTATCTCTTCTTGCGTGGGGTCGAGCCGCAAAATCCAGCTAACGGTATTTTCAGTTGCCGCCCTGAGTGGGAGCTGATTGAAGGAATGGATCGCGTATTTAGCGGTAAGGCCCATCGTCAGGAGGCGGCGTCAATATGATGGCTTTATTGGCTCAGGCGGTTCGTGACCACTTACTACGCCCGTTGGATCTACAGTTTTCGCGCATGATTGCCGGTGATGATGACCCACAACTCCAACTGGCTGCGGCAATACTTAGCGCAGAAGCCGGGGCCGGGCATGTTTGTCTGCCGATAAGTTGCCTGCAACCCGCTCAGTTTTTTGGTGGGCGGCAACCTGATTTATCTCAAGCACTGTGGCAGGCCGCCGGTGCCCCTGATAAGCCGCGCTGGTTACAGGTGTTGCAACGCTCACCGGCCGTCAGTGATGGCTCGCAGCCCACACCATTGGTATTACAAAATGAACGTTTGTATCTGCAACGGATGTGGCAATACGAAGGGGATGTGGTGCGGTTTATCGCCAGCGATAGCCTGATCACGGCTACCAATGAATCCCTACTCATTGATGAGCCGTTACTCAAGGAGACGTTGGACCGCTTATTTGGTGTGGCAACGCGTGAGGTCGACTGGCAAAAAGTCGCCGCCGCCGTTGCAGTTACCCGCCGGATTTCGGTTATATCTGGTGGGCCAGGAACCGGTAAAACCACCACCGTTGCCAGGCTATTGGTTGCACTGATACAACTTAACTCGGCTCAACGGTTACGCATCCAGCTTGCGGCCCCGACAGGGAAAGCCGCCGCGCGTTTGACTGAATCATTGGGTAAAGCCATCCGCCAGCTCGCCCTAAATGATAATGAGCGAAAATTGATTCCAGATCAGGCATCAACTTTGCACCGTCTGTTGGGTGCTCAACCTAATAGCCAGCGGCTGCGCTTCCATCAAGGCAACCCGTTAAGTCTTGATGTGCTGGTGGTGGATGAGGCTTCTATGGTGGATTTGCCGATGATGGCGCGATTAATCGCGGCATTGCCGGCTAAAGCGCGGGTGATTTTCCTTGGCGATCGCGATCAACTGGCATCGGTTGAAGCGGGAGCTGTG
Organism: Yersinia aldovae ATCC 35236; assembly: GCF_000173735.1. GTDB lineage: Bacteria > Pseudomonadota > Gammaproteobacteria > Enterobacterales > Enterobacteriaceae > Yersinia > Yersinia aldovae. The sequence continues at coordinate 18,596 of NZ_ACCB01000052.1, read as the reverse complement.
CTGGGCGATATCTGCCGTTTTGCTGAATTGGGTTATAGCGACTCGCGAGCTGAGCAGCTCACACGGCTGACAGGATATGCACTAAGCGGAGAGATTCCGGTTGGCCGTAGTGATAAAGATGCGACCAATGTGCGCGATAGCCTGTGCCTGCTGCGTAAAAGCTATCGCTTTGATGAGAAGTCGGGGATCGGTCAACTGGCTTTGGCAGTTAACGCCGGTCAGTATCGCGAGGCATTATCCGTCTTAAACGGTACTTATCGCGATGTTGAACGCTTTCCATTAGTTGATACAGATGATTATCAGGTGTTGCTGGAGGCCAGCATGACCGGTTATCAGCATTATCTTCAGTTGGCTGCTGCGGGTATGGATGCATCTGAAGTGCTGGCGGCATTTGGCCGTTACCAACTGCTGTGCGCATTACGCACCGGGCCATTTGGTGTTAGTGGCTTAAATGAGCGAATTGAGCAGCTGTTACATCGCAACAGGTTGATTGATCGTGCGCCGGGGCCATCTGGCCGCTGGTATGTTGGCCGGCCGGTGATGATCGGGCTTAATGACAGTGCGCTTGGCCTGTTCAATGGGGATATCGGCATCGCCTTGCTAGATTGTGAGGGGGAGCTGCGGGTGCATTTCCAGTTACCCGATGGCACGATAAAATCAGTGCAACCCAGCCGCCTTCCCAGCCATGAAACGGCTTATGCCATGACCGTGCATAAATCGCAAGGTTCGGAGTTTGAGCATACCGCGTTGGTATTACCTGGCACCTTTATGCCGGTATTGACGCGTGAATTGGTCTACACCGCCATAACGCGTGCTCGCGAGCGATTAACCTTATATTGCAACGATACCGTGTTGAGCAGTGCGATTCGGACACCAACACAGCGCCTTAGTGGATTGGTCGATCGTTTGAATGAAATAAGGCGAGTCACGAAGTAAAACCAAGGGGCGGTTAGCCCCTTGAGGTCATCACAGATCAGCCAACAGGATCTTAGAGCGTCGCTGATAGTTATACAATTCCTGCTTTTGAATCGGTAAAACCTCCACTTCTGCTGGCGTGAAACCTCGCTCCTGAAACCAGTGGATACTGCGGGTGGTCAGGACAAACAGTTTCTTAAGCCCCATTTGGCGAGCCTGATTGGTGACCCGCTGCAACAGCATTTCGCCGCGTGAAGAGCTGCGATAATCCGGATGCACTGCAACGCAGGCCATTTCGCCTATCTGTTCTTCGGGGAACGGGTAGAGCGCGGCACAAGCAATGGTCAGGTTATCCCGTTCAATAATAGTGAATTTATCAATTTCCATTTCCAACTGTTCACGCGAACGGCGCACCAATATCCCTTGCTGTTCTAATGGTCGAATCAATTCCAGTATTCCACCAATGTCATTGATGGTGGCGCGACGCACTTGCTCGGCGCTCTCCATAACAATCTGTGTACCGATACCATCACGAGAGAATAGCTCTTGTACCAATGCGCCATCTTCCTGATAGCTCAGTAAATGGCTGCGGCGTACACCACTGCGACACGCTTTTACCGCGCCGCGCAGAAAACGGACTGTTCCTGAGTTGTAATCTCCGTCTTGTTCCAGATCTTCAATGCGCTTTTGCGCATTATTTGGGAACAGTTCTGAGATAATATTGCCTTCGCTATCGGTCACCCCTTGGGATGAGCAGAAGCCAATCATTTTTTCCGCTTTTAGTTTAATCGCTAACTGGGTAGCGACTTCTTCTGACGTAAGGTTAAAACTCTCACCGGTGACCGATACGGCAACTGGCCCCAGTAATACGATCGCACCATTATCCAATTGACGATGAATGGCCTCTTCATCAATACGGCGGATGCGGCCACTATGGCAATAATCCACACCATCATCGACACCCAGTGGCTGAGCAATAATAAAGTTACCGCTAACTACATTAATATGCGCACCTTGCAGCGGTGTATTATTCAGGCTCATCGATAATCTGGCCGTAATATCCAACTGTAATAAACCCGCAGCCTGCTTCACCATTTCCAGTGTTCGGGCGTCAGTAACTCGGGTATGTTTATGATAAATAGGCTCGTAATGGTGTTGTGCCAGATTGCTGTCAATCTGTGGACGTGCGCCGTAAACCACGACCAGCCTGATCCCAAGGCTATGTAGCAAGCCGATATCGTTGACGATACTAGAGAAATTCTCATGTTCAATCGCCTCGCCACCCAGCATGACTACAAATGTTTTGCCACGGTGCGCATTGATATAGGGAACTGAATGGCGAAACCCTTGAACCAGTTCGGTACTACGTTCCTTCACGGCAGACCTCTTTGAATTTTTATTCGCTATTTTTGTATTTTTATTTCTTTTTTGGTCAGGATGGCAAGCAACAAATTGCTAATGAATGCATATGTATGGCTCAAACTCATTAATAAATTGAATAACATAAAAATGTTTTTCTAATGACAGCATGGGATTGATTCGTTAAAGTTTTTACACATAAACTTTTTTGGTCGTTTTTTCTTCATATATTGGTAGTTACTTTGGAGTTACATGGCAGATTCGAATCATAATTCTGGGCGTCGCCGTCTATTGCAAGGTGCCGCGAGCGCCTGGATGCTGAGTGTCAGCCGGGTTGGGTTTGCTGCTTCGTCACATATTATTGCTGTCCGGGTGTGGCCCTCTTCAACCTATACCCGCGTAACGCTGGAATCCAATACCCCGCTGAAATACCGTCAGTTCAACCTGACTAATCCTGATCGCATCGTCGTTGATATCGAGGGGGTACATCTAAACAGTGTGTTGAAAGAGATCAGTAATCAGGTGCAGTCCGGCGATCCTTATCTAAAACAGGCGCGGGTAGGGCAATTTGATAAGAATACTGTCCGCCTGGTATTGGAACTCAAGCAGAGTATCAGCCCACAACTATTTACCCTGAAACCTTTTGCAGAGTTCCGTAACCGTCTGGTGGTCGATTTATACCCGAAAGAGGGCGGAAGCTCAGCAGAAAATGACCCATTGTTGGCATTATTGGAAGATTACAATAAAGGGAACGTTGAGCGGAACCTACCGGCAGAGACACCTAAAGCGGGTAAGGCTGGACGTGATAGACCGATTGTTATCATGCTAGACCCTGGGCATGGCGGGGAAGATCCCGGAGCGATTGGTAAAAATAAAACCCGTGAAAAAGATGTTGTGCTGCAAATTGCTCGCCGGCTACAGGCGCTCATCCAGAAAGAAGCCAATATGCGGGTATTTATGACCCGCAATGAAGATGTGTTTATTCCGCTAAAAGTTCGGGTGGCGAAAGCCCGTAAGTTGCGTGCCGATTTATTCATTTCAATTCATGCCGATGCGTTCACCAATCGCGCGGCCAGAGGCTCGTCGGTATTTGCGTTATCAACCAAAGGGGCAACCAGTACCACTGCACGTTTTCTGGCTCAGACACAGAACGAAGCAGACCAGATTGGCGGGATCAGTAAAAGTGGTGATCGCTATCTGGACCATACCATGATTGATTTGCTACAAACGGCGACGATTAACGATAGCCTGAAGTTCGGCAAAGAAGTGCTCAACCGCATGGGGAAAATTAATAAGCTGCACAAGAATCGTGTCGATCAAGCGGGCTTTGCTGTATTGAAAGCACCTGACATTCCATCAATTTTGGTTGAGACGGCGTTTATCAGCAATTTGGAAGAAGAGCGAAAGTTACGAACCAGCCATTTTCAGCAGCAAATTGCTGAATCAATTTTTGCTGGCATCAAAGCTTATTTTGCCAATGGTGGCGCGATGGCCCGATTTTAACGCGTAGGGCATTGTTATTGATTGAGATATATACCCTAAATAATTCGAGTTGCAGGAAGGCGGCAACTGAGAAACAAATCGGTCGGGAACCGATTTGAACAGCATTTATGCTAGCCCGTAGGGTGAGTCTCAAGGATGAGACTCATTAATCCCGATGAGTTGACGTTAGTCAATGATTCGGGTGAACGAAAGCAGCCAACACACATGCGGCTTGAAGTATGACGGGTATAAAGCCAGAAACAAAAAAACACCCTTGAGGGTGTCTGATGTTGATACGAAAATAATTAAGAATTGGTTGCGGGGGCCGGATTTGAACCGACGACCTTCGGGTTATGAGCCCGACGAGCTACCAGGCTGCTCCACCCCGCGTCCGTCTTAATACTATTTTCTATCTTGCTACTACTTTTCATTACTTAATGGTGTAATTGGTTGCGGGGGCCGGATTTGAACCGACGACCTTCGGGTTATGAGCCCGACGAGCTACCAGGCTGCTCCACCCCGCGTCCGTCATTACACTATTTACTTCGACTGCTATTCTACCTAATTCATCTTAAATTTCAAGACTATCGAACGACATTTGATACTGCTGGTAGCCAGTATCGGTTGGTTGCGGGGGCCGGATTTGAACCGACGACCTTCGGGTTATGAGCCCGACGAGCTACCAGGCTGCTCCACCCCGCGTCCGATTCAGCGCACTATACTCTGGATCAGATCTGTTGCAAGTAGTTTTGCTACTTAATTAGGGTAAATAGTTTTTTCGATTAATTTATCAACTATCTGTTTCCTTTTTCCCCACAACAGCGTCAGGGGATTTTTTTCTGCATGCTGATTCCTTTATCTATAGGCGTTTGTTATCGTTCGCCGGTAGATAAAATCCGGTAGATAAAAGTAAGTAAGAGAAGAGAAGGCGTGAAATGACAAGTCGTTGGGGTAAATACCTACTGAGTGGAATAATGATTGCTGTTTTGGCAGGTTGCCAGTCGCGGCCAACGGATCGCGGGCAGCAATATAAAGATGGGCGTCTGGAGCATCCACTGGAGTTAGTGAATGAACCACACGCAACAGGTAAGCCAGTCAACGCAAAAGATTTCTCTGATCAGGTGAAAGTGATTAACCAATCTTCACCGGGTCTGTATAACCGCAATAGTAGTACATTCAATGCAGTAGAAAATTGGATGCTGGCGGGGGCTGATCCCAGTAAGTTGAGTTTGTTTGGTCTGAATGCCTATCAGATGGAAGGGGTAGATAACTTTGGTAATGTGCAATTTACCGGTTACTACACACCGGTGCTTCAGGCCCGTTATACACCGCAAGGTGAATTCCGCCATCCACTGTATCGTATGCCCGCGAAAGGGAAACGCCGTTTACCAGATCGCGCTGCGATATATGCGGGCGCATTGGATAACAAAAATTTAGTTATCGCTTACACCAATTCTCTGGTGGATAACTTTATGATGGAAGTGCAGGGCAGCGGGTATGTGGATTACGGCGATGGACGGCCACTGACATTCTTCGGTTACGCCGGGAAAAATGGCCATGCCTATCGGAGCATCGGCAAGGTGCTGATTGATCGCGGCGAAGTGGCAAAAGCGGATATGTCGATGCAGGCTATCCGTCATTGGGCTGAAACTCACAGTGAATCGGACGTTCGGGAGCTGTTAGAACAGAATCCGTCCTTTGTCTTCTTCAAACCGGAAATGTATGCGCCGGTAAAAGGCGCGAGTGCGGTTCCATTAATTGCCAAAGCCTCTGTAGCCTCTGATCGCTCGCTAATCCCTGCGGGTAGCACGCTATTGGCGGAAGTGCCTTTGCTGGATAATCAGGGTAAATTCACCGGCCAATATCAGATGCGCCTGATGGTGGCATTGGATGTCGGTGGTGCAATTAAAGGCCAACACTTTGATATCTATCAAGGGATTGGCCATGAAGCAGGGCAAGCTGCCGGCTTCTACAACCACTATGGCCGTGTTTGGGTGTTAAAAAATGCGCAAAGCAGCGGGCCGCTGTTTACCGCTTATCAAGGTGGTACTAAAACTGCCATCACGGGTAATAGTTCGTTATTAGTGAGTAATTAGAGCCAGTAAACGGGCTATTTTGCCGGATAGACTCTACTCTTTGTCAGGCGGCCAACTGGCCGCTTTTCCATTCATATAATCGATATAATTAAAGCATTTCGACGCAATTAAGGTAATAAATCCATGAACACAACCTTTTCCGATGCTTACCAACAGCGATTTGGCGGCATAGCGCGTCTATATGGTCAGCAAGCACTGGAACTGTTTTCGCAGGCCCATGTCTGCGTCATTGGAATCGGCGGTGTAGGTTCTTGGGCTGCGGAAGCGTTGGCTCGTACCGGTATTGGTGCGATTACTTTGATTGATATGGATGATGTTTGTGTGACCAATACCAATCGCCAGATCCATGCCTTACGCCACCATGTTGGGCAGACTAAAACGGATGTGATGGCGCAACGTATTCGGGCAATCAATCCTGAATGCCGTGTGACCTGTATTGATGATTTTATCACTGCGGATAATGTCGCACAGCTTTTAAACAATAATTTCAGCTATATCATTGATGCTATTGATAGTGTACGCCCAAAAGCGGCGCTATTATCTTATTGCCGCCGCTACAAAATCCCGGTAGTGACAACGGGAGGCGCTGGTGGGCAGATCGATCCCACCCGAATTGAAGTGGTTGATCTGGCAAAAACTATTCAAGATCCGTTGGCGGCCAAGCTGCGTGAAAGATTGAAAAGTGATTTTAACGTGGTAAAAAATAGTAAAGGCAAGTTGGGGATTGATTGTGTGTTTTCCAGCGAACCACTGGTTTATCCGCAGGCGGATGGTTCGGTGTGTGCATCCCGCAGTACCGCCGAAGGGCCGAAAAAGATGGACTGCACTTCAGGTTTTGGTTCAGCCACGATGGTCACCGCCACCTTTGGTTTTGTCGCGGTATCTCATGCGTTGAAGAAAATGATGGCAAAAGCCGCCCGTCAGGGGAAATAGCCTTACCCTACATACTGAGCTGCGATAGCCTTCACCCCTTGCGCCAACGCCTGTAAACCGCTGGCGCGTGAGCTACTTAGCTGTTGGTGTAATCCTAGTTGTTCAAACAGAACCAAGGGGTCTCCTTTCAGTATCTGCTGTGGGGTTTTACCTTCCACCGCTGTGAGAATAACTGCTAGCAACCCGCGTACAATCCGGCCTTCACTGTCACCGTAGAAATGTAGACGACCATCCGGTAGGTGCTGATGCCCCAGCCATACTCTATTTTCGCAACCGGTCAGCTCCAGTTCATTGTGCTTTAATGATTCGGGTAACGGTGGGAGCTGTTTGGCCAGTAAAATCAACTGACGGTAGCGATCTTCCCATTGCTTATGGGTGCTGAATGTTTCAAGCAGTGTTGTCGCAGTTAGGCTGTGACCAAAAGGGTGTGGTGCAATTATCATTTTCTTCTCTTATTAGCGAAATTTTAATCTGCTGGCGCTTAATCTTGTAATAACGCCAGAGCGTTAGTGATCGCCTCACATAAGATTTCAACATCTTTAGCAGTATTATAAGGCGCAAAAGAGGCGCGCAGGCTACCGCTGACACCCAATGCTACCATTAAAGGCTGTGCGCAATGTTGCCCGGCACGCAATGCGATGCCTTGTTCGGCCAGTAAGGTCACTAAATCGCTGTGATGAATGCCGTCGAAATTAAACGCTAACACACTGGATTGCTGGCAACGGAAGCTGCGAAAACCAGCCAATTTAGCCAGCTTATCTTCTGCCATTGTAGCCAGGTGTTGGCTATATATTTCTGCTTCCTCCAGATCAATGCGCTCCAGCCAACGAAGCACTGCCGAGAAACCAATGACTCCCGCAATATTTGGCGTTCCCGCCTCAAAGCGATAAGGCACTTCATGGGAAGTAAAGCCGCCAAAGGAGGCATGGGTCAGCATTTTACCGCCGCCTTGCCAGGCTGGCATCTCTTCCAGTAATTCGGTTTTACCGTAAAGCACACCAATTCCCGTTGGGCCATAGAGTTTATGGGCGGAAAAAGCATAAAAATCAATATCAAGCGCTTGAACATCTGCCGGATTATGTACGACACCCTGTGCGCCATCCACGACCACCACACAATTGTATTGATGGGCGAGTGTGATCGCCTGCACCAGATCCGGGCTGCCACCGGTCACATTAGACATCTGCCCCAACGCCAATATTCGTGTTTTCTTATTAAGCAATTGGACTAATTGCTGTAAATCGGGTTGATAATCAGGGCCGATAGGCAGTTTTACTACTGTGGCACCGGTTTGTTCTGCCACCATCAACCAGGGGATAAGGTTGGCATGATGCTCTGCTTCGCTGACAATTATTTCATCCCCCGCTTGCAGGCGAGGGCGCGCATAACTTTGTGCTACCAGATTAATCGCTTCGGTCGTTCCTTTGGTCCAAATGATATTTTCTGCTGCGGGCGCATTGATAAAGTCAGCAACCTGTTGGCGGGTTTCTTCAAAACGAACCGTCAATGACCATGCTGACTGATGCTGGCTGCGGTGTACCGTTGCTACATCCTGCTGATAAAACTGCTGTGTCGCTTCAATCATGGCACGCGGCTTCAGAGCCGTTGCTGCACTGTCCAGATAGATTATTTTATCGCTAAGTGCAGGAAATTCCTGACGAAAACTCGTTGGCTCAAAAACCTTCATACTGTTTATTGCATCCTTTGGGTCACTTCGGAACTGTCTCAATTTGATACATTTTGTTCATAAATCACCCACTTACAGCCCTGAACGCTGGAAATATGTCAGAAGCGGGTTATGCTAAATAGTAATGGACATAACAATTTGTCTGGTAACTAAAATGAGTTTTTTAGCATTTTAATCTGCAAGGAGTCACCCATGAAAAAGACAGCTGCCGTAATTTCTGTACTTATGCTTACTTTTACTTTAGCCGCTTGTTCAAGCAACTACGTTATGCACACCAATGATGGTCGCACTATCGTTGCCGATGGTAAACCTAAAGTAGATGATGATACCGGAATGATAAGTTACATCGATGCCAATGGCACCGAACAGCAGATTAACCGCTCTGAGGTGAAAGAAATGGCTGAAGGTAACTAGTTTAGCGTGCAGGCAAGGTTGTTTATTGCTGAGTCAATACTGAAAAGAGGCCTGATCACCGTTTTGAGTTTATCAGCAACAAGTTAAATTTAAGCTTTATCGATGTGCAATGCGTGGTGACGCTTACATTTAGTTTCTGAATATTTAGCTTCTTAATAGAGATAAGCTCTGGAAATCAGGTAAAAAAAAGCACCGCAAATTAGCGGTGCTGCATAAAATCACTATGGACAGACAGGGTAAATGTACAGGAAGTGAAAAAAAACAGTAGCTTAGCTACTATGTCTGGCATACCAGACCATTTGCAAACACAACATCACAACCACAAAGCCAAAAGCATTTCAGTACCTGGATACTAAACCTACTTTTCGTTCCGGCTCGGGAAGTGCCGCCACTATAGGTATTTGCTGGCGCATCATCAACGGACAATTTATAATGGCTCGGATTATAAAAACTAATAAGTAAACAAAGGGTTTCATCTGAAGATGAGCCGTTATAAAAAAGTATCCAATTAATGTCAAAACGATTGCCACCCCTGAACGCCTTGCGGGTTTTCGATGCGGCCGCACGCCACCTGAGTTTTACTAAAGCAGCCGAGGAGTTATTTGTTACTCAAGCTGCTGTCAGTCACCAGATAAAGTCGCTGGAGGATTTTCTTGGGCTAAAACTCTTCCGCCGCCGTAACCGCTCTTTGCTTCTGACCGAAGAGGGGCAGAGTTACTATCTTGATATCAAAGAAATTTTCACCTCAATCAACGAAGCTACCCGCAAGTTACAGGCCCGCAGTGCAAAAGGTGCGCTAACTGTTAGCCTGCCCCCCAGCTTTGCCATTCAATGGTTGGTTCCTCGCCTCTCAAGTTTTAATGCGGCTTATCCCGGTATCGATGTCAGGATTCAAGCGGTTGATCGGGAAGAGGATAAACTGGCTGATGATGTGGATGTCGCGATATTTTATGGCCGTGGCAACTGGAGCGGCTTGCGCACTGAACGCTTATATGCTGAATTCTTATTACCGGTTTGCGCCCCCAGCCTGCTGATGGGAGAACATGGATTAAAAGTACCGGCAGATCTGGCTAATCACACTCTGTTGCATGATACTTCCCGCCGTGACTGGATGGCGTATACCCGACAACTGGGGGTTCCGCAGATTAATGTGCAGCAAGGCCCGATATTCAGTCACAGTGCGATGGTGGTTCAGGCGGCCGTACACGGGCAAGGTATTGCGCTGGTGAATAATGTTATGGCGCAATCAGAGATTGAGGCTGGACGTTTAGTCTGCCCATTTAATGATGTATTGGTAAGTAAAAATGCTTTTTATCTGGTTTGTCATGACAGTCAGGCAGAACTGGGTAAAATAGCCGCCTTTCGTCAGTGGATACTGGCCAAAGCTGCCAGCGAGCAGGAAAAGTTGCGCTTTCGCTATGACGGCTGATCAATCACAGTATCTGCGTAGTAATGACAACCCATTCATGATGGTAATCCACTACGATAAAATGGGTTATTGTCGGGCGATATAACGACATACCTGCTATGAGGGTATATACCCGTTGCCCTTCAAGATGCAGGGGTATTGGCTGCGCATACTCACCCAAACACTTAGCTATCTAAGTGTTTGGGATTTGTTCGGTTGCCAGCCTGCCTGCATCTCTAAGTAACTTGGGTGTAACGCTATCTAATTTAAGGTTAATAACGATGAATGGTCGTTTAATGCTGATATTTGCCGCCCTGAGCGGTTTCTTCTATGTCGCTTTCGGTGCTTTTGGTGCTCATGTATTGAGTGCCGCTTTGGGGCCGAATGAGATGGCCTGGGTTCGTACTGGGTTGGAATACCAAGGGTTCCATACGCTGGCAATTTTGGCGTTGGCCATTGCGATGCAACGGCAGATAAGTATTTGGTTTTACTGGAGCGGAGCCTTGTTAGCGCTTGGTATTCTGCTCTTTAGCGGCAGTTTATACTGCCTGGCTCTATCACACCTGAAACTGTGGGTATATATCACGCCAGTCGGCGGAGTATGTTTTCTGGCGGGATGGATTTTGATGTTGATTGGCGCGCTGCGTCTAAGAAAAAGGGCCGAACGCCATGAATAATAAAATTGCTTTATATTGCCGCTCAGGTTTTGAGAAAGAGTGTGCGGCAGAAATTACTGCCAAAGCGGCACAGCTCGAAATATTTGGTTTCGCACGGGTAAAAGATAACAGCGGCTATGTTCTGTTTGAGTGCTATCAACTGGAAGATGCTGACCGATTGATCCGTGAAGTGCCGTTCCGCGAATTGATTTTCGCCCGCCAGATGATGGTGGTGGGGGAATTATTGAAAGATTTGCCACCGGAAGATCGCGTATCGCCGATAGTGGGTATGTTAGTTGGTGTTGTCGAAAAAGCAGGTGAGTTACGCGTTGAAGTCGCTGATACCAATGAAAGCAAAGAGTTGCTCAAATTCTGCCGTAAGCTGACGGTGCCGTTGCGTAATGCTATGCGCGAACAGAAAATTCTTTCTGCTCGTGAAAATTCCCACCGGCCGGTAGTTCATGTGTTCTTTATTGCATCGGGTTGCTGCTATGTGGGTTATTCCTATAGCAATAATAACTCTCCATTCTATATGGGTATCCCACGCCTTAAATTCCCATCAGATGCGCCAAGCCGCTCAACGTTAAAACTGGAAGAGGCTTTCCATGTATTTATCCCGGCCGATGAATGGGAAGAACGCCTGGCAAGTGGGATGCACGCTGTCGATTTAGGCGCGTGCCCCGGTGGTTGGACTTATCAGTTAGTACAACGCAGCATGATGATACAAGCTATCGACAATGGTTCAATGGCACAAAGCCTGATGGATACCGGGCAGGTAACCCATCACCGTGTTGATGGTTTTAAATATGAGCCAACGCGCAGCAATATCTACTGGTTAGTGTGCGATATGGTCGAAAAACCGGCCAAAGTGACGCAACTTATCATTAAATGGTTGGTAAACGGTTGGTGCCGTGAGGCGATTTTCAATCTGAAATTGCCAATGAAGAAACGTTTTGAAATTGTTTTAGAAAATCTGGAAATGATGGATGAGCAACTGAAAGAAAACGGTATCAATGCCCATATCCAGGCTAAACAGCTCTACCATGACCGTGAAGAAGTGACGGTACATGTGCGTCGTATCTGGGCAGGTGTGCCGGGCCGTCGCGATGAGCGCTTTTAATCAGTCGCCATCTGTTGCTATGTCTAAGGGGCCTTTTGGCCCCTTGATTTTTATACTGAAATTATTTTTTCAGTCGAAGTTGCTGCAAATTGCCACTTAATGGCAAGTCGGTTTTCAATGTGGCAATCTGCTTGCAGATAAACGCCATTTCTTGGTGTTGTTGTAACTTTTTACGCCATTTCTCCGGTATGGATTCCAGGCTTTGATACAGTTCCTCCAGACTGCTGACTTGCTGCAATAGCAGTGCGGCGGTTTTGGCACCAATACCCGCGACCCCCGGAATCTTGCTGCTACTGATGCCCGCAAGCCCCCAATAATCAGGTAACTGGTGTGGTAATACCCCAAATTCCTGCTTTACAAATGGCATATCTAGCCAGCGTTTTTGAAAATAGTCACGAATCTGCACATTGGGAGCCAATAGCTGGCAATAGCCTTTATCGGTAGAAACGATGGTGGCCTGATGACCCGCCCCACTAATTTTTGCTACCAATGTCGCGGCCAGATCGTCAGCTTCATTGCCCGGCGAGTGCCAGCAGGCAACCCCCAGCGCATTGAATGCTTCACGGATGTGCGGCATTTCCTGTTGCAGATTATCTGGCATCGGTGAGCGGCCTGCTTTGTAGTCCGGCAAGCATTGATGACGCCAGCTATCGGAGCGGTCATCCTCATCAAACACGGCAACCGCATGAGTAGGCTGGCTATGTGAAATAAGCTGTTGCAACGCATGTTGGCAGGCATTTACACAGGGTGAACCCTGCACCGCATGGATGCGACGAATAAGATTAAGGGCATCGACGATAAGAAGGTGGATTTGCATAGCCTGTCTTATATGAGGTTAAGCCAGATTAATGTCGGGCAGCGTTAGCCGATGCACTGATTGCTAATGCTGCCCGGAGAAGGTGGTTTAGCTGCAAATTTCATAACAAGGCGTATAAGCAGTACCCGGTAACTTCATGCGATGCTGCGCAATAAAGCCTTGCAGCAAGCTATCCATTTGTTTCATCAATTGCGGATCGCCATGCAATTTGTAAGGCCCGTGCTCTTCAATGGCCTGAATCCCCACTTCTTTAACATTACCCGCTACAATGCCAGAGAATGCACGGCGAAGTGCTGCCGCCAGTTGTTCTGGTGGTTGGTTATGAGACAAATCGAGGTTCGCCATATTTTCGTGGCTCGGTTCGAACGGATGTTGTAAATCTGGCGCAATACGGATGGACCAGTTGAAGCTATAAGCATCACCGGTGTTGCGGCGGTTCTCTTTCACCAGCGGCATCGCTTGTTTCATCTGGCGGGCAACTTCATTCGGATTATCGATAATGATTTGGTAATATTTACGCGCATCATCGCCCAGCGTATTCATGATAAATTCATCCACAACACGGAAGTAATCAGCACTCTCTTTTGGCCCCGTCAGGATCAGTGGTAATACCTGTTCACTGTTCTCCGGATTCATCAGAATACCTAACAGATAGAGTAACTCTTCCGCTGTCCCCACACCGCCTGGGAAGATAATAATGCCATGTGCGATACGAACGAATGCCTCAAGCCGTTTTTCAATATCCGGCATGATAATTAATTCATTGACCAGCGGATTGGGTGGCTCAGCTGCAATGATTGAAGGTTCGGTCATCCCGATGAAACGGCCATTTCTGTAGCGTTGCTGGGCATGGCCCACTGCGGCACCTTTCATCGGTGCTTCCATCGCTCCTGGCCCGCAGCCGGTACAGATATTCAACTCTCGTAAACCCAGTTGGCTACCTACTTTGCGTGCATACAAGTATTCGGTTTCATTGATTGAATGGCCGCCCCAACACACAATCATATTCGGGTCTTCATCAAGATGCAGGGCGCGGGCATTACGCAAAATAGAAAAGACCAGATTGGTCAAATGGCTGGAGCTTTCCATATCAAGATGTTGGAAGCGCCCAGCATTAACGATTTGGCCATTCACAAACAGAATGTCACGTAAGACCGCAAACAGGTTTGCCTGCAACGAGCGGATGATTTTGCCATCGACAAAGGCATGTTCTGGCGGATTTACCAGTTCGAGTTTTACGCCACGTTCGCGCCGCAGAACGTTGATATCAAAGTCTTCATAGCGCGATAAAAGCTCTTTACTGTTATCGGTAAGGCTACCTGAATTGAGAACAGCCAATGAACAGTTGCGGAATAAACGATACAGGTCGCTGCTGGCGGTTCGTTTGAGCATATCCACTTCGAGCTGTGACAACAGATCCATTGAACCAAGTGGGCTGACATGTGTAATCAAAGTTACTCCTTTACACCTCTAAGGGTGGTGGTGTCCGTGTATATCCTTCGTTCTTGAAACCGCAGGGGTGTCACCCGAATCACTGACTTAATGTGAGTTCATCGGGATTTGTTTGCCGCCTACCTGCAACGCCAATGACTTTGGGTATATCAGAATGCTGCTTTCTGTTTTGCCGTGGAATATCAAACAGATCATTCTGTATCACTCACTGATTTATTTACTGAAAATCGTGTGGAGATACTGTAATTAACCTTAACGTTGTCTCTTGATTTTTGCTAATACTAACGTGCGCAAAGCGCAATGTTGCGCAGACGCGCGCATTTATTGCCGTGCCAGGCGGCCAGTTGCGGGCACAAAATCGGTATTAGAGCGCCACGGGTTGATATCCAGCCCACCACGGCGGGTATAGCGTGCATAAACCGATAATGTTTCTGGCTGACAAAAACGCATGATGTCGTTAAAAATACGCTCTACGCACTGTTCATGAAATTCATTATGATGGCGGAATGAAACCAGATAACGCAGCAGTGCCTCACGATTAATCTGTGGGCCACGGTAGCGTATTTGCACGGAACCCCAATCCGGCTGGTGGGTTATCAGGCAGTTGGATTTGAGCAGGTGGCTTACCAGACTCTCTTCCACATGATGTTGACGGGTTGAGTTTTGCAGATAGTCTGCACTGAATTCATAACTCTCAATGCGAATATCCTGATGATCCAGGCATTCACCGCTGAAATTAGCGATGGGTTGATCGGTTATATCATCAAGGGGGAATATCCGAACGCTGACCTCACCCTGCGCACAGACGGCCAAGTCCTGTTGCAGCGTGGCCTGCACGCTTTCCCAGTCAGCAAAAACGGTTTGGTTGAAGCTGTTGAGGTAAAGTTTGAAGCTTTTGGACTCGATCAAATTAACGCTTTTCGCATTCAGGCTGATTTCCCCCACGGCAACTTGTGGCAGGCCATTACTGTTTAGCCAGGACAACTCATATAATGTCCAGATGTCCGCGCCATGAAAAGGCAAGTTATCTGGATATAAACCGAGAGGCTCGCGGTTCATACTGCGCGGCACGGCCTGTAACAGTGTTGCGTCATAGTGGTCGCGATAAGCTGTGGGTTTACCCAGCGTCAGTTGCGCCAGAGCCTTGTTATCTTGATATGAAGACATGCTGTCCCCTTGATGAGAGAAAGGTACAATAGCCGTAGTTTATCAATTTATGCCGCGTTTAACTGCATTTCTAAGGGGGAATCCGCGCCCCTGAATCTTGCAGAGTCACTCGCCGCAATACTGAGAGTCAGAATGGACCAGAATGTTTCAGCGACACTGAGCAGTTTCACTCAACGCTATATAGAGCAGTGGCAGCAACACACCGGGCACCCACCCGCCAGTGAGGAGCTGTATGGCGTGCCTTCACCATGCATTGTGGAAACCCGTGATAATCAGGTGCTTTGGTTGCCCCAGCCATTTGTGGCAGAGGCGACGTTGATCAATGTTGAACGTGCGTTGGAGATTAAGCTGCATCCAGATATTCATACTTTTTACACTCTGCAATATGCTGGCGATATGGTGGCTGATTTGGGTGACCACCGTTTCACATTGTTGCAGGTATGGAGTGACGATGATTTTATTCGTTTACAGGAAAATTTGATTGGTCATCTGGTGACACAAAAAAGACTAAAACTCTCGCCAACCCTATTTTTAGCCACCACAGAGTCGGAAATGACGATGGCTTCTCTGTGTAATGTCAGCGGTAACGTGGTGCTAGAGCAGTTTGGCAGTGGAAAACGCACGCTGCTTGCCGCAACGCTGGCCCATTTCCTTGATGCGTTACGCCCAGTATTACCTGAGTAATGTAACGGTTATTGTCTATTTCGGCGCAGCTGGTGTGAGATATCTCGCACATCAGCTGTGAGACATCACTTCTATTATTTTTATGTAAAATCTCCGTGTTACATTTATCTTCAATAAAATCATTTTGTTATAAAAATTCATATTTTTGTATGTAAAAGTGTTTGTCGCATTCTTGCTACAGTACCTTGTCTCACTTGGTCGATTAAGCGATCCTTTACCCGCAGGATAGGATCCGGCGGAGAAGGAAGACATCGGGATGGTGTCGCTTCAGGATGAAGAACACAGGGACTGCTTAGGACGAGTGAAGGGACGTTTCAGGATGAAACAAAGGACACCTCCAGGATGGAGACTGAGAGCCAGTTCAGGATGATTGGTGGGTTAGGATAACCGTAGGATTAGCACCGGTATGGTGTAGGATAACGCGACGGATTGCCGGTTAGGATAACCACACGGAAAAGTTTTCAAGGATTGAGCAGGGAGCATCACTTTTAGCTGGATTGCTATGAAACGAATAGAGGGGTACTGGTAAAACAGTACCCCTTTTTTTATCTGCATTTTGCTTAAACCAAATCGGTTGTTTATGGTGTTAGTTGGGCATCGTCGGCTTCAATGGTATGCTTTGCCGCCGTTGAGCCAGCCCGGTAATGGGCCGTTTTTGGGTTGAGAACATAATCATGAGTACAGAAAATAAGGTGCGTCAGAACCTACAGGATATTGAGCTTGCCATGCGTACCGTTGATCTCTGGCAAACTTTCCCGCCGCCAGTTGAAGCTTTCGCAAGTAACGAGCCGTTCAGCATTGATACCATGTCAGCAGAGCAGTGGCTGCAATGGGTATTTATTCCCAGAATGTATGCATTATTGGAATCTAATGGCCCGTTCCCCACTCGTTTTGCCATTACGCCGTATTTTGAAGAAGCGCTGACTGGCGAGGGTCGCCCGGATTGCACCTTACTGCTGGTAGAATTACAGCGTCTCGATGACCTGCTAAATAAAGAAAGTCACTAATGCTGGAAATACTCTATCAAGATGAACATATTGTCGCGGTAAATAAACCTGCCGGATGGTTAGTACACCGCAGTTGGCTGGACAGTAATGAAACGGTATTTGTGATGCAGACGGTGCGCGACCAGATTGGTCAGCATGTGTATACCGTCCACCGGTTAGACCGGCCAACCTCTGGCGTACTGCTAATGGCGCTATCTAGTGAGGTAGCCCGTACACTTTCCTTGCAATTTGAACAACATCAAATCCAGAAAACATATCATGCGGTGGTTCGTGGTTATGTGCTGGAAAGTGGCACCGTTGATTATGCGATGGCTGAAGAGCTGGATAAAATTGCAGATAAACGGGCCAGACAAGACAAAGCGCCGCAGCCATCCGTGACCCATTATCAGCCGGTGGCTCAAGTGGAAGTACCATTAGCTATTGGGCGCTATGAAACCGCCCGCTACAGTCTGGTGGCACTCAAGCCAGAAACCGGGCGTAAGCATCAATTAAGGCGTCATATGGCGCATATTCGCCACCCTATCATCGGTGACACTGCGCACGGTGATTTGCGCCAGAATCGGGGAGTAGCGGAGCATTTTGCTTGTCCGCGGCTGATGCTCCATGCCAGTCATTTACAACTAAACCATCCGGTAACCGGTGAAGCACTTTTGCTCACCGCTCGCTGGGATGCGTCGTGGCAAGGATTGATGTCACACTTTGGTTGGTCTGGTATTGCTCCTGATGTTGAAAGGGTTGAGTTTTCTGATACTGCGGATCAGGATAGTGAGTGATTTTTTTAGTTAAAAAGGAATGTTATTTATGGCTCAGGTCGGGATCTTTATCGGCACTGTTTATGGTAATTCGTTGTTAGTGGCGGAAGACGCCGAGAACATACTGAAAGACCAGGGGCATGAAGTAAAATTGTTTGATGAGGGTACGCTTGAAGCCTGGCAGTACTACCGTCAACATTATGCATTAGTGGTAACATCAACCACTGGACAGGGTGATTTCCCTGACAGTATTGCCCCTCTCTTTGTCGCTGTTCGCGATCAGGTCGGGTTCCAGCCAGAGCTGCGCTATGGCATTATTGCCTTGGGTGATAGTAGCTATGATAATTTCTGCGGCGCAGGGCGCGCATTTGATGCACTGCTGCAAGAGCAGGGGGCGACACGGATTGGCGAAAGACTGGAAATTGACGCGATGGAACACCCAGAGCCTGAAGTGGTTTCAGCGTTGTGGGTAGAAAAATGGGGCCGCTTGCTTAATCTTTAAATACTTAGCTCAGCCACTACATTGAAAGCGACCGTATCTACGGTCGCCATACTCCACGGTGATTATCTCTGATAGCTACACTTTCTTAATAAGTAATCTCTGCCCTGGGAAATCGATTAGTACGGTGAATCTGTCGAGGAAATTT
>NZ_ACCB01000053.1 GCF_000173735.1 Yersinia aldovae ATCC 35236 | reverse complement strand
ATTTCTTAAGGTCAAGACCTGTAAGTGACTCGGGTGATTGAACGTAGCCAACGCACATGCAGCTTGAAGTATGACGGGTTTAAAGGGGCCGTAGCCCCTTTGGTTTTATTGAGTACTT
The DNA here is from genome assembly GCF_000173735.1 of Yersinia aldovae ATCC 35236. Lineage (GTDB taxonomy): Bacteria > Pseudomonadota > Gammaproteobacteria > Enterobacterales > Enterobacteriaceae > Yersinia > Yersinia aldovae. The sequence goes on along the minus strand of NZ_ACCB01000053.1, from coordinate 28,473 downwards.
GTAGCACTGGTCTGGCTGAACGCCGCCTGGAACACCGCCACCAACGCATCGTTTTGCGATTGGGTTAAGGTCTGCCCTTTCGGACCAATGAACTGCAAGCTACTGCGGTTATCAAGGTCACCGACCTGCAATTTATAATCGCCTTCTGGCAATTCAGGATCTTTGGCACCGATTGCATCCCAACTGCTGCTGCTCATCGATTTGACTGTGACGTTAATCGTACCCAGCGGACGGCTACGGTCAGTCACTTTCATACCGATTTTCTCAAGTGCGGCTGGCAAACGTTCCCACAACACAGCATAAGAACCGCGAACAATGAGCTGAGGCAAGCCAGTATCATCGCTGCCACTTTGCACATCCAACGTGCCAACCTTGCGCGCAGCCTGGCTGTTTTCACTGTCAGAACGTACCTTGTCCAAGCCTTCGACGATAGCATTCAGCATCGCACCGTTATAGCGCTGGATTTCGGTATAATCGGTAATGGTTTTACCCCCTTGCTGTAAACCAAGGGATTTCACCACTAATGCCAATTGATAACCTTGCTCCTGTACACTTATCTGATAACGGCCTTCGAACTGCACGTCTTCATCTGCCCGGTTCCATTTGATCCAGTCAGTCGCCAGGGTTTGTGTTGCATCCTGACGGCTGGCTATCGGCCAGTTTTTATCTTGCAGAACACGGGTAACTTGCGCCCATAGCGTGCGGTTTTGTGGGCTATTTTCTAACAATAGCTTGCTGGTATCGGTAGCATTTTCAGCGCGGGAGCCACTTAACAATGTCAGTGGTTGCACCGGCGGACGGATATCCAACTGTTTACCCACCGCACCTGTTGCATTAACGGCGCGCACATCAAATTCGCCGTTTTGTATCGGTAGAATCATGCCAGAGGGTGAGTTCAGTGGCTTCAGCCCCGGAGCTTCAAGATAAGACTCGTCACCACCAACCTGGCGTTTGTAACGTTGGTCAGTGGTACAACCGGCCAGCAGCATGGCCAGCGAAACACCCACAACCGTTACCACCGTCGACTTTTGCAATGTTATTGCCATCAAATTTCCCTAAGAGTTACAGCAAACCTGCGCTTTTTAGCGCGTCTTCCACAACCCGTTTAGCCGGGTCAGTCAGTGGGGTCATTGGCAGACGTAAAGTGTCGTTTGCCATTAATCCCAGCTTCTTCGCGGCCCACTTCACCGGAATTGGGTTTGCTTCTACAAATAAATGCTGATGCAACGGCATCAAGCGCTGATTCAAACGGCGTGCTTCTGCAAAGTTACCTTGTGAGGCCAGCGCACACAGTTCGGCCATTTCACGCGCAGCAATGTTTGCTGTCACCGAAATAACCCCTTTACCGCCCAGTTGCATAAAGTCGAGTCCACTCGCATCGTCACCACTGAGCAGGATGAAATCTTCATCATCAACCAGCACTTGGATCTGACTTACCCGACTTAAGTTCCCTGTTGCTTCTTTTACAGCAACAATATTTTTAATCTTAGCCAAGCGAGCGATGGTTGGCGGTAACATATCGCAACCGGTACGCGAAGGCACATTATAGAGAATTTGTGGCAAATCGGTACTTTCAGCAATCGCTTTGAAGTGTTGGTACAACCCTTCCTGCATCGGACGGTTATAATAAGGCGTCACCGTCAGGCACCCCACCACACCGGTGCTATTAAACCGCCGGGTGAGAGAAATAGCTTCGGAGGTGGCATTAGCGCCCGTTCCGGCAATGATTGGAATGCGACCATCAGCCAGTTCGAGGGTCTGCATGACCACATCGACATGTTCGTCATGGTTCAGTGTTGCAGATTCGCCGGTCGTTCCCACAGAGACAATCGCCGCAGTTCCACTGGCGACATGATAATCAATCAGTTTCTTCAGGCTCGCGCGATCGACTGCACCGTTGTCGTCCATCGGCGTTACCAGCGCAACTATGCTTCCTGTAAACATCGAACTTCCCGTAAACATTGACCACCCCCACCTTAAACAAGTTCCTCATGGTACTTTTGACCTCTATCCAAAAGCAAGTAAACAACTGTGTTGTAAGCGCTTGGCAGCAGGTTTTTTTTATGTTTACCATGGTAACCCCAAAGAGCATGACAGGAAGAGCGATTTTGCCGCAGCTTGATGAACATTATCTGGTCATTACCGCACTGGGTGCTGACCGCCCTGGAATCGTGAATACCATCACCCGCCATGTCAGTAGCTGCGGTTGCAATATTGAAGATAGCCGGCTGGCCATGTTCGGTGAGGAATTCACATTTATAATGCTGCTTTCAGGCAGTTGGAACGCCGTTACCCTGTTGGAATCAACACTGCCACAGAAGGGGGCAGAGCTTGATTTGCTGATTGTCATGAAGCGCACCAACGCACAAGAGCAACAGGCGATGCCCGCGACAGTATGGGTAAAAGTTGAAGTTAATGACTCCCCCCATATTATTGAACGGTTTACCAATCTATTTCATTGCCACAATATGAATATTGCGGAATTGGTTTCTAAGACTCAGCCCGCACAAGGTGATACGCCGCCATTGCTGCATATCCAGATAAGCGCACACAGCCCTGCCAGCCAGAACGGTTCGAAAATCGAACACGCTTTTTATCAACTCTGTACAGAACTCAATGCACAAGGCAGTATTAGTATTGTGAACTATCCACAGCATGACTCACGAATGGAGAGTTAGTAATGAGCCCATTGAAAGCCGGTGATATAGCGCCAAAGTTTAGTTTGCCCGACCAAGATGGCGAGCAAATTAGTTTGGCCGACTTCCAGGGACAACGTGTCTTGGTCTATTTTTATCCTAAAGCCATGACACCAGGCTGCACCGTTCAGGCTTGTGGCCTGCGCGACAATATGGATGAGCTAAAAAGTGCAGGCGTTGAAGTGTTGGGCATCAGCACCGACAAACCTGAAAAACTGTCACGTTTCGTCGAAAAAGAGTTGCTGAATTTCACTTTGCTGTCTGATGAAAACCATCAGGTTGCAGAGCAATTTGGCGTTTGGGGCGAAAAAAGTTTTATGGGTAAAACCTACGACGGTATCCATAGGATCAGTTTCTTGATTGGCACTGATGGTAAGGTGGAGCATGTGTTTGATAATTTCAAAACCACCAACCACCACGAAATCGTTATGGACTATTTGCGCCAAAGTGCTTGAGTCATAACACACCGGCCCTGACCGATAAATTGCAAAAAAGAGCGCTCAAACGCTCTTTTTTATTGGCAATAAATCAAATGATCCCCAAAGCCATTGCTGTTGCAGCAAGGCAGCCAGCGAACTCATCCCGATGAGCTGACTCCGATCAGTGATTCGGGTGAGTGAGTGCAGCTAACACCGCTGCGGCATCAAGGGCACAGGGGATAGTTAATCCGCGTCGGGAATAAATTCATCCGGCCACGCATGGATAACGGCTTTGACCAATGTCGCCAACGGGATAGCAAAGAAAACGCCCCAGAACCCCCACATTCCACCAAAAATAATCACTGATAGAATAATAACCAACGGATGCAAATTTACCGCTTCAGAAAACAGCACCGGCACCAGCAAGTTGCCGTCCAGAGCTTGCACCACCAGATAAGCGGCAAAAAGTGTCCAGAAATCAGCACCAATCCCCCACTGAAATAATGCCACCAACACCACCGGAATCGTCACAATTACCGCACCGATGTAAGGAATAAGCACGGAGAAACCCACTAACACCGCCAGCAACAGGGCATAATTCATTCCCATAATAAAGAAAACGAGATAAGTGGCGATACCCACAATCACCATTTCCAGCACTTTGCCGCGAATGTAGTTGGTAATCTGTTGGTTCATTTCCAGCCATACCTGCCCCGCCAGGCCACGGTTGCGCGGCAAAATACGGCGCACGGCATTCAGCATCTGCTCTTTATCTTTGAGCAGAAAGAACAACATCAACGGCACCAAAATCAGATAGATTGCCAATGTCAGCAGGCCAATTAACGAGGCAAGCGAGATTTTAACCACTGACTCCCCCATGCCCGATAGCTTGCCACGCAGATTTTCTGCCATCATATCGACAATACCGGCATCGACCAGCGCCGGATAGCGAGCCGGTAAAGTTTGGGCAAATGCATTGAATTTATTCAGCATTTTTGGCATATCTGATATCAGATTATTGCCTTGCTGCCATACTGTCGGGGCCACAACAAACACCGCTAACAGCGTGATACTACCAAACACTACCAGCACAATAGTGGCCGCCCACGGGCGTGAGCAACCAATACGCTGTAATCGTGCTGTCGGCCACTCCAACAAATACGCCAAGACTATTGCCGCCAGCAAAGGGGCCAAAATACCGCTAAAGAAGTAAAGAATGCAGAATCCCGCCAGCAGAATAGCCAGTAGTGCAATAACCTGCGGGTCGGTAAAACGCCGACGATACCATTGTAACAACAGCTCTAGCATCCGAAATGACTCCTTAAATACTATGAGAAAACCGCAAATTGGCGACTCCCTTTAACCGCCCCGGTATACAGGGGCAAAACCCGAAGGTAAATTGTTCTTGTCAGACATTCCCTTATACCCACATGCTGGCTAAGATAGTGATGAGCATTAGCCACGGATGATGAGCTTAACCTTTGACGTATTTGATGCTATTTATGTGATCTATACCCAATAGATTTCAAGATGCGGGAAAGCGGCAAGCAAGAGAACCCCGATGAGCTTACACCGGTAAGCCATTCGGCTGATTGAGCACAGCCAACCCACCAGCAGTTTGAAAGATGACGGGTATAACCCGCTTTCGTGATGATTGTACTGGAGAGCAGAGCAAGGAAGAAGAACTCTTACACATCCCGGAGTCTAATTGTCATTACATTAGCAAGGGCAGCCTCGTTTATGACGTATCGGTTAACTAAAACAGGTCGGTTAAGTAAGACAGTGATCGCCACATTACTCAGTAGCTTGTTGCTCACCAGCGCAATACCTGCCGGTGCAGAGACGCAAGACCTGTTACCCGATATCGGTACCTCTGCGGGTGCCACGTTGAGCATCGATCAGGAAATGGCAATGGGGGATTTTTATGTCCGCCAAATGCGCGCCAGTACCCCGTTAATTTATGATCCATTATTAGCACAGTATATCAACCAATTAGGTCACCGACTGGTTGCCAATGCCAATTCAGTGCGTACCCCTTTTCATTTCTATCTGGTGAATAACGATCAGCTAAACGCCTTTGCATTCTTTGGCGGCAATGTGGTTATTCACTCCGCCCTGTTTCGCTATACTGAAAACGAAAGTGAGCTGGCCTCAGTATTAGCCCATGAGATCTCACATGTCACTCAACGCCATTTAGCCAGAGCAATGGAAGAGCAGCAACGCATGGCTCCCCTGACATGGGTCGGTGTTTTAGGTTCTATTCTATTGACGATGGCCAGCCCGCAAGCGGGAATGGCCGGGTTAAGTGGCACATTGGCGGGTGCCCAACAGGGTATTATCAGCTTTACGCAGGGCAATGAGCAGGAAGCTGATCGTATTGGGATTCAGGTGCTACAACGTTCAGGGTTTGATCCGCAAGCCATGCCAAATTTCCTACAAAAACTGGCCGATCAGTCGCGATATGCCTCTAAACCACCGGAAATGTTGCTGACTCACCCGTTACCCGACAGTCGGTTATCTGATGCACGTAACCGCGCTAACCAAATGAAACCGCACCCGATAGCCTCATCACAAGATTATTTATTCGCCAAAGTACGTATTCTGGGAATGTATGGTTCGACTGAAAACAGCCTGACCCCTGACCTGCTGGAAACCCTCAGCAAAGGTACGGTGCGCGAGCAACTGGCGGCAAAATATGGTCAAGCTATCTTGTGGTATCAGGCCAAGAAATATGATCAAGCCCGTAACCAGTTACAGCCATTGTTGACCCAGCAACCAAACAATATTTGGTTCCTCGATCTGATGACCGATATCGATCTGGAGCAAAATAAGTCTGCTACGGCCATTGCACGCCTGCAAGCCGCGATTGCTAAACAAAATGATGAGCCGGTATTACAACTCAATCTAGCCAATGCTTATGTTCAGGGCGGGCAACCGGCAGCGGCGGTTAAGCTGCTAAACCGCTATACCTTCGCTCATCCGAACGATCCGAATGGTTGGGATCTATTGGCTCAAGCTGCCGCCGCACTGGGTTTACGCGATCAAGAACTGGCAGCGCGTGCAGAAAGCCTGGCCCTGAGTGGCAAGTTGCCACAGGCCATCGGCCTACTCAGCGATGCCAGCGCGCGGGTGAAGTTGGGCAGCCTGGAGCAGGCGCGTTATGATGCTCGTATTGATCAATTGCGCCAGCTCGATAAGCGCTTCCAGAAATACCAGAAGTCTTAAGGAGAGTTACTATGCAAGATGTCACGATTTATCATAATCCACGCTGCTCGAAAAGCCGGGAAACGCTCGCGTTAGTTGAACAGCAAGGTATCCATCCGCAAGTGGTGCTGTACCTTGATACCCCGCCTTGCGTGGAAACGTTAAAACAGTTATTGCAACAATTAGGTTTCAACGACGCACGCCAGTTAATGCGTACCAAAGAGGAGCTTTATAAGGAGCTGAATCTAGGGGATAAAACGCTGACGCAAGATAAATTGCTGCAAGCTATGAGTGATAATCCGAAGCTGATCGAGCGCCCAATTGTGGTTTATCACGGCAAAGCGCGGATTGGCCGCCCACCAGAGCAGGTGCTGGAAATATTGCAGTGATTTGATTGCTACAAAAGATTGAAAGAATAAATGTATTTATCGTTTATTATTTCAATTTCAAAGACCTAAAATCTCTTTCACAAACGGAATCGTCAGCTTACGTTGCGCGGTAATTGATGCCCGATCCAGTTGATCCAGGGTCATAAACAGTGTGCGCATTTCCCGATCGAGGCGTTTTAGCAGAAAACGCCCCACATCTTCCGGTAATTCAAAACCACGCAATTTGGCACGCAGCTGTAAAGCCTGCAATTTCTCATCATCTGACAAGGGCTGCAATTTATAAATTTGCCCCCAATCCAGACGGGAAGCCAAATCAGGTAACCCCAGGTTCAACTGGCGTGGCGGGCGATCACCGGTTATCAACAAACGGGTACGGCCGGTTTCGACGATGCGGTTGTAGAGGTTAAACATCGCCATTTCCCACATCTCATCACCAGCAATACATTCAATATTATCAATGCACACCAATGCGAGTTGCTCCATGCCATCAAGCACTTCCGGCACGAAGTACGCGCGTTTATCCAGCGGGACATAACCTACCGCCTCGCCTTGTTGCGATAACTCAGCACAAGCGGCGTGCAGCAAATGACTGCGGCCCCCACCTTCGCGCGACCAGAAATAGATATAACTGCCGTGAGACTGGTGAACAGCAGACTGGATCGCCGCTAACAGGGATGGGTTCTCCCCCGGATAGAAACTGGCAAAAGTTTCATCATCGGGAAGATAAAGTGGCAGTGAAAGCTGTGCCGGCGTATTCAGAAGCACCTCAACCAACAAAACGGGCGGGAAATCAGGGCAAGCTTACCACAAAAACCAACAACAGCATAAAAACCTGATCTGAGTAGAAAAACTGGCCGAACCGACAAGCGCGATTCGACCAGATATCACTTTTATTTAAGCGCCGGTTCGTCTTCCGTTGCCTCAATAATCTCTTCTTCTGTGCGGATCAAACTGATCACTTTAAACAGCAGGCTCAGACCGATCCCCACGACGGTTGCCAGTGCCATACCTTTCAGTTCAGTGGCACCAATGTTCACTTTTGCGCCACTCACCCCGATGATCAGGATAACCGAGGTTAAAATCAGGTTTTGTGCTTTGTTGTAGTCAACTTTTGACTCGATCAATACGCGGATACCTGACGCGGCAATAACACCGTACAGCAGCAGTGAAACACCGCCCATCACCGGCACTGGTACCGCCTGAATCGCCGCAGCCAACTTGCCAATGCAAGAGAGCATAATAGCGAGGATCGCCGCCCCACCAATCACCCAAGTACTGTAAACACGCGTGATCGCCATAACACCAATATTTTCGCCATAAGTGGTGTTCGGTGTGGAGCCAAAGAAACCAGAAATCACTGTCGAAATACCATTGGCGAACATCGAACGGTGCAAGCCCGGATCACGGATCAAATCCTTTTTCACAATATTTGCGGTGACCACCAAGTGCCCGATATGCTCAGCAATCACCACCAGCGCGGCGGGCAGAATGGTCAGAATGGCAAACCACTCAAAACGCGGAGTATAGAACGTCGGCAAGGCGAACCAGTGCGCTTCACGAATCGGGGTTAAATCAACCACACCCATGATAAATGACAGGGCATAACCAACCAGCACACCAATCAGGATCGGGATAATGGCAAAAAAGCCACGGAACAGCACCGAACCCAGAATGGTCACCCCTAAGGTCACCATTGAAATAATGATAGTGGTGGAATCGGCCGTGACCCCTTCGGCAGGCAGCAACCCAGCCATCCCCGCAGCTACACCGGCTAATTCAAGACCGATGACCGCAACAATCGCCCCCATCGCCGCCGGCGGAAAGAGTACATTCAGCCAACCGGTACCGGCTTTTTTTACAATCAGCGCCACCAGGCAAAACAAGACGCCACACATGATAAAACCACCCAGTGCGACTTCGTATCCCAATGGCAGTAATAGCAATACCGGTGAGATAAAGGCGAAACTGGAACCCAGATAAGCTGGGATTTTTCCCTTACAAATAAATAAGTAAAGCAAGGTGCCGATGCCGTTAAACAACAGCACCGTCGCCGGGTTAATTTTAAACAGAATAGGGACTAAAACTGTGGCACCAAACATCGCAAACAGATGTTGGAAACTCAGGGGGATCGTCTGGAGCAGCGGTGGGCGCTCGCTGACGCCAATGGTGCGACGGCTCATTTTCTCTATCCTCTCAATGGTGTGGTTTATGCTAAAAATTATTCAAAAAAAAGCCGACTATCAAGTCGGCTATCTAAAAGTTACTTTGTTCCGAAAATCTTATCACCAGCATCACCCAACCCAGGGATGATATAGCCGTGTTCGTTCAAGCACTGATCGATTGAGGCAGTATATAGCTCTACATCTGGATGCGCTTCTTCCAGCGCTTTAATCCCTTCAGGGGCCGCCACCAAGACCAGCACTTTGATACTTTGGCAGCCTGCTTTTTTTAACAGATCGATGGTGGCAATCATCGAACCACCGGTTGCCAGCATCGGATCAACCACTAACGCCATGCGTTCGTTAATATCAGCAACCAGCTTCTGGAAATACGGTACCGGTTTTAGAGTCTCTTCATCACGGTAGACGCCCACCACACTAATGCGGGCACTGGGGATATTCTCCAATACCCCTTCCATCATACCTAAGCCTGCACGCAGAATTGGCACAACAGTAATTTTCTTACCCTTAATCTGTTCAATCTCAACCGGCCCGTTCCAACCTTCGATGGTGACTTTTTCAGTTTCCAGATCGGCGGTTGCCACGTAAGTCAGCAAACTTCCCACTTCAGAGGCCAACTCGCGAAAACGCTTCGTGCTGATTTCATTCTCACGCATCAAACCAAGTTTATGTTTTACTAGCGGGTGTTTCACCTCAACGATCTTCATTATTTTTCTCCTGGTTAGGCGGTTGACGGCCAAAAAAATCGCGAGATTATACCGCTTTTCTTTTTGAACGCCACATTGAATAGCCTGATTCAGATCAATAGAAAATCAATCTTAAGTCAAGAAAGTAAAAAATCAGGGTGATATCACAAGCTGCTCGCAAACGTTTGCCTGCGCTGTTAGAATTGTTGCGTTTTCTTTAAACCGCCAACCGCCGTGGGGACCTCGCAGTGACCAACAAAACCTCTCTCAGCTATAAAGACGCAGGTGTAGATATTGATGCCGGCAATAACCTTGTTGATCGCATAAAAGGTGTGGTTAAGCAGACTCGCCGCCCAGAAGTGATGGGAGGATTGGGCGGGTTCGGTGCCCTGTGCGCTTTGCCACAAAAATACCGTGAGCCTATTCTGGTTTCAGGCACCGATGGCGTTGGCACCAAGCTACGTCTGGCGATGGACCTGAAACGTCACGATACGATTGGTATCGATTTAGTCGCCATGTGCGTCAACGATCTGGTGGTTCAGGGTGCAGAACCCCTGTTCTTCCTTGACTACTTTGCCACCGGTAAACTGGACGTGGACACTGCCGCCAGCGTGATTACCGGGATTGCCGAAGGGTGCAAACAATCAGGCTGTGCGCTGGTTGGCGGCGAAACCGCCGAAATGCCGGGGATGTACCACGGCGAAGATTATGACGTTGCCGGTTTCTGTGTCGGCGTGGTCGAAAAATCTGAAATTATCGATGGCAGCAAAGTGACACCGGGTGATGTGCTGGTTGCCTTAGGTGCCAGTGGCCCGCACTCTAACGGCTACTCTTTGGTGCGCAAAATTCTGGAAGTCAGTCAAACCGATCCAGAACAGACTCAGTTGGAAGGTAAATCTCTGGCCGACCATTTACTGGAACCGACCAAAATCTACGTAAAATCCATTCTTAGCCTGATTGAAAAACTTGATGATATTCATGCCATTGCTCACCTGACCGGTGGTGGCTTCTGGGAGAATATTCCGCGCGTGTTGCCACAAGGGACTCAGGCGGTTATCGATGAAGCTAGCTGGCAATGGCCGGCGATATTTAGCTGGTTGCAGCAAGCCGGGAATGTTGAGCGTCACGAAATGTATCGTACCTTTAACTGTGGCGTTGGCATGGTTGTTGTCCTGCCTGCGGAACTGGCAGATAAAGCGGTTGAACTGCTGACCGCATCTGGTGAAAAAGCCTGGAAAATCGGCGTTATCGCTGCGGCAATTGATGGTGCAGAGCAAGTCATTATCAATCCGTAATATTGATGATTCATCCTGCAACTTCAAGTACGAAGAGTTTTACCCAAAGTAATTGGTGTTGCAGGTAGGCGGCAAATGAATGAACCCGATGAGTTTACATCAGTAAATGATTCGGGTAAGTGAATGCTGCCAACACCCCTGCAACTTCAAGTACGAAGAGTTTTACCCAAAGTAATTGGTGTTGCAGGCAGGCGGCAAATGAATGAACCCGATGAGTTTACATCAGTAAATGATTCGGGTAAGTGAATGCTGCCAACACCCCTGCAACTTCAAGTACGAAGGGTATTATGAAAAAGATAGTGGTATTGGTGTCAGGCCAAGGCAGCAACTTGCAGGCACTGATAGACGCCCAGCAACAAGGGCGTATTTCAGGCGAGATTAGCGCTGTTTTCAGTAATAATCCTGATGCTTATGGGCTGGAACGTGCTGAACTGGCCGGTATTGCGCACCATGCTCTGGATACCAGGCTTTATGCTGATCGCGCCAGTTTTGATTTAGCATTGGCACAAGCCATTGATCGGTATCAACCTGATTTATTGGTGCTGGCCGGTTATATGCGGATTCTCAGCCCAGAATTTGTTCAGCATTATGCTGGCCGGATGTTGAATATCCACCCCTCGCTACTGCCGAAATATCCTGGCCTGCATACCCATCGTCAGGCTCTGGAAAACGGCGATCAGGAACACGGCACCTCGGTGCATTTTGTGACTGAAGAGCTTGATGGTGGCCCGGTTATTCTGCAAGCCAACGTGCCCATTTTCAGTGATGACACTGAGGCAGAGGTGGTGGAACGGGTGCAAACCCAGGAACACAGCATTTATCCGCTGGTGGTGAGTTGGTTTACTGATGGTCGTCTGTCTATGCGTGACAACGCAGCCTGGCTTGATGGCAAGCGCTTACCTGCACAAGGTTATGCGGCCGAGTAAAAACATTATTTAGTTAATATTAAAGGTGCTGCCTGTTTAAGGTCTGCGCCTTTTTTAATTCCCCCGTGCTTACACCTTATGCTGATAGTATAATTTTCATGGCAGCAGCCGCTGTCGCCACAAGAGGAATAAGCATGTCTACCACTAACAGCGTCAGGTTACGTCCACTAGAACGAGATGACCTGCCGTTTGTTCACCAGTTAGATAACAATGCCAGCGTGATGCGCTATTGGTTTGAAGAGCCTTACGAGGCCTTTGTCGAACTATCTGATTTGTATGATAAACATATCCATGATCAGAGTGAGCGTCGCTTTATTATTGAAAGCCAAGGGACAAAAGTCGGTCTGGTTGAGTTAGTTGAAATTAACCACATTCACCGCCGTGCTGAGTTTCAGATTATTATCGATCCGGCGCATCAAGGTAAAGGCCATGCAGGTGCGGCTGCAAGACTGGCGATGGAATACGGTTTTTCTGTTCTGAATTTGTACAAACTCTATTTGATTGTGGATAAAGAGAATGAAAAAGCCATTCATATTTATACAAAGTTAGGTTTTGAGATTGAAGGTGAATTGAAGCAAGAGTTCTTTATCAATGGTGAATACCGTACGGTGATCCGTATGTGCATTTTCCAGCCACAATATTTGGCTAAATATAAAACGCCATCGATAAAGAAAGCTTAATCTGCTGGGGCTATCCGGCCCCAGTTCAGCCATCAACCATAACGCCCGGTAATATAATCTTCCGTGCGGCGCTGATGTGGTGATGTGAACAGCGCGTCAGTATGGTTGTATTCCACCAAACTCCCTTGATGAATAAAGGCGGTATAATCCGAAACCCGTGCCGCCTGCTGCATATTATGGGTGACCAGCACCACGGTGTATTGCTGCTTTAAAGTGGTTATCAGCTCTTCAATCGTTAGGGTAGAAATAGGGTCCAACGCCGAGGTTGGTTCATCAAGCAGTAATACTTCCGGCTCGATGGCAATGGCTCTGGCTATCACTAAACGCTGCTGCTGCCCGCTGGAAAGACGAAATGCATTCTCCCGCAACCGGTCTTTCACTTCATGCCATAACGCGGCTGCGCGCAGTGAGCGCTCAACGGCATCATCAAGTACTCGCCTATCACCAATGCCTTGCAAGCGCAGGCCGTAGACAACATTCTCATAAATAGATTTCGGAAATGGATTCGGCCGCTGAAACACCATACCTATTCGGCGGCGTAATGCAGCAACATCGGTGGCCTTGTCGGTGATAGTGACATCACCCAAGCGGATATCCCCCTCAATACGGCAATTATCCAGTAAATCATTCATTCGGTTAAAACAACGCAGTAACGTGGACTTCCCACAACCGGACGGCCCAATTAGTGCAGTAACCCGATGTTTGGGGATATTAAGCGAAATGTCGTGTAGCACCTGTTTATCGCCATAAAATAAACTGAGCTTATCGACTACCAGTGCCGTTTGCTCGTGAGTCAATTGCTGCACATCAAGCTGTGGCAGCGAATCCGGCGTCAAAAGTCCCATATTTTGTCCTGCGAGTTAGAAAGTCCAATCACAACATTAAACCACGGTATTTTTCGCGCAAATGATGGCGAATACCAATAGCCGCTAAATTAAGCCCCACCACAATCACCACCAGCAGCAACGCCGTAGCAAATACCAGCGGGCGAGCGGCTTCTACGTTAGGGCTTTGAAATGCCATATCGTATATTTGGAAGCTCAGGTGCATAAATTTACGTTCTAAATGCAGAAACGGGAAAATACCGTCTACGGGTAAAACCGGTACCGATTTCACTACCCCGACCAACATCAGAGGGGCGGTTTCTCCAGCGGCGCGCGCCACAGCAAGTATCAACCCGGTAATCATCGCCGGTGCCGCCATCGGCAACACAATGTGCCACAGCGTTTCAGCTTTAGTCGCCCCCAGCGCTAGCGAGCCTTGGCGCAAGTTGGCAGGAATGCGCGACAGCCCTTCTTCGGTGGCAACTATCACCACCGGCAGCGTCAGCAAAGCCAGAGTTAACGCGGCCCACAGCACTCCCGGAGTACCAAAAGTAGGGTTAGGCAGAGCTTGTGCATAAAATAGTTTATCCAGCGAACCGCCAATCAAATAGACAAAAAAACCAAGGCCAAACACGCCATAAACGATGGAGGGAACGCCGGCCAGATTAACCACAGAGATGCGGATCATGCGGGTCAGCCAATTTTTTCCTGCATATTCATGTAAATAGACCGCTGCGATCACCCCCAACGGCATAACCACAATCGACATCAGAATAACCATCAGCACAGTGCCAAAAATCGCCGGGAAAACGCCACCTTCGGTATTGGCATTGCGCGGGTTGTCCGTCAGAAACTTATGGATTTGTGCCGCCCAATGACGCGTTTTCTGCCCCAGGCTCATGTCATTGGGATACCAGACACGGCTAATCTGGCTTAGCGGTAAGGGATGAATTTGCCCATTCATATCCCGCAATAGCACGGTATAGCGGCTTTGATCGGTTTGTAAGCTGCGTAAATTTTCCGTCAGAACCTGATGACGCCGCTGCAACTCCCCCCGCTCTGCGGCAATACGATCCTGCACTTTGCTGTCCAGCTCACCGCTCATTTGCAGTCGTTTTTCTTGTAATCGCAACGCTTCAAACTGCTGATTGAGCCTATTCATCTGGCGAAACTGAATGTCATTGGCCTGATTTACCAACCCTTGCACGATAGGAATACGTTTTTGTAACTCTTGTACCAAATCATCACCGACCAGCGGCTGGCCATTATCCAGCATCCCGGCGAGAAAACCGTATGCCGTGCCATTGGTCTGTCGGTCCAGCACCAACAGGTCTTTAGGTCGTGAACGTTGTTGAATATCACGGTCCAGCAAGGTGCGAAAATCTTGCCCCTGAATCTCGCGATTACCGGTCTTAATCAGATAGCGCGTCACGGTGTCACCCGCGTCTGGCGGTAACGTCACGCCAGCTTGCTCCAGTTGCTGACGTGGCAAAGAGTGTTGCTGGTAAATTTCACCAATCACCCTAACCGGCCCTGCTGCGGCTTGCTTGAGTTCAAACTGATACACCGGGCCGGGCCAGAAATAACGCATTCCCTGCCCCGCCAATAACAACACCACGCCCAGCAACGCCAGCAGGCTAATACTGACAGATGCCGCCGTTAGCCAGATCCACGGCGAACCGGATTTAAACCACTTACTTATCAATAAAGGACTTCTCATTGAATCTGTGTTCATCACGCTGACCGCTCCATCTGATAACGCTCACGCAGTCGCAAACGAATAGCTTCAGCGAGCGTATTTACCAGGAAGGTGAAACAGAACAACACCAATGCGGTCAGAAATAGCACCCGATAATGCCCGCTGCCAACCACCGCTTCCGGCATTTCAATGGCAATATTAGCCGCCATTGCCCGCAGCCCTTGAAAAATACTGCCATCGATAATTGGCGTATTGCCGGTCGCCATCAACACAATCATGGTTTCCCCTACTGCACGACCAAAACCTATCATCAACGCAGAGAAAATACCGGCATAGGCCGAAGGCAAAACCACCCGCGTCAAGGTCTGCCACGGAGTGGCTCCCAGCGCCAGTGAACCCTGACTCAATGAGGGTGGTACGCTAAACAGCGCGTCTTCTGCCAGTGAGAAAATGATTGGGATTAGCGCAAAGCCCATCGCAACGCCCACCACCAAAGCATTGCGCTGACCATAATTATCGCCCAACCATTCATGTAACGGTAAGCCCAGCGTCCACCCGGCCAGATGCGGCCCCAGCCACAAGGCCAGCCAGCCGGTCAATACGATAACCGGTAATAGCACAATCACATTCCAGCCCGCAGATAGCCGCCACTGGGCGATATCTGACAAACGGGTGCTGCCCCAACCGCACAACAAAATCGCGGCGGCCAACAACGGCGGTAACAGCAAAATACCCGCCAAATAGCGCTCAATCACTGGAGCCAGCCAAATGCCGGCAATCAAACCGATAACCACGGTGGGGAATGCCCCCATCATCTCTATGGTCGGTTTGACCACACGGCGCAACCCGGCGGACATAAAGTAAGCGGTATAAACCGCCCCAGCCAGTGCCAGCGGAACGGCAAACAACATGGCATAAATCGCCGCTTTTAAAGTGCCGAAGATGATGGGCACCAGGCTGAGTTTGGCCTGATAGCTATCTTGTGCCGAGCTAGATTGCCAGACATAATCCGGCTCTGGATAGTTCTCATACCACACTCGTTGCCACAAACTACGCCAACTGATGTCCGGATAGCGGTTATCTAACTGATAAGCAGACCACCCCGCCGCATTCTCTACCAGCAACTTATCACCCCACGGCGAAAATGCCGCCTGACGAATACCCTCGGGCAGTTTATGTTGCAGCAACGGCGCTGACTGAGTGCTGGAGAAGAGTGACATTTCACCTTGTGGCGACAAAGAGGAAAATACCCGCCGGGCATTTTCGGTGGTGAGTAAGCCCTTCTCGGCGGGGTTAAAGCTACGAATACGCGTAAGATGAAACGGCCCATCGTCAGGCTTGCGCACATCGAACCACTGGGTTAATCCCCCATTAGCGGATTGCACCAATAACGATTTCCCACCCGCCAATAATGCGATGCTCAGTGGCCCATCAGATGCATGTTTATCTTCCACCAGCGCCACGACTTCACGCAGCTTCAGCTCCGGGGCGGATTGGTCAGCATTTGATTGATCAATACGATATTGATAGATATAAAGTTGCTGGCCGGATAATAGATAAAGCAAACGGCCATCCGGCGACAGTGCCAGTTGGTCAACCGTTTTTGGCACATCAGCTAGTTCTGTCACCTGCTGGCCCTGGGCCGTAAATTTCCCAACTAACAAGCGGTTATCGTCAGCGACGGCTGCCACAATAAAGTGCTGAGATTGAGGTTCCGCCAGCACCAGATGCTGCAAATTCTGGCCTTTGGCATCGAAAAGGCGCGGTTGGGTACCCAACGGGAACTGCCAGCGTGGTAGCGACGACGAAAAATCAGGTTGCAGCAGCACCAAGCGGCCATGACTCAAACCAAGGCCGTACAAAGATTGCTCACCTGCTGCGCGACTAATGGAGGCAGGCGTCAGCGACAAGACCTGTTCGCTTATTAGGCTGCCTGCGGGTTCATCGCCTTGAGCGTTGAGGCGGATAAAATAGCCTTTCCCTTGCGTATCAATGCGATAAGCTACATCTCCTTGAGAATCCAAACCCAAGGCAAGCGTGGATGTACTACGATTAACCGCAAACTGATTATGTAGACTGATAGTGACAGGTTTGAACAACGGCAATACGGCATACAATAGATAGACGAAAATCAGCATCAGCGTCAGCAAAACTAACACACCGCTGCCGGTTACCATCATGCGCACCAAACGTTCAATGACAGCCCGGCGCTTATCTCTCCCTGATTGTGTTACAACGCCTGCTTGCTGCATAACTTTCTGTTACCCCATGCCATTCATCTGTTGTTGTCGTCACATCTAATCAATGTATGGCCAGATGACCGAGCATTTTATGTCAGTTTTGTGGCGTTTGCATGACAATGTCGCTGAAAGTTAACTAATGATATCTGTTGGACTTTCTTGTCAATCTTTCGCAATAATGATTATGGACACTAAATACTCCCACAATAATCTGAATGGAGTGGCAATGGGTCAGGAAAAGCTCTACACCGAAAAAGAACTCAGTTGGTTATCTTTTAATGAACGGGTATTGCAGGAAGCGGCGGATAAGAGCAACCCGCTGATTGAGCGGATGCGATTTCTTGGCATTTACTCCAATAATCTGGATGAGTTTTACAAAGTCCGTTTCGCCGACCTGAAGCGGCGCATTCTTATTAGCGAAGAGCAAGGCTCTGCCTTGACCTCTCGCCATTTGCTGAAAAAAATCCAAAGCAAAGTGGTGAAAGCAGATCAAGAATTCGACGGGCTTTATAATGACCTGTTACTGGAGATGGCGCGTAATCAGATTTTCCTGATTAATGAGCGGCAAATTTCCGAGAATCAGCAAATCTGGTTAAAGCAATATTTTAAGCAGCATCTGCGTCAGCACATTACGCCTATTCTGATTAACCATGACACCAATCTGGTGCAATTCCTAAAAGACGATTACACCTATCTGGCGGTGGAAATCATTCGCGGTCAGGAAATCGCCTATGCCCTGCTGGAAATTCCATCAGATAAAGTACCACGTTTTGTCAATTTACCGCCAGAAGCCCCACGCCGCCGCAAGCCAATGATATTATTAGATAATATATTGCGCTATTGCCTTCATGAGATATTCAAAGGTTTCTTTGACTACGATGCGCTGAATGCGTATTCAATGAAAATGACCCGTGATGCCGAATATGATTTGGTTACCGAGATGGAATCCAGCTTGCTGGAATTGATGTCATCGAGCCTGAAACAGCGCCTGACAGCAGAACCGGTGCGCTTTTGTTTATCAGCGCGATATGCCGGATGAAATGGTAGAGTTGCTGCGTAATAAATTGGGTATTTCTAACGATGACTCAGTTATCGCCGGTGGCCGCTACCATAATTTCAAAGACTTTATCAACTTCCCCAATGTTGGCAAAAGCAATCTGGTCAATCGACCAATGCCGCGCTTACGTCATGTCTGGTTTGATAAATTCCGCAACGGTTTTGATGCTATTCGTGAACAAGATGTGCTGCTTTATTACCCGTATCACACCTTTGAACACGTACTGGAATTACTGCGTCAGGCATCGTTCGATCCCTGCGTGCTGGCGATTAAAATCAATATTTACCGCGTCGCCAAAGATTCACGCATTATCGAATCGATGATTCATGCCGCCCATAACGGCAAAAAAGTGACCGTGGTGGTGGAATTACAGGCACGTTTCGATGAAGAGGCCAATATCCATTGGGCAAAAAGCCTGACCGCCGCCGGTGTTCACGTTATTTTCTCCGCACCGGGCCTGAAAATTCATGCCAAACTATTCCTAATATCTCGTCTTGAAGGCGAGGAAATCGTGCGTTATGCCCATATCGGTACCGGTAACTTTAACGAAAAAACAGCCCGAACCTATACCGACTATTCATTATTAACGGCAGATGCCCGTATCACCAATGAAGTGCGGCGGGTATTTAACTTTATTGAAAATCCTTATCGCCCGGTCAAATTTGATAACTTGATGGTGTCACCGCAGAACTCGCGTTTAATGCTGTATCAGTTGATTGATCAAGAGATTATTCATGCTCAGGCCGGTGAAAGCGCCGGAATTACCCTGAAAATAAATAATTTAGTGGATAAAGGTCTGGTAGATAGGTTATATAGCGCCTCCAGCGCGGGGGTAAGAATCCGCTTGCTGGTTCGTGGCATGTGTTCACTTATTCCGAATATGCCAGGAATTAGCGATAACATCCAGGTGACCAGTATCGTTGACCGTTTTCTTGAGCATGATCGGGTATATGTGTTTGAGAATAAAGGCGATAAACTGGTTTACCTCTCATCCGCAGACTGGATGACCCGTAATATTGATTACCGCATAGAAGTGGCAGTTTCGCTGCTGGACCCAAAATTGAAACAGCGAGTGTTGGATATTTTAGAGCTGTTGTTCAACGATACCGTAAAAGCCCGTTATATTGATAAAGAACTGAGTAATCGTTATGTACCGCGTGGTAATAGGCGCAAAGTACGTGCACAGACTGCCATCTATGATTACTTAAAAGCGCTGGAACAACCAGAGCAGTAAGGCTACATCGATGCCTTTGATAAAAAGCCATGCCGTTGAGAAAAAACTATGCCGCTAACGACTAATAGTTCGACTACCGCCAAACCGCAGGAAATTGCGGCCATCGACCTGGGATCTAACAGTTTCCATATGGTTATTGCCCGCGTCGTCAACGGTGCGTTGCAGGTTTTAGGCCGCCTAAAGCAACGCGTCCATCTGGCGGATGGTTTAGACAGCAATAATATGCTCAGTGAGGAAGCCATTGAGCGGGGGCTGGCTTGTCTGGCGCTGTTTGCCGAACGCTTGCAAGGCTTCTCGCCAGATAACGTGTGTATTGTCGGCACTCACTCCTTGCGACAAGCCGCCAACGCTGAAGTCTTCCTTAAGCGCGCCGCCGAGGTTATCCCCTATCCAATCGAGATCATTTCCGGTCAGGAAGAGGCTCGACTGATCTTTATGGGTGTAGAACACACCCAGCCGGAGAAAGGCCGCAAGTTGGTGATTGATATTGGTGGTGGCTCAACTGAACTGGTAATCGGTGAAGACTTTGAGCCTCTGTTGGTTGAAAGCCGCCGCATGGGGTGTGTCAGTTTTGCCCAGCAATTCTTCCCGCTCGGTGAAATCAGTAAGAATAATTTCAAACGCGCCCGTCTCGCCGCCGCGCAAAAACTGGAAAATCTGGCGTGGCAATATCGGATTCAGGGCTGGCAGTATGCCCTAGGTGCATCCGGCACTATTAAGGCGGCCTACGAAGTATTGATAGCGATGGGAGAGAAAGACGGCCTGATCACACCGGAACGCTTGGAAATGCTGGTCGAACAAGTGCTGCAATTCAAACACTTCTCAGCCCTTAGCCTGCCGGGGTTATCTGAGGATCGCCAATCGGTATTTGTACCGGGTTTGGCTATCTTGTGCGGCGTGTTCGATGCGCTAGCGGTCAAAGAGTTACGCTTATCTGACGGTGCCCTGCGTGAAGGCGTACTATATGAAATGGAAGGCCGTTTCCGCCATCAGGATATCCGCCAACGTACTGCCAAAAGTCTGGCTGAACACTACAATATTGACCGAGAACAAGCTCGCCGGGTGCTGGAAACCACGGAGCAGCTCTATACCCAGTGGCTGGCGCAGAATACCAAGTTGGTACAACCACAACTTGAAGCTTTACTCCGATGGGCGGCAATGCTGCATGAAGTGGGTTTGAGCATTAATCACAGCGGGATGCACCGCCATTCCGCTTATATTCTGCAAAATACCAACTTACCGGGCTTCAATCAGGAGCAGCAGTTACTGCTGGCAACTCTGGTGCGAATGCACCGTAAGGGGATCAAGTTAGACGAATTACCGCGTCTGAACTTATTCAAGAAAAAATACTATTTGCCGCTAATTCAGTTATTACGTCTGAGCACATTGCTGAATAATCAGCGCCAATCGACCACCACACCAGAAAGCTTGCGTCTGATAACCGACGACGGCCACTGGACATTACGCTTCCCAGCCGGTTATCTGGCGCAAAATAGTCTGGTTCAGCTGGATTTTGAACGCGAACAGGCTTATTGGGATGATGTGGTTGGCTGGAAGCTTCTTATTGAAGAAGCACCAGAACAGGCCGATGATACTGTAGCCAAAGAGTAATCAGCACAGCTAACATTAATTTGAGATAAACCCTCTGGCAACGCCATTAACACAGGGTTTACCCAAAGTCATTGGTGGTACAGCAAGGCAGCAAGCGAATGAACCCCGATGAGCTTACTCAAGTAAGTGATTCGGGTAAGTGAGAGCAGCTAACACCGCTGTAACGCCATTAACACAGGGTTTACCCAAAGTCATTGGTGGTGCAGCAAGGCAGCAAGCGAATCAACCCCGATGAGCTTACTCAAGTAAGTGATTCGGGTAAGTGAGAGCAGCTAACACCGCTGCAACGCCATTAATACAGGGTTTACCCAAAGTCATTGGTGGTGCAGCAAGGCAGCAAGCGAATGAACCCCGATGAGCTTACTCAAGTAAGTGATTCGGGTAAGTGAGAGCAGCTAACACCGCTGCAACGCCAAGGACGCAGGGTAAAGGTAAATGATGAGAAAACGACCATCCACACAACTCACAAAAATCATCTTATTGGTGAGTTTTCTCATTCTGTTTGGCCGCTTGCTGTACGCGGCGATTGCCTCTATCTCTCATCATCAGGAACGTCAGGAGTCGCAACGGGTAGAGCTTTCGGTTGACGGTGAACTTCCTGGTCCGCATGAGACTGATTTCAGTCCCTAGACTTTGTCTAAACTCGCCCATACTTACTCTATATACTCAAAGTCGTTGACGGTGCAGCAAGTGAATGAATCCCGGTGGCTTACTAAAGTCAATGATTCGGGTGAATGAACGTAGCTAACACGGCTGCAACTTCAAGAACAAAGGGTATACAAGGACACACTATGCCAGTGCCTATAATTCCGGTGTCACTTTCTGCCGCGGTTAAAAAAACCGCCAAAAACAATGCTAAAAAACTGGCCGAAACACGCAACCGGATACTTTCCTTATTACTGAATAATAAAGAGTTGGTTGACTGTATTCTTGGTCGTCAGGCCGAACGAGAAAAGCTCAGTGATGAGCAGTTGTTAGCGCAAACCTCTGAAATCAAACATCTGCTTGATGACCTGCACGCAGCCGACCTCGCAGACTTACTGGAAGCCTTGCCCCATGACGAACGGCTGGCACTGTGGCGGTTAGTCAAAAACGAGAAACGTGGTCAAACCCTGGTTGAAGTCTCTGAAACCGTGTGGGATTCGCTTATCAAAGAGATGAGTGATAAAGACCTGTTAAAAGCCATGCGCACCTTGCATGTAGATGAGCAGGCTTATCTGGCTGAATATCTGCCACGTAACCTGATGGGCCGCTTGCTCACCTCATTGGACCCAGACCAACGGGCCAGAGTTCGTGAAGTTATCCAATATGGCCGTGACACGGTTGGCCAGATGATGGATTTCGAGCTGGTCACGGTGCGGGCAGATGTCACTCTCGCCACGGTGCAACGCTATTTGCGTTATCGGAAAAACATTCCTGATGCCACCGATAAAATATTTGTTATCGACGAGAAGAACACCTTACTTGGCGAACTGCCACTGACCGCGATCCTACTGAATTCACCAAATGCGATGGTGTTTGACGTGATGGAGAGCAACCCAACCACTTTCCAGCCAGAACAAAAAGCGGAAGATGCCGCCGGTGCCTTTGAACGTTATGACTTAATCAGTGCGGCGGTGATTGATGCCAAAGGTAAACTGATGGGCCGTCTGACCATCGAAGAGATAGTTGACGTGGTCAATGAAGAGAGCGATACCACCCTGCGCCGGATGGGGGGGTTAAGCCCGGAAGAGGATGTGTTCTCCCCGGTAGGCCGTGCGGTGCGTACCCGCTGGTCGTGGCTGGCAATCAACCTTTGTACCGCGTTTGTCGCATCACGGGTTATCGGCTTATTTGAAGACACCATCTCGCAGCTAGTCGCACTGGCCGCATTGATGCCCATTGTCGCTGGAATCGGCGGTAATACCGGCAATCAGACCATTACCATGATTGTGCGCGCGCTGGCGTTACACCACATTCAGCAGGGTAATATCACCTTCCTAATGCTAAGAGAGTTAGGTGTTGCGCTGATTAATGGCCTGGTCTGGGGCGGCATTATGGGGGTGGTCACTTATCTGTTATATGGCGATCCGGCAATGGGTGGCGTCATGACACTGGCGATGATGCTTAACCTATTAATGGCGGCGCTGATGGGGGTTATCATCCCGATGACAATGGCCCGTTTAGGCCGTGATCCGGCAATAGGTTCCAGTGTGATGATCACCGCTATCACAGATACCGGTGGGTTCTTCATCTTCCTGGGGCTGGCCACCCTATTCTTAGTGCCGTGATTATGATAATAAATGAATAGTTATCAACCTCGTTTTTCTATACTAAACTTTTGAATACGGGCGTTTTTTGAGTATTGTATGATTTTTAACGTGGTAGGTTTCTTCAGCGGAAACTGAGTGGTTGGCGGGCAAAAAGAAGGCGTAATATGGATCTTAGCGCATCCGAAAAATCGGCACCTGACAATAGAACCATTTTACACATCACTATCATCAGCATAGTGGTGTTTTTGCTGGCACTCTTTTGTATCCGCCTTTCTGAGCAATCTGAAAATCTGGCCCCCCTGTGGTTCCCAACCGCGATCCTGATGGTGGCATTATTCCATCATCCCTCGCGCTATTGGCCGCTACAACTCTTGATGGCGGGGTTATGTATCATCGCGGCCAATTTTATCTTATACGGCGTCAGTGGGTTCCCGGTTCCACTTACGCTGATCAATCTTGCCGAATCTACCGTAGGAGCCTGGCTCCTGCGCAAGCTGCTGCACCCTAAAGACCCTCTCAACAATTTGTTCAGTTGGCTCAAATTCTCGGTTTGTACCGTTATTATTGTTCCGCTGCTCAGTGGGTTGGCAGCAGCCTGGTATCTGGCACCGCAAAGTGGCGAGTTTATCCAGGTGTTTACTGTATGGTTTATGTCCGAAGCCATAGGTATGCTGGCACTGGGGCCGGTAGGGTTGCTTTATCGCCGTGGCTACTTCAATGTTGCTACCAAGTCCAAGGCCCTGTTCAACATGATTTTGATGTTGATAGTGTCACTGGCCGCCTGTTATATCGGGCTGGTTTATCTGCCTTTCCCTTTCACATTTATCATTATGGCGCAGATTTGGGTCGCAATACGCTTGCCGCGTTTTGAAACATTTACCATCTGTTTTTTCGCCACATTAATGATTGCAATGATGATCAATTTCAATCTGTTCGTTCTACCTGGCGATACTAAGCTCTCGGTACAGGCATTTTCCTTTATTCCATTATTGATGGTACTGATACCACCACACGCGATGGCGATGGTCATGCACTCTTTTCGTATGGAAAAAGAGCATATCATCGAAAGCGAAAACCGTTTTCGTAATGCGATGGAATATTCGGCTATTGGTATGGCGCTGGTTTCACCAGAAGGCCAATGGATGCAGGTCAATAAGGCCTTATGTAAGCTGCTGGGCTACAACCAGGAAACCTTACTTACTCTGAATTTTCAGCAAATCACCCACCCGGATGATCTCTGCGCTGATCTGAAATTATTGGATGATTTGTATCATGGCGTTATTCCCAGTTATTCGATGGAAAAGCGCTATATTCGCAGTGATGGCGACGTGGTGTGGGCTTTATTGGTGGTCAGTGTGGTGCGTGACCATGAACAACAGCCGCTCTATTACATCGCGCAGGTGGAAGACATTAATGATTTGAAAAGAACGGAAATCATTAACCGCCGCCTGATGGAACGCATCACGCTAGCTAATGAAGCTGGCGGTATTGGTATCTGGGAATTAGATGTCAAAAAGCAGACTATCAGTTGGGATAAGCGGATGTATGAACTTTATCATATCCCGCTCAATACCCCGGTTGATGACAATGTCTGGCGTCGACACATTCATCCGGAAGATCTCAATCGGGTGAACCGTGAATACAGTGCCGCTCTCAATCAACGTAAACCTTACCGCCTTGAGTTTCGTCTGTTATTACCTAACGGTGAGATCCTCCACCTGCGCAACCAGGCCAATATGATTTGCGATAAAAATGGCAATATCCTGCGTTTAATTGGTACCACGCTGGATATGACTGAGCTGCGCAATCTGACCGAAGAGCTGCACGAAGAAAAAGAGCGGTTGCACATCACGCTGGATTCTATCGGTGAAGCCGTAGTTTGTACTGATCAGGATATGAACATCACCTTTATGAACCCGGTGGCGGAGAAAATGACCGGTTGGGCGAATACTATCGCGCTGGGCCAGCCCATCAGTGAAATTGTCAAATTGACCAACGGGGTCGACGGGCCAGAAATTAGCAATCCCATTGAACATTGTCTGACTAACCGCCCATTCTCCTCACTGAATGCATCGATGGTATTACATCACCGCGACGGGCAGTATTATGATATTCAAGAGTCGGTCGCACCGCTAAAAACGCTGGAAGGGCATATTGTTGGTGCTGTTTTGGTGTTCCAGGATGTCGGCGAGTCACGCGCCATGATGCGTAAACTCAGTCACAGCGCATTGCATGACAACCTGACCGGCCTGCCTAATCGCGCTGATTTTGAGATCAGACTCAAAGCAGCTATTCAGAAAGCTTCCGACCTCGATCAGCAACATGCATTGGCATTCCTCGATCTCGACCATTTTAAAACCATTAACGACACCGCCGGCCACCCCGCCGGAGATGCCTTACTGAAAGAGCTGAGTCAGTTGATGCGACAGCACTTACGTAGCAGTGATTGTGTGGCACGCTTAGGGGGGGATGAGTTCGGTCTGCTGATGCTTAATTGCACCCTGCCCCATGCTAAAGCCATTACCCAAAGCCTGGTTTCCATAATCAATGGCTATCATTTTTATTGGGAAGATAAGCTGTACCGCATTGGTGCCAGCGCGGGTGTGACGCAAATCAGCAGCAGTAATAATCAGCGCAGTGAAATTATGGCTCAGGCAGATATCGCCTGTTATACCGCCAAACGCAGTGGTCGTGGCCAGGTTTATTTGTATCAGCCACAGCAAAAACAGTTACTGGCACGCCAGCACCAATTACCTGGCCTCGAAAAAATAGAAAGCATTATCAATAATAACCAACTGTCACTGCTGATGGCACCCACTGCGCCGCCTAAAACCCCGCTGTCAGTCTGCTTCTATCAGGTCAGTGTCGAAGTTACGCGCTCAGATGATATGTTCATTAGCCAGGCCGCCTTTGAAGAGGCGGCGCTGCTGTACGGTTTATTACCGCGGGTAGATAGCTGGGTTTGTGAACAGTTGCTGCTGACGCAGGCCAAAGCCATTAATCGCAAAGGGTTAGCACTGGCTATCCCGTTGTCTGAAGTGGCGCTGCTCAAAGAGGAATTCCGCCAATCATTGCTGACACGGGTACAACAAACGCAGTTAACGCCGCAAAGTCTGTACTGGATAGTTGATGAATCAACACTGCTGCAATACCCGCTGGTGGTGGGTAATTTCCTCGCCAAGCTACAACAACTGGGTTGTAAGTTAATTATTAAAGAGTTCGGCCATAACCTGAATGATTTTGACCTACTGACCGCTCATACCATTGATTATTTAAAATTTAACAGCGAGTTAATTACTAATATTCATACTAATCAAATGGATGAAGTATTGATTTCAATTATCAATGGCACCGCTCAACGCGCCAGTATCGGCACGATTGCAGGCCCGGCAGACTTACCGCTGACGCTCACTAAATTGATCAGTCTCGATGTAGCACTGGCAGATGGTGAAACCATTGGCCCCGCAATCCCCCTGCGTGACTTACTCAACAGCGGCTATTTTGCCGTCAAATAACCCGCTCATAATGTTACCCTCGCCGCCCCCATTAAAAAATCATTGACATGAACATTGCCCCGCTGCTCACTCTCGGGTAAAGTCGCACCCCTTTATTTGGCCTGGGGAGCAATTATGTTCATTGGATTTGACTACGGCACAGCCAACTGCTCGGTTGCCGTGATGCGGGATGATGCTCCCGAATTGCTAACGCTGGAAAATAACGACGTCTACTTGCCCTCCATGCTGTGCGCGCCAACACGGGAAGCGGTGAGTGAGTGCCTGCACCGCCACTGGCAGGTGCCGACCGGCAGTGACGAAAACCAGCAATTATTACGCCGGGCCATTGCATTCAATCGTGAAGAAGACATTCCTGTGGCTGCCGACAGCCTGACATTCGGCCTGTCAGCCCTCGCCCACTATATCGAAGATCCCGAAGACGTTTACTTTGTAAAATCGCCCAAATCCTTCTTGGGTGCCAATGGCCTAAAACCACAGCAACTGGCGTTGTTTGAAGATTTGGTCTGCGCCATGATGTTCCATATCAAACGTCAGGCAGAATCGGTGCTGGCCGCCGACATCAGCCAGACGGTGATTGGCCGCCCGGTGAACTTCCAGGGTTCTGGCGGTGAAGACGCCAACCGTCAGGCGGAAGGGATCTTACTGCGCGCCGCCCAACGCGCGGGTTTTCGCGATATCGCCTTTCAGTTTGAGCCAGTAGCTGCCGGGCTGGATTTTGAAGCCACACTAACAGAAGAAAAAACTGTGCTAGTGGTGGATATCGGCGGTGGAACCACTGACTGTTCAGTGCTACTGATGGGGCCAAAATGGCAGGGTTTGGCTGATCGCCAGCAAAGTTTATTGGGCCACAGTGGTTGTCGCGTCGGTGGGAATGATCTGGATATCATGCTGGCGTTTAAGCAACTGATGCCGCTATTCGGCATGGGGAGCGAGACTGAAAAAGGCATTGCGATGCCATCGCTGCCATACTGGAATGCGGTTGCCACCAACGATGTTCCGGCTCAGAGCGATTTCTATAGCAGCGTCAATGGCCGCTTCCTGCGCGATTTGATTCGTGATGCGGCCAATCCACAACAAGTTGAACGCCTGTTGAAAGTCTATCAGCAGCGTTTGAGTTATCGTTTAGTTCGGGCGGCGGAAGAAAGCAAAATTGTTCTGTCCGAACAGGCACAAGTGGCGGCAGCACTGGGCTTTGTTGAACCAGAATTGGGCCAGACCATCAGCCAACAGCAACTGGCAGAGGCTATCACTCAACCACTGCAACGCATCCAAGAGCAAGTCAGTCTGGCGCTTTCGACCAGCCATATCACGCCAGATGTGATTTACCTGACCGGCGGCAGCGCGCGTTCACCGTTACTACGCGCGGCCTTGCAGCAGCAGTTACCGGGGATCCCATTAGTGGGTGGTAATGATTTTGGCTCAGTTACCGCCGGGTTAGCGAGGTGGGCGCAGACGCTATATCGGTGATATTGATGATGGTGATTAGTGATTAGTGATTAGTGATTAGTGATTGGTTCGGTTGTTAGAGCACCGGATCATTATTTCGGTTGATAGTCGTTCTGTTAT
>NZ_ACCB01000054.1 GCF_000173735.1 Yersinia aldovae ATCC 35236 | reverse complement strand
GCATAGATATTCCATCTGGCACCTGAGACTATGGCGTTGTTAATCCCCGATGTTTCTAGCCCAATCTGTACTATCTTTACATTATTTAATTTATAGCGAGTGCCATTAAGGATCTTCCTTATACCCGGGTAGCCGGAAATCTTGATAAATTGTTCGCCATTGAGGCCGACGTAGATTGTTGCCGCGATGCCAAATCCACCTAATTTCCTGACTAAATCAGCAGCCGAATAGAGATCCTTGGCATTGCCACTATAAGTTGCAGTTTGCTCTGCATAATTCCATACATCTTCCGGCGCTATATCCGAAAAAAGCCCTTCCGGCTGGCTGCCATCTCTACCAAATTCCCCCAGGCATTCAAGAACGTCGTAGGATTCCTCTTTGGTGAGTAACATGATGTGATGCTTGTTAGTGTTTATACAAGTATAGAGTTTTTCTTCTGCTAACCGCCGTGCAGATGCAGCATATCCAGAGCGAGTGGGAGTGGTTGGTGAATTCCCGGTCAGGTAATTAGGATAGGTTCTTTCTGTCATGGCGATTCCTTTCTGCCGTGTATCAATAAATCCGTATCTATTGATTAATATCTACTCTAATAGAAATCTTGTGGTTCATAAAGAATTACCTGAAAGATATTCTGAAAGCTGCTTATGGTCTATGTGTTTTATATCTGGCAAAAATGGGGGCAGGGGAGGAGGCGAGTGAAAATGTATAAAACAAAAAGCCTGCTTAGTTTCCTAAGCAGGCTTCTCTAAATTTGGCTCCTCTGACTGGACTCGAACCAGTGACATACGGATTAACAGTCCGCCGTTCTACCGACTGAACTACAGAGGAATCGTGTGAACGAGGCGAATAATAGCGAGGGTGGTGACGTTTGTCAAAGTAGAAAAACACTTAAAATGCGTGTTTGCTGACAGAGTGAGCTTATTGGCTTGTTTTTCAGCAGAATTGATCGTTTTCTGGCACGCTACTTCATCAAAATCATGAATTCATTTCTGAGTAGCAGCAGCCCATCCTCGGTCAAAATATAGGCTGATAAATCACTTTTTGTTCTTAGGGGAGATTTTCAGCCATTTGATTGTAAAATATCAATTTAGTTACGGTGTAACCTTAGCAATTCTATTGTTTTTTATCTGATTACCGGCATCGTCAAAATAGATATAGCTTACTGTCACTTCGCCGTTAAATGACACTGGCTGCTGCTCAAGCTGATACTGGCGTTCTGAAAATGGGCTGGTCATCATGTCCATCTCTTGAGCTACCAGCGTGTTTTTCTGCTGATTTTGCAGTTGAATCTGGCCGAAAGAAACATAGTAAGGCGTTGGGTTATGGGCAGTGAGGACGTAATTTTTATCCTGTTTCTGTAGCGTGAAACTGAGCTTTTTCATTGCTTCTTGCGGTTTCAGGGGTAATCCATCCGGGCGATAGAAGATTTTCATCTGGGTGTTCATTGCCATTGCTACCTGCGCATGGGCATCTGCGTCACGCGGTTCTTTGGGGGGGATTTCATAAAGATTCAGCCAATAAACTGATTCCCGATCATTGGGTAGGTTATCACCTTTATTGATAATACGTAGACCCTGAACCCCACCCGCCTGCATTTTGAATACGGCGGGTAATACCATAAACGGAGCCTCGGCCTGATCTGGTGTGCTATCGACATCACCATCGTCAATCCAGGTTTGGACGACCACGGGATAGTCATTGGTATTCGCTAACATCAGAGAGCGTTCGCGTTGCTCCGGCTGATAAATCATCCGGGTTGAGCTTGCGATCAAGCCGGCCACGGCGCTTTGGCTGATGACGGTCAGTAGCAGAAATAAGCTTGATAATCTCATTGTATTTTTACCAGAACATAGGCTGTTGCATCGACTTTTCCGGCAGTAGGCGTACCGTTAGGCAGTTTTTTTAAGGTGGCGGTGAAGTTATGTGTATAGTTATTATAACCCGTGGCATTACTGCCATTGTCCGTGGCCCCCGTGAGCACCGGATACCAGCCAGCAGCGCTAGTGCTGATGCAATTGCTGACACAACCGCCCCAGCCGACAAAGTTCATTACCCCTCCGCTACTGTTGCTCAGGCTGATCCCCACACCGGTCGCAATGCGGCTGTCAGTACCATATTGGTCCGATAATAGATAACTTACTCCACCGGCGGAATTGACCAATCCCAAACCTTGGGCTTTCAGGTAGCCTGGCAAGGAGGTCTGGATGCCAAGGGCAGTCTGCCCACTATTAATACCCGATTCAGTTCCAGCCTGGCATTCAATATCCACGGTAATATTGGCACTACGTGTTTGATTATTATTCAGTTCGTTGACTGTGATGATCGGGAAAACCACATGAGGGGTGACATTGCGCACCACACAGGTGTTTTTGCGAGTCAGTATAGAGACTGGCGAGGTATTCATGCCAAATGCCATATAGCGGCCAGACCCCCAAGTCTGATAATTGGTTGCTGAGTCATATCCCGCCTCTGGCACGGCCATCCCCGGCCCTTTAAATACCACATAGCCATTGGGTTGATTGCAGGTATAGCTGCCGGAGTAGGTATCGGCAGCAGGCCCAGGGCAACCCCAACTGGACGGCCCTGGGGTGCGATCTACCGTACCCACTTTTTTCAACTCTGCGCGGATCTGACTGAAATGTTTGCCTTTTATCTGAATTTTGTTACCCACAACATCGTACTTCTTTAGTGGGACTTGTTGCCAGATACGGGTGAATTCGATACCGGAATCTACATGGATCAGTTTCAGTGCAGTATAGGGGAAAAAGGTTTGAAAATAGTTATTACCCATATTGGTGTAACCGCCAACATTGCTGTCGCCGTTGGTGGCAAAAACTTCGAACAAACTCTCTTTATCGGCAATATCACACTCATAAATCACTGCTTCAGGGTCAGCCCAATAGCGTGCCGGAACCAGACTGATAATGCTGGATGCCAGAATTGAATCCACGGGCTGAATATAATTGCTGGTTATATTGATATTGCCCAATTGAAGTGAGGCACCATAATTATCGCCGCCAATATTGGCTCCTTTCCAAACACACTGCCCATAGCTGGGTAGGGCAAAACTCAATAACCCCAGCGACATAAGCCCTCCCATTAAGCGGGAAAATATGGGCTTGCGGCGAGATAGCTTGGTACCGCGGTTCATAATAGGATTCATGCTATTTTCTCTGATTTAGTGCTGTGTAATGACACACAAGGCATTGAGTTTATAGAGTTGTTTATCGTTGTCGGGCTTGCCCAGTGAATAGTTCAACTGACAGCGTTCATTGGCACTCTCTCCCCATACCAGCAGGAGGGTTCCATTGGTTTCTGGTGCGCGCAAGTAAGCCTGACTGCCTTGGCCGACCATACCGATTTCACTGCCTTTGTCGGCATTACTGCCATTTTTATAACTGTAAACGACAGTTCCCATCGGCAGTTGACTGCCATCCGCCAGCTTGACGGTTATGAGTACTGGGTAGCCGCTGAGGGTGCGGAAAGTCACCTTCACCGAGGAACCGGCATAAGGGGCGATTTGCCGTTCACCGTCTTGTAGCTCGGTATTAAAATCCATGCCATCAGGGTCAAGGGTAATGGTGTTGTAGCGATAGGGCGTTAGTGTTGGCACCAGAGCATAACCAAAGCGGTCGATGGTGGCCCCTTGTCCGTACATCACTTTAGCGCCACTGGCCCCCTTGGCTTCAATAAGAGCAAAGGTGTCGCTCAGGTATGGCCCTAACGTCACTCCCCCGCTATGGAAGGCAACAGCACCGCGCGCACTGGCTGAACCTTGCCAATAACCAGGGCTGCGGGAGAGACTGCCACTCAAACTGGTGGCTGGCAGTCGTTTTTGTAAGCTGCCGCTAAAGGTATTCTCTTTGGTTTGCTCGCTACGGGCAAAATCCATACTGTAACTGGATGATTGGTCTGCACCCATCACACCTGACAACGACGTCTGGTAACTGGCACCACTGGTCTTGCTATTCACCGCGCCGGCTGAAACATAGGGTGCCTGCGGGCTGCCACCCAGAGGGAATGAGATAGACATCTGCACGAGAGTTTCACTGCTGCCGAGGAGGTTCGCACCGTTCGCGGCAGGCATACCGCTGCCGGGGTCGACGAAGTAGGTCTCATTATTTCCACCGCCGGTTTTTTGTTTTGAAACCGCAAGATTGAAGCTAGTGTTACGCCATAGGGTATTGGCGTACCCCAGTTGTAGCTGAGTATCCCGTTTACGGTCATCGCGGTAATCTTGCGAAGAGGCGGTTAAATACAGTGCGCCGTAACTGTTAAGATTTTGGTTGAGCGATATTTCAGTTCGGGAGCGCTGGCGGTAGGTACCCGAACTCCAGACCTTGCCATCACTGGTTGCGCGCATACCCAGCACATCACTTAAATCACGATAGCCATCAGTTGAGTAGCGGTAACCTGCAACGGACAGCGTGGTATTCGTCGGCTCAAAAGTACGGCTAAATGAAATTCGTGCCATCCAGCCACTTTGGTCGTCATCCTCTGGCAGAGTGGCGTGAGAATAAGTGGTATCCAGCCCCAACGCGCCAATATAGTGGGTATAAACGCCACCGAGCATGACCGCCTGATAACCCGATGCCAGACGCACTCCGGTATTTCCTGTAATCGCATTACTGATCCCGCGCTGGTAGGTCAGTTCAGTGAATGTTTCATTGCTACCGAGATCCCGCACCTGCCCGGCAGCAAAGCTATAGCGGGAATAGCCGGGGCGTAAGGACTCTGGCACCGATGAAAAAGGCACCTGAAAAGTGCTCAGGTTGCCGTCGGCTTCTTGAATTTCAACCGTCAGGTCACCACCAAAATTGGTCGCAGAGAGATCATTGAACTCAAATGGCCCCGGTGACACGGTGGTTTGGTAAATTGAGCGGTTGTTCTGATACACCGTGACCTTGGCGTTGGTTCTGGCGATCCCGCGCACGATAGGCGCATACCCGCGTTGTGACTCTGGTAGCATCCGATCATCGGTTGATAGCGCCACGCCACTAAAGCCCAGACTGGAAAAAAACTGTCCGGCGCTGAATGTTTCACCCATCGTAACTTCACTGCCGATAGCGGGCAACGCACGCTGGCTATAGAAGCGGTTTGATGTCCAATTGGCACCGCGAGTAGGATCGTAGCGCAAAGAGCCTTGTTGGCGAAAACGCCACATCCCTACGTTGATGCCATTAGTCAGGCTAAGATAAGTCGAGTCAGTCACCCGCTTAATGCCATCTTTGTTATAACCAACGTGATACTGGTTAAGGTTATAATTACTGAAACCAATCGTATTGCCGTAGGTTAAATTGCGAGGATCCACATAGCCGCGTGGTATCTTTTTAACAAACAGTTGTGGCACCGACAAATCAAAACGCAGTTTCGCATTGTCAAAACGGTAGTTACTGGCAGGCAGGATGTCTTTAAACGGCAGGCATTGGTCCTGCGGATCGGCATCTTTCAGAGCCGTTTCTGTGACGCCAGCTTGCAATAGCAGAGCGACTGACAGGCAAGGAACCACCGCATCGTTCTTCTCAATGAAATCCAATGCCACGCGATCAATAAACTTGTTGTTCATATAGAGGTCAACTTGGTATTTGCCTGCCTCATAACTGTCTTTTTTGTTAAAGCGGGAGATTGCGCCTAATCCAAGAGCAGAACCTCTAACCAACGCATCTTCAAATATATATTCGTCTTGATTATCTTCATCTGCCGCTGACACGACATGGCTGACCAGTAAACTGTGAGTCAGTAAACAGGATAACCAAGGAGCAAATCTCACAGGTTATCCCAATTGTTGGGGGTGTTCAGCGTTGTTATCACGAATAAGCTACAAATGGTAATCACAGGGAATGTTAGTGCCATAATCATTAACCACATTCAGGGTCAGTAGTTCACCTGTATTGGCTTTAACCCCAGCAGGCAGCGCTACATCTGTCGTGGAGTTGGGAGCAAACATCTCACTGGTCGCAAACGAAATCGTCTTCCCATTGCTAATGAGTTTGGCATCACGCAGGCTGATGTAATAAGGGGTCGGATTATGTATTTTTATTTTGTCGCCGCTGGTGGTATCGAGAGTCACGCGCAACTTTTTACCCAGCGTGTCGACATTTTCTTTTAGTGCTGCTGGTCGGTAGAACACTTTTAGCCGGTTATTAACGATCAGAACCAATTTGTTCTCAGGCTGCTTATCTGCTTTTAACGCGGGGATTTGCAAGAAATTAAGGTAAAAAACTGATTCACGATCTTTGGGTAGGTGACGTTCAATATAAGATAATCGCACCACTTGCCCGCTATTAGCTTCCATGCGAAATATTTGCGGTGTCAGGGTGAAGGGAACATCACTCTTCGAGGGTGATGATTGATTATTGCCGTCATCCATCCATAACTGAACCAAATTAGGATGCTCATCTTTATTACTTAATTGCAGTACTTTTTCCCGCGTACCTTCAGGGTAAATAATACGTGTCCCGGTCATGACAACACTGGCCTGCGCCCATAAGGGTATGCCGCTTAACAGTAATAACGAGCAGGCGATAATTTTGTGGGCTGTCAGTGTCATAATACTTTCTTGTCCTTGATTTTTTTGGTTTTATTAAGGCTCCGTTACCGGTTGGCCAACATCTTCATGACGGGATCAAATATTCATGAATAGTCAGGGGTAGGTTATAGCATACTGAGCAGAAGCGATTACGCTCCCTGCGGTCGCACGACCTTCTTCCGTAATGTATTGAGCCGCCAAATCCTGTGAGGCTGAGGTAGCACCTGCGACCAATGTAATTCCCGGGACTTCAACACTGCCTCCAGACATCCTGATCGGGCTGCCATTAGTATCAAGTAACTGAATTGCAACATTTTTTGCCGTGCCAACATTACCCAGGTTACCGGCTGGAGTCACATTCATCCCTTGGAAGACGGAGCTGATTTTGGTGTCTTGAATGGCAATATTGCAGCCGGTCAAATTAATGGTGAAATTGGTCTTGCCTGCCACGGAGTTAACCTGATTCAGGTTGCTGGTTGAAACCGTCGGTAGCAGAACAACGGGCGTGTTAGCCGTACCATTGATATCGACCATGCAAGTTTGCTCAGCAACCTCGCCCTGAAACTTGATAGTGTTATTTGACGTTGCCGCTAACGCTATACCCGATAGGGTAAGTAGCATCAGCACCACTAGAGTTTTTCCCATGTCATTCCTACTTGATTTTATGATTTATATTTTGATAACAGCGATGTTCGATATTCATCTCGATGCACGTTGATCAAGTTGAATAAACCCACTGTTATTTAGATATCGTTGTTGGTTTCTGAGCGGTGGCTAGTGTAATCGGGAATAGGGCTGAGCAGAATGAGAGGCTTCCTTGTTTTTCAAGGGAAAATTCCCACAAATCATGTAGGAACATACCTTGGATAAAGTGGGGTAATTATAAAACCATTGTATTTCATTGAGTTGAATCGATTCATTGATGCCGAGTGATATTATTTTTATCGGGGCCGTGATGCGATAAGAAAACCCGCTAAAGCAAAGTCGCGGGTTTCTTATCAGCCGATAGGGGGGATATTTATTTCTCTCTGTTATGACTCTCGGTTTTTGAGTATGTACTAATTAACTTAGCCAAGAGTTGATTACTTTCAGTGAGTTGTACCAGACAATCTGAACCACTGATAATGGCAGCCTCTTTATCATGGTCATGCAACAAGGATTCGAATGCAATACAACTGGCGATCAGCATCTGCGCATCGATCAGCTGTATACCCCCTTTAATTCGGTGTACCAGACTTGCCATCTTTTCATAAAGGCTTGCTGTAATTAGGCTATCATCCCCAGCACACAGGATGTCATACAGCCGTGTTATTGCGGCAGTATCGTGCATGTTACTTTCCTGCAAGGATTGCAATAGCTGCAATTCTACAGCGGCGTTACCGCCTGAAAGCGCCCTCAACTTGCTTTGTGCGGCAGACAACATTGGGTCATGCGATTCAGCCACTTCTATTTTGTTGTTTTCAATACTACAGCGGGGAGATTCCACCAATGGGATGGCGTTAGCCTCATTGGGTAGATTCATATTGTGGCCACGGCTGACAAGGTTCTGGCAGAGCAGAACGGTACGTAATGTATCGATAGTGACTGGTTTTACCATGCAGTCATCCATGCCGGCATCGGCACAGCGGACGGTGCTCTCTTCACGTGCGTCGGCGGTACAACCAATGAGAATTATGTCTTTCATTGTTGGGCTATTGCGGATGTGAGCCGCGAGTTCGTAGCCATTCATCAGTGGCATGTTGTAATCGGTAATAACTATGTCGAAGCTATAATGATGTAGAATTTTCCAGGCTTCCGCGCCATCCTCTGCACTCATTACCTGCTCAATACCGATAAACGCTAGCTGTTGCTGAAGCAATTGACGGTTTGCCTCCAGATCGTCCACCACCAAAATACGAAGATTTTTCAACTGACTAAGTTGTTTTTCATCAGCATGTAGGATGGTGGTATCTTGAGGTAAATCGTCGCTAGACGCGATATCCAGTGGTAAGGTAATAAACAGACTAGTCCCTTTGCCAAGTTGACTCTCAAGCGTAATTTGTCCCCCCATTTTGTGGATCAGTTGGTGACAAATCCACAGCCCCAGACCCGACCCCCCGAAACGGGGCGATTTGCCTTCATTAGCCTGACTGAATGGCTGGAATAGGGTTGCCTGAGCCGCAGGGGAAATGCCAATACCGGTATCTGTGATATCGATATTCATCACCCCTTGCTCTTCATCACTAGCCTCCCAGGTGATATCCACGGAAACACTACCTTGTTCAGTGAATTTCAAGGCATTTCCCAGCAGATTCCCCATCACCTGGCGAACCCGCAGCATATCAACCATAAGAAGTTGTGGAATTTGGTTATCCAGCCAGCCAGAGAAGTGCAATCCACGTTCATCAGCGATAGGCTGATAAATGCTGAACATTCGTTCTATTTCCTGACGGAAATCGGTCACTGCCGGATGTACACTTAGCTGACCTGCTTCAATTTTGGCTGAATCGATTATGTCATCCAGCAGTAGCATCAGTGATTGGGCTGATTTAGACACCGTTACCAGTGTGTTTTTCTCAACCGGCTTATCACTGCGGATCTCCAGCTCCAGTAACCCCATGATGGCGTACATCGGAGTACGTAGTTCGTGGCTGATGGTGGCCAGGAAGGTGCTTTTAGTCCGGTTAGCACTTTCGGCCTCTACCCGCGCGGCCTCCAGTTCACGCTCTACCGTTTTACGTTGACTGATATCCAGCCAGCCACCGAGTAAACTGCGCTCAGTATTATCCAACGGAATGATCCACAAAAATATGTCCCGCAACTCACCGTTTATTTCGAGAGATAAGTCAACAAGTTGTGATTTTCTGTCGGTTAAGACCAGGCGACAATACTTATCTATCTCGCGATCCAGCGGGTTGGTCATCGGCCAATTGGCGTGTTCATTATTGTGGTTGAGCAGGTCATTTAGTTTATCCTGATGCGCGTTAGCAAAGTGGCTGTTATAAACCGCCAGTTCTCCATCGCTGGTGCGAATAAATACCGCAAACGGCAATGCATTAATGATGGACTCTTGTTGTAGCAACCGAGCATGTAACAATGCAGCCTGACGGCGTTTGTTGAAAACCAGGTAGCAGAGGTATAAACCGAAGACTAACAGCAGCCCTGAACTTATTTTCAGCGTCAACATCAGCCATTCATTGTCTCGCAGGTCTTCGTCAAAACTGATTGGTTTAGGTTTAAACGTACTCCATTCACTTATCAGGCCATCCAGTTCTTCGGGGGGAATGGATTCGATAACTTTGTCGATAATGGTTTTTAGTATCGGCATATCAGAATTAATGGCCAAAGCCAACATCAGCGGTTCTTCACCTGCGACGGCAACGGTTTTAATATTGGGCGTAAAATTCTGGGCGGACAGATAGTTGGCGGTCATCATATTTTTAACGATAGCATCAATTTTACCCTGTTGTAGCCAGCGTACCAGTGTCATGGTGTCCGGCGCGTCAACAAAGATGATCTTTTGCGCTAATAGTGTGTTACCAACGATAGCGCCCGAACTGCTACCTGACTGTATACCGACCCGCTTCCCAGCCAGATCCGCGACATTATTGATATCAATGCGGTCTTCGCGGGTCAGGATTCCCCACAAAGATTGGGCAACCGGTAAGGAGTAAAGATTGTTGCCATACTGACCATTACGCATGGCGACAATTGGCAGTAGATCGATTTTACCGGCCCTAAAGTTGCGTAAGCCCTCGCCAGTGTCTTTGGTATAAATCGGCTCAAATTTAAGCCCGGTTCGACGTGAGATAATATCGATAAGATCGATAGAAAAACCGGCCATTTTACCGGATTGATGGTCGCGAAAAATCAACGGAGCCAAATCCAGGGGCGCAACATAAGTGACAACAGGATGTTTCTGAATCCAGCTAATCTCTTGTTCTGTCAGTAGTAATTTAGCATCAATATTGTAATGATGTTTGCTGCCAAACCAGCGCTGTTGAATGTCACCGGTAGCCCGGCTTGGTAATAACTTGAGAATCTGATTCAGGTAATCAATGAGTTTTTGATTATTTTCACGCGCCAGAAATACGTAGGGCGCAGGGTGATAAGGGGCAAAGTTACGGATTTGTAACGTCAAGAGCTGTAGCTGGTCAATTAAATAGTTGGCAGAGGTCGCATTGGAGACATAGACATCGGCATTACCATAAGCGACGGCCAGCAAACCCTGTAACTGATTGGGGTAAGCCACAATTTTATCGGCGTGATAGTTAAATAAAAACTCAGGGGAAAGGGGTTCGTTATTGACGATTGCTACCGTTTCCGGGTGGGTACGCTTGGTTGGATCCCAATTTTTACTCCGGACTTCGACATGACGGTTAGTGAAGAAGGCGTGTGACGCAATCAACCCCGGCTGTGCCAGCATGGGCGTACCCGCCATCAGGTCAATCTGACCATTCTCCAGCGCATTCAATACCAGCCCGTAATCACAATACCCAATCATCTGGAACGATAATTGGCTCGCATCACTGATGATTTTAAGATAGTCCGCGACTATTCCTTCAATGGAATTATCATCGCGGTTAACCACGAAAGGGGTATTAGCATCAATGACCACGCCCACTTTTACCGTACGCCGGCTTGATTGGCGGGTATCAGTGTTGGAGGGAAGTAATAGGTCATCACTGTAGCTGTTGGCAATACTGTGTATCGTCAATGGCTGGCCGGTATCACAGCCTAAACGGCTGGTCATCAGGGCAGCATGGAGTTGCCCACTCATTAGCAACAGACAGCAGAGTAGGGTACGCAAATAAAGCCAGCTACGTAAATTTAAAGAAAACGTGATACGCAAAGAGAACCTTGTACGCCATAAGACAGATTTGTATGAAGACACCAACGTGAACTATACCGACTCGATCTGCATTGCCAAATTGAACTACACCAAATTGTGGGTATGCGCATAATCTGCCAGTTCAATAACAGAGCTTAGTCCCAATTTGGTCAGTATTCGAGTTTTATAGGTGCTGACTGTTTTGTTACTGATAAACATCTCGTCGGCGATTTGTTTGTTAGACAAGCCATTCACCAGATAACGCAACACATTAATTTCCCGTTCAGATAACAAGCGTGCTCGATTGACCGGATCGTGGCTAGACGGTTGCCCGGCCAATTGGGTCAACGTTTCAGAGGGGAAGAAAGAGTAGCCCCGCAATACGTTCTGTGCAGCGAAAAGAATTTCGCTAATATCTTTATTTTTACTGATAAAACCGTTGGCACCGGCCTGTAATGCGCGAACAGCAAACACCTGTTCGTTCTTGGCTGACAAGAATAATGATTTGCCGGTAAAACCGCGCTGTTGGAGCTTCTTCAGCAATGAGAAACCATCGAAATTAGGTAGCTCAATATCGATAATAACCAGGTCAACTGGATTATTTTTTAATATTTCTAATGCCTCACTACCATCAACTGATTCATAAATTGTTGAGAATTCGTTGCTTTGTGATAACAAAGCACGAATAGCAACACGAATAGCTGGATGGTCATCAACTATCATCACTGATTTTGTCATGTTCTCTCCGTAAACCGTTATATCTTGGGATTAGCAGAGTTCACTCACTGCTCCTCGCTTGCACCGATAGACGCCAAATGATTACCCAAGATGAGATAAACAAGAATCACTACTGTCGATGCCCAAAGTACTATTTCGGTGATTCTAATCTCTAATTATAGATTATCAAGAAAAGATTCTTGCTTATGTATCAGGCTACTGCGCAATGTATGCGAAGATACCTTATTCTACCTAGCGAATTGATTATAAACGAATTAGGATTTTTTTTAGTGAAATTAAAAAAAAGATTATTCATGAAAGTTGAAAAGGAATAGTTAATTTATAATTTCGAATGCAAACCTTTCCAATTTTTTAACCTTTGATATGGAAAACATAATAACCGAGTTTATGGCTCATTCCACTATGTATATCAGAGGGATAGGCAGACATCTGATAATGGCATGACCTTTGATGTCACAACAGCTCTGGAGTTATCACATTTAATGGCAAAACGTCAGCAGCAGAATCTGTCATGCCGACATGTGATTCCCGTACGCAAAAAGCCTGCTTAGGTTTCTAAGCAGGCTTTTCTAATATGGCTCCTCTGACTGGACTCGAACCAGTGACATACGGATTAACAGTCCGCCGTTCTACCGACTGAACTACAGAGGAATCGTGTGAACGGGGCGAATAATAGCGAGGTATGGGGGACATGTCAAAGGGGAAACTGAAAATTTGGATCGTTTGCTTATAGATTGTGCAACTTATTGAGATTTTGGACTTTTAGCCAGGTTTCTGCTCATAAATCCAGTCAGGTAACCGATAAGATACGGGCAGCCGTGTTTTGCGCTGCCCGTTGAACGCTATCGCGGAGTCTCTGCCAGTACAAACATGCCATACGGATGGATTTGCAGATAATAGCTATCACCAGGGGCTGGTTGTAACTGAGTGGCGTTCACTTGCAGTAACAAGGATTGGCCTTGCCAGTCTACCAGAACTTCATATTGCGGCCCCATATAGGCCACTTTATTGATAATACAACGCTGGCTTGCTTCACCTTGTTGGCTCAGGGTGATGGCTTCTGGCCGCACACCGACAGTTGATTGCTGAAGTTCTGGGGCGAATCCTTGTGGCTTAGGAATATGATAACCAAAAATTTCGACGCTACTGCTGTGAATATTGGCTGGGAAGACGTTAGCATCTCCCATAAAACTGGCCATAAAATGCGACGCTGGTTGGCGATAGAGTTCTTGTGGTGCGCCAATCTGCATGATTTTGCCTTTATTCATTACCAGCACGGTATCAGACACGGCAAAGGCTTCGCTTTGATCGTGGGTGACATACAGTGAGGTAATATTGAACTGTTGCTGCAATTCACGAATTTTGTCGCGCATACTGCGACGCAGGTTGGCATCCAGATTGCTCAGTGGTTCATCGAACAATAGCACTTTAGGTTTAAGGATTAGCGCCCTGGCCAGCGCCACCCGCTGCTGCTGCCCGCCAGAGATTTGATCGACAAACCGATCGGCAAACCCTTCTAAATCGACTAATGCCAGTGCTTCCTGTACGCGATCACGAATTTCATCTTTTGGCCGGCCCAGCATTTTTAGGCCATAACCGATGTTTTCACCGAGCGACATATGCGGGAACAGGGCATAGGACTGAAATACCATGCAGATATCACGTTGCTGGATAGATCTGTCAGTTACATCTTCTCCATCGATAAATATTTGCCCGCTGCTCGGTTTCTCCAATCCTGCAACCAGCCGCAATACCGTGGTTTTTCCACAACCGGAGGGACCCAACAGTGTAACCATTTCCCCTTTAGG
The DNA here is from genome assembly GCF_000173735.1 of Yersinia aldovae ATCC 35236. Lineage (GTDB taxonomy): Bacteria > Pseudomonadota > Gammaproteobacteria > Enterobacterales > Enterobacteriaceae > Yersinia > Yersinia aldovae. The sequence goes on along the minus strand of NZ_ACCB01000054.1, from coordinate 13,061 downwards.
GATGGCGAGACTCAAATCGTCAATCACCGTATTACTGCCAAAGCGCTTAGTTACGTGCTTGAGTTCGACAAAATGTTTTTTATCGGCGCTGGGTGTTTTTATATCTGACACTGCATTTATGGTAGACATAGCATTTATAATAGACATCGCATTTAGCCTTATCAGTACGTCATTATTCAGCATTACTGGCTTTTGAGCGGGCAGTTCGCGCCTCACCGACCAGATAATCAAACAGGAAAATGATGGCAAGCATCACCACAATCAGGACAGAACCATAAGCGATAGCAATACCATATTCGCCGTCTTCTACCCGGTTAAGGATGTAAGAGGTCGCGACGCGAGTATCCGGTGTGACCAAAAAGACAATCGCACTGACGGTCGTCATGGCGCGTACAAAGCTGTAAATCAGTGCTGACAGAATTGCCGGGCGCAGCAGCGGCAGCAGAATATAAATTACTGTGCGTAGTGAACCGGCCCGCAGACTAAGGGATGCTTCATCCAGTGATTTATCCAATTGCCCCAGCCCGGCAATACCCGCGCGAATCCCGACCGGCACATTGCGCATCACCATTGAGATAATGACGATAGCCGCCGTGCCGGTCAGATACACCGGCGCACTGTTGAACGCCAAAATATAAGAGACACCGGCCACTGTTCCCGGCACGGCAAAGCACAGCATAGTGCTGAATTCGATGGTTTTTTTACCACGGAACTGCTGGCGCACCACGATATAGGCGATCAGCAGGCCAAAGGCGGCGGTGATCGGTGCGGCGATACCAGCATATAGCAAGGTATCAAGCAGAGAAGGCCATGCGCCATCACTGAACCCTTGACCAAATAGCTGAGTAAAGTTGTTTAGCGTCAGGGTGTAGTCAACTCCCCAGTTAACGGTGAAGCTGCCGTAGAAGATACTGCCGTACAGCAACACGTTAAAGGCAACCCATACATACAACATGGCGGTTGTCCCCCATACCAGCGATACCGGCAATGGCTGAACATCGCCCCGTGAGGATTTGCCGGAGATGGTGACGTAAGAGCGTTTGCCTATCCACATATACTGAATACAGAAGATAAATAGCGAGAACATCAGCAAGATAACGCCCAGCGTGGAAGCCGCCGGATAATCGAGTTGTGCGCCAGTGATGTAGAAGTAGATTTGCGTGGCCAGCACGTCAAAGTTACCGCCCAATACCAGCGGATTACTGAAGTCAGCCAGTGATTGCACGATGACTATCAAAAATGAGTTCGCCAGTGCCGGTTTCAGCAGCGGCAGGAATACTTGCATAAAAGTCTGCCAGCGGCTGGCGCGCAAGGTATAGGAGGCTTCTTCCAATGATGGGTGAATGGTTTTGATCGCACCATCGAGGATCATAAATGACATCGGCGTAAAGGCCAGCACTTGGGCCAACCAGATACCGGTGAAACCATATAGCCAGTTGGTATTGGTCAAGCCAAACCAAGTGACCATTAGCTCGGTCACGTAACCGGATCGCCCCATCATCAAGGTGACCCCCAATCCGACCACAAATGGCGGTGTCACAATCGGTAGAATCGAGAAAATCCGCCCGAGCAACGCTGAACGTTTGGCAATGCGTGTGGTGTATATGGCTAATACCATGCCGAAGAAAGTACAACCGATGCCTACCGCGACGGATAGCAGGAAGGAGTTCCAGATAACTTGCAGGATATGGGCCTGACCCAGAATCGTCATAAACTGCCACGGCGCAAAAGCCCCACTCTCATCGGTAAATATCGGGATGAAAATGGCAATACTTGGGAACAGAATAAAGACGGTAATTAGAGCGATAATGGTGACCAGCGAACCGAGCACAAAACGGTCACCGCCCAGCCATTCAAGGCGAGCCAGAGCAAGAGTAATCACCGCACCTAAGGCGATAAACAGCACGATAGTGGCATAACCTAAACCGCGCCCCAGCCAGGCTGAGGTTACTACGAGCACCAGAGCACAAAACAGCGCGTAACCCGCATCAAATAGATGGCGGCTGCGATGTTCACGACCAGCAGGCGATAACGGCCTGAAAAGCAGCACTAGCGGTAGGCCGAACCATAGCGTGCTGATATTAAGACCAGACCAACCGTAAGCGGCCAGTAGCTCAGAACGGCTAGCCTCAAGCCAGCCATAATCCAGGCTGAATGCGGGTAATAAGGCAAAAGCAGCCACGGCGAAAGCCAACCAATAGAAAATAGCATCCCGTGTCTGCGGCAGCCGCAGAACATGTGAGTGAGTCATGGTGTTCCCCAGACCTAACCTTCATCCTTGACGTTGTCGCGGTGTTCACTGCAACGCCAGGGACTTGGTTATAGAAATAAATGATCAATTATTTATATGGATCGGAATGCGTTGTGGGCTTTTATTGGCCCATCTTGACGTCATTAACCCACTTGGTTATCAGCTTCTTACGCATTTCGGTGGCACCGTAGGTATCCATGTCGTAGTTGATAAGTTTCAGATCATCTAATTTGAGCGAGTTAGGTGAGGTGGCGGCGGTGGTGTTGGTCAGAATTTGGTAGGACTGACCTTTCTGCCATGCCAGCTCTTGCGCCTCTTTTGACAGCACCCAGTCAACGAACAGTTTGGCGTTATCCAAATTACGTGCGCCTTTCAAGATACTGACGCCGCCAATTTCATAGCCAGAACCTTCGCAAGGCGAAATCAATTTCAGCGGTGCGCCTTTCTCTTTTTCCAGTGAGTAATCGTGTAGGAAGCCAATGCCAATGGTGGTTTCACCGCGTGCGGCATTACGCGCAGGGGCGATGCCGGATTTAGTGTATTGCGACACGTTGGCGTTCAGTTTTTTCAGGTAATCGAATGCGGCTTCTTCGCCCCACAATTGTGAGAAGGTGGCCAGTGCGGTGTAGGCGGTACCGGAACTTTGTGGATCGGCGATTTGGATTTCACCTTTGTAGACCGGATTGGTCAGATCTTTCCAGCACTTTGGCTCTGGCAAGCCTTTCTCTTTCAGGCGGTCAGTGTTGACGCCTAACCCCAGGATGCCGATATAAACCGCTGAAGAGTAGTTGCCTTTGCGTTTTGCCGGATCACGGAACTGCGGCATGATCTGTTCCAGATTAGGCGATTTGTAGGGATAGAGCAGATCCATCTCACCGGCCTGAGATTGCGGGTCTAGCGTGCCGCCATACCAGACATCGGCCTGCGGGTTCTTTTTCTCCGCATCAACTTTCGCTAATGTGCTGCCGGAGCCATTGCGGATAAAGCTGGTTTTAACGTCATACTTTGCACCAAAGGCTTTGGCTTCTTCTTCACACATGGCATTGGTTGCGCTGCAATAAATCACCAGACGACCTTCTGCTTTGGCGACTGTAGTCAAAGCGCTCAGTGCGAGGCCTGCGGCAATCAGGGCTGAGAGTGGTGCGAGTTTCATCATATTATCCTTTTTATCCCCTGATGAACCCAACATGTGGGAACAGTCAGCGTTGATGTTGTAGGAACGAGGTATTGTTAGTTTTATTGCTAACATATTGTTTTATTATGTTTTATCTGGGCTTTCGTGCCGTTAGCAACCCACTCTCCATTGCAGGCTAGATTTTGTTTTTATCTCTCGGGGCGAACCTTTGTGCTATCGATTCAAGGCCAAATCTATTCAGCCCGGTCATCAATAGCGGCATTAATAACAACCCGACGCAAGCTGATGCCAGTGTTAGCAAAGCAAAAAATCCTTGCCAGCCATAATGTTGCAGCACTTGCGCCAGTGGCCATCCCGCCAGAGCCGCACCGAGATAGGCGAATAGGCCAAGAAAGCCGGTGACCGTACCGGCGGCGTCTTTATGGGTATATTCTGTGGCCGCCAGGCCAATGAGCATTTGTGGCCCGAAGACAAAAAATCCGATGCTAAAAAATGTCACTGATAGCAGCGGGTAGTTATGTACGGGAGCCAGCCACAGGGCGGTCATGGTCAGGAATAACCCGAGCGCGAATAACAAAATCATCGGTGCGCGCTGGCCACGAAATAACAGATCAGATCCCCAACCGGCAAACAGCGCCCCGAACAGCCCGCCTAACTCAAACAGCGATAATGTGGCGTTGGCACTGAGCAAATTGACGCCGTGGCTCTCTGCCAGCCAAATATTGCCCCAATCATTGAGGGCAATGCGGATCAGATAGACCAGCACATAGGAGACTCCCAGCAACCAAATTGTCCGATTTCGCAATATGGCGTCGTGCAAGATACTCCCCATAGCCATCGGCGGGCTTTGCTGCTCCTGCCACCTATCCTGCGGGTCGCGTCGCCATTGGCCGATGGTCGGCAAACCTTGCTGTTGTGGCTTATCGCATAATTGCCAGCACAGCCAAATGCCTAATACGATGCCAATCGCGCCCGGTACTAACAGTGCGGCCTGCCAGCCGTAATGCGAGGCCAGAAAAGCCGATAACAACGGCACCGCCGCTCCCCCAATACTGATGGAGGTATTCCAACATCCCCACCAGGTTCCGCGTTCACTGCGCGAATACCAGCTACTGAGTAACTTGGCGCATGGCGGCCATCCCCATCCCTGAAAAAAGCCGTTTAACGTCCAAACAATCAACAGTGCAGGCAGCGAATGGCACAGGGTAAACACCACATTGAGTACCCCGGTCATCATCAGGCCGATACCCATTATCCAGCGGGCTTGAGTTCGGTCACTGACAATGCCGGAAACAAACTTCGAGCCGCCGTACGCCAGATAAAACAGCGTGCCCAATAAGCCGATATCCCCTTTATCCAGCCCCAACTCCACCTGCATCACCGGCATCGCGTAGTTAACACTCTTGCGGGTCAGATAAAAGGCGGCGTAACCCATCACCATTGCGGCCATCAGGCGTGGTCGCCAGTAGCGATAGCGCGCATTAACCTGTTCTGGCGTCAAAGGCTCTGGGGGTAAAGCCTTTGGCAATAAGGGTGATGCAGGCATGGATTCCTCCGGTATTGGGCTGAGTTTATGGCAGATAAATGTAAAAGAGATGAGACAAGGTTGTAGATGAGTAGGAATAATGCTTAGTTATGTGCGTCTTTGATCTACTTTTGTGGGCAGGTTCACACAGTCGTTATCGATGGCGTCAGTTGCTCGGCTATGGGTTGGTAGGTTGACGATAATGCGAGTACCTAAACGACGTTGCAATTGCCAGTCTCCGCCGAGCGCTCGTACCCGTTCTTCCATCCCTCGTAGGCCAAAGCCACCCCCCTGCGGCTGAATCGGCATCCCGATACCGTCATCTCGCACATCGAGGGTGATAAGGTTATCGGTCTGACGCAGGCTAACCTGAATATTCCGTGCGTTGGCGTGTTTACTAATATTGTTTAGCAGCTCTTGCACCAGCCGGTACAGCGTAAACACCACTGCGTCCTCGATATGCGTGGCGGGTAAGGCGTAATCCAGTTGGAAGTTGATACCTTGTTCAGCAAAAGCATACTCTTCGGCCAGATGGCACAACGCCTGATCCAGTGGCATCTCATCCAGTACTGGCGGGCGTAACTGGCGTAATAGCTGGCGGGTGGTTTGGTGGATGCGTTGCGACAAACTGCTGATTTGGTCCGCAGCAGATTGTGCCGCCGGTGTAGGGGTGCTGCGGTTGACCAGCATCGCCTGAATCTGAATGGCGGTGATGTTCTGGCCAATTTCATCATGTAACTCGCGGGCAATCTCTTTGCGCACATCTTCTTCGGTATGTACTAACCGCTCCATCAGTTTGCGGCGAGTTTGCAGCTCGTGTTCCAACTGATTGCGATAACGATGTAGCCGTTGGGCCAGTTGTTGCTGGCGGCTGATGGCGATCCCCAATGTTAGCCCTAACAGTGCCTGAGTGGAGAGGAACAATTCCAGTTCGGCTAAGTCATCAAATGCGCCGCTGGCCTGACGGGTCATGGTAATCATCAGGCTGCCTAATACTGCGGCTAAAACCCCACCTTGCCAGCCAAATTTATAGGCCATAAACACATTGGGTAGAAAAACAAAAATTAGCAGTAAGCGCTCCATATTCGGCGCAATAGCCACTTGTATACAGGCACCAATGGCAAAAATAAGCGAACACCAAACCAGCAAGGAGGTGCGCAGTGGTGGGTCGGGCATCTGTTGTGGGAATAGATTTCTAATATGCTGTTGCTTTAGATATTCGTATATTAAATAAGTAAACGGTACCAGCAGAATACCGCCAGTAAAGGTGGCTAACAGCGTTTGTGTTAAGGGTAACGGCAGCCAAAAAACCAGCAGGCCATGCAGTGAACTGTTTGCTGCCACCGCGGCCAGCAAAAGTAGCAAGCGCTGCCAGTAAAGGGTGTAATGATGCCAGAAACGCTGGGCAAACCAGGCGGGGAGCAAACTAAGACAAGGTGACAGCACGATCATAAGCTGAGTTTGTAACTGCTCACTATATAGCCATCCTAACATGGTCGCTTCGGCCAGTAAAAGCACGGGCCAATAGCGGCGTGGTAGCAAAATCATCAGTGCTAACCGCAGACCTTGTGGCAGTAACAAAATGGCATGTAGGCCATCGTTACTGAGATAAAAGCTGATGGTCCATAGCGCCAGCCAACTCAGAGAAAAGAAGATGGCCAGAAATAGCGATAATCCGACAGACCGCAGTTGCCACATATCAGTTACCGGCCAGTAGCTGGTGTTGCAGCGCGAAATGCACTAATTCAACTGTGGTTTCGCAATTCAGTTTGCCCAGAATATTGGCCCGATGCACATGAACGGTTTTGTGACTGAGCAGCAACTGTTCGGCAATATTTTTTACACTTATTCCATTGATTAATAGCTGGAAAACCTCTTTCTCACGCGGTGTCAATATCGCCAGTTGTTGCGGCTGTTGTGGCATGTGACGCAGCGCACGTAAGGCATCGGCACACAGATAAAGGCCGCCGCCATTGACGGTTCGTAACGCTTGCACCAGCTCATGTGGCCCACAGCGTTTGGTCAAATAACCGCTCGCTCCGGCATCCATAGCACTTTGCACAAAGGCGGTAGTGTCATAAATACTTAGAATAATGGCGCGAAAATGAGGCATTTTTTGGCGTAAGCGCTTAAGCAGGCTCAGCCCGCTTTCATCGGGCATTGAAATATCCATCACCGCAACATGTACATTTTTGTCGGGCAGTTCCATCCATGCCTCTGCCGCTGAACCATATTCGCCAATAATACAAATATCATTTTCCAATGATAACAACTGGGCAAACCCAGAGCGGACGACAATATGGTCATCAATCAATGCAACATTTATCATGATTTTTCATTATTACGGAACATCGCAGCATGATGCTTATCTATCTTTGCTTGAGCAATCATTGTTGTCAGAAATGTAAGAGGCTTAACAATTGTGAGGCAAAAAAAGAGGAAGCAGGGGATTATGACGTAAGGAAGGCACGCTCCACCAAGGTGATGTGGAGCGGATGCGGATGCCAGTGATGATTTTATGAATGCACTGGCTTATGGGGAGATTGGCGTTATAAATTACGCAGACTAGCCCGCTTTTTTGGCTCGGTAAATACGCTGTGGTCTGCCGACTTTTCCGTAGATAATGGCGGCCTGTAAAGCTTGATTCGCTGCACAGAATTCCAGATAGCGACGCGCGGTAGTACGGCTTAGGCCCAACGTCTGAGCTACATTTTCAGCGGTATATTGTGCTGTACTCTCACTGAATAATGTCTGGATTTTGTCCAGTGTCATTTGGTCGATACCGAGTGGCAAAGCGATTTTTTGTTCGCCACGGGCATAGGTATTGTACATTTCATCAATTTGGCGCTGATTGACTTTCGTGCCGTCCTGTAACACTTGGTGGCGGCGGCTATAACGTGCCAGTGACTGTTCCAACCGTTCGTAGGCTACCGGTTTAATCAGGTAATCAAACACACCATAGCGAATAGCTTCCGATACTGTTTCGCTGTCACTGGCTGCGGTAACGAAAATAATGCCGCCAGCAAAACCCTGTAGGGTAAGTTCACGTAGCAATTCCAGGCCACTACCATCGGGCAAATAGTTATCTAACAGAATCAAATCAGGCTTAAATCGTGCCACCATACTGCGGGCTTGCTGTAGATTACCCGCCAGCCAGACTTCGCGGCAGTTGTTGCTCTGTTTGATAAATTCTGCGTGCATCTCTGCCAGTGGCGTTTCATCTTCAACCACTAAAATATTAAGCCATTCCATTGGGTCTCCTATCTTTGAGATCAACGCGTCTTCGGAATAAAGACCGTAAATAACGAGCCGTTCGGGGGATTCTCTTCCACCGTAATCGTCCCGCCACTTTGCTGAACATAGGTGGCGACCAGGTACAGGCCGATGCCGTGTTCATCTGAATTTTTGGTGCTGATACCGCGTTCAAACAGACTGTCTTGCAATTGTGGGCTAATACCACAGCCGTGGTCGGCAACCTCTACAATCAATTCATTGCCTTCGTCAGACAGATAAATCTCAACCTGCTGGCCGCCGCCTGGATTTTTTAGACTGGCTTCAAAGGCATTATCCAATAAGTTGCCGATAATTGCCGCCAACTCATTCTCACCTATCGTCGGCGGCAGTATGCCCAACTGACAGCCTGGAATAAAGTTCAGGTTCAAACCTAACTCTTTGGCACGATGGTATTTACCAAATAACAATGCGGCAATCTGCCGGTTACTGAATGCGGTACGTAGCATATCAATCAGCGCCTGATGTGATGATGATTCGGTTTTTACCATCTCCAAGGCCCGGTCAAATTCCTTCATTTGCAGCAACCCGCTCAGTGTCGACATCCAATTTAGGTGTTCGTGACGAACTGTACGCAAATTTTCGACATATTGTTTTATCTGGCTAAGTTGGGCACTCAGCGTATGGATGTCATCCTGACTACGGAAACTTACCACCCAGCCTTGAAACACGCCGTCCTCTGACCAGATACCTGCGCGGTTGGCGATAGTATTCAGGCCATTGAAAGTACACAGTTCGTCTTGACGGTTATCACCGGTTTGATCAAGAAAAAAGTTAACTGGCGAGACGACATCGCTGACTTTACAGCCAATAAGTTGTTGTGGTGTGGCTGAGATATTCAGCATTTTACGCGCATTCGGGTTGATTGCCGTGATCCTACCCTCAGGATCAACGGCCAGCAGCCCTTCAAACACCGCGCCGAATAGCGCTTCTTGCTGGCGTAGAACGCGAGCTATCTCTTTGGGTTCCATTCCCATCATCTGACGGCGAATATGATGCGCAAATAGCCAGGAAAGAAACATCAGCACCACCAGCACCATAATAAAAGAGTGGGTGAGTGGCAGCAGATAAATCAGCCGCCAATGGTCTATTTTACTGATCAGGTAACCTAAGGAAACGACCCCGATGATCTGCCCGTTTTCATCGCGGATCGGTGTCTTGGCTCGCATCGCTTCCCCCATTGAGCCTTTACCGAAAATAATATAGCTCTCACCCCTTTCCAGTGCTCCGGGTTTGGTCCATTGCATTGGGTAGCCAATCATCTGTGGATTAGGGTGATACAGACGAATGGACTGTGTATCGCCAATAACAAGGTAATCAAGGTCTGAGGTATTACCGAGCCGGCCAACGATTTGTGCTAACTGGGCTTTATCGCGATGTTTTACAGCGACTACCACCGAATCCATTGCCGCGATAATTTTGGCCTGATTCATCGCAGTCTTACTGACCTGATCCAGTAAATACTGTTCAAAACTGTGACTTAAAAAACGGTCCAGCGCGCCGACCAAAATGATCGAGACGGTCAATAACAGTAGAAATATGCGCAGTGGGAAGGCGATATTCTTCAGGCAATTCCACTTCAGGCCACGCCATTTTAATTTACGTAATGTAGAAAAATGTGAAGAAAATAGAGCCACACTACTCACCTTAATTAACATATTAATCATTATCACTGTCATTAACATAAGTTAATTCAAGAAATAATAAAATAGCTAAGAGAAATAAAAAATATAATAATAATTAAGAAAATTAAAACCATTAAATAACTTATATTTACTCTATTATATGTGAAATAGGTCAATTAAACCGGCTGTTTTTATGTTTAGCATGTGTTTATAAAATAATCTCAATAAAAGTAAACCCATCAGGCGTTTGTTTTATCTTGTTGTTTTTATGTAAATTTTATTTTGGAATAAATTAATTTGTTATCGATAAATTTATTCTAATACTTGTTTTTTATTTGTTATGTAAACGTTATGGCAGAGAGTGATTTATGGATACGGTATTTAGCCGCGTTAATCGTTCAGACCACCGGCGAATTGCAGAAATAACACGTTTTCTACGTGATAACGATTTGAATATAGATACCACCGTCGAGGTGTTTATTACTGTTAGCCATAATGAAAAGCTTATCGCGTGCGGCGGTATCGCAGGCAATATCATCAAATGTGTTGCTATCAGCGAGCAGGTCAGGGGGGAAGGGCTGGCGTTGACGTTAGCCACTGAATTGGTCAACCTGGCCTATGAACGCCATCACAGCCACCTGTTTATTTATACTAAAACTAAAAACGAGAGTTTATTTAAGGCATGTGGCTTTTATCCGATCGCCAGTGTTCCCGGTATTGTCGTCTTAATGGAGAATAGCGCCTGCCGTTTACAGCGCTATGCGAAACAATTAAGTCAGCTACGACAACCATGTCAGAAACAACCACATTCGCTACAACCATCTGACCAGAAAATTGGCAGTATCGTGATGAATGCCAACCCCTTTACCCGTGGGCACCAATATTTGGTTCGTCAGGCTGCGGCGCAATGTGATTGGCTGCATCTGTTTTTGGTGAAAGAAGATAATTCTCGCTTCCCTTATGAAGACCGGCTGCAATTAGTGCTGCGTGGAACTCGTGATATCACCAATCTCACGGTACATCCTGGTTCGGAATATATGATCTCCCGCGCTACCTTCCCGTGCTATTTCATAAAAGACCAAGGGGTGGCAGATGACTGCTACACCGAAATCGATCTGAAGATATTCCGTCAATATTTGGCTCCTGCCTTGGGGATAACGCATCGCTTTGTCGGAACAGAGCCATTTTGTTCTGTAACCGCAAAATATAACCACGATATGAGCTATTGGCTCGAAACCCCACTATTGCCATCGCCGCCTATTTTATTGGTAGAGATCGAGCGCCTTAAATACCACAACACCGCGATTTCTGCCTCTTGGGTGCGCAAATTACTGGCTCAAGGTGACGGCGACACTATCAGCAAGTTGGTGCCGCAGGCGACCGGTGAATACTTACAGCAGCTATTGGCGCAACGCCCGAAAAAGGCGGTCAACCCAGACGAAACCCTTATTGCGGTAAAGAATCCAGCCCTGTTTTAGCAAATTAAAGCAGGGCTAACGTCATGTATTCAGCTTCGCCCATGTGCTGACATCGACTTAGACGACCATAGAATTTGAAGACAAGTTAATCAGGTGAAACATGAAAATTATCAGAGAAGCCGTCGCCGGTACGCTGGAATCAAGCGACGTGATGGTGCGTATTGCACCATTAAATCCACCCGAAATCGATCTGCAAATTCACAGCAGTGTGGATAAGCAATTTGGTGGTGCTATTCGCTACAGCGTATTGGCTGTGCTGGAACAGTATCGGGTGAGCGGGGTGCAATTAATTATTGATGATAAAGGCGCACTGGAATGTGTGTTGCTGGCTCGGCTGGAAACTGCGCTGCTCAGAGCCTGCGATGAAAAAATTCTGCCGTGGAGAGCGCAATCATGAAACCTGAAATGAAACACAGAATGCGCCGCAGCATGTTGTTTGTTCCCGGTGCGAATGCGGCAATGGTAAGTAATTCATTTATTTATCAGGCTGATGCGCTGATGTTTGACCTGGAAGATTCAGTCATTCTGCGCGAGAAAGATGCCGCTCGTCGCTTGGTTTATCACGCGTTGCAACATCCGCTTTATCAGGATGTGGAAACCATTGTTCGTGTAAATGCATTGGACTCAGCTTATGGAATGGCCGATCTGGAAGCGGTGGTGCGGGGCGGGGCCGATATCGTTCGCTTGCCAAAAACCGATAGCGCACAAGATGTCGAAGATATGGCGCGGGAAATCAGCCGTATTGAGTCTGAATGTGGGCGTGAAGTGGGCAGCACCGGGTTGTTAGCGGCGATTGAGTCAGCGCAGGGGATTACCCAGGCGCTGGCAATCGCTCAGGCTTCTCCACGCTTGATGGGTATTGCATTGGGCGCTGAGGATTATGTCCGCAATTTGCGCACCGAACGCTCGCCAGAAGGTATCGAGCTGCTGTTTGCCCGCTGTTCAATTTTGCAGGCAGCCCGCGCGGTTGGGATTCAGGCTTTCGATACCGTCTATTCCGATGCCAATAACGAGGCCGGTTTTCTACAGGAAGCGGCGTTAATCAAGCAACTGGGATTTGATGGTAAGTCGTTGATTAACCCACGACAAATCGAGCTGTTGCATAACCTTTATGCCCCAACGGAGAAAGAAGTTCGCCATGCCCAAGCAGTGGTTGATGCGGCGCAGGCCGCAGAAGCTGAAGGACGTGGGGTGGTTTCACTCAACGGCAAGATGGTGGATAGCCCGGTTATTGAGCGGGCGCGATTGGTTCTGCAACGAGCAGTCAGTGGCCTGCGTGAGGAATAAATGATGAATCGGCAACAACGAGTAGCAACCTTAAGCCACCGTCAGGATAACGGCCCGGCTTATCCATTGTATCAGAACAGTTCTAAGGCCAATTTGCAGGCGAAAAAGCCGCGTGACATCAAGCTGTGCGACTCGCTGGAAGATGTTATCCGGCGCTCAGGATTGCAAGATGGCATGACCATCTCCTTCCACCACGCTTTCCGCGCCGGTGACTTAACCCTCAATCTGGTAATGGCTACCATTGCTGCGATGGGCTTCAAAAACCTGCGGTTGGCCTCCAGTTCCCTGAGCGACTGCCATTCGCCGCTGGTGGATCACATCCGTAACGGCGTCGTTAGCGAGATTTATACTTCCGGCCTGCGCGGGCCGCTGGCGGAGGAAGTCTCGCGTGGATTATTGGGTAAACCCGTACAGATTCATTCACACGGCGGGCGGGTTAACCTGATTGAGTCGGGCGAGCTGACCATTT
>NZ_ACCB01000055.1 GCF_000173735.1 Yersinia aldovae ATCC 35236 | reverse complement strand
GTTATTTTCATCAAAACGGCCCCTATTCAGGAGCCGCTTATTATCTTACTGCGTCAGCGAAAGCTTATTTCTTTTTCGCTTTCGGGTTAGGCAAGTCAGTAATGCTACCTTCGTAGATTTCCGCTGCCAGACCGACAGATTCATGCAAGGTAGGGTGAGCATGGATGGTCAACGCGATATCTTCCGCATCACAACCCATCTCGATTGCCAGACCGATTTCACCTAACAGTTCACCACCGTTAGTCCCAACAATGGCACCACCGATGATACGGTGAGTTTCTTTGTCGAAGATAAGTTTAGTCATACCGTCTGCGCAATCTGAAGCGATAGCACGGCCCGATGCCGCCCACGGGAAGGTGGAGGTCTCGTAGCTGATGCCTTTTTCTTTGGCTTCTTTCTCGGTCAAACCCACCCATGCGACTTCTGGTTCAGTGTACGCAATGGATGGAATCACTTTCGGATCGAAGTAATGCTTCATGCCGGAGATAACTTCAGCAGCAACATGACCTTCGTGAACACCTTTATGTGCCAGCATTGGCTGACCCACGATGTCGCCGATAGCAAAGATGTGCGGTACGTTGGTACGCAGTTGTTTATCAACGTGGATAAAGCCACGTTCGTCAACTTCAACGCCAGCCTGACCTGCATCCAGCAATTTACCGTTAGGTACACGGCCGATAGCCACCAGCACTGCATCATAACGCTGTGGTTCTGCTGGCGCTTTTTTGCCTTCCATCGTGACATAGATGCCGTCTTCTTTGGCTTCTACCGCAGTCACTTTGGTTTCCAGCATCAGGTTGAATTGCTTGCTGATACGTTTGGTAAAGACTTTCACTACGTCTTTGTCAGCAGCCGGAATAACCTGATCAGCCATTTCGACTACATCAATCTTCGAGCCAAGCGCATGGTAAACCGTACCCATTTCCAGACCGATGATCCCGCCGCCCATAACCAGCAGGCGCTCAGGAACGGTTTTCAGTGCCAGTGCGTCAGTGGAGTCCCAAACGCGTGGGTCTTCATGAGGAATAAATGGCAGTTGGATTGGACGAGAGCCAGCGGCGATAATCGCGTTATCGAAAGTAATGGTCGTCGGGCCGTTTTCGCCCTCAACCACTAAGGTGTTCGCGCCAGTAAATTTACCCAAACCGTTGACCACTTTGACTTTACGGCCTTTAGCCATACCTGCCAAACCACCGGTTAACTGATTGATAACTTTCTCTTTCCAAACACGCACTTTATCAATATCAGTTTTAGGCTCGCCAAAAACGATACCGTGTTCAGCTAATGCTTTAGCTTCTTCGATAACTTTAGCGACGTGCAACAACGCCTTGGAAGGGATACAACCGACATTCAAGCAAACACCACCCAGGGTAGAGTAACGCTCAACCAGAATGGTTTCTAAACCTAAATCCGCGCAACGAAAAGCAGCAGAGTACCCTGCTGGGCCTGCCCCAAGTACCACGACCTGAGTTTTAATTTCAGTACTCATCATGACCTCTTAATTGTTTGTCCGGCGAAATATCCTTCATCTTTCAAACTGTAGGCGCGTTAGCTGCTCTCACTAACCCGAATCACTTACTTGTAGTTGACCTTATATAAGTAAGCTCATCGGGATTAGCTTGCTGGCTGCCTTCCTACAACTTGAAATCTATCGGGTATTTTAGGCTAATTAGTTAGGCTAATTAATTTCATAATGCCGTTCATACACCGGGATACTGACACGCGGCAGTTTACAGAATTGTTAATAAACTGAAAAGCCGCATCGCGTGACGAGTGTCTCAACAACCTTGTCGACTTATGTAACGAGCCGACAAAGCCGGTTCATAACTGTCTTTTGTCTATGTATCTACCTAAAGTACTTGGCGTTGCAGGTAGGCAGCCAGCAAGCTAATCCCGATGAGCTTACTCAAGTAAGTGATTCGGGTTAGTGCGCGCAGCTAACACCGCTGCTACTTCAAGAACGAAAGGTATAACAATAAGGCCGGCACGAGGCCGGCCTTGACGATTACATCACCAGACGGCGAATGTCGGCCAGCATATTGTTGATGATAGTGATAAAGCGCGCACCATCAGCACCGTCAATCACACGGTGGTCGAAGGAAAGCGACATCGGCATCATCAGACGCGGCTGGAACTCTTTACCGTTCCAGACTGGCTCTATCGCAGACTTGGAGACACCCAAGATAGCCACTTCCGGCGCGTTAACAATTGGCGCGAAGTGAGTTGTCCCGATACCGCCCAGGCTGGAGATAGTGAAGCAACCGCCCTGCATTTCGCCCGCGGTCAGCTTGCCATCACGAGCTTTCTTGGAGATAGCCATCAGTTCACGGGACAGTTCAGTGATGCTTTTCTTGTTCACATCCTTGAATACCGGAACAACCAGACCATTTGGCGTATCTACCGCGACACCGATATTGATGTACTTTTTCAGTGTCAGCTTCTGACCATCTTCGGACAGTGAGCTGTTCAAACGTGGCATCTGCTCGAGAGCAGCAGCAACCGCTTTCATGATGAACACCACTGGGGTGAACTTCACGTCCAGCTTACGCTTGGCAGCTTCGTCGTTCTGCAGCTTACGGAACGCTTCCAGATCGGTGATATCAGTTTTGTCGAAGTGAGTCACATGGGGGATCATGACCCAGTTACGGCTCAGGTTAGCGCCAGAGATTTTCTGGATACGACCCAATTCCACTTCTTCGATTTCGCCGAACTTGCTGAAATCAACTTTCGGCCAAGGCAGCATGCCTGGCAGACCACCACCGGTAGCCCCCGCTGGCGCCGCTTCAGCACGTTTGACCGCATCTTTCACATAAGCCTGAACGTCTTCGCGCAGGATACGGCCTTTACGACCCGTCCCTTTCACTTTCGCCAGATTCACGCCAAATTCACGGGCTAAACGACGGATAACCGGCGTGGCATGCACGTAAGCGTCATTCTCAGCGAACTCACCTTTGCTGGCAGCAGGTGCCGATGCAGCCGCGGCTTTGGCCGGTGCCGCAGCAGGAGCGGCTTGCTGAGCTGGTGCGGCAGCAGGTGCCGCGCCTTCCACTTCAAACACCATGATCAGAGAACCGGTTTTCACTTTATCGCCGGTGCTGATTTTGATCTCTTTCACGATACCGGCGAACGGTGCTGGCACTTCCATTGAGGCTTTATCACCTTCAACGGTAATCAGTGATTGTTCAGCAGCCACTTTATCGCCCACTTTCACCATCACTTCTGTGACTTCAACTTCATCACCACCGATGTCTGGTACTGCAACATTTTTGGCAGCAGAGGCCGCCGGTGCAGCAGCAGGAGCCGCTGCCGGAGCTGACTCAGTTGCTGGTGCCGCAGCACCTGCCACTTCAAATACCATAATCAGAGAACCAGTGCTGATTTTATCGCCAGTACTGATTTTGATCTCTTTCACGACACCGGCGAACGGTGCCGGTACTTCCATTGAGGCTTTGTCGCCTTCAACGGTGATCAATGATTGTTCAGCGGCAACAGTGTCGCCCACTTTAACCATGATTTCAGTGACTTCAACTTCATCACCACCGATATCGGGTACTGCAACATCTTTCGCAGCGCTGGCCGCAGGAGCCGCAGGAGCTGCAGCCGAAGCTGGGGCCGCTGCTTTCTCTTGCGCTTTAGCAGGAGCCGCTGCGGCACCTGTTGCTTCGAAGATCATCATCAGTTTGCCGGTCGCGACAGTGTCGCCGACCGCAATTTTGATTTCTTTAACGACACCTGCCTGTGGTGAAGGGACTTCCATAGAAGCTTTATCACCTTCAACAGTGATAAGTGATTGCTCAGCTTCAACGGTATCACCCACTTTCACCATAATTTCGGTGACTTCAACTTCATCTGCACCGATGTCCGGTACTTTGATTTCGATAGACATTATTCAGTACCTCTTAAGCCAGACGCGGGTTAACTTTTTCTGGGTTGATGTTGAATTTCTTAATCGCATCAGCGACCACAGAAGCTTCAATTTCACCGCGTTTAGCCAGTTCACCCAGAGCAGCAACCACCACGTAAGAAGCATCAACTTCGAAGTGGTGACGCAGGTTTTCGCGGCTGTCTGAACGACCGAAGCCGTCAGTACCCAGTACGCGATAATCGCTGGCGGGTACGAAAGTACGAACCTGCTCGGCAAACAGTTTCATGTAGTCGGTAGACGCTACCGCTGGTGCTTCATTCATCACCTGAGCGATGTATGGCACACGTGGGGTTTCAGTTGGGTGCAGCATGTTCCAACGCTCACAGTCCTGCCCATCACGCGCCAGTTCGGTGAAGGAAGTTACGCTGTAGGTGTCAGAACCTACACCGTAGTCGTTAGCCAGAATCTGAGCGGCTTCACGCACATGACGCAGGATCGAACCAGAACCCAGCAACTGCACTTTACCGTTCTTACCTTCCAGGGTTTCCAGCTTGTAGATACCTTTACGGATACCTTCTTCTGCGCCCTGTGGCATGGCTGGCATATGGTAGTTTTCGTTCAGCGTGGTCAGGTAGTAGTAGATGTTTTCTTGCGCGTCACCGTACATACGCACCAGGCCATCATGCATAATGACAGCAACTTCATACGCATAAGCCGGATCGTAAGAGATACAGTTCGGGATAGTCAGTGACTGAATGTGGCTGTGACCATCTTCATGTTGCAGACCTTCACCGTTCAGCGTGGTACGACCTGAAGTACCCCCGATCAAGAAGCCGCGTGCCTGTTGGTCACCCGCAGCCCAGCACAGATCGCCAATACGTTGGAAACCGAACATGGAGTAGTAGATATAGAACGGGATCATTGGCAGATCGTTGGTGCTGTATGACGTCGCCGCCGCCAGCCAGGAAGATGCCGCACCCAGTTCGTTGATCCCTTCTTGCAGGATCTGGCCTTTTTCGTCTTCTTTGTAGTAAGCAACCTGTTCACGGTCTTGCGGGGTGTACTGCTGACCATTCGGGCTGTAAATACCAATCTGACGGAACAGACCTTCCATACCGAAGGTACGCGCTTCATCAGCGATGATTGGAACAATGCGGTCTTTGATAGACTTGTTCTTCAGCATCACGTTCAGCACACGCACGAAAGCGATAGTGGTAGAGATTTCTTTGTTCTGCTCTTCCAGCAAGGCGCTGAAATCTGACAATGCTGGCATTTCCAGCTTTTCAGTGAACTTAGGCATACGGGTTGGCACGTAGCCTTCCAGCGCCTGACGGCGTTCGTGCAGATACTTGGACTCTTCGGAATCTTTATCGAAGGTGATATATGGCAGTTTTTCGATATCAGCATCGGCAACCGGCACATTGAAACGATCGCGGAAGTGGTGAACCCCTTCCATGTTCATTTTCTTCACCTGGTGGGCGATGTTTTTACCTTCCGCTGTTTCGCCCATGCCGTAACCTTTAATGGTGTGGGCCAGGATAACAGTCGGTTTGCCCGTAGTTTCTTGTGCTTTTTTCAGTGCAGCAAAGACTTTCTTCGGATCATGACCGCCACGGTTCAGAGACCAGATCTCGTCGTCGCTCATGTCTTTCACTAATGCAGCCGTTTCTGGGAAACGACCAAAGAAGTGTTCGCGCACATAAGCGCCGTCTTTGGATTTGAAGGTTTGGTAGTCGCCATCCAGCGTTTCGTTCATCAGTTGGATCAGTTTACCGCTGGTATCTTTACGCAGCAGCTCATCCCAACGACCACCCCAAATCACTTTCAGAACCTGCCAGCCAGCACCACTGAAGATACCTTCCAGCTCATTAATAATTTTGCCGTTACCGGTAACCGGGCCATCAAGGCGCTGCAAGTTACAGTTGATAACAAAGACCAGGTTATCCAGTTTTTCACGGGTGGCGATGGTGATCGCACCTTTGGATTCTGGCTCATCCATCTCGCCGTCGCCCAGGAAGGCGTATACGGTCTGTGCTGAAGTGTCTTTCAGACCACGGTGAGACAGGTATTTCAGGAACTTGGCCTGATAGATTGCACTGATTGGGCCAAGGCCCATAGAGACAGTCGGGAACTGCCAGAATTCAGGCATCAGTTTCGGGTGCGGGTAAGAAGACAGACCCTTACCGTCAACTTCCTGACGGAAGTTATCCATCTGCTCTTGAGTCAAGCGGCCTTCAAGGAAGGCTCGTGCGTAAACGCCCGGAGAGATGTGACCCTGGAAGTAAACCAGATCGCCGCCGTCTTTTTGGTTACGAGCACGGAAGAAGTGGTTGAAGCAAACCTCGTAGAAGGTCGCGGAAGATTGGAAGGATGCCATGTGGCCGCCCAAATCCAGATCTTTCTTCGATGCACGCAACACGGTCATCACGGCATTCCAACGGATCGCGGAACGAATACGACGCTCCAGCTCCAGGTTGCCAGGGTAAGCCGGTTCGTCTTCTACCGGGATAGTGTTGATGTAATCACGGCTGGCAGAACCTGCCGCAACACTCACACCACCTTTACGGGCCTCGCCCAAAACCTGATCAATCAGATACTGAGCACGCTCAACACCCTCTTCACGGATGACCGATTCGATCGCCTGTAGCCAGTCGCGGGTTTCGATCGGATCCACGTCATTATTTAAACGTTCTGACATGGTGGTATTCCTTATCTGTTTCTAATGGTTTATTTGGAGCCTATCTTCCTGTGCTTTAACCCCAGGCTAAAGCACGTGCCCTGGTGAAAACACCGGAAGATAGGCCCATCAGTTTGTCCCCGTCATACTTCAAGCTGGAGGGGCGTTGGCTGCATTCTCTCACCTCAGTCACTTACTCAAGTAAGCTCCTGAGGGTTCACTCCCTTGCCGCCTACCTACAACTCGAATTATTTTGGGGATAGTTGCCGCTAATCATTCTCAAATAAGAATTCAGAAAAAATTATTGAGGTCTTGCTAAGGCGCAACCTGAATGATTCGTTTCTAATCCTTGCGCTGCTGGAGCCGACGCAAAGAACGCTCACGGCGACTGTGCTCCCGACTAAGATCCAACAGAATCTCCTCAATAAACGCCAAGTGACGGTGTGAAGCTTCGCGGGCTTTCTCTGGCTCGCGTGCCACAATCGCCTCAAAAATCCCGGCGCGGTGACTGCTTACCGTTGCCAGCATTTCTCGGCGCGAGTAAAGCAATTCAAAGTTTTGTCTTACGTTTTGTTCCAGCATTGGCCCCATACAACGCAGTAAATGCAGTAACACCACATTATGCGCAGCTTCTGTGACGGCCACTTGATACTGCATGACAGCATCAGCCTCGGCATCCAAATCGCCGTTATCCTGCGCTTGCTGAATAGCAGTATGGCATTCACGAATGCGTTGCAGGTCTTCATCGGTACCACGCAGTGCAGCATAATAGGCAGCGACACCCTCGAGGGCATGACGGGTTTCTAACAAATCGAATTGTGATTCTGGATGGTCGGCCAGCAGTTCAGCCAGCGGATCGCTAAAGCTTTGCCACAGATTGGTTTGCACGAAAGTGCCTCCCCCCTGACGGCGCAACAACAACCCCTTGGCTTCCAGGCGCTGGATGGCTTCTCTCAAAGAAGGACGGGAAACATCAAATTGCTTCGCCAACTCGCGCTCAGGCAGTAACTTCTCACCCGGGCGTAGCGTCCCTTCCAAGATCAGGTATTCGAGCTGCTGCTCGATGACATCTGACAATTTGGGCTGACGTATTTTGTTGTAGGCCATATTTTCTGTAAGTCGCGCTGTTAGCCGTATTGAGTGAATCGTCTCTGCGAGAGGCTCGAAGTCAATTGGTAATACCAATTTCAAAAACGTGACGATAAAGTAACAAAGTATTCACTAGCTGTCCAGACGGACCTTGACCGAAATCATGAAACCTCGCACATTTTAACAACTTCACTGATAAAGCATCGCAAAGTGATAACGTAGTGGTGGTAATACCATTACCTAACCGTAGCGCGTTTTAACTCTAATGAAACGGGTAATTAGGCAAGCTGAAGCGTGAAAGTTATTTTATTTTCGCCTTTTTATTCGTTATTTATGATTTTAAATTCAGTTAAGACTAAGAAGTTTCTGTCTTACCCCACTCCCTTACCTGAGAGTAGATCAGACCATAATAAAAATCGCTCACTGAGCTTTTTTTGTTCGATAAATCCACATTGCAGCACTTTATGAAAGTCACCGCTTAATCACGTATCAACATTTTTCTTCGTGTTTTACATAAAACTTGGCCGTTTAAAACAAAAAGCGGATGCAATAATTCCCGCTTACCACTATTCTCTTTCAAACGGTAGCCTAAAGAGAAAATTCCCAACAAAGCAACCGTAAACAAAACAATACAAACAGTGTAATCAAAACCTTACGCATAGCAAAAGGCACCGATTTATACCGAATAGATTTCAAAATGCAGGAAGGCGGCAAACAGAAACCCGGCCAAAGAATGGGCCGGGCAATGCGTTCAGCCAACACCTCTGTAGCTTGAAAGGTAACGGGTTTGCCCGCTAGAAGTGACAACGACAGAGGATGCAAGAATGAGTGTTCAACAGGAAGGTGCAGAGCTAAAACGGGGGCTTAAAAACCGCCACATACAGCTTATTGCCCTCGGTGGCGCAATTGGGACTGGGTTGTTTCTCGGTATCGCGCAGACCATTCAAATGGCGGGGCCTTCAGTGTTACTGGGGTACGCGATTGGCGGTTTTATCGCGTTTCTGATTATGCGCCAGTTAGGGGAAATGGTAGTGGAAGAGCCAGTAGCCGGCTCATTTAGCCATTTTGCCTACAAATATTGGGGTAACTTTGCCGGTTTCGCCTCCGGTTGGAACTACTGGGTACTGTATGTGTTAGTGGCGATGGCCGAACTGACCGCCGTAGGTATCTATGTACAATATTGGTGGCCGGAGATCCCAACGTGGGTTTCTGCCGCAGTGTTCTTCCTCGCGATTAATGCCATCAATCTGGCTAACGTGAAAGTATATGGCGAGATGGAGTTCTGGTTTGCCATCATTAAAGTGGTCGCCATTATTGCCATGATTTTATTTGGCGGCTGGTTATTGCTGAGCGGCCAGGGTGGCCCGGAAGCCACTGTTACCAACTTGTGGGCGCAGGGTGGCTTCTTCCCCAATGGCATCATGGGGTTAGTGATGGCAATGGCGGTGATTATGTTCTCCTTCGGTGGGCTTGAGTTAGTCGGCATCACCGCAGCAGAAGCAGAAGACCCAGCCAAAAGTATCCCAAAAGCGACCAATCAGGTTATCTATCGCATCCTGTTGTTCTATATCGGTTCTCTGGCAATTTTGTTGTCACTTTACCCGTGGGGCAAAGTGGTGGAAGGCGGCAGCCCGTTTGTGCTGATCTTCCATGCATTGAACAGTAATATAGTGGCAACAGTGTTAAACGTCGTGGTATTGACCGCAGCATTGTCGGTCTACAACAGCTGTGTTTACTGTAACAGCCGCATGTTGTTCGGTTTAGCCAAGCAAGGCAATGGCCCGAAAATGCTATTAAAAGTGGATGGTCGTGGTGTGCCGGTGATTGCGATTGCCGTTTCAGCATTCGCAACCGCTTTCTGCGTGCTGATTAACTATCTGATTCCGGGCCGTGCTTTTGAATTATTGATGGCGTTAGTGGTATCCGCACTGGTGATCAACTGGGCGATGATTAGCCTCGCACACTTGAAGTTCCGTGCGGCGAAAAACCGTCAGGGTGTTATCCCGCAATTTAAAGCCTTCTGGTATCCGTTTAGCAACTATCTGTGTCTGGCTTTCCTGAGCGGGATTTTGGTGATTATGTATCTGACGCCGGGGATTCAGATTTCGGTGCTGTTAATTCCAGCCTGGGTGGTGGTATTAGCTGTCGGTTATATCCTGAAAAATCGTCATCAACGCGCAAATTCTGATAGCAGAATGTAGCCGGTTTTTCGGGTAAATCTGACAAAATAGTCCTTTCAGGCCAGCTTCCAGTGCTGGCCTGTTTATTTTATTGTTTAGCAAAAACCAACCAACCAACCGCCACAATCAAACTCCTCGCCCAATTTAACTGTCTGATTTACCGCTAAAGTGGAAGGTAATGATGCCATCAGTCACCCAATCCTGTTCGGTTACGCTTATATGTTAAATTTCTAATCTGTTTTTTTGTCGCTCTGATCACACTTTGATGGCGATGACTCGTTTGTCCATCTCTACAACCATTAACTTCTGATGTCTGCGCCATTAGAACAGCAATAATCCATCCCCAATGACAGTTTCTGATCCATAACGGAGAGAATATCCATGACCACTGCACTTACCATAAAAGAGAAGATCGGATATGGGATGGGGGATGCAGGCTGCAATATGATTGGTGGTGCAATCATGCTGTTCCTGAACTATTTCTACACCGATATTTTCGGTCTGGCACCTGCACTAGTGGGGGTTCTGCTGCTGTCAGTGCGGGTTTTGGATGCCATCACTGACCCGATAATGGGGGCAATCGCGGATCGCACCCAAAGTCGCTATGGCCGCTTCCGCCCTTATCTGTTGTGGATGTCTCTGCCTTATGTCTTATTCAGTGTACTGATGTTTACTACCCCTGAATGGACTTATAACAGCAAAGTGATCTATGCCTTCGCCACTTACTTCTTAATGTCATTGTCTTACACTGCCATTAATATCCCTTATTGTTCATTGGGTGGCGTGATTACCTCTGATCCGAAAGAGCGCGTCTCTTGTCAGTCATACCGCTTTATCATGGTCGGGATTGCGACATTGATATTATCAATGACATTATTACCGATGGCGGAATGGTTCGGTGGTGCGGATAAAGCACGCGGCTATCAAATGGCAATGGGCGTGCTGGCAACCATCGCCTTCTTTATGTTTTTGTTCTGTTTTATGACAGTAAAGGAACGGATCAAACCCGCTATTCCAACTAACGATGCCCTGAAATCCGATCTGCGCGATGTGTGGAAAAATGACCAGTGGGTGCGCATTCTGTTGCTGACCTTCTGTAACGTTTGCCCCGGTTTTATCCGCATGGCGGCCACCATGTATTACGTCACTTATGTCATGCAGCAATCCTTCTCGTTCGCCAGCCTGTTTATCAGCCTGGGGGTGATTGGCATGATGATTGGCAGTGCGCTGGCCAAACCGCTAACCGATAAGTTCTGCAAATTAAAGGTGTTTTTCTGGACTAATATTGTGTTGGCGATTTTCTCCTGCGGCTTCTATTTCCTCAATCCGCACCTGACATCACTGATTGTCGTGGCCTACTTCCTGCTCAATATTTTGCATCAAATCCCCTCGCCGCTGCACTGGTCACTGATGGCCGATGTGGATGATTATGGTGAATGGAAGACCGGCAAACGCATCACTGGCATCAGTTTTTCAGGCAATCTGTTCTTCTTAAAAGTGGGTCTGGCCGTGGCGGGTGCGATGGTCGGTTTCCTGCTATCTGCCACCGGTTATCAGGCTGATGCCATCAATCAGGCACCGAGCGCATTAAACAGTATCGTGCTGTTATTTACTGTGATTCCAGCAATTGGCTATTTAATTACCGCCGGTGTGGTGCGGTTGTTGAAAGTGGATCGCAAACTTATGCAGCAGATTCAAATCGATCTGGAAAAACGTCGCCACAATTACCAAGAATTGAGCGACTATCGCCTCGGTAAACAACTGGAAGCTAAATAAGATTAAGGAATTGCTATGAATGAGCATCACTACCCTAACCCCTTGATTGAACAGCGGGCTGATCCATTTATCTATTGGCACACGGATGGTTATTACTATTTTACCGCCTCGGTACCTGAATATGACCGCCTCGAATTACGCCGTGCAAAATCACTGATAGGTTTAGCTCAGGCAGAGGCAGTAACGGTGTGGCATAAGCCACAACAAGGCCCAATGAGTGCCTTGATCTGGGCACCTGAACTGCATTTTATTGCCGGTAAATGGTATATCTATTTCGCAGCGGCCCATTCACCTGACATTGCCGACGGCTTATTTCAACACCGCATGTTTGCTTTAGAGTGCGATGCGGCTAATCCGCTAACAGGTAACTGGATTGAGAAAGGGCAAATCATCACCCCGCTGGATACTTTCTCACTGGATGCCACCCATTTTACCCATCAAGGCAAGCACTACTATTTATGGGCGCAGAAAGATCCGGCCATTCGCGGTAATTCAAATCTGTATTTAGCTGAGATGGCGAACCCGTGGACACTACAAGGTGAGCCGGTGATGCTATCTAAACCCGAGTTACCCTGGGAAATCATAGGCTTTTGGGTAAACGAGGGGCCGGCGGTTATCAAACATGGTGAGCGGATATTTATCAGTTATTCCGCCAGTGCCACTGATGAAAACTATTGTATTGGGTTGTTATGGGCGGACATTAACGCTGATGTCATGGATGCCGCGCAGTGGCATAAACTGCCCGAACCGGTGTTTCGGACGCATTACCAAAATCGTCAATTTGGCCCCGGACACAATAGTTTTACCGTCAATGAGCAAGGAGAGGATGTATTGGTGTATCACGCGCGTAACTACACAGAAATTGAGGGCGATCCACTTTATGACCCTAACCGCCATACACGATTAAAAACAATGAGTTGGGATAACAATGGGATGCCGCTATTTGGCGAACCGCCGGCGGATAAATACTGACTGAGGGGGCTGTTGGCATCGCGGGCGTAGACAAAATAGAAAAGAGGGCTGCACGGTAGGCGCAGCCCTCTTGATTTTCTTATATTCCCTGTAGTGGAGTTAATTCATACTATGTAAACGCTGACTATTTGTGTATAAACCCATCAACCTGGTCATTACCCATATTTAGCCCCTGACCGTCCCAGTACAAATAGTTGAGAGTTCTATAATTATAAGTCTTACCCATATATTCAGTCGTCATCACCGTATAAATATCCCCATTATTAGATTCGACGCAATCATCATCTAATATAGTATTACCTGATTTATCATAAGTTTTATATATATCCTCTCTAGAGGACATATGTGTTACATCATCGCCATCGCGTGGCACATCAGCCTGCAATTTAACGATTGTTATCGGATGTAATAATTCCTTATCAAATTCCAGTTTCAGTTTCCAATTAACTTGGGAATAAGAAAAAGCGACGAATATGCTAGATGCAACGGGACAAGTGTTTCGCTGATTTCCATTCCCATGGTGCAATGTATAATTCTTATAGATAGCGGCACGACTCCAAACCTCATGTGGCTTAAACTTATTCTCTACTTTAATTTCATTTTTCCCGAATTTCTGGCTTTCCTGACCAACGCTATTCACAGCAACCACTTTGATTTTCAGGTTCTTGTCTACCCACTCTGGTTTTGGCTCAAATGTAACCGTCGTTATTCCTCTACCACTTGGTAGGTTAATCTCTTTACCAGCAAGTTCTTTATCGCCATTGCTGTCGAGTAAACTAACCTTGGCGCGACCGGCTGCTTGATATTTTTCTGAGAATTCATTGCGCAGTTCTACCTTAAAACTATCATCGGTAAAGACTGGTGACCAAGCTGTTCCATTAACTGCATCAGCATGCTTACTGGTTGCCGTCGTCTTAAAGATAGTGATTGTTGGCTTAACATAAACCTCCTGCTCGTAAGAGCCGGATTGCTCTTCATACCAATCATTACCGACGACTTTCAGCGTAATACGCGCCTTACCTGGGCCGGCCAGATGCACGGTACTCGCATCATCCGCAACCCTTACAATAGCGCTATCACTCGATGACCACTTCGTTTTCAAATGAGTATGCGTCGATAATTTCTCATTAGGTTGTTGAACGTTAACGGAGTCTGAGTCTTTATTACTTAGCACGCTGTTAGCAAAGCTGATTGGCTGCTTATATTTAGCAATACTCAAGTCATAGCTGGCTTCACTGCGCTTGAAGCGCTCATTCTCTTCGGAAACGACTTTTATTTTGGTCGTGCCGGGCTTAACTAATGCCACTCGCCCTTGACTATCAACAGTGGCAATGCGGTTATCGTCACTTTGCCATATTGCCTTTAGCTCACTCTGGGTAACATCAGAATTTGACAATACAAAATTCTGAGGCGACACAGTATCCATCCACTTAATGGCCTGTTTAGCCACCGCGAAGTTTATTCCTGGATCCGCTTTATCAACGGTTAACTGATAACTGGCGGTACCCGAAGTGTAGGTTTCATTTGGCAGCGTTAATACTGAAATAGTTACCACACCGGCTTTAAGTACTTTAATTTCACCGGTTGTCGAATCAACTTTGGCGACATCTGAATTATCACTACTCCACACAGCCGTCAGCCCAACAGGTAAACCTATTAGAGTCAGTGCATTACTGGCGTTACGACTATAAGTTATTGCATGTTTATTTTTGGTAAAACTCAATTGCGGAATAATATTCCCTACCTGCAATTGCAGTTGCTGATTCAAATCTATGCCATTAATGCTGGCAATAAATTTGGCATTGCCCTTTTTAGTCGCGCTCACTTCGGCGCTGTAAGTGCCGTTTTTATTATCAATCATAATCGCCGGTGTAATAACAATATCGGAGAGATTATTAACCTCCCGAATACTCACCTGCTGACCTACTAATAAGTTGCCAAACTTATCTTTTAGCGTGGCGGTTAATTTAGCTTTAGTGTTACCGCTGGCATCAATGCTGGCCACATCCACCACAAAAGTAGAATTGTCTGGATAGACATCCCCTGCGGTGCTGTTGACATCTGCTGCGACGGTAATCTGTTGGCGCACCCTCGCCTCCATTTTATATTGCCCCATACGACGGGTACTGAGTTTAGTTTCGGCAACTCCCAAGTTATTGGTATGGCTCAGCCCCTCATACGTCCCTTCGCCCAGCGCCAAACGCCAGGCAACCGGATAGTTCTCCAACAGATTATTATTGATATCAACCACCTTAGCGAAATAAGTCACGTTATCCTTATTATCAGCTTTAAATGTCGTGCTGCTTGGTTTAACTGACTCTAATTTAGCCGTCCGCGTATCACCCACCATCTCCACATTGACTGTTTTTAATACGTTATTCTCAACAAAGACACTGACAGCATGATTACCGGCCTCAGTCCCTGTGATCTTGACCAAATAGCCACCAGACGGATTATCGCTGGTATTAATTGTCAGACCATTTTCCCCACTTTTTGGTGATGTGGTTATCTGGCCTGCCAGATTAGGTAACGGATTGCCTTTGCTGTCACGAATATCTACCTGAATAGTGGCAACATCTAGATTGTTAGCAATGATGTTGTTACCTTTTATTAACGTTACGCTGGATGCTTTGATATCCACGCCACCACTGCTAAAGTTAACTGCGGTCGCCTGCAAACTGTGATTGTTGACCGTGGCAGTGACCAGAGCATCACCTTGCACATCACGGCTGATTTCCATTTCTGCAACACCGGCACTGTTGGTTAGGCTAGTCAACGTGGTACCACTCATCAGGGTGTCGCGGTTGACTGACCAATGCACCGGAATATCGGCACCCAGTGGGTTATCGTGAGCATCTTTGATGACCGCCTGATAAGTGACTTTATCGCCCACAGCAATCGATCCGGACTGCAACGGTTTTACTTCAGCAATCTTGGCAGTGCGCACATTAGCAATCACTTTCAACGTCTGTTTGGCTAATTCGGCACCATCAAGGGTAGTGACAATTTCGCCCTCCCCCGCTTTAGTCCCACTAATGGTTGCGGTATAAACGCCATTAGGCCCTTCAGTAAATTGAGTTGGCAACGTCAAACCAGGGAAGTTAGCCGCTGTGACTTTAATTTTCCCGCTTTGACCGGTTAATGGGTTGCCATTCGTATCATTGACCTTAACTGTCAGAGTGGTGGTAGTGCTATCAGCGACCAGATTCGCAGCCGATACACTCGCGGATGATTGTGCGATAACAATCCCACCGGCGGTAAAGGTCACAGATAGCGCATCCATCTGGCTACTACTGCTGACGATTGCAGTAACCGTAGCTTTACCAGCTTGTTTGCTGGTCAGGGTGACAGTTGCCATGCCCGATGCATTGGTTTTGCTCATCGCCACCAACTCACCCAGATTGGTTCTCCAACCCACTGAAACATTAGCCAGGCTTGCATTACCCTGAGCATCTATCACGGTAGCGGTATAAGTAATACCGTCCATGCCGTCAGCTTTGGCAGTTTTGATATTCGATGTGACTGTCTTCAACGTGGCGGTTTTATTATCCGCTTGTAAGGTTAGCTTCTGTGTTTTACTCACATTGCGGCCCGTAACTGTGGCGGTCAAATCCACCGTACCTTCCTTCGTGCCCTTGATCTCAGCTTCATAAACCCCTTTTACCGTGGTTTCAGCAATGGCTCCGACTGTTACATAGTTGGCTGTTACCTGAGTGACCTTAATTTGATTCGCCAGACCCGAAACTGGGTTGTGATTATCATCGCGCAGCGTAAATTTCAGCGTGGCATTTTGCTTACCATCAGCAATAATAAGGTTTGGCAGTAATAACAAGGATGAGTTGGCATTAACAGGTGCTACCGCGACAAACTCAGCCTCATTAATACTTTTCACCGGATTTTTTGCATTATTACCTTCGTTTAACGCTACCGAAACTTCAACCTTACCAGCCTGTGTACCAGTGATGGTTTGAGTACTCATACCGTTGGCATCGGTAGTGGTGGTCTGGTTGGTAACCTTATTGATATTGCTGCCCCAGCTTAGAATCATCCCGCTAACCGGGTTGCCGTTAATATCTTCAACTGTCGTTACATAACTGACAGAACCAGAGCCATCAGGTGCTGGCTGGTTGTTACCTTTTACCACCACAGTCTTGATCACTGCCGTCTGACGATCAGCATTAAAGCTAATTTGATCAGCAATATCCGTGGCATTGTTAGCCAGCGTTGCCTGAACCTGAGTGCTACCGGCTGCGGTGGATGTTACTGCTACTGTCGCTTTACCATCTGAATCAGTCTTGCTACTCGCCGGCGAATACTTGACGACATGATGATTAACCGTACTCCAGGTTATATCTGCATCCCTAACCGGATTTTGGTGTTTGTCTAACACAATAACGTTATAGGTAACGGTATCGCCGCCATTAGCAACGTAAACCTGCTTATTGACAGGTGTTATGGCGATGGTCGCAGTGCTACTATCCGCCGTAAACTCAACCTTGGCGGTCGATGTAATTGAACCCCCATTAACCGCAGCCTTAACCTTGGCAAAACCCGCCTGAGTACTGGCAAGCTCTACAGTCGCCTCACCCTGACTATCCGTTGTAGTCACTGTTTTCATTGTCTGCGACGAAGTAAATTTGCCCAGATCGGTCTCCCAGAGAACCTGACTGTTCGGCACAATATGATCTTTGCTGTCTTTCACCAATACCGTATAGCTGACGGTTGCCACACCATTGGCAATAAGCGCTTGATCACCAGGTGCCAGCCATTTAGAAATACCTGCGGTAGCAGCATCAGCGCTGAATGTCAGCGTTTGGTTGTCTTGATTAATTAACAAATCATTTGCAACTACCTGTGCGCTAACAGAAGCATCCCCCACTTGGGCACTGGCCACTTGAATCTCTGACTCACCCTGATCGTTGGTGTGTGTTATTTTCGTTGTAGGACTGAACGTCATCTGATGGCTGACTGCATCCCAAACAATTTTTTCACTTTTAATCGGGTTATTGTGCGCATCAACAATTTTGGCCGTAAGGGTAATCCAATCCTTATCATTGGCTGCGGCCTTAATCTTGCTCGCAGGAAGTAACGCAATTTGGGCACTTTGACGAGAGGCAATAAAGGTCACATCACTGGCGTGATAAGGCTTGCCACCTATAGTCGCCGTCACTTTAGCCGTGCCTGCCTTGGTACTCGCCAGTTCAATAAAGGTTTCCCCATTGGCATCGGTGGTAGTTGGGCTAGCCTGGATGAATATACCGATATTGTTCGACCATTCCACGGCGGCTGCGGGAACGGCGTTACCTTGTTTGTCCGTCACCTTCAGTTTATAAACGGTTTTATCTGTGCCATTAGCCACAACTGATGTGGTAGTGACCGTAAAGTCACTGGCTTTCACCGTCATGGTGCTGTTATCTGTCTTTATTTCAATCGCACCCGCAGCAACAGGTGTTGAAGTGCCTACTTGCACTGTAATATTGGCAGTTCCTGTCACGGTTGAACTGAAATTATTTTCTGCAATACCGTGCTCGTTAGTAATACTGGTGACATGCTCAAGGCCTGGCGAATTTAAATCGCTTACCCATGTCACTTCAACACCCGGTACCGGATGACCAAATGCGTCAGTCACTTGCACTTCAAGTCTGGTTTTATCCGCAGTATTAGTGGTAATTGATGGAGTAGAAATAGTAACAGAGCCGCTGCTATGAATCATCGCAGTAGTGGCATCGGCAGCTTGAGTCAGAATAAGTGGATTCAACTGAACCCCACGCACTGTCGGAGTAATTTCAAAACGCCCAACCGAGCTACCGCTGGTCACCGTGGTTTCATAAACACCAGGCTGAATTTCCTGTGCTTCACCTATCATTACCGGTTGAGGTAAGCTTCTGACTCGCGGAACATTGCCAGAGACATCGCGCACCGCAAACGTGATGTTGCGCGCTACACCGCCGACGGCCTTACCGGCATCGGTCTTTAACGCCAACTGGAGTATCGAATGGCTGGTCGTATCTGCTGGCAATGTAGGCGGTGTTAATGAAGAAACACTGTTTACACTGCTAATATTGACGCCAGTAACATAAATATTGGTTGAGCTGGAAGTGGAGTAATTGCCTTTTTTATCCACCGCACGACCGCTTAATACATAAGCATTCGCCGCGCCGTCAATATAAGGCGGCAAAGCGACGTGATAGGCCAAATTGCCCTGACTGCTCACTTGCCCACCGGCCTGAATCACATCGGCGGCATCCCACTCGATACGATCCAAACCATGACGGGCATTAAAGGTATAATTTATCGGTAAGACCAGTGCCTCTTTCCCACTGATTTTTTCAGGTAAATTTAATGTCACTACCTGCTGCTTGCGGTATTCCAGCACAATATTGTTATTGCGATCGACCAAATCCATGCGGCTGCCGGCTAAAGTCCGGGTTGCTTGTACCGCTGCGGGATCTATCTGCTTTTGCCAAGGGGTATTAATTTCGTAATTGACGGCGACATTGACGCCAGTTTTCTTTTTACCGCCGTTACCAATAGTATGGTCAAGACCTAAGCTCACCAGGGGAATTGGGGTATAACTGACACCAGCAGTTAATGCTGATGGGTTTTTCTGTCGCTCATTAATGCCAAACAAGGCGACTTCGTCACCGAAGTATTGCTCATACATCAGTTTCCCGCCTAACTGCGGGTAATGAGGTAAATAGGCTTCTGTGCGAATATCATAGCCATTAGCCGCTCGCTCGTCATAATCTTCCAACCGAGTTGAATTCTTCCAGCCACCCAAGCGATGATAACTGTTCGCCGAAAGCTTAACGTAATCCCGCGCCAATTCGCCGCCGAACCCTACGCGCCGATGAGCATTGCCTGATATTTGTTGATCAAAGAAAATGTTATAACCGAACATCCAGTCAGATACATAATGGCGTTGCCCCAACCCAATATTCATAATATTGCGTTGGTCAATACGACGAAAACCAAACTGGCTGAAGGCTAACTTCTCAGGTTGGTCATAAAGGGGAATAAATAAATCCACTTCTGAACCACTGAAGTCATTCTTATCGTCAGCTTGCAATTTAACCTGGGCTTGACCGATATGGCCTAACCATTCCTCGACTGTTTTTGCCGTGGAAGATAACAACATCCCCTTAGCTAAACGAGAGAATGCACCTACGCGGTCCTCGCTGCTTAACGAATTCCCAACCTGTGACAAATGAGAAGCAACCATAGAGGCTTGCTGCGTCGCTTGTTGCTCTTCTTCTTGGTTAGGAATATAAACAACCGCACCGTACTTGACTGCGTCAAAAGCACTGCGGTTATTATATAAATTGATGTTTAACGCCCAAAGCTCATCCACAGATAAGCCATAGTTTGATGCCACCGATTCAAGTGTATCGGTTGGGGTGAGCGTATAAAGTCGCTTAAAAAGCACTGTTTTTTTCGTAATATCACTGTTCGCCTGAGTACTGAAACTCATCGAATACAGTGGAAGTGTGCTTAATAATATTTGTAAAAAAATTTGCGCATAGGCAATGGTCTTCTTGATAAAGCCACTGCCTAAGTAACGTCCTATACCTTTAAAAATTGAATTCATTATAATATTCCTGATTTGTTATTGGCATAATCAAACCCGCATTAATTCAAATCAATTTAAAATATAAATACAGATTAAAATAAGTTGAGTAATGCATGGGCAAATAAGCCAATATAAATTGGTCAGGCAAATGATATGGCAAATAGAAAAATCATAAAAAGGAATAGCTCGGAATTTAATCGGACTATTAAAATTAGAGGATGGTACAGATGTAAAACTTAAAGTCAGAAGTTTTCCAAAGAGGAAATATATAACGTAGATAAATTGGACGTCAGATTTTCAATCGCAGACAAACACAAGTAGAATCATCTCAAAACATTGATTAATAATGGTAAAAAATGAATTCCACATTGGAATAGTGACTAAAATTCATTAGTAAGAAAAAATAGAAATAATTCATACTAAGAAATTGCATTAAAAGGCTGATAAATCATTACCAGCGCTATAAACCCGAAAAACATCCCATTGACTAAACCAGCGCACCATAAATCGTTAATAACGCGACCACAACAATCACCGTCAGCGTTACTTTTCGCGCTAAAGAGACAGCGGCTCTTGGTGTTTGTACCGAATCCAAATGAGGTTCCCGAGCCAACGAATACTGCGCTAATTGAACCAGCACCTGAAATTGCGAAGAGCGGAAGTCACCCAATGAAGCAAGCCAAGCAGGTAGCGCCCTTTCGCCGTGCCCTAATAAGGCATAGGCCACTCCAACTAATCTTACGGGTATCCAGTCTAACCAATGCAATATACTGTCAATACCGGATTGAGATCGCTGTAATGGTGTTTGATGACGTGCGAGCCAGGTTTGGTAGCCACGCAACATGGCATAACCCGCTAATGCCACCGGGCCATAGTTAACGCAAACAACAAACCAGAAGATTGGCGCTAAGTAGTAACGGAAATTTATCCACAATAAGGCATTTTGTAAGGATTCTAACCTGGTTTTCTCGGTGCTATCCAGAGGTAAACCATGAATTAACGCCAACTCTTCTGCCATTTTATCCGTGGCATGAACATCACCCTGCCGCGCCGCTTTCAAATACGCGCGATAGTGTTTACGAATGCCGCCCGCCCCGATACATAACAGACAGATTAATATCCACATCAGTAACAAAGGGAAACCAAACAGGATATTTTGCAGTAATCGTAAAACCAACCATACCAGCCCCATCCATACAGCGGTCAGTAAAATGGTTTGCCCTAACGAAAACCGATGTAAACGCGCAAATACGGCTTCAAGGCGATGATCTAACTGCCAGTGTTCGCCCAGTTTAAATAAGCGCTCCCATGCCAGCACCAGCAACAGCGTAAACAGTGTCATTAGCTCTTATTCTCCCTTTGCACTTAACCAGCCCCGAAACAGGGCATCCGCCTCCCAGTATATAGATACAACAGTATCAGAAGAGGCTATAGACAGGCGAGCATTCAACCATAAACCTCTGACTAATTAAGAAATCGACATTATGATGATGCCGGTAGGCCTGCCACACTTTGTCGATACCGTACCCAGTCAAAAGCTGGGCCGGGGTCAGTTTTACGCTCGGGAGCAATATCACTGTGGCCCGTCACCCGCTCTACGGTTATCGGATAATGGGCAAGCAGCAAGGCGCTTATCTCGCTCAAGCGCTGATATTGTTCAGAGGTAAACGGTAATACATCAGTCCCTTCCAGCTCGATCCCAATAGAGAAATCGTTGCAACGTTCACGACCGGCAAATGATGAAACACCCGAATGCCAGGCGCGTTTATCAAACGGAACATATTGAATAATCTCACCATCACGGCGAATCAGACAATGGGCTGAAACACGTAAGTGAACTATATCGGCAAAGTAGGGATGCTCATCGGCTTTGAGTGTGCCAGTGAACAGTTGATCGATATAAGGGCCACCGAACTCGCCAGGGGGCAAACTGATATTATGAATCACCAGCAGAGAAGGAGCTTCACCTTCTGGTCGCTTATCAAAATGCGGGGAAACCACCCGCTTCACACCGGAGATCCAGCCGTTGTCTAACTGCCAGTGGTTTTCTAACTGCATAGTTTGTCTAAGCCCCTAAATAGTACACTTCAACCGGCTCTTTGATGGCACTTCAGCCAGCAACAGAGTAGCATGTTTAGACGACTATCTATCCGCCATTTCGGAGTTTTATATGCCGACCCGCAGCTACAATGCCGACAGCCGCCGCGCCGAGCTATTGGAACGAATTCAACGTGATATCCCTTTTACTGTTGCTCAGGCTCTGAGTGAAGATCTCGGTGGTGAGGTCAACCCAGACCGCGACCTCACAGCACAATTGCTCCCCGCAGAGACTCAAGCCACTGCCACTATCATTACCCGTGAAAACGGTATCTTTTGTGGTCAACGCTGGCTGAATGAAGTATTCATCCAACTTGGGGCCACGGTGTCAGTTGAGTGGCTAGTTAATGATGGCGATAAACTGGCGGCGAATCAGCGGCTTTGCAAGCTGACTGGCCCTGCCCGTATCCTGCTCACCGGCGAACGCACCGCACTTAACTTCGTGCAAACTCTATCAGGCGTTGCAACAGAAGTGAGTCGCTATGTTGCCGAACTCGCTGGGCTGCACACCCAATTACTCGATACCCGAAAAACCCTCCCTGGATTGCGCACCGCGTTGAAGTACGCCGTTCTCTGCGGTGGAGGTAATAATCACCGCCTCGGTTTATCTGATGCTTTCCTTATCAAGGAAAATCACATTATTGCAGCCGGTTCTATCAAAGACGCAGTTGCTAAAGCATTTTGGATACATGCCGATGTCCCGGTAGAAGTTGAAGTTGAATCCCTTGATGAGCTGCAGCAGGCATTGGACGCGGGTGCTGACATCGTAATGTTGGATAACTTCACTATTCCCATGATGCGCGATGCTGTAAAAATGCGCGATGAACGAACCAAAACACAAGGCAGTGCGCAATTGGAAGTCTCAGGCAATGTCACGTTGGAAACCCTGCGCAGTTATGCTGAAACCGGTATCGACTTCATCTCAGTCGGAGCGCTAACCAAACACGTTACGGCTTTAGACCTCTCAATGCGTTTCCAGTAAGCCTATCAAATTATCTTCGGCGGACCATAATAATAACCTGACTCTGGTTCAGTTTTGCGAGCGCCGCCGAAGTTATCTGTTTCTCCTCTGCAACAACTAAAATATCCGACAGTACGCCTCGCAACTCAATGTAATCCTTCTGTTATTGTCAATTTAACTACGGCACCCTGACCTCGTTTTTTCATACTCAAGGAGAGTGCTAAATGGCTAATCAAAAGGGTTTTACATTAATTGAACTGATGGTTGCGATCGCTATCATTGCTGTCCTCAGTGGTGTCGGTATTCCGTCCTATCAACGTTATATCCAAAAAGCGGCGCTGACCGATATGCTGCAAACTATCGTTCCTTACAAAATGGCAATAGAGCTTTGCTCTTTGGAACAAGCAAATCTGGATAACTGTAACGCAAGTAGTCATGGGATCCCGGCAGGGCAGTCATCGCGTTATGTCAGCGCCGTGAGTGTCGCAAAGGGCGTGATTACCCTTACAGGGCAAAATACTCTGACAGGGCTGACTCTCGCACTATCACCAACCAAAAACAGCGATGGTAATTTGGTGTGGGCAAAAACATGTACTGCAACGGACAGCGGTATAACGGATAGCTGCAAAGCAGTATTCCGATTTGATGATAAGGAATAATCAAAATGACAGACCGGCTCGTACTTCCTCGCGAAATAATCAGCGATGAATTGCACACACTCTGCCGCCGCTATCGAGTAGTCGCACTAAAACTTGATCGGAAATGTCTTTCTATCGCCTCTTCGGAGGCGGTGAAAGAGGAATTACTGACTGCACTGCGTTTTACATGTGGGCGTAAAATAGCCGTGGAATATTGGCCGGAAGCCAAAATTGAACAATCGTTGCACCTGGAGTCCGCGGCTAAAGCCCACTTAAGTAACGGAGTGAAAAATGGAGAAAATCCCTATGTAAATGAGCTTGAGCAACCCATTGGCAAAGCGCCAACGCCACCGTTGCAGAATTGGGATGAAACATCGCTGGATAGTGAAAGCGATGTACCTGTTATTCAATTTATAACGCAAACGCTCAGTTTAGCGATTCAGAAACGTGCATCAGACATCCATTTTGAACCTTATCAACATCACTACCGTGTTCGCTTCAGGATAGATGGGGTGTTACATGAATCCACGCCTCCTGATGTAGAATTAGCCGTTCGTATCAGTAGTTGTCTCAAAGTTATGGCCAAACTGAATATCGCTGAAAGGCGATTACCGCAAGATGGCCAGCTCACTTTGCAGCTCGGAACTGCCCGTTATTCAATGAGAATAGCCACACTCCCCATGCAGCATGGGGAGAAAATTGTGTTGCGAATACTTAATATGCAACAACAAACTAAGTTGGAAGCCTTGGGGCTAACAGCATCAGCCCAACAACAATTAACGCAGGCGCTCTCTGCTCCGCAGGGGCTAATTCTAGTCACAGGGCCGACAGGAAGCGGCAAAACCATAACACTCTATTGCAGCCTGGCCCGACTTAATCAGCCATACAGAAATATCTGTAGCGTTGAAGATCCTATTGAGATCCCCGTTGATGGCATTAACCAAACGCAGACTAATAGCAAGATAGGGTTGGATTTCTCTCGAGTATTACGGGCGATATTACGACAAGACCCTGACGTCATTATGGTCGGTGAAATCCGTGATAACGAAACCGCTGAGATAGCAGTAAAAGCCGCCCAAACAGGGCATTTAGTACTTTCAACCTTACATACCAACTCAACAGCTGAAACCTTGATACGCCTGACTCAAATGGGAGTGGATCGCCATTTGATCGCCTCCAGCCTGAAACTGGTTATCGCACAAAGATTGGTTCGCCGTTTATGTTTACATTGCCGTCAACCCTCTCCCTCTCCCTTTCAGCCACCAACCAAACTCAGAACCGCGCCCTTACAGCATTATCTGGCGGTGGGATGTGAGCATTGCTGCGCCGGCTATTATGGACGGACCGGGATTTACGAAATGTTAAACGTAACCCCAAAAATTCAACATGCGTTGCTCAATAATGTCAGCCCATCACAACTGGTACAGATAGCCCACGAACAAGAGCAGACAACATTACTTTGCGCAGGCCTGACTTTAGTCGAGGAGGGAATCACGACTCTTGATGAGATTAATCGTGTTGTCACCGCCCTGACTGAAGAGGAGGCAACCCTATGATAAAAAGTCGTTTATTCCACTGGAAAGCGATGACGACCAAAGGGCAATTGCAAACAGGGGCAATACTCGCGGCAGAAAAAGATAGTGTCTATGAATATATGTTCCAGCATGGGTTACAGCCATTAAGTGTAAAAAGTGGAAAACACTTATCAATTCGATATTGGCAAGGGGAACGTTTGATTACCGTTACCCGCCAGTTAGCCACTTTACTTCAAGCCGGTCTACCCTTGGTCAATAGCTTACAACTCTTAGCCAAAGAGATGGATGCATTACCGTGGCGTTGCTTATTACACGAGATAAGTCAGTTAGTTGCGCAGGGAAAACCATTGTCTGAAGCAATGGCACATTACCCACAAACGTTTCCCCGATTATATCCACCAGTGATAGCGATGGGAGAGCTTACCGGTAATCTTGAACAGTGCTGTACTCAGTTAGTTCAATATCAGGAGCAGCAGCAAAAATTACAAAAGAAAGTGATAAAAGCGCTGAAATACCCGGTATTTGTTTGCATTATTGCGTTGGTAGTCGCTGTTGTGATGCTGGTCATGGTTCTTCCTGAGTTTGCACAAATTTATCAATCATTTGATACACCATTACCGGCGCTGACTGCGGGTCTGCTTTTCATATCGGCATTTATTACGCTCTACGGCCCCTATATTGCTCTGTTACTTGCAATATTATGTATTGGCTATTGTTATCTACGCCAAAAACAACCTCACTGGCAGTTATTGGAACAAAGGCTTCTCCTACACCTTCCTTTCATTTCTCCATTAATACGTGGAAGTTGCCTGAGCCAGATTTTTCAAACATTAGCGATTACACAACAAGCTGGATTACCACTGGTCGCAGGGTTAAAAGCGGCGGCCCTCACCATAACTAATGATACATATCAGCAAGCATTAAAGCAGATCCAAAAACAGATAAGCCAGGGTGCTCCAC
>NZ_ACCB01000056.1 GCF_000173735.1 Yersinia aldovae ATCC 35236 | reverse complement strand
AATTTGTCATTCGCTTGCTGCCTGGCTGCAACTCCAATTACTTTGGGGATTGCATTTTATAGTATAGCCTTACCACTTCTTACCCAGCAGACGGTCAATACTGAAACCACCCGGGCCGGCAACCGCCAACACAATGAAACCGCCAGCGATGGTTAGGTTTTTCATGAACATCAACTGGTTAACACTTTCCGCAAAGTTAGTATGGAAAATCAACGCGGTCAGAATAGTGAAACCGGCAGTAAACAGTGCGGTAGTACGGGTCAGGAAACCGAACAAAATCGCCAAACCACCGCCAAATTCCAACAAAATAGTCAGTGGCAGGAAGAAGCCGGGAACGCCCATCGCCTGCATATACTGTTGGGTGCCAGCGTAGGCATCACCCATTTTGCCGTAACCGGCCACAATAAACAGAATGGGTATCAGAATGCGTGCTACCAACAGGCCAGTATCTTGTAATTTGTTCATCGAGACTTCTCCAAAAAGTTTGTGTGTATTAATGCCTGGCATCTGCGGGCGCTAATTTTTTTGGTTACTTGCTGGTGTTATCCCGCAAGCTCCCTGGGTTGATAAGTAAGAGTTGATGAGGGAATGTTAGTGGAGAAGTTGGGAAGTTGTTAGCAAGTAAAACTGTCGTTTTTTATCAAAAAAACTGAAGTGACAGCGTTGAAGCTCTCAGAGGTGATATTCGACGGGCCGCACGGTGCCTTAAGGCGATAAACCGTAAGGCAATA
The DNA here is from genome assembly GCF_000173735.1 of Yersinia aldovae ATCC 35236. Lineage (GTDB taxonomy): Bacteria > Pseudomonadota > Gammaproteobacteria > Enterobacterales > Enterobacteriaceae > Yersinia > Yersinia aldovae. The sequence goes on along the minus strand of NZ_ACCB01000056.1, from coordinate 17,834 downwards.
CAAACAGGGGAATGGGTAAGCAGAAACCGCAAATTAGCGCGAAGAAAAAGTCCGTCGAAACAACTGGATAGTACCCCATGCACTGACTGCACGTCGGGACCAGCGGATAAGTTTGCTTGGATGACGAACACCGTACAGAGCCACTAAGCTGGAGCCAATCATCAAATATTTTCGCATACCGACAATCTGCGCCCAGCCACGATCGTATGGCGCGGTAACGTCAATCCAATGTGCAGTACTATTCGCGAGATCCTCTCTTTGCTGTTGGATCTTGCGTAACAACGCTTCCTTTTCTTGTGCTAATTGGCGGCGGCTCAATGGTCTTTCTCCAGTAGCTCGCGGTCTGTTTCCAATTGCTTACGGGTAGAACCCAGCAATGTGGAGCGGCGCGCCTTGGTGAGTGTCCAGATAACACCTATCAATGCCAGTGATAGTAACACCGCGGTGGTTGTGGCTAACGCCATTAAACGATAGGCGGGATCAATAGCCCAGATGACCAATACCAGTAGGCTCATTAAACCAAAAGCGGTAAACAGCAGAGTAATACCCGCCATTATCAGCAACTGAATCAGTGTTGCTTTTTCCTCTTCCAGTTCAATAATGGCCAGTCGGACACGGGTTTCAACCATCCCGACCACGATAGTGGCAATGCGATGGACAGTATCGAGGACCCCTTTACCGGGGCCCTGCACCTTAGGAATTTCTGCCATAATCAGCGACGGGACAACAGAACGCCCAACACCACACCAACCGCAGCACCAATACCTACGCCAGTCCACGGGTTGTCACGAACATAAGTGTCAGCTTTATCAGCAATTTCTCTGCTTTGAGCCGCGATTCTGTCACCGGTTTCGCTCAAGCGCTCGCGCGTATCTTTCAGTGCATTTTCCGCTTTGGCGCGTAATTTTTCTAACTCAGCTTTTGGCTTGTCGGTTGAAGATTGCAGCACTTCTTCCAAAGTATCTGCCAGTGACTTAAGTTCAGCACGTAAATGTTCAGAGGTTTTATCTTGTGGCATGTTATAGCTCCTTAATATAACTGAGATGAATAACAAACGTAGCGGATTTTCTGATGAGTTTAAAGGTTAAAAATCCGAAAAACTCACCGGATAATACAAGTATCTCGTATTTAAAGACGGTTGCTCGAACGTGATGCAGTACTTAAAACTGGCGCTGTTACTTCTGTGCCTTGGCTTGTTTCAGTTCAGCTTGTGCTTCAGCTAACTTCTTCTGTTGCTTGGCAATTTTACTGGTATCGCCTTTTTGCTGAGCCTCTTTTAACTCTTCCTGACGCTCAGAGACTTTTTGCTGTTTTTGTCTGATCTTTTTCTGCCGTTCAGCTTTCAGGCTTTCCACCGTACAATTGCTTTTCACTTCTTTTAACGCCGTTTCCAGACCTGCGGCGCGGTTTGTATTGCCATGCTGTTTGGCATAATCAATCTGTTGTTGGATTTCTTTGGCTTTGATATCGCATTCATTAGTGGCGGTAGCTTGGGCAAAGCCACAAAAAGCAATAATCGGTAAAACCAACAACAGAGAACGACGTAACAACATAGTAGAGCTTCCTTTTACAACGGGATTCAAGGGTGAGACAGGTTGCCGTGGATGTTTAATCATAGCGCTGAATTATGTGATACCCAAGTTTACCACTGTATTTTTTATATATTAATCAGATATCAGCAGAATTAATATGTAGGGATGGGAGGTGTTTCCTCCCCTTTATGACCGCTACCCCAGATTTTGCATACTACTTCTAAAGGCGGGCAGCAGACGTTGGCGTTTCTTCGATTCACTCGAAATAATCACATAGCCGCTTGGCAAAATGTCTTGCAGCGCCTCTATAGCTTTCTGCTGCTGCTCCGGTGACTCCAGACTTACCACCAGACTTTCATTCTCCGGTGTGATGCTCTTGATGCGGATACCGCGTTGATCAAGATGTTGGTATAGATAAAACCCATCTGGTAATGACAGCCCTTGCTGGTTTGGCCTGATTTTCAATGCACTCTCGGTACACATGATAAGCGGCGTAAACAACAGGGCTACCAATAAAAAAGCGGCAGTTGGGACGAGAAAATAGTACCAGACTGGGCGACCAATACGGTCCCTGAGGTTAATCACTCTGGGTTACCTTTGTTCTTATCATCGCCGACTTGAGCCGGGGCCGGATGTTTTTTTCGCCAAAGTACATACAAGGAACCCACCAGTCCGATGACCAGTAATGCCAGTGGCAATAACATCAGGAAGAACATCACTTCGTCTTCGTATTTCAGGAATACCGGTGTTTTGCCAAAGGCAAAGCCCATCGTGGTCAGAATCAATACCCACAGTAATCCGCTCATCCAGTTAAAGAATTGAAAACGGGCATTACTCAGGCCAGAAAGACCGGCAATTGTTGGTAGCAAGGTACGTACAAACGCCAGAAAACGGCCCACCAGCAATGCCGATAAACCATGACGGTGGAACAAATTATGCGCACGCTGATGGTAGTGGGCGGGCAGATGCGCCAGCCAGCCTTGCACAATTTTAGTGTTGCCCAGCCATCGCCCTTGAATATAGCTGAGCCAGCATCCGAGGCTGGCTGCGGTGGTTAGCACGACAATCGTGACAGGGAAACTCATCGCACCTTTTGCAATCAGCACTCCCACCAGAATCAGCAGACTATCGCCCGGTAAAAAAGCCGCAGGAAGCAAGCCGTTTTCCAGAAAAAGTATCATAAACAGCAGGATATAGATGGCCCAAACCAGAGACGGGTTCGCCAGTGTCTCATAGTCTTGTGCCCACAGAGCATGTAAGAGTTCTTTAATGATATCCATCTGGTATTCCTAAAACGTCATTGTTATATGCCCTTAGTACTTGACACTACACAGGGGGTAGCGGCTTTTACTCACCTGAATCACTTACTCGTAGTAGACCTTACTATAAATAAGTTTATCGGGGCTAATGAGCCTCTTTGAGCCTTACCCTACGGGCCTGTGCCAGCGCGGTTCAAAATGGTTTACAACCAATCTACCATTCGCTTGCAGCCTACCTGCAACACCAATTACTTTGGGTATATCTGTTAGTTTATAAACACGATCCACGACGATGTCCGGTAGTTTCGTGTTTTAGCGATGGTTTTGATAAATGGATTCAGGGCAAACCAATTCGCTGATATCTAAAGGTAAGTTCACTTTCTGTTATAGCCGCTTCAGCACTACAACAACATAGAACTCATCACACCGTCATGGTGGTAGGTCAGCATCCCGCTATATTGAATATTACTCTCTTTCCAGCCGCCCACACGATTTTGCTGTGTCGATGCATGAAATATCCAGTTGGAATAGTTAAGCAGTGGCTGTGATTGCCGCGGCTGTTTATAGATTTCATCTGCCCGGCGGGTATGGAACATCCCGTGATAAGCCGCGGGCCAGGGCCAGGTATTATTGGCTGATGAGGGATTCACCAAACCGGTAAATTTTGTCGCACCCAGTCGGTTTTTTATCGCCGTTTTTTGACGGGAACACCCAACAGGCGCAATTGAGGATGCGCGGCCTGGTTTTGTAGGTTCAGATAGGGTGGAAACGAACTGAAAGACAGTGTGCGATGGCTTGACGAGTCGCAGTCAGGTGAAATCTGGCTCAACGCAGATAACGACATACCTGTTGAGAGAGGATGCACGGGCAATAGCAATTTGCCTGAGACCGCATTGGCCCAGCAAGATACGGCAATAAGCAGAGCAAACAACCAGCGCATATATTTGCGTTTCGCTCCCAAAGCATCCGAATAAAAAAGTACTGCCACTTTAGCAAAATAGCGGGATATGAAACAGGGAAATATAGATATCTATTGGGTGGTTATTGAACAAGAGTTTAAAAAACAGGCGTGAGGTTGACATTTTCTGACAGAACTCAACATTTACTGACTGTAACGCGGGATAATCACACAGTGAAGTGAATGAATAGTGCCAATTCTCTTCCTGCGGATTATCTATTAGTGGGCTGCACTCAGTTTTTGCTGTCGGCAGCCATGTTGTTATTCATCATCAGGTTATCGAGATGAACCACCGGGTTCTCTGTGAACAGGTAACGATCGACATTAAATTCAAAATCATCCGTTGTGGCGCGGAACAGCATCTGCTTGGTGTTTTCCAGATGTTGCCACATGGCAAGCTTACTGGCGTAAGGATCTTTACGCATCAGCGCTTCAAGGATCCGGTCGTGATCTTCGCACCAGCTCTCGATCGACTTATCATCAATGTGCTCGTGCAGTTTAATCCAGTAAGGGTTATGTACCCGCTGGCTCCACATCTTCTCGACAATCGTGGCCATCGCGGTATTCTGCGTTGCCAATGCCACTTGTACGTGGAATTTGAGATCCCATTGCGAGTCGCGAAAACGATCTTCCTGCCGCGCATGTTTTTGAATTTCAATTAATTGTACAATATCTTGCCGGGTCACTTGCGTGGCGGCGAATTCCGCAATATTGCTTTCAATCAACTGGCGCGCCTGCAATAGCTCAAATGGCCCTGCGGTGGCAAATTCAATGCTTTGGTTGGGCATCACCAAATGTTTTTGTTGATTCGACATCACATGGATGCCGGAACCCTTGCGCACTTCTACATAACCTTCCACTTCCAGCATGATTATCGCTTCACGAACCACGGTTCGGCTGACATTCATTTCTTCGGAAATGTAGCGTTCTGCTGGCAATTTATCACCCACCGGATAAACACCCGCTTCGATACGCCGTTTCAATTCTGCGGCTAATTGCTGGTACAACCGTCTGGTTTCTGTGAATTCCATGATTAAGGCTCTTGGGATCAATTGAGGCGGCAAAATTAGCGGCTCATTTTGTCTGGAAGGCATGATATCCCGCAGGGGATACAATAGGACTTGTTATACCACTTATCCCTATTGGGTTCTAGTTATTGCTATCACAGTTATGATGGAAAAGGTGCGGTAACTCGATGACGTTTAGACAGTAAAAAGCCCGGTAAGTGTCTACCGGGCTGTTAGCATTTATAGCTTAATTATGGTGATTGGAATTAGTTCTGCCCGGCTGGCGTTTGTTGCACCGGATCGATGGCCGGTTCTGCTGCCGGGCGGTTTTGTAGCACCGTCCAGATGACCACCACTGCGAGCACATCAAATACAGCCAATGCAGCAAACAGTGGGCTGAAGCCCATCGTATCGGCCAATGCCCCGACCACCAGAGCGAACAACGTACTGGCAGTCCAGGCCGCCATGCCGGTAAGACCATTCGCGGTGGCAACTTCGTTACGGCCAAAGACGTCAGAGGACAAGGTGATCAGTGCGCCGGACAGGGATTGGTGAGCAAACCCGCCGACACACAGCAAGGCGATAGCCGCATAAGGGCTGGTAAACAGGCCAATAGTCCCTGGCCCAATCATCAGCAACCCCCCCATTGTTACCACTAACTTACGAGAAACAATCAGATTAACTTTGAAGTGTTTTTGGAACAAAGGCGGCAGGTAACCACCCAGAATGCAACCCAGATCAGCAAACAGCATTGGCATCCAGGCAAACATCGCAATTTCTTTCAGGTTAAAGCCATAAGCTTTGAACATAAACAGCGGGATCCAGGCATTGAAAGTACCCCAGGCAGGTTCTGCCAGAAAACGTGGGATAGCAATGCCCCAGAACTGACGGTTACGGATAATCTGCATTGCAGACATCTTTTTGGCGTTCGCTGTCGAGTGCTGTGCTTCCTGACCACTGAGGATGTACTCACGCTCTTCATCTGACAGTTTTTTCTGGTCTTTCGGGTGTTTGTACAGGATTAACCAGGCAATGGCCCAAATCAGACTGAGCACGCCGGTGATGATAAATGCCATCTGCCAGCTATGCATCACGATTGCCCACACCACTAATGGAGGCGCTATCATACCGCCGATAGAAGAACCTACGTTGAAGTAGCCCACGGCAATGGAACGTTCTTTTGCCGGGAACCATTCACTGGTCGCTTTCAGACCCGCAGGGATCATCGCCGCTTCTGCCGCACCTACTGCACCACGAGCGATAGCTAAACCACCCCAACTGCTGGCTAATGCGGTACTCATACAGAATATGGCCCACATCACGGCAAACATGGCATAACCGACTTTCGTCCCCATTACATCCAGGATATAACCGGCTACTGGTTGCATTAAGGTGTAAGCGGCTGAATAAGCAGCGATAATATAAGAATATTGTTGTGTTGTGATATGTAACTGCTCTTGCAACGTCGGTGCAGCAACTGCAATCGCATTACGTGTTAAGTAACCCAATATTGTGCCGACGGTGACCAAAGCGATCATATACCAGCGTAAGCCTTTAATTTTACGCACCATTTCTAACTCTCTCCCAGTCTAAGATTACTGCCATGAAGCGCGTTCTGTCGTGGCGTTTCATGGCGCAATTTGGTTCACCCGACATTGCTGTGCATGAGCTAGTCACACACTGAGTAATACCTTTTTATTCGAGTTAAAGCCGCAGTGCTGTCAGCGACTCTTATTCTTGCTTATTCCCATCCAGGCCAAATCTGCACAATCAGTAAGAAAATTCGTACGAGATGACTGAGGGCGACGCAACAATAACTTGTCATACAGATTTAAAAGTTGAGTGATATCACAAAAACCACTTTTCAATTAGGGAATAATAGAAGCCAGCAGACTTAGTGCCGCAAGGGACTATATGGACTATAAATGTTGAGTATTTGTTCTTTTTGTTAGGTTTTTGCGATCAATCTCTATAAGAAAGTACTGGACGATAGATGGAATTGGTGTGATAACTTTGCGATAAAGAAAGCAGAACTCAAGATGTACTCATGTGAGGAACATAATATGTCGCAGTTTTTAACCGAAGACTTTTTACTGGACACTGAATTCGCCCGTCGTCTGTACCATGACTATGCTAAAGATCAGCCTATCTACGATTATCACTGTCATTTACCGCCGGAGCAGATCGCCGAAAACACCCGCTTTAAGAACCTGTATGACATCTGGTTGAAAGGTGACCACTACAAATGGCGGGCAATGCGAACTAACGGTGTTGCGGAGCGTTTTTGTACTGGTGATGCCAGTGACCGCGAGAAGTTCGAGGCTTGGGCGGCAACGGTTCCTCACACTATTGGCAACCCGCTATATCATTGGACACATCTTGAACTGCGCCGCCCATTTGGTATTACAGGTAAGTTATTGTCCCCAGCTACCGCTGACGAAATCTGGCAGCGCGGAAACGAACTACTGGCTCAGGATAGCTTCTCTGCTCGCGGTATCATGCAGCAGATGAATGTGAAAATGGTCGGAACCACTGACGATCCAATCGATGACCTGCGCCACCATAAAGCGATTGCCGCTGATGACAGCTTCAATATCAAAGTGTTACCAAGCTGGCGTCCGGATAAAGCCTTCAACATTGAAGCCGCCGGTTTCAACGACTATATGCAGTGTCTTGAAGCTGCCGCTGACACTTCAATTAGCCGCTTTGCCGATTTGTGTACTGCGCTGAATAAACGTATGGACCACTTTGCCGCCCACGGTTGCAAAGTCTCTGACCATGCACTGGATGTCGTGGTTTACGGTGAAGCTGATGAAGCCACGTTAGACGCAATCCTGGCGCGCCGTTTGGCTGGAGAGCAACCAACTAGCCAAGAGATCGCGCAATTTAAAACCGCAGTATTGCTGTTCCTGTCTGGCGAGTATCACCGCCGTGAATGGGTTCAGCAGTATCACATTGGTGCACTGCGCAATAACAACAGCCGCATGTTCAATCTGGTAGGGCCAGATATCGGTTTCGACTCGATTAATGACCAACCGCTGGCACAGCCTTTATCTCGCTTATTGGATGCACAAGGCCTGCGCAATGCACTGCCAAAAACCATCCTTTACTGCTTGAATCCCCGCGACAACGAAGTGATCGGCACTATGGTCGGTAACTTCCAGGGCGAGGGAGCTGCGGGGAAAATGCAGTTTGGTTCTGGCTGGTGGTTTAACGATCAGAAAGATGGGATGCAGCGCCAAATGACCCAATTAGCACAACTTGGTTTACTAAGCCGCTTTGTTGGGATGCTGACCGATAGCCGCAGCTTCTTGTCTTATACCCGTCATGAATACTTCCGCCGCATCCTATGCCAGATGATTGGTCGCTGGGTGGCCGACGGTGAGGCTCCGGCAGATATTGAGCTGCTGGGTTCAATGGTGAAAAACATCTGCTTTGATAACGCGAAGGAATATTTCGCCATCGAACTGTAATCGCCGCACTGTTTTAGTGATGAATAGCTAACAATAATCACGGGGCGGCATATCAGCCCCATATAACATTAACTCATTGTTTATTTAACGCCCGGCGGCGTTATGAGGTAAACCCTGATGCAAACCCTGAACCGCCGCGACTTCCCTGGCCGCAGCCATCCTGACAAGATTATCCAATTTGGCGAAGGCAACTTCCTGCGTGCTTTTGTGGACTGGCAGATTGATTTGCTGAATGAACACACTGATCTGAATGCTGGGATCGTGGTGATTCGCCCAATTGATAGCGATTTCCCACCTTCGCTCAGTACACAGGATGGCCTATATACTGCGGTGATCCGTGGTTTGAACGAGCAGGGTGAAGCGGTGCGTGAATCCCGCCTGATCCGCTCAGTTAACCGTGAAATCAATATTTACCATCAGTTCGATGAATATCTGGCGCTGGCGCGTGATCCTAATATTCGCTTTATGTTTTCGAATACCACCGAAGCCGGTATTGCCTGGAATGAAGCGGATCAATTCAGTGATGCACCGCCGAGTTCTTTCCCCGCCAAACTCACTCGTCTGCTGTTCGAGCGTTTTGAGCATTTTGACGGTGCCGCCGATAAAGGCTGGGTGCTGTTGCCTTGCGAACTGATTGATTACAATGGTGAAGCGCTGCGCGAACTGGTGCTGCGGTATGCCAGTCAATGGCAGTTGCCGGCGGCATTCACCCAATGGCTAACTGAAAACAATACCTTCTGTTCAACATTGGTAGACCGTATCGTGACCGGTTATCCGCGTGACGAAGTTACTGCTTTGCAAACTGAACTGGGCTATCAGGACAGCTTCCTCGATACCGCTGAATACTTCTATCTGTTTGTTATTCAAGGGCCAAAATCGTTGGCGCAAGAACTGCGCCTGAATCAATTAGATCTGAATATACGCATCGTTGATGACATAAAACCCTATAAAGAACGCAAAGTTGCCATTCTCAATGGTGCTCATACTGCATTAGTACCGGTCGCTTATCTGGCGGGGCTGGATACTGTCGGCCAGACGATGGATGACGCACAAATCAGCCGCTTTGTGGAAAAAACCATTACCGAAGAAATTGTTCCGGTACTGGATCTGCCGGAAGACGAGTTGTTGTCATTCTCTCAGGCGGTACTGAGCCGTTTCCGCAACCCGTTCATTCAGCATCAGCTATTGTCTATCTCATTGAATGGTATGACCAAATTTCGCACGCGTATCTTGCCACAACTGCTTACTTATCAGCAGCAGCAAGGCAAGTTGCCGCCGCGCCTGACTTTCGCGCTGGCGGCACTGATCGCCTTCTACCGTGGTGAGCGTGATGGTCAAACTTACCCATTACAAGATGATGCCCACTGGCTGGAACGTTATTCCACCCTATGGAATGGGGTAAAACACGGTGACAGCACTTTGGCGGAGTTGGTGAACAGCGTGCTGTCTGACCGCGACCATTGGGGGCAGGATTTGACCGCAGTGCCACAGTTGGCGGCTCAGGTGACAGAACAACTGCAAACCATTCTTGATCGCGGAATGAGAGCGGCAGTAGCGGCATATAGCTAAAGGTTTAACTATGCAAAGTATTATAAAAATTCATCCGCTGGATAATGTCGCTGTCGCGCTGCAAGATCTGGCCGCAGATGAGGTGATTGAGACCGGTGAGTTCAGTGTCAAGCTGGCTCAACCTGTGGCTCGTGGCCATAAGTTTGCTTTAACGGCTATCGAGCCGAGCCAGATGATCGTTAAGTATGGTTTGCCGATCGGCCATGCTTTAACTCTGATAGCGGCAGGCGAACATATCCATTCGCAGAATGCCAAAACCAATCTGAGTGATTTGGACGAGTATCAATATCAGCCAGAATTCAGTGAACTGCCACCGCAAATGGCGGATCGTGAAGTGCAAATCTATCGCCGTGCCAACAGCAATGTGGGCATTCGTAACGAGTTGTGGATAGTTCCGACGGTGGGTTGTGTGAATGGCATCGCCCGTCAGATCCAACAACGTTTCCTGAAAGAGACGCAAGACGCTGAAGGTATTGATGGCGTTTATCTGTTCAGCCACCCGTTTGGTTGTTCACAGTTGGGTCAGGATCATGAAAACACCCGCACCATGCTGCAAAACATGGTGCGCCACCCCAATGCAGGTGCGGTGCTGGTGATTGGTTTGGGTTGTGAGAACAACCAGGTAGACGTTTTCCAAACGACTTTAGGCCCGGTTGATGAAAATCGCGTGCACTTTATGGTCTGCCAGCAGCAAGATGATGAAGTTGAAGCGGGTCTTGAGCATTTACATGCGCTGTATCAGGTGATGCGCCATGACGCTCGGGTGCCGGGCAAGCTAAGTGAACTAAAATTCGGTCTGGAATGTGGCGGCTCTGATGGCTTATCGGGGATTACCGCCAACCCTCTATTGGGGCGCTTCTCCGACTATGTGATTGCTAATGGCGGCACCTCAGTATTGACCGAAGTACCCGAAATGTTCGGTGCGGAACGTATTTTGATGAGCCGTTGCCGCGATGAAGCAACCTTTGAAAAGACTGTCAGTATGGTCAATGACTTCAAACAGTACTTTATTGCGCACAACCAACCGATTTATGAAAACCCATCGCCGGGCAATAAAGCCGGTGGTATCACCACACTGGAAGAGAAATCGCTCGGTTGCACCCAGAAGGCGGGTCAGAGCAAAGTGGTCGATGTATTGAAATATGGCGAACGCCTGCAACGCCCTGGTTTGAACTTGCTCAGTGCGCCGGGTAATGATGCGGTCGCCACCAGTGCGTTGGCGGGGGCGGGTTGCCATATGGTGCTATTCAGTACTGGCCGAGGCACACCTTACGGTGGCTTTGTACCGACAGTGAAACTGGCGACCAACAGTGAGCTGGCGGCGAAAAAGCCCCACTGGATCGATTTCGATGCGGGCAAGCTTATCCACGGCACCTCAATGGACAGCCTGTTGACTGAGTTTGTCGATCTCATCGTCGATATTGCTAACGGCAAACCGGCGCGCAATGAAGTGAATGACTTCCGTGAACTGGCTATCTTTAAAAGTGGCGTCACCTTGTAAATATTGTGTCTTTTGATTAATATGAAACGGCGTTTTATTTTTTTATGAATTAAATGCCGTTTGCTTATTAATTTGTACGGTCACCGTACATCAGGATTTTCCACCATGACCCTCTATTGGTTTGCTCAAGCCATTGGTGTACTGGCATTTTTTGTCGGTATTACCCTATTTTTCAACCGCGATGAGCGGCGTTTCAAACTTCAACTCTCTGCTTACAGCACCATTATCGGTTGCCATTTCTTCCTGATGGGAGCCGGTGCTGCCGGGAGTAGCGCCATGCTTAATGCGCTACGAAACCTGGTGGCCGCCAAAACCCGCAGCAGTATTGCCATGATGGTATTTATCCTGTTGACGTTGGCTTTTGGTTTCTGGCGTATGCAGCACGCAATAGAGATATTGCCGATTTTCGGCACCGTTATCAGCACTTGGGCACTATTTCGCACCACCGGCCTGACCACCCGCTGCGTGATGTGGGTCTCTACTGTCTGCTGGGTTATCCATAATGTCTGGTTGGGTTCTATCGGTGGCTCATTGATTGAGGGCAGTTTCTTACTGCTTAACGGCTTCAATATTATTCGTTTTTATCGCCTGCAACTGAAAGGGATAGACCCATTCCTGACGGAGAAGAAAGGGGAAAAAGACATAGTGAAAAAAGCAGAAGTGGCATAGTAAAAATGGGGGCAATAAAGCCCCCAACGGTTATCTTTGTGACGCGATTTAGACCGATTTACGGCTCGCCAATGGGTCTGGGTTAGCCAGTCTGGCATCGTCAGCCTGACAGGCTGCGGCGGTAAACAGCACATCTGTTGAGGAGTTCAGCGCGGTTTCAGCTGAATCCTGCAATACGCCGATGATGAAACCTACAGCAACTACTTGCATGGCGATTTCGTTCGGGATACCGAACATGCCGCATGCCAGCGGGATCAGTAACAGCGAGCCACCGGCTACGCCAGAGGCACCACAGGCACAGACTGCCGCGACTACGCTCAGCAGCAGAGCCGTTGGCAAATCAACTGGAATACCCAATGTATGAACTGCCGCCAGTGTTAGCACGGTGATGGTAATTGCTGCACCCGCCATATTGATGGTGGCACCCAGCGGAATGGAGACGGAGTAGGTGTCTTCATTCAGATTCATCTTCTTGCACATTTCCATATTAACGGGAATATTGGCGGCAGAACTGCGGGTAAAGAAGGCGGTAACACCACTCTCACGCAAGCAGGCAAACACCAACGGATAGGGATTACGGCGGATTTTCCAGTAAACGATCAGTGGGTTAACCACTAACGCCACCAGTAACATACATCCAATCAATACCACTAATAACTGTGCATAGCTCACTAACACGCCAAAACCTGTCTCTGCCATCGTGGACGCCACCAGGCCGAAAATACCCAGCGGAGCGAAGCGAATAACCACTCGCACCACTTTGGTCACCGCATCAGACATATCATTTATGAGTGCTTTCGTTGTATCCGCAGCATGGCGTAAGGCGATCCCCAGCCCTACGGCCCAAGCCAGAATACCGATATAGTTGGCATTGAGCAGCGCATGGATTGGGTTGGCAATTATGCTGCTTAACAAGCCTTTAAGGACTTCGACAATTCCACTTGGCGGGGTGATTTCGGCAGTATTCGTGGCCAGAATCAGCACCGATGGGAATATAAAGCTAACCACCACGGCAATAAGCGCGGCTGAAAAAGTGCCTAACAGATATAAGAACAAAATAGGGCGGATACTGGTCTTTTGGCCTTGTTTATGGTTGGCAATAGAAGCCATTACCAGCATCAATACCAATACCGGTGCGACGGCTTTCAATGCGCCAACAAATAATGTGCCTAACAGACCCACAGCCATTGCAGCTTGAGTTGAGACTAATGCTAAAACGATACCGGCGATTAGACCGACAAGTATCTGTTTAACTAAACTGCCGCGAGCGATAAGCCCGATAAATCCAGATGGTGTCTTTTCCATAGTTTCCAGTGATACCTCTTCCCAAGTTAAACTTGTTTTATTTTTTTGCTATTTATCACTCAAGCCGGAACGGGGCTGAGTGGTTATTCTTCACACCTGTAACTTAATATTATTTGTAACTGGGTGTATTTGCTTTGTCAGTATAAGGGAATCTATTAAGCAGGAAAGAGCCAATCAGCAAAATACAATGCGGATCAATATTCCATAACATTTTGTTTACATTTGTGTGATCGCAATAACATTTGGCTGTTAAGGTGATATGCGAGATAAATGCGGGGCAAGACTTACCCCGCATAAGAGATTGTAGCGTTAGCGTGCTTATTTATGGGCAGATTTATCCGCTACGGAACGGCGGTCCGCACGATGATTGACCCAAGCATTAATCAGTAATGTCAGGGCTAAAATACCCGCCACGACACCTAATGAAATGCCAATCGGGATATGGAATAGATCGATAATCATCATTTTGGTACCGATAAACACCAGAATCACGGCCAGACCATATTTCAGCATCGAGAAACGTTCGGCCACATTTGCCAATAAGAAGTACATGGCACGCAAGCCAAGAATCGCAAACAGATTAGAGGTCAGTACGATAAACGGATCGGTGGTCACCGCAAAAATAGCCGGGATACTGTCGACGGCAAAGATAACGTCACTCAACTCAACCAGAATCAGCACCAGCACCAGCGGCGTCGCGTAGATCAAGCCATTTTTGCGCACAATAAAGCGGTCGCCATGCAGCTCGTCGGTCATGCGCAGATGATTGCGGATCCAGCGAACCAACGGTTTCTCGCCAATCGGCGTATCGTCTTCTTTTGCCAATGCCATTTTGATCCCGGTAAACAGCAGGAAGGCACCGAACAGATACAGAATCCAACTGAATTGCGATACCAGCCAGCTCCCAGCAAAGATCATGATAGTTCGCAGCACAATCGCGCCCAACACACCGTAAATCAGCACTCGACGCTGTAAATTGGCAGGAACGGCGAAGTAGCTAAACAGCATCAGCCAGACGAAGACATTATCGACCGCGAGCGCTTTTTCGATCAGGTAGCCGGTCAAAAAGGCGAGAGCTTGTTTGTCGGCAATTTCGCGACCGACTGTCTCAGCCAAATACCACCAGAAGCCGGCGTTAAACAGTAACGATAAGCTAACCCACACTAGCGACCAACAGGCAGCCTGACGCAGTGTCATGGTTTGCGAACCACGCCGTCCCTGTGCCAGTAAATCGATGGCGAGCATAATTGTCACTACGACAGCAAAACTACCCCACAGTAAGGGAGTACCCACGGTATTCATCATTTATAAACCTCATAAAAACAAAACGGCCAACGTCGGAAGACGCCAGCCGCTATGTCTGAGCTGCAAGCAAACCTCGCCTTCCGGCAAGGTCTCACTTACAACGTCTGATGATGTATTAGCCCCGAACAGGTGCCTGTACATCATGAGGTTGCCCGGTAACCGGGTGCTTTCGCACCGTAATGACGGCTGACCGGCAATGAAGTTACTCCCCTTTGCCGCGCAAAAATAATAGAAAATGGGCTGTTGGTCAATCACTGAAAGCAAATTAACTGACAGCCGGTGGCTGGGTATCGGCCGGGAAGGTAACACCGGTTTGGCGGCGGATGTCAGTTTGGATACGTGATGTCAGCAATGATAGCTGTAATCCATCGTGTTCCACCTGATTGTTTTCCACCAGATTGGCAAAAACCTCAGCTTCATACAGCATAGTATTAATGTGCTGTGGCTGCGTCAGATCTTGGGAATGGCTGTCGCGTGGAGTAAAAGCAACAGACAGGCATTCAGAGATACTTTCGATAACCAGTGAACCGGCTTCCCCCTGAATTTCACTTGGGATATCTGACTGACTCACTTTTGAGTGAATAATAACCACATCGAAATCACCGTAATTCAAGATGACGGTACCGTGCGCATCGACACCACTTGGCAGCAGACTGGCGCTTGCCAACACGGATTTCGGCTTGCCCCACAATGCCAATGTACTGGCCAGACAATAATAACCAATATCCATAATTGAACCGTTGGAAAATGCCGGATTAAAGGTATTGGGGTTTTCGCCATTCAGATAACGCTGATAACGTGATGAATATTGGCAAAAATTAATAAAAGCTTTGCGCATTTTCCCTATGCGCGGTAATGATTTTTTTAACTCAATAAAGTTAGGCAGATAGGCGGTTTTAAAGGCTTCAAACAACACCACTTGATGCAGGCGGGCGCAGGCAACCAAGGACTCAACTTCAGCCAGATTTGATGACAGTGATTTCTCACAAATAACGTGCTTCTTATGGCTGAGGAAGAGGTGTGCCTGAGAGTAATGCAGTGAGTTTGGGCTGGCAATATACACCGCGTCAATCTGATCGCTGGCCGCAAGTGCTGCCAGATCAGTGAAGCATTCAGTGACGTTATAGTCATCGCCAAACCCTTGAGCTTGCTCCAGCTTGCGGGAATAAACCGCCACCAGTTTCATTTTTCCACTTTCATGGGCAGCATCGACAAAGCGTGCCGTGATCCAGTTGGTGCCAATAACAGCGAAGCGAATCATAGTGAACTCCATTCCTATAGAATAAAAACACGGTGAATCGCCAAATGGCATACTCCGTAGAGCCACTGTTTGCTTTCTTGGCGAATATTATTTGTAAATAAAATACTAGTAAATTGTGCCAAATAGATCCAAGTGTGTCAGATAGAGGCGCGTATCAAATTCTAACTGATGATATTGCGGCTCCATATGGCAACACAAACTGTAGAATGCTTTGTTGTGATCTTTCTCTTTCAAATGCGCTAACTCATGGACCACAATCATTTTCAGGAAGGATTCTGGCGAGTTTTTAAACACTGTTGCTACACGGATCTCTGCCTTGGCTTTCAATTTACCGCCTTGCACTCTGGAAATAGCCGTGTGTAGGCCGAGTGCGTGCTTCATCACTTGAATTTTACTGTCATAGGCCACTTTACTCAGTGGCTGGGCATTGCGTAGATATTGGTTTTTTAAATCAATCGTATATTGGTACAGCATTTTATCCGTTTTGTAATCATGTGGTTGCGGATAGCGCTGACGTAATACATTGCCCAGCCGCTGCTCAGTGATGAGCTGACGCACCTGAGATTGTAAGTGTTCGGGGTAGCCTTGCAGATAAGTCAGTTCCTGCATATGCGTTTGTTCTGCCTAATTTAATGAAGTTATTGATGGTTGTATTAGGACGATAATAGCGTTTTCCTACTGTTTAGACAAAATCCTATTGTTTAGACAGAACTCACTCCTTGGATAACCTCTAATCGTTAGTTACAAAGGCTCAATACCAACATCATTATACTTGGATGAGTTTCTTCTCGTTCATACTTAACCCTTAACCCTTAACCCTTAACCCATTTAGAGTAACTCTCCAGAGGATAATATTTGTGTTGCGAAACGTTGCTAAGATGCCCTGGCTAATCTGAGTTTTTAGGAAATGGTTTACCCATATTGTTCAAACCAATAGGCAGATACCTGCAATATATTTGCAGGTATCTTTTGTTGCTCTTAGAAAGAGTACTTTATGCCGACTAAGGCATTAGTGTCGTTTGTATTATCATGTCCTATTTGATGATTTACATTTGCCCAAGCATGTAATTTTTGGTCAATTTTACTCTCTATACCAATCTTAAATTCAGCACTGCTTTTGTTGTTATTCTCAACACTTTTACCAGAAAGTTGTGTGCCAGTATTTTTATTTTGGTGAAGCCAGTTAACAGCAATAAATGGCATGAATTGTTTGTTCGGATTATTAATGGTTTCAGGTAAGTTTTCGCACCAATGCGAGTAATTAGCTGACCTCTATTGTCATAAGTTATTACATCTTTATTGGCTGTAGTATGAGTTTTAGCATTTATACCCACCCAGGTAATTTGTGCGCTGGGTTGAATGAAATAACTCAGTTGCTCAGTGCTGCCAATATTAAAGGCATAACCGCTTTCTACTGAACTGGTGAAACCAGACGATTTATATTTCTCTTCTATCTGTTCCTGACCATTCACCTTATTATTAAACCAACTATATTGTGCCAAAGTATCAATATAGAAGCCGGTGCTCTCTTGCTGGTCAGTAAGCCAGGTTGCATATACACCAAGGTTATAACCATTAACAGAACCATTAGAGTAATAGCCTGTGACCTTAGATTGGCTGTAGTTAGTTGCTTTGCCTAATCCGGCCAACACTCCAATCCGCCCGCTGCCTTGAGTACCGATATCCCACTGAACAAGATCCCCGCCAAGTTGAATAGAGTGGTATTTACCTTTGATATTCAATTGGTCAATAGTGTTACCAAACTGTTTTCTTCCGCCTTGAGTATGCATCCACATGCTGGAAACACGCCATTCGCCGGTAATAGCATCCTTATAGTGATAATTGCCAGAGCGATTTTCTAAGCCTGAAGTAAACAGATTTCTCGCCATTGAGATATTGGCAATATAGCTGCCATTTTCTGGCCGATAAACTGGCTTATAGGTTTTTTGGGGGTATTTTTGTGCTGTTTTTAACTTTAGCTGGCGTTGCTACAAT
>NZ_ACCB01000057.1 GCF_000173735.1 Yersinia aldovae ATCC 35236 | reverse complement strand
TCCCGATGAGCTTACTCAAGTAAGTGATTCGGGTGACAAATCTGCAGGGAGCAGATTTGAACGCTGCTTGCAGCGGCCTCGCAGAGGCGAGGGCCATGGATGGGCCGAGTAATGAGTGCAGCTAACACCGCTGTAGCGTCAAGGATGAAGGGTTATTCTCTTTTTAATCTTTCGGTATTGGCCAAATACAACGTCACCACCAGCAGCAATATCGAGCCGGAATAAATCAGCGTATCAATTGGATTTTCATGATCAACGATGATCAGGCGGATAATCGCAGTGATCCCAATATAAATAAAATAGCGCAGTGGGAAGTGATAACCTGACTCAAAGTATTTAACAATCAATGCGATAAACTCGAAGTACAGAAAGTAAATTACAATCCCTTCAATCAGCATGTAAGAAGACGCATCCTGATTATTGACGAATAAAACCTTTCCAAGATGGAAGGTTTCTTTTATCAAAAAGACCACCAAAATAGCGGCCAATGCGATCAACCCCACATTCAGTAAACGCTGTAGATTTTTGGCTATCCACTGTGAGCGCGAATTTTTGGCCATAAATACTCCTATTGAAAGTAGGTGAAATAATCCGGGCCGAAAAAAAGCCCCTTACTGGGTAAGGGGCTAATAAGCACGGATCAGAGAGCTTAAGCCCGTAAGCTTAACGCCAGTTCTTGAAACGGTTTATCAACGCATTGGTAGAACTGTCATGACTGGTTACGTTTTTATCATCTGCCAGTTCTGGCAAGATGCGATTAGCCAGTTGTTTACCCAGCTCAACACCCCATTGGTCGAAGGTGTAGATATTCAGGATAATCCCTTGGGTGAATATTTTGTGTTCATACAGCGCAATCAATGCCCCTAGGCTGAACGGCGTAATTTCACGCAGCAGGATGGAGTTGGTTGGGCGGTTGCCTTCAAACACTTTGAACGGCGCAACATGAGCCACTTGCTCAGGCGTTTTACCGGCCGCAGCAAATTCAGCTTCAACTTCTGCCAGTGATTTGCCAAATGCCAATGCTTCGGTCTGGGCAAAGAAGTTAGACAGCAGTTTGGCGTGGTGATCACTCAGTGGGTTATGGCTGATAGCCGGTGCAATAAAGTCACAAGGAACCAATTTGGTGCCCTGATGGATCAACTGATAGAACGCATGTTGGCCGTTAGTACCTGGTTCACCCCAGATAATAGGGCCAGTCTGGTAATCCACTGGATTACCGTTACGATCTACATATTTACCGTTGGACTCCATATTGCCCTGCTGGAAGTAAGCCGGGAAACGGTGCATATACTGGTCATATGGCAGGATGGCTTCGGTTTCTGCGCCAAAGAAATTGTTGTACCAGATACCAATCAACGCCAGCAGAATCGGCAAGTTCTTCTCAGCCGGAGTTTCCGCAAAGTGTTTGTCCATCGCATGTGCACCACTGAGCAGTTGTTCGAAGTGTTCGAAACCAACCGACAGCGCGATAGATAAACCAATGGCGGACCACAGAGAGTAACGGCCACCGACCCAATCCCAGAACTCAAACATATTGTTGGTATCAATACCAAACTCGCCTACCGCTTTGGCATTGGTCGACAATGCAGCAAAGTGTTTCGCAACATGCTTCTCATCACTCGCGGTTTTCAGGAACCAGTCGCGCGCACTGTGGGCGTTGGTCATGGTTTCTTGGGTGGTGAAGGTTTTTGATGCGACCAGGAACAGTGTGGTTTCCGGGTTCAGCGGTTTCAACGTTTCAGCAATATGGGTGCCATCAACGTTAGAAACGAAATGCATATTCAGATGATTTTTATACGGGCGCAGTGCTTCGGTCACCATATAAGGGCCGAGATCTGAGCCACCGATACCGATATTCACCACATCAGTAATCTCTTTGCCGGTATAGCCTTTCCACTCGCCACCAATCACGCGGTCACAGAACTGTTTCATTTTAGCCAGCACCGCATTCACTTCTGGCATCACATCCTTGCCATCCACCACAATCGGGGTGTTACTGCGGTTACGCAAAGCAATATGCAGTACTGCGCGGTCTTCGGTACGGTTGATTTTCTCACCAGAGAACATGGACTTAATTGCACCGGCCAGATCAGTTTCTTTTGCCAGAGCTTGCAGTTTTTCTAAGGTTTCGCTGGTAATGCGGTTTTTGGAGAAATCCACCAGCATTTGATCGTCAAAAGTCGCTGAAAATTGGCTAAAACGCTGGTCGTCCTTGGCAAACAGACTGCTGATAGTGACATCTTTCATCTGTTCAAAGTGTTGCTGTAACGCTTTCCAGGCAGCGGTTTGACTAGGATTGATATTTTTCATAGCGGCGCTCTTCTAGGCTTAAGGATAATGAAACGAATACCTTGATTGTATCCTGTAACCCTGTGATTGAGATCTCTTTTCTTGCGATAGGTATTATCTCTCGAAACAACATTTGATCTCATCCCTGTTTTCTCAATATGTCGCTTCATCTTAAGATTTCTAATCATAATCTGGAGACCTTCAATCAGATACTCTAAATAATTCGAGTTGCAGGAAGGCGGCAACGGAGTAAATCCCCAGGAGCTTACATGAGGTAAGTGACTGGGGTGCGCGAAGGCAGTCAACGCACATGCAACTTGAAGTATGACGAGTATAGTGGCCGCTCACATTCGGGCCAGCATCCAATCAATTTAGTGATATCACAGCGCACATTATTAAAGATGAAAATACCTCATAGCCATTTCATTGACAGAAAGTGGATAACCCGTTATTTCCTTGTACAGAGAAAAATTCAGATACCTACCCAGATGGCATCCCCGACACGAGGTTTTTTTAGATGATTCCCGCTTCACATCAACAGATAACACCCCAACAGAACCGTAGCGCCCCTTCCACAATGGTGGTGGCCAAATTTGGTGGCACCAGCGTGGCAGATTTTGATGCCATGAGTCACAGCGCCGATGTGGTTTTATCGAACCCGGATGTTCGCTTGGTTATCTTGTCGGCTTCTGCCGGTATTACCAATCTGTTGGTCGCCCTTGCCGATGGCTGTGAGCCTGAAAAACGTGAACTTCATTTAGCCGATATTCGCCGCATTCAATACGATATTCTGACAAAACTCGGCAATCCGGTGGTGATTCGCGATGAGATTGATTGCATGTTGGAAAATATGTCCATGCTGTCTGAAGCGGCCAGTCTCGCGACCTCTGCGGCCCTGACCGATGAACTGGTCAGCCACGGTGAATTGATGTCCACTCTGCTATTTGTCGAGCTAATCCGCCAGCGTCAGGTGGCAGTGGAATGGTTTGATGTGCGCAAAATCATGCGAACCAATGACCGTTTTGGCCGTGCGGAACCAGATACCCAATTGCTGTCTGAATTAGCCCAAACGCAATTGGCCCCGCGTATCGCGCAGGCCATTGTTGTCACACAAGGTTTTATCGGCAGTGAAAGTAAAGGTCGCACCACCACTCTTGGCCGTGGCGGTAGCGATTACACCGCCGCTTTGCTGGGTGAAGCGCTGAATGTCCGCCGCATTGATATCTGGACGGATGTTCCAGGAATTTATAGCACTGACCCGCGCGTAGTTCCCGGTGCAAAACGCATCGATAAAATTGCTTTCGAAGAAGCGGCTGAAATGGCGACATTTGGTGCCAAAGTCTTGCATCCTGCCACCTTGTTGCCAGCCGTGCGCAGTGATATTCCCGTGTTTGTCGGCTCAAGCAAAGACCCTGCGGCTGGCGGCACGTTAGTCTGTAATGAAACCGAGAGTCCACCACTGTTCCGTGCCTTGGCATTGCGCCGCAAACAGACACTGCTGACACTGCACAGCCTGAATATGCTGCACGCACGCGGGTTCCTGGCGGAAGTGTTTAACATTCTGGCACGCCACAATATCTCGGTCGATTTGATAACCACCTCTGAGGTGAGTGTCGCGCTGACTCTTGATACGACAGGTTCGACATCAACGGCGGGCAGTCTGCTGACCACCTCACTGCTGACTGAACTCTCCTCGCTATGTCGGGTTGAAGTGGAAGAGGATCTGGCATTGGTGGCAATTATCGGCAACAACCTGTCACAGGCTTGTGGTGTCGGTAAGGAAGTGTTCGGTGTCCTTGACCCATTCAATATCCGCATGATTTGCTATGGCGCCAGCAGCCATAATCTGTGCTTCTTAGTACCGGGTCACGATGCAGAAAAAGTGGTGCAAACCCTGCATCACAATCTGTTTGAACTGTAAGTTATTCACGCAATAAGCGATTCAAATAACCCGCAGTTTAAGTCACAGTAAAAACTCACTATAACCAGATAACCAACCGGGCGATTTCGTCCGGTTTTTCATATCTCTGACACTGACGATTAAGGATTCTCGCCTCATGTTAGTAAAAATCACTCGGTTGTTCCCACTGTGGGCACTGCTGCTCTCTGTCGCCGCCTATTTCCGCCCGGCAACATTTATCGGCATTGGGCCTTATATCGGCCCGCTGTTGATGCTGATCATGTTTGCTATGGGGGTCACTCTGCGGCTGGATGACTTCAAACGTGTACTCGCGCGCCCGGCACCCGTGGCTGCCGCGACATTCCTGCATTATCTGATCATGCCGCTCACCGCCTGGATTCTGGCAATGCTGTTTCGTATGCCGCCGGACTTGTCTGCCGGTATGGTTCTGGTAGGTAGCGTCGCCAGCGGCACTGCCTCTAACGTGATGATCTATTTAGCTAAAGGTGATGTGGCGCTCTCAGTCACCATCTCTGCTGTTTCTACGCTGGTCGGGGTTTTTGCCACCCCACTGCTAACCCGGTTATATGTCGATGCGACTATCAGTGTTGATGTGATGGGAATGCTGAAAAGTATTCTGCAAATCGTGGTGATCCCGATTACCGCGGGGTTGGTTGTCCATCACACCTTCACCAAAACGGTGAAACGTATCGAACCATATCTGCCCGCGATGTCGATGGTCTGTATTGTTGCTATCATCAGCGCAGTCGTTGCGGGTAGCCAAGGCCATATCGCGTCAGTCGGTTTCGTGGTGATTATTGCGGTTATTCTGCACAACGGCATTGGCTTGTTAACCGGCTACTGGGGCGGGAAGCTGTTCGGCTTTGATGAATCGACCTGCCGCACGCTGGCGATTGAAGTCGGGATGCAAAACTCAGGGTTAGCAGCCACGCTGGGTAAAATTTACTTCTCACCGCTGGCCGCTCTGCCCGGTGCGCTATTCTCTGTTTGGCATAACTTATCTGGCTCACTGCTGGCGGGTTATTGGTCGGGTAAGCCGGTCAACAAAGAGAAAAAATAGATAATTATCTGATAGTTAAAGAAACGAGTGTTGCAGGCAGGTGATAAGCGCCTTCTGCAACATCTCATCCAAGCATCGATCAATCCGCATCATAACCCAGGTTCGGGGCTAGCCAGCGCTCCACTTCCGCGACCGGCATCCCTTTGCGGGCGGCGTAGTCTTCAACCTGATCACGCTGAATCTGTGCCACAGCAAAGTATTTACTGTCCGGATGGCTGAAATACCAGCCCGATACCGAGGCCCCTGGCCACATGGCGTAGGATTCGGTCAGTTTCATGCCGGTGTGAGCTTCCACATCCAGCAACTGCCAGATTTGGCCTTTCTCTGTATGTTCTGGGCAGGCAGGATACCCCGGAGCCGGGCGAATCCCCTGATAGTTCTCGCGCACTAACTCTTCGTTGGTCAGATTTTCATGGGGTGCAAATCCCCAATAGACTTTGCGCACCCGCTCATGCAGATATTCTGCAAAAGCTTCAGCCAAACGGTCTGATAGCGCCTTAATCATGATTTTGTTGTAATCATCATGTTGAGCGTCATAGGCATTAGCCAGCGCATCTTCTTCCAGCCCACCGGTAACAGCGAAAGCACCGTAGTAATCGGCTTTACCGCTGGATTTAGGCGCAACATAATCCGCCAGACAGTAGTTCGGGAAATCAGTTTTCTCGGTTTGCTGACGTAAATGGCGGCTGACCACCAGCACCTCATCACGCCGCTCATCACGATAAATTTCGATATCATCGCCAACACTGTTGGCCGGAAATAGCCCCACGACACCTTTTGGATGCAGTAAGCCCTCCGCTGACAGCTTATCCAGCATTTCATTGGCATCGGCAAGCAGACGTTTGGCCTCTTCACCCACCACTTCATCTGCCAGAATGCGTGGATACTTACCCGCCAGCGACCAGGTCATAAAGAATGGTGTCCAGTCGATGTAGTTACGCAAAGTTTCGATGCTGGCCTCCACTGCCTGCACACCTAACTTATGTGCCACTGGTGGAGTGTAATTCTCCCAATCGATAACCGTATGGTTATCTCGTGCCGCCGCTAAGCTAACCGGTGGGGTGCGCGGTTTTTTACGTGCATGTTGGATACGGACAGTTTCATATTCTTTGCGAGTTTTCGCTACAAAATCATCGCGTTGTGTATCAGATAATAACGCTGAAACCACGCCAACACTGCGCGAGGCATTAGACACATAAGTGGTCGAGCCGCTGTAGTTCTGCTCGATCTTAACCGCCGTATGCGCTTTAGAGGTGGTAGCTCCCCCAATCAGCAACGGCAAGGTAAAGCCCTGACGCTCCATCTCCTTGGCCACGTTGACCATCTCATCGAGCGACGGGGTTATCAGGCCAGATAAACCGATGATATCGACTTTTTCTTCCCGTGCGGTACGCAAGATTTTCTCGGTTGGCACCATCACGCCCAGATCGATAATCTCGTAGTTATTACACTGTAAAACCACGCCAACAATATTTTTACCGATGTCATGCACATCGCCTTTGACTGTCGCTAGCAATATCTTACCGGCGGTAGTGCCTTTCTGTTTGCTGGCTTCAATATAAGGTTCAAGATAGGCGACCGCCTGTTTCATCACTCGGGCTGATTTCACCACCTGCGGCAGGAACATTTTCCCTTCACCGAACAGGTCACCCACCACATTCATCCCCGCCATTAGCGGCCCTTCGATCACTTCAATAGGCCGATCAGCTTGCTGGCGGGCTTCTTCGGTATCCCGCTCGATGAACTCGGTAATCCCTTTAACCAGTGAATATTCCAGCCGTTTTTTTACCTCCCAGCCACGCCATTCCGCTTGCTGAATCGCCACTTCACCACTTTTGCTGCTGCGGTATTTTTCGGCCAGATCCAACAAGCGCTCGGTGCTGTCGCTACGGCGGTTAAGAATGACATCCTCAACCGCGTCTCGTAGCTCATCCGACAGGTCGTCATAGATAGCCAACTGCCCGGCATTGACGATACCCATATCCATCCCATTACGAATGGCGTAATAAAGAAATACGGCGTGAATAGCTTCACGCACCGGATCATTACCACGGAAGGAGAAAGAAACGTTGGATACGCCGCCTGAAATCATGGCATGTGGCAGTTCGGCTTTAATATCAGCACAAGCTTCAATAAAGTCGACCGCATAGTTGTTATGCTCTTCAATCCCGGTTGCGACCGCGAAAATATTCGGGTCAAAGATAATGTCTTCCGGCGGGAAACCCACGGTTTCGGTCAATATCTTATAGGCACGGCGGCAAATCTCAATTTTGCGGGCGCGAGTATCAGCCTGCCCGGTTTCATCAAATGCCATCACCACCATCGCCGCACCATAACGGCGAACCAGTTTGGCGTGATGAATAAAGGCAGCCTCACCCTCTTTCATCGAAATAGAGTTCACGATGCCCTTGCCCTGAATACATTTCAGCCCTTTTTCAATCACATCCCACTTGGAGGAGTCGATCATGATCGGCACGCGGGCGATATCAGGTTCACCGGCAATCAGGTTAAGGAAGCGCACCATTGCGGCTTCAGCATCCAGCATCCCTTCATCCATATTGATGTCGATTATCTGAGCGCCGCTTTCAACCTGTTGGCGCGCTACATCCAGCGCCTCATCATATTTATCTTCTTTTATCAGCCGCTTAAAACGGGCCGAGCCGGTGACGTTGGTACGCTCACCAACGTTAACAAACAGCGAATTGGCATCGATAGTCAGCGGTTCCAGACCGGCCAGGCGGCAAGCCACCGGAATATCCGGCAACTGGCGCGGGGGCACACCCGCCACCGCTTTGACCATCGCAGCAATATGCCGTGGCGTGGTACCACAGCAGCCACCGACGATATTTAGAAATCCCGCCCGCGCCCACTCGCCAATCTGATCAGCCATCTCTTTGGCTTCAAGATCGTATTCACCAAAGGCATTCGGCAAACCAGCATTCGGATGCGCACTGACATAATATTCAGAAATACGTGATAACTCAGCCACATATTGGCGTAACTCATCTGGCCCCAAAGCACAGTTGAGGCCGAAAGAAAGGGGGTTAACATGGCGCAGAGAGTTATAAAACGCTTCCGTGGTTTGGCCAGATAAGGTGCGGCCAGAAGCATCGGTAATGGTGCCGGAAATCATCACCGGCAACAGCACGCCCATCGCTTCAAATTCAGATTCGACCGCAAAGGTGGCGGCTTTGGCATTAAGGGTATCAAAGACCGTTTCAATCATAATCAGATCGACACCGCCCTCAATCAGCGCGCGGGTCGATTCACGGTAAGCCTCAACCAACTGATCAAAACTGACATTACGGAATGCCGGATCATTAACTTTAGGTGAAATAGACGCGGTTCGGTTGGTAGGGCCAAGCACCCCGGCGACATAACGTGGCTTGTCTGGTGTGCGAGCCGTCCATTCATCGGCGCAGATACGCGCCAGACGAGCAGCTTCATAGTTAATTTCAGCGGATAGCAACTCCATCTGGTAATCCGCCATCGCAATGGGGGTGGAGTTAAATGTATTGGTTTCGAGAATATCAGCACCGGCTTCAAGATAGGCGTTATGAATAGCAATAATCACATCCGGCTGAGAAAGCACCAGCAAGTCATTGTTACCTTTCAGATCACTTGGCCAATCAGCGAAGCGCGCCCCGCGATAATCCTCCTCTTCCAACTTATAGCTCTGGATCATGGTACCCATACCACCATCCAGCACTAAAATACGTTGTGCCAACTGCTGGTGTAACTCTTTAACATTTTCTTTCGTAAATGCTCTGTTACTTATTACTGTATCCACCACTGCCGCCTCTTTGCCCTGTTGCCTTGCCATCACCCGATGCATCTTTTGCCGTGCGCACCTTTCGATATGTCGCAAAACTAATCTGCTACAAAAATAAGCCATTCGACAAACTCGTCAATCATCCTAGCACAAGTTATCAACGTAATGAGTCCACTCACAGTTGAGACTTTTTCAGGTTGAAAAGCTGACTCATCGGATGAGCATTCCTTGGGGTTTACATGCATAATTGAAAAACGAAAATGAATTCCATAAAAATATCTGAGAGGCTAATTTATGGCGTTACCGATTCCGATCAAACGGGGAAAGAAACCCAAGGCGGCTGCGCAAACTACCACAGCAGCAACCGGTCAGGTTCAGTCATTGACCCGCGGGCTTAAATTACTGGAATATATTTCCGAAGCGCAGGGAAGTGTGGCACTGACAGATTTGGCGCAACAGGCAGGTTTACCCAATTCCACCACTCATCGTCTGTTAACCACCATGCAACAGCAAGGTTTTGTCCGTCAGGTGGGAGATTTGGGG
Source organism: Yersinia aldovae ATCC 35236 (assembly GCF_000173735.1). Taxonomy (GTDB): domain Bacteria; phylum Pseudomonadota; class Gammaproteobacteria; order Enterobacterales; family Enterobacteriaceae; genus Yersinia; species Yersinia aldovae. The sequence goes on along the minus strand of NZ_ACCB01000057.1, from coordinate 7,364 downwards.
CTGTGGACGATGGGCGCTCACGCCTTTATTGTCGGCAGCAGCTTTCTGCAAAGCCGCAATTTGCTGGCGATGGTTCACCCGATGTTACGCCGATTGATGGATGAATCCGGCGAAACCGTGAATCTGGCGGTGCTTGACCATAGCGACTATCAGGCCATTATTATCGATCAGGTGCAATGTACCGCGTTGATGCGGATGTCCGCACCGATTGGCGGCAAACTGCCGATGCACGCCTCTGGGGCCGGTAAAGCTTTTCTCTCCACCCTGCCAGACGAGCAATTAGTGCAACTCCTGCATAAGAAAGGGCTACATGCTTACACACAGCATACCCGCACCAGCCCTGCCTGTTTGAAAGAGAATCTGGCGCTAATTCGCAAACAAGGTTATTCATTCGACGATGAAGAACATGCTCTCGGACTACGCTGTATCGCCGCCTGCCTGTTTGATGAACACCACGAGGCTTTTGCAGCAATCTCTATTTCCGGCCCGGTATCGCGCATTACCGACGATCGTGTCACAGAGCTTGGCGCACTGGTTATTCATGCTGCGAAAGAAATAACTCAATCATACGGCGGCGGGAATCGTAATTAATTAAATAATCGAATGCATAAAAACTTTGTCGTTCGGTGAGAACAAGCAGATCGTAAAGACGCCGTAGATTAAGCACAGTGATCGAAGGGTTTACCGCACCTAGGGGCACTCCGGCGGCTCACGCCGCTACGACCCCAACGGCACGATTCCCCTTCATTTGATATCGTTATTCATCTGTATTTTTCAATCCAACCAAGGCGTAGCGAGCGAAAGGAGTTTGGGTGCGCCCTGCGCGCAGAACCCGGAGCGTATATGTAATACGCGAGGAGTTCGAGCACAGCGCAAGCCCAAAATCCGCACGCGCAGTAGCCGTCAAGAGATCACTCTCTGGGAGAAGCGTTGTTTTCGACGATAAGCAAAAACATCCTCCACATGCCCATCACGGATACGCTGCTGCAAACCGCGCCAGTAACTGGCATGGAACAAGTCACTGTGCATTTCCTCGAAATAATGCCGTATCTTCAAGTCAGTACAGAGGAAGTGGCGGAACTCTTCTGGAAAGACATCATTGGGTGACACGCTATACCACGGCTCGCTGGCCATCTCATCTTCTGGGTAGCGCGGTGGCGGAATATCGCGGAAATTCACCTCGGTCATATAGCAGATTTCATCATAATCGTAGAACACCACACGGCCGTGACGGGTTACCCCGAAGTTCTTAAATAACATGTCTCCGGGGAAGATATTCGCCGCTGCCAGTTGTTTAATGGCATTGCCATATTCTTCGATAGCATCTTTCAACTGCTGATCATTTGCCTGCTCCATATAGAGATTCAATGGCGTCATCCGCCGCTCCATATACAGGTGCTTAATGATGATCTGATCGCCTAAATCCTCCAGTTTTTCTGGCACTTCGCGCTGTAATTCAGTTAGTAATTCCGAGCTGATGCGATGCTTATCAATGACAAAATTCTCATACTCTTGGGTATCCGCCATGCGCCCGACACGATCGTGTTCTTTAACCAATTGATAGCATTCTAAAACCCGCGCCTGAGTCACCTCTTTTTGCGGCGCAAACTCATCTTTAATCACTTTAAATACCCGATCAAATGACGGCAATGTGAATACCAGCATCACCATGCCTTTGACGCCAGGAGCAATGATAAATTGTTCGCTGGATTGATGGACGAAAGTGAGATATTCACGATAGCTTTCCGTTTTACCGTGTTTTTGGCAGCCAATCGCCATATACAATTCAGCCGTCGATTTGCCCGGTAATATTTCTCGCAGCCATTCCACCATTGCCGCAGGCAGTGGGGCATAAACCATAAAGTAAGAGCGGGCGAAACCAAATACAATACTGGCCTCTGCTTTACTGGTTAAGCAGGTATCAATAAATAGCGCGCCAGATTCATTGTGATGGATTGGTAGCAAGAATGGATAGACATCCTCAGCCAGCCGCAATTTACCCACTAACCAAGCCGCTTTGTTGCGATAAAACAGTTCATTAGCGATTTGGAAATGCGCATTAGCGAGTTGTTCATCGGTAAAGGTTTGACGCAATGCAACTGTAATATAATCAATATCCCGCGCCAGATTCTCCCACGGCAAACGCAGCGGTAAATCACTCAGAACCACCTGCAACATGCCACTCAAGGCCCCTTTTGGGGAAAAATCGCGCGCTAAGGGACGTGGGATCTCACGAAAGCGCCGCTCAGGTTGCGAGCTGAACACAAACAACTTATCCGGTGTTAAATCACGGTGTTTAAACAAGCGGCAGTAAACCGAATTAAAAAAACTCTCCGCAATTTCAAAACGTGGATAATCTGGTAACAACTCAGTGTAGATCGCTTTTACTCGCGCCAGAAATTCCGCATCAAAACAGCGCTGATCAGTGATGTGCTTTAGTTGCTCAACCACCAAACCAACGTGGTGATCATAGAGATGAATACGCTTTTTCATCGCCTGTTGTACGGCGTGCCACTCCGCTTGTTCAAAACGATGCTGAGCGCCGGCGGTGACCTCTAAAAAACGGCCATATTGCGCGTCGAATCCCTGCAAAATTGTCTGAGCGATCAGTTGCTCCAGTTTTACCGCCATGCTCACCTCCTGCTATACAGAACAGAGCCTGCATATGCAGGCTCCAGATCAGACACGCGTTCAGTCAAACAGCATTTAGAATTGCTGTTCTTCCGTCGAACCGGTCAGTGCAGTGACTGATGATTCGCCACCCTGAATGATATTGGTGACTTTATCAAAGTAGCCAGTACCCACTTCCTGCTGATGTGATGCGAAGGTATAGCCGCGCTCAACCGAGGCAAATTCGGGCTGCTGCACCTTCTCAACGTAGTGCTTCATACCTTCACCCTGCGCGTAAGCATGGGCCAGATCAAACATGTTGAACCACATGCTATGGATACCCGCTAAGGTAATAAACTGGTATTTGTAACCCATCGCAGACAGTTCATCCTGGAAGCTGGCAATCTCTTGGTCATTCAAGTTTTTCTTCCAGTTGAACGACGGTGAGCAGTTGTAAGCCAATAATTTTCCTGGGAACTTTTCATGAACCGCGTCGGCAAAACGTTTAGCCAATGCCAAGTCCGGCGTGGAGGTTTCGCACCACACCAAATCGGCATAAGGGGCATAAGCCAGGCCACGGCTGATGGCTTGCTCGATACCCGCATGAGTGCGGAAGAAGCCTTCTGGTGTTCGCTCACCGACCACAAACTCGCTGTCATATGGGTCACAATCAGAGGTCAGCAAATCAGCCGCATCAGCATCGGTACGGGCAATCAGCAATGTTGGCACACCTAACACATCTGCGGCCAGACGTGCTGCGACTAACTTCTGAATCGCTTCCTGAGTCGGCACCAACACTTTACCGCCCATATGACCACACTTCTTCACCGCCGCCAGTTGGTCTTCAAAATGTACGCCCGCCGCACCGGCCTCGATCATCGCTTTCATCAATTCAAACGCGTTTAGCACGCCGCCAAAACCCGCTTCAGCATCCGCGACAATGGGCAGGAAATAGTCAGTGTAACCTTTGCTACCCGGTTCAATATTATTCGACCACTGAATCTGATCAGCACGACGGAAACTGTTATTAATACGCTTTACCACTGCTGGAACCGAGTCCACCGGGTACAAAGACTGATCCGGATACATACTGGAGGCGGTATTAGCATCTGCGGCAACCTGCCAGCCCGACAGATAAATCGCCTCGACACCGGCTTTTGCCTGTTGCAGAGCCTGACCACCGGTTAACGCCCCCAGACAGTTGATATACCCTTTACGCGCACCACCGTGCAGTAATTCCCACAGTCTGTCCGCACCGTGCTGTGCCAGCGTGCATTCTGGGTTCACTGAACCGCGCAGTTTGATCACCTCTTCCGCACTATATGGGCGGGTAATGCCCTCCCAGCGCGGTAATTTCCATTCATCTTTCAATTGCTGAATCTGTTGAGCACGAGAGGTCGTCATGGCGATATTCCTTATTATTTAATTTTGTAGGGTCAAATAGCAGGCCTAGGCGAGTAATGCATAGCCCGGCAACGTCAGGAAGTCGATAAGCTCGTCTTGTGTTGTAATCTGCTCCATCAGGCGCGCAGCTTCTTCAAACCGCCCGCCATCAAAGCGCTGTGCGCCAAGTTCCAGCTTCACGACCTGCATTTCTTCACTCAACATGCTGCGAAACAGCTCTTTGGTCACCGTTTGACCATTACTCAGGCTTTTTTGGTGATGTATCCATTGCCAAATAGAAGTACGGGATATCTCAGCCGTCGCCGCATCTTCCATCAGGCCATAAATCGGCACGCAACCATTGCCAGAAATCCAGGCTTCGATGTATTGCACTGCCACGCGGATATTGGCCCGCATTCCCTCTTCGGTACGATCGCCAGTACAAGGCTCCAGTAGTTCAGTGGCAGTGATCGGTTTGTCCTGCCCGCGGCTCACCTCTAACTGATTTGGCCTATCGCCCAACACCTTGTTGAACACCTCCATCACCGTATCAGCCAGCCCAGGGTGGGCAACCCAAGTACCGTCATGACCATTACTGGCTTCTAACTCTTTGTCTACACGGACTTTATCCAATACCTGCGCATTTTTCTCTGGGTCTTTATTCGGGATAAAGGCCGCCATGCCCCCCATCGCCAGAGCACCGCGTTTATGACAGGTTCTGATCAGTAAACGGGAATACGCACTCAAGAACGGCTTATTCATGGTGACTGACTGACGATCTGGCAGTACGCGATCGCCGTGATTCTTCAGTGTTTTGATATAACTGAAGATATAGTCCCAGCGGCCACAATTCAGACCAACAATGTGATGGCGCAGGTGATAGAGGATCTCATCCATTTGGAATACAGCAGGTAATGTCTCAATTAATACGGTGGCTTTAATCGTACCTTGCGGAAGATCAAACCGCTGCTCGGTAAAGCTGAAAACATCACTCCACCACGCGGCTTCCTGATAAGACTGCATCTTCGGCAAATAAAAATAAGGACCGCTGCCATTGGCAAGTAATTGCTTATAGTTATGGTAGAAATACAAAGCAAAATCGAATAGGCCGCCAGGAATCGCTTCGCCCTGCCATTTAACATGTTTTTCCGGTAAATGCAGGCCACGAACTCGCGCAATCAGTACCGCAGGGTTAGGTTTGAGCTGATAAATCTTGCCGGATTCATTTTTATAAGAAATGGTTCTATTCACCGCATCATGCAGATTAATTTGGCCGTCGATAACTTTGTCCCAGCTCGGTGCCAGAGAATCTTCAAAATCCGCCATAAAGACTTTTACGTTGGCGTTGAGAGCATTAATCACCATTTTGCGCTCAACCGGCCCGGTAATCTCAACTCGACGATCACGTAAATCAGCAGGTATCCCCTGAATTTTCCAGTCGGACTCACGAATGGAATTGGTTTCCGAAATAAAATCAGGCAACCCACCCTGGTCGATTACCTGTTGCCAGGATGCCCGCACAGCAAGGAGTTTGCTACGAGGAGCAGCAAATTTCACCACCAATTCGGTCAAGAATTCAATCGCCTCTTCTGGCAAAACCTGCCTCTCAGCAGCATTAAAATGCTGTGTAAAAACTAACTCCGTGCTAACTAACTGTTGTGTCATTATCCTTCCCCTTACCCATCTCACGACGTTTACATCAACGCTAACGCAGCGTCACTGTTGGATTCTCATCGGGTAATGCATTCCGGCTGGAAATTAAAGACTGGATTTCATCGTTATTTTTTAACCCGACAGCACTAAGAATAATCAATTAATCATTAAAATCAAAAACGATTTCCATTTTATTAAAAATACTTTTTTAATCTTTATTTATCATTATGTTAACAATATATCAATAATTAAAATAACAGGAATAAGATTCCATTAGATGATTAAAATCGAGATAACTCCTTGTTTAGCAAGGAGATCAGACCAGTTTGAGGGTGGGTAATTAGAATAAAAGAAAGGGGAAATGGGCAGGCGGCCTCGATTCAGCCGCCATTATTAACATTCAGAACGGGGATAGATTAGTCGAGAGTAGGATTCATGTGGCGTAAATCAAATGGCGTGATTTGGTACACGTAATAGTTTAGCCAGTTGGCAAATAGCAAATGTCCGTGGCTGCGCCAGGACGCTTTGGGTGGCAAAGATGCATCGTTATGCGGGAAATAATTGAGAGGCACCTGTGGATTAAGGCCCGCAGCCAAATCACGCTGATATTCACCTGCCAGCGTACCAACATCGTATTCAGGATGGCCGGTAACAAAGGCGACCCGCTTATCTTTACTGGCAAACAGATAGGCTCCAGCCTCTTCTGATGAAACCAAAATATCCAGATCCGGGTATTGCTTGAGTACCTCAAGTGGAAAGTCAGCATAGCGAGAATGAGGAGCCAGAAATGTCTCGTCAAAACCACGCGTCAGCAGCGCCAACGGTTCCAACGTCTGATGCTGATAAATACCGGACAGCTTCACCTCTCGGGTCATCTTAGGAATGCCATACAAGATATTTAATGCCGCCTGTACCGCCCAACACACGAATAAGGTTGAGGTCACATGCTCCTTTGCCCAAGCAATAATACGCTCGATCTGTGGCCAATAGGCGACGTCACAAAAATCGACCAACCCCAAAGGGGCACCCGTTACGATCAGCCCGTCAAAATTCTGGTCCTGGATATCGTCAAAGTCACAATAGAAGTTGTTCAGATGCTCCGTCGGCGTATTTTTTGACTCACGGCTATCAATGCGTAGCAATTGGATATCGATCTGTAGGGGTGAATTAGAGAGTAAACGTAGGAATTGATTTTCCGTCTCAATTTTCTTAGGCATTAGATTCAAAACCAACACTTTCAGCGGGCGAATCTCCTGAGTTTTCGCACGCGATGAGGTCATGACAAAAACGTTCTCATTGCGTAAGAAACTCACTGCGGGCAATTCATCGGGAACCCGAATTGGCATGCCTATATCCTCAATATGTCCGTTTATACGTTTAGACTTCTAGATGCCCGAAGATAGCGGATTTTGAGTAAAAAGTCGAGAGATCTGAGACAACCTGAAAATGTTTCATTGCTGAAATGTCAGCATATAAAAGTGTAGCAAATGCTTGGCATGAATTTTCTATACTTGTAGGAATGTAAAAACCAGGTTGATGCAGTATGTTAAGGAGGCGATATTAATATGATTAATAACATAATATAGGCAGCATGACTGCTATTGTGATGAGGATACGCCGCCGACTGTTAAGCCATTGAGTCTTTACCGAGAGATATTTACTGAATAGTAGAAAAGCAAAAACCCCACGCTTTTGGCATGGGGTCTTTACTTGATTTG
>NZ_ACCB01000058.1 GCF_000173735.1 Yersinia aldovae ATCC 35236 | reverse complement strand
CTCTCACGGCATTATGGAAATCAATCAGTTACGTAAAATCAGTAAGTTAGCAAACACGATGGCGGGTTAGTTTGGGTTGTTGTGGGGGTGGTAGTCAAATAAATTTAATCAATTTCTAAATCATAGGATTCAAAGATTACCAACATCATATTCATTAAAAACGTCATTAGAATAGGCCAATCTTCATCCAGTACATTGATGCTATCTGAAACGCCTTGATGAACCAATTGATTCCTAATCTTATAAATTCTCTTGGCTAGAGTTTCACATACTTTAGCATGTGAATGCTCCTTTTCTGCTTCAGATAGAAGATCGCGCATAAAACTTACTTTATCAATACCCGTTCCCTTAATACTGTCTAATGACATCAAGTTAAACAGTTGATATAGGGATTCCTCTTCTTTTCGCCTCCACCCTAATTCCTTTGAGCAATGCATCGCAATTTCGCTAGCCTTTATTTTCAAATTTAACTTTCTCTTTAATGCTATGGCTCTAGGGATAGAGTAAAGCCCCTCAATACATCTATACAGTTCTAAATAGGCATGTTTCCAATGAATTGATGTTAAGAATAGAAATAAATTATCTTTAGGTATCTTACTTGTGGAAATAAAAATACCTCTAGCACGCTCTATCAACTCTTTTAACGGTAAGTGTATTAGCCAATCAAAAGAAGAATATATATAATAACCTATCTCTAGGTGGGAATTATCGTAAAAAGCACTATTTTTATCTATTTCAAAAACAGATAAAGATTCAACCCCATATAATAAATCACCTAACTCATGCCCTTTATAATCATCGGAGTCATGTTGAGAAAGTAAATATTCAACAACAACGTCTTCACTTAATAATGGGTTTGGTTTTAAACCAGAATCTATTACCAAGGCCATTAACATCCCTGTTGTTAGCGATGTCTCATGAATAAATCTATCCGATAAATCAGATATTATACTCATACTACGTTCTAAATGGCTTTTACAATTCGTTAATAAAATATACTTCTTATCATTGACATTAAATGAAACAACCTTAACATCATGAACAATGTAATTGCAATTCAAAATCTCTAAATATTTGAACGTCTCTTTTTCAGCATCTAAGTTTATTGGATCTACAAAAACTCTCATTTTTTCAATGTTAGGTACAGCCACTCCATTAGATATTAACTTAAATAATCTAGTCGAGTAGTCGATCATATTTCTAGCCATTATCTAGCTGCCCAACAAGGTTCTAAAGAATCTAATTCTGGTCCATATTCAAAAAGAACACCGAATGCTTTCATGAAAAATTCTCGTTCAAAATCACCAACTTTCCCGCTGCGAGTTTCTAATTTCTCGTTCAAACTTAGCAAGTCTAAAAACACCCCAATAGTTTCATTATCCGTTTTGTTTAATAACTCTATTTTTGTAACTATACTATTTACAGAATCAGTTATTCTAGATAAGTTATTTTTTATTTTTTCATCATCCAAACTAAAACCAGGAGGCCCATAAATAAAAACAGATGCAGCGGCTACAAATCCAATGCCCGCAGGTGCGCTTGTAAATATATCTTTCCCGCCCCTAATTCGACCTTGAGAATCATCATCTTTTCTGTACAAGTCAAATGTACGGTCTAACTGATTCAATAGTCCTAATATATGAATGAATTCCTTCAAAAAATCTTCTTTTGCCGTAGCTTCTGATGCTTCCATCCTGGCAAAATCTTCTGCAACCTTTTCTTTGATATCTACATTTATCTTTCTAGACGTAAATGCCAAAAATAATTCAACTACTTTATGTCCCTGTTGTTGACTAGCTTGAACTCTTCGCGATGAATCATCTAAAAGAAGAATATCCATATCAGGGATGCTCTTTTTTATTTCTTTTAATATAGGTTGATAGATAGTTTCTAACTGTCTTTTCATATCCCATGGGACCTGTCCTGTATTCAGGACCAACATCCTATATATCAAGCTGTTTATAGACTTAGCTAACCATAGTTCCACTCTCAGAGGATTCTCTAAAATAGTTTTATTTTTATTTGCTTCTAAGATAGCAGTTGTTCTTTGCATACCATCAATGATAGAAATTAAGTCGGAATCCATAGTTGACATTAATTTAAAAAGCTGACTTGGTTCTGTCATTTCTGAAACCGATTTAAACTCTTCTTCGGTGAGTATACCGCCTAGAACCAAAGGCGGAAGTATTGCACCATCAGAAATGTCGGAAACCATTCTCTTTCTTATTCTAATTCCTGTTTTTGTTTTTAGTGGAGCCCGCTGTCCTTCAATACCGCCTCTATTTTCATATACTGTTTCTACTAATTTCATATACTCTGAAACTGTAGTAGTAAGCATCGCAGATAAACAACCTGTTCTCGAATCATGTAAAATCACAAGTATTCCTTTTTATTAAATATGCTGGCACATTAACCTATCATATGGATTCAAACTCACTGCCGCTTCTAAATGATCCGGTGCAAAGTGGCTATAGCGCATGGTCATTTGGATAGTGGAGTGCCCGAGGATTTGTTGTAGTACTAATATATTGCCGCCGTTCATCATAAAATGACTGGCGAAAGTATGGCGTAGAACGTGGGTTAACTGGCCGGTAGGTAGCACCAGTTTAGCCCGGTCGATAGCTTGCCCAAATGCATCATAGGCATTGCCGAATAAGCGCCCTTTAATCTTTGGAATAAGTTTATGCAGTTCCGTAGAAATAGGGACGGTACGGTTCTTTTTACTCTTGGTGTTGATATAAGTAATTTTATTTGGCATCACCTGAGCTTGTCTTAGCTGCTCCGCTTCACTCCAACGTGCGCCGGTGGCCAGGCAGATACGGACGATAATACCGAGATCTTTATTACTTGAATTGTCACACTCATGCAGCAGACGTTTAATGTCGTCCTCATAAAGAAAAGTTAACTCGTTTTCGCTTTCACGAAATAGCCTGACACCATCCAGCGGATTAGCATGATTCCAATGCCCTAGCCTTTTCAACTCATTAAAGACAGCTCTCAGATAAGCATGTTCGCGGTTGACCGTTGCCTCTTTTGGCGGTTTAACGATTCCATGTTTTGGCTTACGGCTGAACTCACCGGCTAAACGCTGCTTGCGGTATTTGGCGAACACTTCCCGGTCAAAATCGGCAACAGCAGGATCGCCCAAGTTATCACACAGGATATTGAGTTTATCTAATCTTGCTTTGCCGTCACTCAAAGAGCGCCCGTGGAGTTCATACCACTGACTGACCAATGTCTTTAACCTCTGCGCGGCAGTCTCTGCCAGTGTGTAGTCAATATCCAGATCGCCACGTTGCGCTAATTGTTCACGTTCAAAGCGCAACGCCTCACCGCGAGTAACAAAGGTTTTCCTAACCCGCTTACTATCACGGCCATCTGAGTAAAAATCACAGACCCACTTCCCATTGGGTAACTTCCGTACTGCCATAAATAAGTCCTCAAGAATAATCCCTTGGGCTTATTTACTGTATATAAAAACAGTAGTCAATGTTTGATATGTAGTATGACAAACATCTGATTAAAACCTAACGCGTACAGGTTTTCTTTGATTTACTGATAGAGCCATCATTGCAAACAAATTTCTCATTTTCACAATGGGATACCCCGCCCTTTTTGCCAGAACAGGGGTAATTTCTAGCTATAGTGATCGTTGGTAAAGATAAAAGAAAAATACCGATTACAACACTAGCTAATAATTTCATTAGATTATTATTCCATTAGTGCGCCGATGTCTCTTTAGTACCGACTATTAATAGCCAGTAATTTCACCAACAACTTTCGCCAGTATATTAACTTCACTAACCGGCCAATTGACATCATTGATACGCCATACGTCACCCGGTAAACGAGCAATATTGCTAATCGAGGTTACACCTGCTTTTTCAATCAACCAAAGACCGTCAGCAACATTTCTAAATTGACGTTCGACCAGAAAATAACGTTTTTCATTAGGGAACGAAATTAATTCAGGTTCAATAATCTGAACGGGCAGTAACTCTGAATCTAGCAATATAGGGGATACATCTATCAGCAAGCCATCTTCAAGGCTTTTATGAGCAATAGATTGTGCGGTTTCATGTGCGGCAGGTTTAACCGGTTCCTGAGGTTCACCCTCACCAGTTGCAAGCCAATGTAATGAAGTACCTGTTTCTAAAGCACAGAGCACAATCTCTTTGCCCGGAAAGTAATCACGTTTGATCCAAGTGCTGATTGTTCCCGTTCCTGCACCTAGATGAGCCGCTAATTCTCTTTGTACTTTAAAACCATAGGCTTGCATCATTCTTTCTACTGCTGCAATCCCACCGCTTAGTTTTTTATCATTCACGCTCGCAAAAACCCCTTTACATACTCGCATATGCATAGTTTAATTCGTGAATTGATGGCAAATACCCACCAATACCTATATTAACCACCATCAAACAGGATGCCCTATGAATCAGAACCTTGCAATAACAGTTACGTCACCCTATTTGTCACTCACTGAGTTCTCAAAATTGAGCGGAATCCCTTATGAAACCTGCCGTGGCATGGTGAAAGATGGTCGTCTACCTATCCGCCAGAAAGTTCGCAAAATGGAAAAGGTTCTCGTAAATATGATCGCTCTCACTAAAGAAGCGGCAAACCAGTAATGTACAACATTCAAATTTGCCAACTAATTGTCGGCATATGTGAGGAAGTAATCCATGTTTGATTTTTCAGTGTCCAAACATCCGCACTTTGACAACGCCTGCCGTCAGTTTGCTTTAAAGCACAATTTAGTCGAGTTGGCAGCAAACGCAGGGATCTCGGCGCAAGTGTTGCGTAACAAATTGAATCCTGACCAGCCACACCGCCTGACCGTTGACGAACTACTGTGCATAACCGACCTAACCGAAGACCCAACGTTATTAGACGGCCTGCTGTCACAAATCAATTGCATGCCGTCAGTGCCAGTCAATGAAGCCTGCCCCGGCAATATCCCGACTTATGCGCTACATGCTACAGCCGCCGTGGGTTCTATTGCTGCCGCTGCGGTGCAAGGTAATCACAAAACGGCATTCAGCAAATCTGCACTGCTGGATAGCGTCAATACTGCGATTCGCCATCTGTCACTGATTGGCCTGACAGTACAGGCGCGCATTCAGTCAACCCCCGCGCTTGCTTCAACCGTTGATGTTATTAGCGGCTTGAGTGCTGTTGCCGGTTTGAGTTGAGGTGTCTTTATGATTATTTCTATTGCTCCACTGTTAAAACAGCAAAGCCCGGTAAACCTGCGTCATTTCGGTAACGGTGTACTGGAGTTGAAGAACGGCCAACGCTGGAAGCCGGGAAGTAATCAAAAGGCGCTTTTACAAGAATTGTCCTCTGCAAAGAAGACGCCAATATTACGCCGTCTGTTCGTGCGTTAATTGGGGGTTATATGCTGCAATTAACGGAAACTGAAAATAAAAGGATGATTGGTATTACCAGAATCTCTGAGATCAAAGGTAAATACTTTCACAATAGAAGTAGTGAAAATATTGCTCAAGAGACTTTTGATAAATCACCGGAAAGTCTACGTAAAACAATTTGCATGTATGCTGGGTTGAAAAGTAGACATGTAACAATGACATTTTCAGAGCTTAGTTTATCTGAAAGAGTAAAGGTTGTTGATGCTTTAAACTCATTAATTGATTTTGTTAATTCATTACCACCATTTATTAGCAACGATGATTGCACTCTGAATATTAATAATTAACCAAGTCGCAATATATGGCGTTTTACTCTCTGGGTTTCGTATTGCCTAAAAACAGGAGTTATTTATGCAGAATACAGCACAAAATATATGGATTGGCGTAGACCATGCCAAGCCGGGTAGTGAGAACACCGCCGTAATCATATCAGTTGAATCAATGGAACTGATGCTCAATGACGCGCGCAGGGATGAGCGGAAAAATCAGGCTGAACTTGTTGCATTACGTTTGGGGGGAGTGGTCAATAAAATTCTAAACCGTGAACTGAACAGTGTAGAGGCGGCAGAGTTGCTTAACCACCTTGCCGAGGGGATTCTCAACCACGCGCAGGCGCAACACTGATGGTTGACGAAATTGTCATTGATGCTCGTTACGCAATTACTTTGTGTGAGCCAACTAAAACTCTAGGCAGCATTCCAAACCTCGTGCTTAACGAGATTAAATTCACCAAAGAAAATGAGAGGGTATTGGCGGTAATTGCTCACTATCCGACAAGAGTTAGTTTGGTGAGTGATTTAATCCATCATCGTATTTATCGCTCTGGCGTTAATTCTATTTCGGCATTGGTTGAGGAAACTAAGCGCCTTGCTGAATTATGTGAGAAAGGATTTAAAGACTTTCACTCTCCTAACTTATTACCTAAATGAAGGAATTATTATGCATATTAAAATCGGCGAAAAACACGTTGTTACTTCTGACAGCCTGCAATTCATTCTTAATGAAGTGAAAGTTAGTCAGAAAGGTAAAAGTGAGGGACAAGAACGTTTAGAGCCTATTGCTTACTTTCTAACTATTGAACAACTGGTGGAGGGTTTAATAAAGCGCAATATAGGTGAAGCACAGATTAATAGCTTTATATCGTTAGCTAATGAAATTGGCCGTATTGGTAAGTTATGCCAAGACGCATTCTCTTCTGTAAATAAATAACACTTTTTGTATTTAGAAAGTATTACATTAATCAATACACCCAAGGCAATAACATGAAAGCTATAGATCTATTTTCTGGTATTGGCGGTTCATCAACCGGCGCAGCCATGGCAGGTGTTCAGGTTGTTTGGGCCGCTAATCATTGGCAGGAAGCTGTCCGGTCACACGCGGAGAATCACCCGCTAGCGGTTCATGTTTGCCAAGACTTACACCAGGCTGATTGGAGTCAAGTTCCCCACCATGACCTCATGATGGCTTCACCATGCTGTCAGGGCCACAGCAAGGCAAGGGGTAAAAAATCAGGCAATCCACAGCACGATAATAGCCGAGCGACTGCTTGGGCTGTTGTCTCTGCGGCCGAATATCACCATCCAGAGATTATCATTGTTGAGAATGTTTCTGAGTTTTTGCAATGGCGGCTATACCCTGCATGGGAGTCGGCTATGCATGCCTTGGGATATTCGCTGGTTCCACATGTTATCGATTGTGCTGATCTAGGTGTCCCACAAAATAGAGTGCGCATGTTTATCATTTGCACCAGAAGTAAAAAACCACTGCATTTAACATTACCGAAGTTTTCACATGTGCCCGCATCAACCTTTCTTGATTTTGGTGCTGGACGGTGGCAGGACATCAACAAGCAAGGTCGTGCTTTGGCGACTCTTGAGCGTGTAAAAAATGGTCGTAAGGCGTTTGGTGAGCGGTTTTTGATTTCTTATTACGGGAATACAAAAACCGGACGCTCTCTTGAGCGCCCTATCGGCACCATCACCACCCGTGATCGTTGGGCGATTATTGACGGCGATAGAATGCGTATGATTGATGCTGACGAAAACATGTTGGCAATGTCTTTTCCATCTAGTTATATCCGGCCTCGTACGCATAAATTGACAGTTCATATGGCAGGTAATGCAGTGCCGCCACTTGCAATGAAAGAAATTATCGATGCGTTGATGGTACAGGCATGAGCCTCAACTTTCTGAGCCGTACTACCCCAACTCCGCCGTTGCCTTATCCGGGCAGCGGCGCTGCTGTTCCTGCCTATGCTTACCCCGGCAGCAAACCGCGCGAAACCCTGCCCGGTATTCAAAGACCGCTTACCCGTGAACAACTGATTCAGGGGCAAGCTGTTTTAGACCATATCGACACACTCCCCCATTTCCTGCGTAGCCAGTTTGTTTCTCGCTATGAATATCTGTTAGCCAATAAAGGTTTAAGCGACGCTAATAAATGGCTGGTATTTGTCTTTGACCTGCGTATCTGGCCGCGTATTCAGGTGGTCAATAGTAA
Organism: Yersinia aldovae ATCC 35236; assembly: GCF_000173735.1. Lineage (GTDB taxonomy): Bacteria > Pseudomonadota > Gammaproteobacteria > Enterobacterales > Enterobacteriaceae > Yersinia > Yersinia aldovae. The sequence continues at coordinate 7,924 of NZ_ACCB01000058.1, read as the reverse complement.
AAATGTTATGCGCCTCAGTGCGTCAATGAGCTTTTCAACTGATGCCCCAACCTATGCCAGCTTGGCGGGTATGCATGATAAAGAGTTGCGCCGCTTTGCCCGCAAAATCGGGGATGAGCTAATGGTGGCATACAACCATCATTGTGATGAATGCATTAAGGCTAATCAGGGTGATAGGGCTGTTTTATTACAGACTGATGCACAGGTACGCATATACGGCGATCTTGCCAGAATGGCGCGCGCTTTTAACATCACCCCGATGCACTGGCGCAAATACCTGAAAGACCGGTTAGATATCACGTCTGCTATCGCCAGCCTGTCACGGCTGGTTAATCCTGAATGGTGGGAGCGCAAACTCAAAGCACAGCGCACCCGCTGGCGGGAAGCGCTATTGATTGCTGTCGGTAATGTCAGCCGTGATATGTCGGCCTCTTCTTATGCCAGTAAGCAGGCTATCCGAGAAGTATTCGCCCGCCGCCAGTCTAATTTGGAATACCTCAAAAGTTGCCAGTTAGAAAACATTGAAACCGGTGAGCGCATTGACCTGATTGATAAAGTCATGGCGAGTATCTCCAATCCAGAAATTCGCCGTATGGAGTTAATGAGCACCATCGCCGGTATTGAAAAATATGCAGCTTCACAGAAGCACGTCGGTATGTTCCTGACCGTCACCACCCCGTCAAAATATCACCCGACCCGCGTTATCGGTAAAGGGGATAACGAGAAAGTCCAGCTTAACCATAGGTGGGACGATGAAGCCTATTCCCCCAAAGACGGCCAGCGCTACCTCTGCAATATTTGGAGCAAAATGCGCACTGCCTTTAAAGACAATAAATTAAGCGTCTACGGAATGCGGGTAGTTGAGCCGCACCATGACGGCACTCCGCACTGGCACATGATGCTGTTTTGCGAGCGTCGCCAGCGCCAACAGATTATCGACATCATGCGCCGCTATGCGTTGAAAGAAGACAGTGACGAGCGCGGGGCCGCTAAATACCGCTTTGAGTGCAAGCACCTGAACAAAGGCGGGGCCGCTGGTTACATCGCTAAATACATTGCCAAGAATATCGATGGCTATGCGCTTGAGGGTGAGCGTGATCATGAAACCGGTGAGCTACTAACTGAATCCGCTGCGGCGGTTACAGCATGGGCGGCAACGTGGCGCATCCCTCAGTTTCGCCCGATTGGTATTCCCTCCATGGGAGCCTATCGCGAGTGTCGCCACATTCGTTTTATCAGTCTGGCGGAGTCGTTTGACGAAACCGTGGAAGCCGTGCGCCATGCAGCTGACGAGGGTGATTTTGCGGCCTACATCGCCGCACAGGGTGGAACCAATAGCGGCAATCAGACTGTGCGTGTAGCCAAGCGCGTCGCCGATGAGCTGAACGCTTACGATGAGGAAGTGCAGAAAGTCGTCGGTATCTATGCGCCGCATTTGGGCGCTGACCATGTTCATGAAACCCGCACAACCCAATGGCGCATCGTTTCGGGTGCCGTTGACGTTGAGCCTTTGACTTTGAAAAGCGCCTCTGGCGCGCCTCGGAGTCCTGTCAATAACTGTGGGTTAGGGGGAAACACCCAAGCGACAAATGACCCCAACGGGGAGGCTAAAACGCCTGTGATGGCGATGGAATACCCACCGGATGCAGTTATTGACTGGTCGGACACTGCCGCCGTAAAGGCGATTGTGGCTCGCGTTAAAGAGAAACAGCCAACGATCAGCAAGATGCAACGCAGTTATGACCCCACCAAGGGCCGACTTATTGCGCCATCAGCCCGTTTAACCCGCGAAGAACGCCAGCGCATCCCACAAATCCGCAACGATTTACTGTTGAACGATATCAGCGCCCAACGCTGGGTACTGGAATCGTTAGCCCGTGGGGCAAAAATGTCTGTTGGTGATGCTGTTATCCATTATCCGGCCTTGTCCGACTGGCCGGAGTTCGATGATTAATCTACCTGTGAGGAAAACCATGACTAAAACCGCCGCAACTACCCGCAAACAGGCACAGCGCAAACGTGATAAATCTGCCGGTATCAATGAGGTTCGCGCCCGACTTGAGCCGGAAGAGTTCGCCATGCTGAACGAGGGCATGGTCGCCAGGCGTCTGTTCCGGCCAGCCTATGATTTACCAGAATATATCGCGCTGCTTATTCGGCAAGATAACCTGCAACTAAAAGAGCAACTGGCCGAGATGGGTAAACAACGTTGCGGCAAATGTGGCGATACCTTGCCGGGAGATCCGAATGGATGCTGTTTGCGGGGTGAAGCTGCGTGCTGGCAGACCAAAGGTATCAACAGCCTATTAATTAGCGCAATTAAACCTTTGTGACGCGTCACATCGGATTATTTTTACAACATATAGCGCGTCACAAGCATCTGATTTAGCTAAATAGCCGCATACGGTATTGACCTTAATATTCTTTTACTCAATACTGTATATAAATACAGTACAATAAGGAACCTGCATGGAACACGTTGATAAAATAGAACTAACGCTAACAAGAATTAAATTTATTGCTGAAGTTTCGCAAGTTGCACAGTGCAGTAATAGTGAGTTTCTTGTCGCCATGTCGCTGATATCAGACCTGACCAGCCAGATAGTGACGAGCCAAAATTATGATGAGATTTTCTATAACGCCGACGGCAAAAAGCCGCACTGATAAATTCCCCATAAAATGATGCATGTGTGGCCCCTCATCGCGATTTGGGTCATGCATGCATATAGTGCATGATTCCGCATGTCGATCCCCTCCCCTATTTCCCCTGTTAGCGCCAGTTCCGGCGCGGATCTCGATGGATCATGCAAGTGCATGAAAAGCGACCTGCAAAGCGCGCAGGCGTGGCGGGGATAGCATTGCGCGCAAAGGGTTTTGATACCCTTATTTATAGATCTTGGGCGGGCCGTAGTGCTGCGTTCGGTTGGGTTGGGAATCAATGCGTGTTCATGGGGTGCAAGGGCGTGGCGGGCGTCTGGTGGCGTATGGCGCGAGGTGTTGGAAATACCATTCTCTTGAATCAAAATAGTATGAGATGTAGGGGTGCCTTGCATCCTCTACGATATAAAAAATTGGTGATATAATATAAAATCTTTCGGGTCATATCGGGAATAATGATGAACGCCCTGACAATCTCGCTTGTTACTATAATGATACCCGGTGTCATTATGGCTATGATTTACGATACCTACACACAGCATAAAGCTTGGGATTCATTTCGCTACATACTGATGTCAGTAGTTTTCGGTATTTTAACTTATCTGTCTATGCAGGCTGTTATCTCTATTTATCAGTTTTTTGATGGTATCAAGGATACTAAAAATATTGTCTGGTATACGTTGTCTGTTTGGTCTGCCGCTAGTGGAGGACAGATAAAAATTTCCCCTCTGGAAATCGCTGCTGGCGGAGTAATATCCATTCCTCTGGGCTTATTCGCTGTTTACCTGAACACCAAAAGAAGTCTTCATACGTTTCTACTTAAGAAAGGTATTTCAAATAAGTATGGCGATGACAATGTTTTTATCCGATCGGTTGAGCTAATGTATGAACGTTCTGGCCAATGTTATGTTGTATTGCGCGATGAAGATATGATCATCAGTGGTCAAATCTATCTTTATAACGAAAATGAGAAAACCCAAGAGATAGGACTTCTAAATGCAACAGTGTCAGAGGCAATCACTCAGAAAGTTTTATTCACGACCAATTTTATTTATCTGTCAAAAGAATACGGCAAAATAATGATCTTTGAAAATATACTGGAGAATAGTAATGACCAATAGTAAAGATGGCGCTAAAGGTTCTAGACAAACACTGGCTGACGGGCAACAGACTTTTGCTTACGATGGTTTTCAGAGACCACTGGTAGGACGTGAAGGTTTACAGACTAATGGAAGACAACTTGGTAACGGCAGTCTAAATGGTTCTACCAAGCCTAACTCAGCAACGTCTCAGGGATTTACTCCTATGGCACCAGCGCCAAAGTTACCACCTCTGAAAGGTAAATAAACCAAGTTGTGTAATGTTAGCAGCATGAAGAGTGCCACCATCGAAATGACGGCACTCTTCAAAACTGTAAGGTCGATATATAAATATTAATCCTCGCTTATCAGTTCATAAGGCTTGAACCGGATCACCTCTTCCCCTATCCAGTCATTCACCTCTTTCAATCGTTCTTGCAACGGCGTTAACTCATTACGGACAAACACTTGTGAGGCTTTCGCCACGTCACCGAAACCACCGGTATTGTTGGGAATAATCCCCATCATCTGCGGTGGCACCCGGTGCACACTGAGCAGGTCGTCGCGGGTGGCGTTCTTGATAATTAAAAAAGTCATCTTTGGTGGCGACTTCGCTCAACGGTAAAATCTGGATGCCGTCTTTTTTGCCATTAGGCGCGTACATAAACAGGTTGCGGAAATTGCCTAGCCCTTTGGTGTCGCGCATCGCTTTACGCATTGCCTCAATATCGCTGCTACTTTGCGCCGCATCAGTCATATACAGGATGTATCCCGCGTGAGCGCCGTTCTGGTAATACTTGCGGCGAAATAGCGTGGCCGCTTCATTGAGCCAAGCCGAATTTAAACCGCTGAGGTATTCCGGTAAACCGTAAAGCTCCTGATTGATATCCGGTTCTATCAGGTGGAAAACGCTCCCAGCGGCGAACAGGTGTTCATCTTTCCAGTTCTGGACAAACCAATAGCACTCTTTTTCCAGCCCCCGGCGGGTGTACTTGGCCGGACTGGGGTCGAGGCGCAGTGGTGCGCCCAACTGGTTACGGCGCACCTCTAAAAATGCATTGCCGAACACCAGATAATCCAGCGCATAGCGGCTAAATGCCTGCTGACTGAGCATGGTGTGGGGGATAAATGTACTTGCCAGTATGTTGCGTTTCACATACAGCGGTGAGCTGTGATGCACCGCCGCCCGGAAGCTGCGCGCCAGCCCGTCAAAGCTGATAGGCGGGTCATACCATTTACCGTTACCGGTGCATTCGATGTAATCCAGTATTTCCCGCTTATCGAGCACGGCGGAGGGTTCGCCAAAGGTGAACGCCTCCACCGGCTGCTGTTGGCTGGCGGTGTGATTGGTTACAGGTCGGTTTAATGCCTTGCGGCCTTTGCGCTTACTCATCCGTAAAACTCCAAGAAGTTAGGGCTGTGACCGCCATATGTCGCGGTAAGGGGTTCATTTAACAGGGCGTGCATAATCGCCCACGCCACATCGGCGTGGCTGGCTTCTTCGCTGCGACTGGCAACATAAGTCGAACTCTTGCCGCTGGCGGTCATGGTCTTGCGAATGGCCATAAATGACTGAGTGATGTCGGTGTGGCCGGTGTCATATTCCAGACGGCCGTTATTAATGGTGTGCTTGGCTTTCAGCACCATGGCGGTTTTGATTTCAGGGGTGTATTTGATTTCTCTTGCGGCCGGGAAGAACTGGCGCACCAACTGGAAAACACCTTGCCCGACGGTAGTCGCATCAATACCGATATATTCGACGCAATATTTCTGCGTTAACTCTTCGATATGCTTGGCCTGTGCTTCAAAATCCATCCCTTTCCACTGGTGGCGTTCCAACACGCGGAACTTGCCGCCCGGCACCATTGGCGGCGCAATCACCGCACACCCGGCACTGTCACCGCCGTTAGCTTCTGACGGGTCATAACCAATCCACACCGGGCGATAACCAAACGGCCGCAACGAATAGGGGTTGTAGTCTTCCCACTCTTCCAGACTGTCCACCATGCAAGCCTGCAACTCCTTGAACGGGAAGACTGACGCTTGATCGTCCACAAACTCGCACATCAACAGGTTTTGATATTCTGACGGGCCGTATTCCAGCGAGAGCTGGTTAAGGTCAAACAGGTTACAGCCGCCCGCCAGTGCATCTTCAACCGTCACAATCTGCCGCCACTGACCATCAGCACACAGCGCGCCACGGGCTAAATGGCTGTGGCTTAAATCCAGTTGGATATGGTCGGATTTATTGCGGCGGCCTTTATTGAACAGCTCACCAGACCAGAACGGATAGGCACTGTGCGCCAGACTCGACGGCGTGGAGAAATAGGTGGTACGCCATTTTTTGTGTAATGACATGCCGCTGGCGACTTTGCGCAGCTCCTGAAACTTGGGGATCCAGAAATATTCGTCGAGATAGAGATTGCCGGTGTAGCTCTGCGCGGTACGAACATTCGTGCCGAGAAAGAACAGGCGCGCGCCGTTCGGTAACACCATCGGGTCGCCTTTCAGATCAACGTCAACCATGCGGGCAAAGTCGATAATGTAGCTTTTGAACACATGCGCCTGTGCCTTACTGGCGGACAGGAATATCTGATTACGTCCCGTCACGATGGCGTCCAGCAGCGCTTCGCGGGCAAAGAAGAAGGTTGCGCCAATCTGGCGCGATTTCAGGATATTGCGGATACGGTGAGTAAGTCCGGCCTCAAACCAGTTGCGCTGATAATCAAAGATATTTTCGTGAAAGATAGATTCCAGCTTTTCAATCGCGGATTCACTGAACAGATTTTTATCCGGGGTTTTGCGCTCCCCTTTGTTGCGGTTCGCCACGTTTGGATTTAAATCCGCTTCGCTGCCGGTCTGGCTGTAGCGGTTCACCCGCGCCAGCCGTTCAATCTGGCGGCCTAACAGGTCAATCTCTTTAAAGTCCCGCCCCTCTTTGGCGTCTTTCATGATGAGCTGAATCAACCGCGCTTCCATGCTGGTTTCCACGCGAGAAATGGGCGCAATAGCATCCCACCCGTCGCGCTTCTTCCAGCTCTGCACAGTCGGCGATTTCAGGGCCAGCGTATCCGCAATCTGGCGCACAGAGAAGCCCTGCCAGTAAAGCAAAGCCGCCTGTCGCCGTGGGTCGCTGATGATGGTGCTCGGTGTCGTATTCATGCCATTAGGCTACGCGACCAGCCCGACCCTCTGCGCGTCCTCGCTGTTGTGCCAGCCCCGTCACAACGGGCTTTCGTTGTTGCTGTCGCCATACATCCGGAAACTAAGCCCCGAACCGAATAACCATAATCACACTGAATGGAGCCGCTCATGGCTAAGAAAGTTTCTAAGTATTTTCGTATCGGCGTTGAGGGGGATACCTGCGACGGGCGAGTGATTGACGCCAACGATATCAACCAAATGGCCGAGTCATTTGATCAGCGCGTCTACGGTTGCCGCATCAATCTGGAACATCTGAAAAGTTACTCACCGGACAGCACCTTCCGCCGTTATGGCGATGTGATCGGTCTGAAAGCGGAAACCATTGACGATGATTCAGCGCTGAACGGTAAGCGCGCATTGTTCGCCCAAATCAGCCCCACTGACGAACTGGTATTGATGAATAAAGATCGCCAAAAAATCTACACATCGATGGAGATCCGCCCGAACTTTGCCAATAGCGGTAAAGCCTACCTGGTCGGTCTGGCGGTGACCGATGACCCCGCCAGCCTTGGCACCGAAATGTTGGAATTCAGCGCCAAAGCCAAACACAACCCACTGGCCGCCCGTAAGTCTCACCCGGATAACTTTTTCTCTGCGGCGGTTGAAGTGCAACTGGAATTTGAAGACGTGGCCGAGCCGGGTGTCACCTTACTCAGCATGGTGAAGTCAGTATTCAGCCGCAAACAGGCAACTGATGACGCCCGTTTTAATGATGTGCATGAGGCGGTGAATGCCGTGGCAGTGCATGTGCAGGAACAGGGGAAACCATTGAGACCCGTTTTACCTCTATTGAGAAGCAATTTGCTGATCAAGTGGTGGAGCTGAAACAGAGCATCGAAAAGGGAAAACAAGGGGTTACGTCCCTCGAAACCAAACTTTCTATCACTGAAAACTTTAGCCAGACCAAACGCCCGGAATCCACCGGCGGCAACAATCAAAACGATGTATTGACTGACTGCTAGTTGGGGTCACTGGCCGCCGGC
>NZ_ACCB01000059.1 GCF_000173735.1 Yersinia aldovae ATCC 35236 | reverse complement strand
GGGTGTTTATTATGGTTTCTATAATAACGACAGGTGGCTCCTTAGGTATTTCACATTATAATGAAATTAAAAAAATGAGTAGCCAAAATGGTGTACTTACAGTAAGAAATAATGGAAAGGAAAACTGCCTTACCGCGGGACGCTCGCTAGCAGAACGGTTTATTATTGTTTTAAATAGCACATGCTTAGGATCGCTCAGTTTTATTAAAGGTTTATATGCGGCGTTAGAGCATCGAGAAGCGAAAGCTATCGAGTGCTTTAGTGCTGCATTAGTGAATATCTATGGCGAAGGTGTTAATGATATCGTAAATACTCATTTGAATGTAAAAGGGAAAATTGAGCTATTCGATATCTCTACAATTATTGATAAAGTGACAAAAGCCAAGTCCTCTTACAGAGAGTGTGATGATGGTGATAGGGAAATAGAAGGTAAAATAAAATTATCATTCGCAGATTTTGATATTTCTCATGTAAATAAATGTGATTCTGATTTGTTTGATTCGTTATCGAGTAAAGTCGATGGGTTAATCTCTAACATTGGAGGCCGTAACCGTTTTAATCCAGAGAGTATGCATTATTTGAGAATGGTACTGATGGATTTTATTACGTCAATGCCAGCATCATCAGACACATTTATGTCGCTCGTCTCTAATATAAAAAACGATGCAGTTATTCCAGATTATCATATTAATGAGATTAATTTAAATAAGAGAACAGGATTTTATATTACAGCCGAAAATATGAATACTCTTCTTAAAGGGACTGGGCTTCTGAAAGAAGAATTGTTGCTTTCGGGAGTTCAAGATGCGTGCCGCCATCAAGTCTACGCCGCTCGTTTTAATGAGGGGGTCAGGGAGAACGCAGACACTGCAAGTAGGAAACCGCCTTCTGTGTCGCCAACTCTCCTTAGACTCGATATAGAAAGAGCAATGGTGTCGTCGCAGCCATCACCATCATCGATGCAGTCACCACCGCTTCCACCATCACCATCATCACTACTAGCGCAGCAATCGCCGTCGAAGTTTTCTTCGCTGCCGCTACCACCACCACCTCAGATACCACTACCTCCTCGGATGCCACCACCACCATTTGCAGCATTAAATGCCGAAGCTAAACCTCATAAGTTAAAAACAGCAATAAATAATCAAACAAAAACGCCAGCAAAGCCGGAAGGTTTAGATTTAATGTCGGAGCTAAAAGCGCGTCAGGCAGGAGGATTAAAAAAGATTCCGAAGGCGAATGAACAAGCTATAGGTCCACAGAATACGCCAGAAGTTAATTTGCTCAATTCTATGTGGGATAAAATGCAAGCTATAAGGCCGGCGATTGCTGGCAGTGACAGTGAAAGTGAAGATAATGAAAATAAAAATGATAGCTCATGGAATGATTAATTGTGAGGTATGACTATGAGTCAGTATATAAAACAGCAAATTTTATTTTTGTCTAAGCAGTTAGGAATTGATGTATTTCTGGATGATAAACAGCAAGCTATATTACTTATTGATGGTGTTCATCCTATTTCTATTCGTTTGGTTGATGGCGTGTGGCAGTTTCATGCAATGATTTGCTATGCCAGTGATGTCATGGACTCAAACGGAATTTATAAAAAAATTCTTTCAGTGAACATAAGTGAGCAGGAATATGGAGGCGGAGGGTTATGTCTTGATGAATCAGCAAATGCGATATTGTATATATTAAATCCTACCTGCAATGACCATGCTGAAGACTTATATAATAAATTGAACGGATTCGTTAATCGCGTAGACGCTATTCGCGAGATGGTTCTATAGGTGAATAAGTGAATAGATTTTAGGTGGATCTGTCGCATTAGCGTAGTGAAGTTAGCAAAAGTGGAGCTGCCGGTTATTTAGGCAGCCAACAGATAAAATTGTTCCGCAGGTGACAATTCCTCATTTTGCGGATGTTGATATTGTCCTTTACGTATCATGTGGATCAATTCGGTGCCAGCAAGGAGCGTCTGTGCCCGCCGGAACGATTTGAATCCCAGCATCAGGTGTATCCGACGTTTTATATTCCGGTGATCTTGTTCAACCAGATTATTCAGATACTTGTTCTGCCTGATAGTAATGGTTTCTTCTTCTGGTTTGTCGGCGTTGAGTGTAGTTAGCGCTGCCGTGTTGGCACCACTTTTATCAAGGGTCACCATCTCAGGCTCGCCCTCTGGTGTTGAATGGCTTTGCGAAAGAAACGCAGGGCTGCGGCGGCATCCCGTTTGGCGGTCAGCAGAAAGTCGATGGTCTGGCCTGAAGTATCCACCGCGCGGCACAGATATTTCCACTGGCCTTTGATTTTGATGTAGGTTTCGTCCATGCGCCATCAACGCCCTATTGAACGTTGGTGTCAGAGGAAGGCTTTATCCATCAAGGGCACCAGACGGATGACCCAACGGTGTAGCGTGGAGTGGTCAACTATAATACCGCGCTCTGCTATCATCTCCTCGAGATTACGCAGGCTGAGGGCATAAGCGAGATACCAGCGAACACTCTGGTCAATAATATCGATGGGGGTAATGCAGGCGACGGAAGGCTTTTCGGATTAGAGGCATGGGTAGGCAACATCGTAAAAAAAAACAGCATGTTACCTGACGACGCCTTAATGCGACAGAACCTAATAAAAATAGCGTGATCATTAGTGCCTAATCATACCCCATTGAACGCTCAGTGTGACTGACGGGACGTTATAAATACATTAATAGCGTTGTTAAGTTCAGCAACAGACGCCAGAACCTGCTTAACCCGCTTAATCACTTCATCGACATCGGGTGCATTTTCACAGTATTTTTCCAACTCACGACAGTATCTTTCAGCTTTGGCAGCACCCATTATCTGCGCTGCACCGGCCAGGCGGTGAAGGGTATGGGGTAGGCTTGCCCAGGCTTTGCTTTCGATTAATATATGTAATTGCTGAATGTCACGAATGTTCTCATCATGGGTAGTACGCAATAAATCACGTAGCAGTCCAGTATCTTGTTGCGCCAGTTGCTGAAGGGCGGTTAAGTCGATGAGGTCTTCCAGTACTGCGCCTGGTTCTTGTCTCTGTTGAGGCTGACGAGATATTTTATTCAGTTGTATTTCTAACTGCGATAACTGTAACGGTTTAAACAAACAATCATCCATCCCTGCGGCCAGACAGCGTGCCCGCTCTTCAGGCTGAGCATTGGCAGTTAACCCCAGAATAATTAGCGGTACTTGTTGCTCTTTACGCAGGCATTTTGTCAGTTCCAAACCATCCATTACAGGCATACTACAATCGGTGATAATCAGTTCAACATGACTCTTTCGCCATAGTTGTAGCGCTTGAACGCCGTTTATTGCTTCAATCACATGATGCCCCAAAAAAGAAAGCTGACGTTTGAGCAAGAGTCGGTTAGCTGAATGGTCATCAACTACCAGTATGGACAATGGTCGAGCATCGTCTACCGGTATGCTCGCCATTTCAATGGGTTCAATGGCGTACTGACGATGTTCTACCGATATTTCTACCGTAATACGCGTTCCACGACCTGGTTGGCTGAACAGCTCAATAGTTCCTCCCATCATGGACACCAGTTGGGCGCAAATCGATAAGCCCAGGCCTGTGCCCACCTGTTTCTTCCCAGCATCGGATTGTTTATAGGGACTAAATATTTGCGGCTGATCATCTTGCGGGATACCTACGCCAGTATCATTGACCACCAATTCAAGCATTACCTGTTGGTCACTGCCGGATAAACATTTCACCTGTATATCGACAGAACCTTGCTCGGTGAATTTGATGGCATTACTGACCAGATTAAACATGATCTGATGCAATCGTATTGGGTCGACATAAATCTCCTCCGGATGCAATACATCAATATCACATGTCAGCTCTAAGTGTTTTTGTCGTGCCAGTCCCATAAATACCGGAATTACCGGTGAGAATAGTTCATTAAATTTCATCCATTCCAGAGTTAACTCCAGTTTACCCGACTCAATTTTGGCTATGTCAAGTATATCGCCCACCAATCCCATTAGCGTATGGGCAGATTCATACGCCACTTGGATAGATTCTTCTGTTCCAGGATGTCCTTTATTGGTTACTGCCAATTCCAACAACCCAATAATAGCGCTGAGAGGTGTGCGTATTTCATGACTCATCGTGGCGAGGAACGTACTTTTGGTACGGTTAGCCTGTTCAGCATTTTCCCGTGCAGCAGAAAGTTCTTTTATTAAAAATTCGTATTCTGTCATGTCTTGCCAACTGCAAATCAATCCGAGCAACTCTCCATCACTCCTTTTAAATGGCGTAGACTGATGCAAAATCACTCGATCTTCTACACCATTACTGAGGCGATAGCGCTGAGGGGCACTCTTCACTGGCAAGGTTCGCACCTGCGTTAACGCAAAATTAATGATGAAAAGAGGGTGTTCCCGGGATGTTAGGGGCATAGTCGCCAGGTTTTTTGTTTCCTGTATAAAAAACTCATCCCATGCCTGATTATGGCTGAGGATGTTTCCCTCTAAATCGACCACATAGGTCGGCATGGGCGTGCCGTTGAAAAGCGTTTCCCTCAAGGTGGATTGTTCTTGCAGTTTTAGCTGGATGCTGTGCCGCGTCCGAACTTCTTTGCGCAGATAGTAATTCCAGACCAGCGACGTACTGACCAATACGAAGAAAATACCGGTCAGCCAATAGAACTGGGCACTATAAATTGTCCAGGTATCCAGCTTGATTTTGGGCGCGCCCTGCCACTTATTGATTATCATCGAGATTTCACTGGGTGGGATAGCGGCTAACGCCTTATTTAAAATACTGTAAAGCTCGGGTTGGTCTCGCCGTACCGCAAAAGAGATCAGCGCATCATCCTTACCCAGGCGAGACACTACTTTCAAATCACCCCGAAAATAATGGTCAATCATATAGTTGGCGCTAATCAAATTACTTATAGCCCCATCAACCTTCCCATCAATTACCAACTGTAGGGCTGCGCTGGTATTTTTAGCTTCCAGGAATGAGACGCCGGGATGCTGTTCTTTTAACTGTTCTTGAAACTGGTTGTTGGGCGTAATAGATAGCCGCATTATTCCGTTGACCAACGTGGGTGCCGAGGCGGTGTTTTTAACGACTAAGACAAAGGGAGTGGACACATATGGGTGAATAAATAGTAATAGTTTATCACGTGCGTCACTGTAAGTGAGGGCAGCAATAAAATCGCCTTTACCGTCGTTCAACATTTTGATTGTATCGATGATGGAGGCAGATTGTACTGTTTTAAAATTCAGGCCGGTACGCAGGTGAATAAGACGGATGATATCAGCAGCGACACCGTGGAGTTTCTCATTTGGATCGAATACGGTAAAAGGCGCATAGAGTGGGTCAACCACTGCGCGTAAGTCGCCGTGCTGGGTCAACCAGCGTTTCTCTTTCTCGGTCAAAGCGAGAGGTGCGCTTATCGACTCTTGACTCCACTGCCGCAGAATCGCCTTATGCTCTGCGGAGGGAATAGCTTTTAGTACCGTGTTCACAACACGCTGCAACGTTTGCCCGTCAGACCTAAATACAAAACGGGGGCCACTTTTCTGTGCAGGAAAGATATCAGCGACTGACATCATATTGGCGTAGTTACGCTGGATCAGGAAATTGGCCACGGTCTGGCTGCCAATAAAGTAATCATTTTCACCGATAGCGACAGAAAACAGTGCCATAGCTGATGATTCATAGTGTGTAATTTTTGCGTCAGGGTAATAAGAGAGTAGCCACTCGTCCCCCAAGGACCCTTGCAATAAAGCAATACGTGTACTCGTGCTCGTCTTTGCCTGCGGAAAGTATGAGGCTTCACGGGAAACCAGTGCCGTAAGGTCAGGCATAAAGGGAGTACTGCTAAGGTGTTTTGTCAATTGCTCGCTGGAATCATCTATCAGCATATCGACTTCGCCTTTATTCAATGCTTCTAACGCCGCATTGCTGTCAGGGTAATGCAGTATATTGGGCCTCAACCCCAAAGAATAAAAAACCAGCAGACTATAATCGACAGATATGCCTTCAACGGTGTTCGGTGACTGAATGATATTGAACGGTGGATTCCCAGGCCCATAGATAGCAATATTCACATCCCGCTTGGTTCCTAACCAACGCCAGTCGCTATCACTGAGTTTGAAGTTAACAGGCGCTGATGTTTCCCGACTGAATAGCACCATCGGCGTTGGTTCAACACTGGCGGGCAGGACTACCACAGGCCAACATAAGGTCAGGAAAAACAGAATCAGCACATTGCGCATAGCGGGGTATCAATCGATGTTGTTACGTTGGGAGAAATCATACAATTCCACCATATTTTTCAACTCTAACTTTAGCATCAGACGTCGTTTATAGGTGCTCACAGTTTTGTCGCTAATTTGCATTTTCACACTAATATCGACCACTTTTATCCCTTTAACCAAAAAACGTAACACCTGAAGTTCTTTATCGGATAACGTCGAGATTTTACTTTGTCCATTCTCCTCAATGGACCCCGACATTGCGACTTTACGTGATTGATCTCGAGGGTAGTAACCGTAACCCCCTTTGATAGCACGCATAGCATCAGTAAATCCCAACAAGTTGTTGCGTTTACTGATAAACCCATCGGCACCGGCGCTGGCACAGCGTTTTACATAATGCTCATCATCCTTGCCGCTAAGCACCAAAATACCGCCCTCATAGCCCCTGCTGCGCAGACACTTCACCAAGTCAATCCCATTTAGAGAGGGTATGTCAATATCTACAACAATAAAGTCAGGGCAGAGTTCTTTAGCCAATGAAAGGGCTTTCAACCCATCATCAGCCTCCCCGACGATACTCATATTGTCTTTTTCAAGCAGCATTCTGACAGCCAGTCTGGCCACCGGATGATCATCTACAATCAATACATTATTCATATAATCACCTGTAACCATCTAACATGGCTTTTTCCAATCATAAAAACTCATCATTTTTGGTATATCACAATAATATTGTAGGATCTGTCATATGATTGAGTAAAATTGTGTTAGCGGAGCTAAGCAGTTTTTACTAACTTGCTGAGATTATGGCATGTGCCACCTCCGCTCTGTACAAAATAGTGTGTGCTTGCATGACATTCCCAACGCCGCGGTGTTCGCGGGAGGGTGGAATGCGGTTGAAAAACTGTTAACAGTCCAATGAGCAAGTCATGTAAAATGGACTACCGATGACCTATAATGCTACAGACATAGCATTAACCACTAATTTTATCAATGCCTTACATTGTAGTCTTTCCCTGTCATCAATTACATCCCTGCCTTTCAAAACATACATCCTTATCTGATATTTTCTTTTTAAAAAAAACGTCATAGTTATGTCACTGTCTGAGTAGGGGATCACCGGACTCTATTCCTTGATAGAAAATTTCTGATAGTGATGATTGAAAAATAGATCTCGGCATTAGGCTATTTGACCAGGAAAAAAGAATAGAAAGGAGGGGGCTGCCAATTCACGGTTTAGGAACTCAGTTAGGTGAATATCGCGGAGAAAGGCTGAAAAGGACCGATTCTTACTGCGCAAAAGTCATTTTCCTTAGCTGTGAGGTAATGCAATATAGGTAACCAACTCATGGGGCTACCTGTGGGGACTGGCGCAATACCTGCCAATATAGTCTTTGTGTGTTGAAACGTCGTAAACTTCAGCATCTGTCATGATGGGCGTTTATTTACTCTGTATAGGCTGGAATCAATGGTGGCGGTATTCTGATGAAAACAATAAATGGCACACCTATAACATTCTGTGGGTATACAGTTCAATATTTTGGAGTACATTTAGTCCACATTTTTTACTTTTGTGTATAGCCCACTTTGGTTTTTATATGGCCCGCTTTGTTGGGAATAAAGGCGATATTTATGTTCGTGAATAAAGAGTGTTACTGTTTGCCTATGGGTGAGTAAACGCTGCATTGTATTTGAATAATTATCTGTAATTCTAAATGAGTGAGATAATCTATGCATGATGTTATCATATTTAGCAATTGTAACTTGATTCGTTTTTCTTTGGAAAAAATAGTCGATAATGTCCTTGCAGGGAAGTCAGATAGAACTGATTTTTCTATTAAAGTGTGTTGTTCACTAGCTGAATTCGAATGTGCGATATTATCATCAATTAACCCGATAGTTTTTTTTGATATTGATAACGTATCTATTTCAGAAAAGTATCAAGTTTGTAAATTTATTGGAAGAAAGGTAAAAAAAGGGAGTGTTGTATTTTTCTCTAAAGAAAATGAATTTCCGGTGATTGGTGTTTTTTCAAAAAAAATAAATTTAATTTTTGTTTGCAAAACAGAATCCATTGTAAAAATAGAACTGGTGACACATTATTGTTTATTTTCCACTGATGTTTTTTTAGATATGACTTTCCCAACTAACACCAACATAAAGACTAAGAGTCATTTTCTAAAATTAACCAGAAGGGAGGAAGAGGTTTTGCCATATTTATTATCAGGTATGCCGAGTAAACGTATCGCAATGGAATTGGGGGTTAGTGTGAAGACACTAAGTGCGCACAGAATTAATATTTTCAAGAAGTATAATGCGACAAGTTTAGTTAATCTTTGTTATAAATTAACTAACTAACTAACTAACTAACTAACTAACTAACTAACTAACTAACTAACTAACTAACTAACTAACTAACTAACTAACTAACTAACTAACTAACTAACTGATGTTAAGCATTATTATATGGAGTGGCGCCGGCGGGTCTGTATTGTTAATATCTTTGTTTTTTAAGTGTTATCTTATAATCTTTTGGCTCGGTGATGTATATGATCACTATTTTACTTATCATAAAATGTAGAATGATGACTATGAGTGATTTTAGATGGGGTATTAGTCTACTCTTGTTACGGATACTACCATGGATGAAATTTATAAAAAATCATGGTTGTTTTAATCCATATTAAATAATCACTCCTAATATATTTAGCCATCATACTTACACCCCCTACTTCCATTTTGTCAATATATTAATTCCTCAATTAAAGGCTAATTACATTAGGTTGTTAATGTGGGTGTTTGTTAATATTTTGATATACACACGTTTCCTTTTGTAAAAGAAACGTGTGTAATTAAATCCTCAGTGAAACTATTCTATACGTTTTAGTCTTAATTTAATATCTATTTCCCCTATCAAACCTAACTTTCAATATGAAAGTGTAACTCATCGCGCGAGCATTACATTTACATCCTATAAAAACATAAAGCATAAATTCACTGGATAGATGTGTATTTTTATTTTAAATCACTGCTTTTTGTACGGTATGTACATACTTTAGATGAGTGTTCCTACAAAAACATCCTTATTTCTTAGGTTTATTTCTTGGTATTTTACGCGATTGATTATAAATGTTTATTTGTAACTTATTTATTGAGTTAATCCAGAATTAAAATCTGCATTTTTTTGTTTTTATTGGTATTTATTACTTATTCTTGTTTTCTTTATGGATTTTTATGTTTTATTTTGAATTTTTATGAATGTATTCTTTATACATATTAACACATCTAGTATGTTAGTCGGGAAATAATGACTTCCAGTAAAAATCACATCTGTGAATTCATGGCTTCTTTATATTATCCTTTGTTTTTATAATCCGCCGCTTACAGTGGCTTTATTTTTATATCAAGGAATTAAGAATGAAAAAGTTAATATTAGCTGCTCTGGTGGCCGCTTCTTTCTCTGCGCCAGTATATGCAGCTCCACCAGGTACTATCCGTTTTGAAGGTGAAATTGTTACAGGCGCATGTGGTATTGATGCTGATTCACTGGATCAGACTGTTAACTTGGGACAAGTTCCTAGCCATATGTTCAAAGCCATTGGTGATCGTTCTACCGCAGTACCATTCGAAATTGTACTGACTGACTGTGACACGACGACCTCTAAAAATGCAACTGTAACCTTTACGGGTACTGGCCATGCAGAGAAGAGCGCTATCTTGGGTGTTACCGGTGCAGCCACGCATGTAGGTATTCGTTTGCAAGGTGGCAGCAATGAATACTTAGATTTGGGTACTGTTTCAAAACCAACTCTGCTGAGTAATGGTGATAACCATCTGAAATTCTCCGCAATGTATGAATCAACTGCTGCAAATGTAACTGCTGGTGATGCAGATGCAACAGCTCAGTTTACTGTGAATTATCTTTAATAATACTGTCTGTTGCTAATAGAGGGGGACCCCCCTCTATTAATCGGGAAAAATATGAAAAATTATAATTCATATAGGTGGTTATTCTATTTACCTTTATTTTCCTTTGAAGTAATAGGTGTGGAATTCAATACGGAGTTTTTAAAAATTGGCGATCAAGGCCAAGTTGATTTATCACAGTTTAGCTCAGGCGAAAAATTAGCTCCTGGAAATTATCTTGTTGATATCATTGTAAATAATAATTATGTTACACAACAACAGGTTAATTTCTTGGAGAATGCTTCTAATTCTAAGTCACAACCTTGTCTACCTAAAACACTGGTTGAGACTTTTGGATTGAAATCTGATTATGTCTTGACTCTACCTGAGCAATCTTGCTTGACGCCAGATAAACTGCCCGGAATAACGATTAATTATCATAAAAGTAATGGACAGTTAAAAATTACAGTTCCGCAGTCATTACTCGAGTATTACGATAAAAACTATACACCACCAGAACAATGGGATAATGGCGTTGCTGGTTTGATGCTTGACTACCGTTTTATTGGAAATACACGTCAAGATAAGCATGCAGAGCGGATCAATTCATTATCATCTTTTGGTACTGCTGGGGCGAATTTGGGTGGCTGGCGTTTGCGTGGGGATTATCAGTTCTCCAACTATAGTGATAATAATGGCAATCAATCTTTAGGCTTTAACAATATCCATATGTTTCGGCCTCTGCCATCGATTAAGTCCTTATTAACCATGGGAGAAACTTTCCTTTCTTCTGATATTTTTGACACGGTAAGTTTCCGTGGACTTAAACTGGCCAGTGATGAACGTATGCTACCGCCAAGTTTGCGTGGGTATGCCCCACGAATTACGGGTATCGCCAAAACGAACGCGAGAATTACTGTTAGCCAGCTAGGGCGAACAATTTACATGACCACGGTTCCTCCTGGCCCATTTAGTATCCAGGATATGAGTAGTGCGGTTCAGGGGGAATTACAGGTCACTATACAAGAAGAAGATGGGTCAAGTGAGCAATTTTCAGTCAATACATCATCGGTACCTTTTCTCACTCGACAAGGGCAATTTCGTTATAACACTTCGGTAGGTAAACCGACAAATGTTGATAGCCATGCTCAAAAACCTGTTTTTGGTATGGGGGAACTGTCCTACGGGATAACGAACACCTGGTCAGCATACGGTGGGTCTATTTTAGCCGAAGATTACTATTCGTTAGCGTTCGGTATTGGCAAAGATCTTTACCAATTTGGTGCTATGTCTTTTGATGTTACGCAGGCCCATGCCACCATTGAAGATAAGCAGTTAGTGGGCCATTCGTACCGATTAAATTATGCTAAACGATTCGATAGTCTCGATGCGGATATTCATTTTTTTGGTTATCGCTTCTCAGACAAGAAGTTTGTATCACTTAATGAATTCACCAATACAGTCAATAGCGTGATTCAAAGAGATAATAAAGAAAGCTACTCTATCGTAACAGCGAAGCAATTTGGCGAGTACTCAACCTACCTATCATACACAAATGATACGTATTGGAATGCGGAATCCGCTAAACGTTTTGGTATATCGCTCAGTACACGGATTGATGTCGCCCAATTCAAGAATATATCACTCGACATATCTCTTTCCTATAATAAAGATCATGAACGCGATGATGTTATTAGTTATTTAGGTATTAGTATTCCTCTGGAAGGCCAAACGCGAGTTAGCTATAACCAGCAAACCGGCGATGGTCGCTTCAATCCGACGGTCTCATTGCGCAAGAATCACGGTAAAAATGATTATTATCAGTTAACGGCGGGCAGTACGCATAATGACCCGATGGTGAGTGGCTATTATCAGCACAAAACTGATGCTTATAAACTTGGTGTAAGCGGCAGTAATGTTTCGCAAAGTTACAATTCAGTGACCGTTAACTTTAGTGGCTCGATGGTCACCACTCCGAAAGGATCTGCGTTACATTCTTCAGGGAGTGGTGGAAATACTCGACTACTGGTTGATACTCATGGCGTATCAGATGTGACTTTTAATAATGGGAAAAATCATACTAATAAATATGGCTATGCAGTTATTGATGGGGCATCTGCTTATGAAAACTTCGAAGCACGCGTTGATGTCAATAATTTACCCAAAAACGCAGAGTCGAATGCGCCTATCAGGAGTGTTGTATTAACGGAAGGGGCTATTGGGTATGTGCCTTTTGAAATGAACAAAGGCAGTAAAATATTAGTTCTCCTGAAAGGAGTTGATGGTAATCCATTACCATTTGGTGCAGAGGTGACAAATGAACAGACAGGAAAGAGTAATGCCATCGTGGGTGAACAAGGACTCACTTATTTGATTGGCGTTAACCCGGATAGCCAATTAGTGGTGCGTTGGGCTGATCAAAGCTGCTTGATCGTATTACCACCGGCCTTATCAGAAAACACCTTTTCCCCGCAATCTGTAATATGCCGTAAGGCAACTTAATAAACGAGTATGAGACTATAGAAATGAATGTGAAATTGCAGTATTTACCATTATCAATAATTATGTTGTTATGCTTTCTTTGGGTCAGCAGTTCTCAGGCTGCGCTGGTATTAGATCGAACCCGAATTATTTATAAGGGTGATGCTCAGTCTGTTAGTGTCACCCTGACGAATAAAAGTACATTGCCTTATATTGCCCAATCATGGATTGAAGACAGTACAGGACAGAAAGTTTCTTCGCCATTTATTGTATTACCGCCTTTACAGCGTGTTGAGGCGAATGATAAGAATGTTGTAAGAGTTACTTTATTACCTAATAACAAGCTGCCTTCAGATCGTGAATCTGTTTTCTATCTAAATATTAGGGAGATCCCCCCTAAAACGGATAAAAAGAATGCATTGCAAATTGCACTTCACTCTAAAATCAAGTTGTTTTATCGTCCAGCGACAGTCATTCCTCCTCGCGGCGAAAATGTGGCTTCTAAATTACTGATTACTTCTCAAAGTAATCGACTGAGTATAAAAAATACAACACCGCTGTATGTTACTCTCGTGGGGATCTCTGTGTGGGAAAGTAAATTACCCTTAAAATTTGAACCTAAAATGTTAGAGCCTGGCGAAAGTATTGATGTCTCTACCGATTACCCAATCCGTGGGAAGATTATTTTATCGCATGTGAATGATTATGGTGGTCAGCAAGAAACATTATATGACTGTACTGGCTCGGTCTGCGTAAGTAATGATAAGCAGAGATCATAATGAACCGATTCTATCTTTTGGCATCCTTGATCCTCTTATTGTATTTTCCCCCCCAATCGGCTTGGGCGTTAGCCTGTGTCCGTACAGATGGAAGCGGGCTGCAACTAAGTGAAAGTATTGGTTCTACCGTTAAGGTTTCGTCGGCGGTGCCGGATTATACTGTCATATGGCGCGGCCCCGAGCGTAGAATTTCAGCGCGTTGCTATCGCGATAACAACATTCGCGAAGTTGAGCACATTTCATTTTATGTTAATCCACTAAAGATCAATTCACTTGCGTGGGGGATTGAGTTTGGTATGCGTGTCAATGGTATCGACCAATGGCCGCAAGGCGGTGGTGCTCAGGCAGGTATTGATACGGGGGCCATTATTCCAGAGTGTAATCTGGAAATTAATCTAGCATTATGTCCTGATGCTAATTTTTATGTCAGTTTCCAGCCAATTATACGTAAAAGAGGACTGAACCCCTTTTCTCAGACCCCAGATAACAGTTATCCCTTATATCAACTTGATGGGAAATATGGACTAAATGGTGCTCGTGAAAATTTCAATTATGTTATTACGGATCTAAATCTGATTACCGCAACGGATTGTACCATCGATGTGACGGTGACGCCTTCACCTGGTGTCGTCGATTTTGGCACTATACAGAAAAACTCAACAGGTCTTAATCCTGCGGTACCTAAACAGTTTTTTTCGCTTATTTTAGATAAAAAGGGTTGTGAGACACCCATTAAAATAAATGGCTTTCTGACTACACCGAAAAGTCGTGGGGACTATATACTCCCTGAACTGGACAGTGGTTTTGGCATTAAAATTACAGAGTTAAGGACGAATACCCAAATACCCATTGCAAAGTCTTTTTTCATTACTGATTTTACTGCACTTGATACTCAGGATGAAATTCAGTACAGCGCGGAGTTGGTTCCATTAGGTGAAGTCAAAGTCGGACCATTTTCTGCTACTGCGACCATAGAAATTCTGTATCTTTAAGTGGATCTCTATATTTTTGTATATCATTAAAATTATTTTCTATATTCTAATATCTTAGAATACAGTGTGGATTAAAGGCCATAAATAATACACGTTGAATATGTCAAAGAATAAATTTAAACGTCTATAATAGTTCAAGAAGACCGGTGGTAATCCCCTTATCAAACAAAGCTGGGGGGTATTACCTTTACCCCGCAAAAGGATGGTTATATCTGGCTATTGTCATGGGCTTATGTTCAAGAAAATAGCCAGTTGGGCCTCTCAGATAAACCAGATAGCGTCTTGGCTACCTGCGCGTTAATGTTAGCGGTAAATAAACTGGGGCCAATAGGGTCAGTGGTGTTCTAT
>NZ_ACCB01000060.1 GCF_000173735.1 Yersinia aldovae ATCC 35236 | reverse complement strand
GGCAAGGCTTTAGTAAGGTGTTTATCGCTCTGCATGGACGCGGCGGTGAAGACGGTACGCTGCAAGGGGTGTTGGAGTTCCTGAAACTGCCTTATACCGGCAGTGGTGTGATGGCTTCAGCGCTGACAATGGACAAATTACGCACCAAATTGGTGTGGCAAGCCTCCGGTTTGCCAATTTCGCCTTATGTCGCGCTAAATCGTCAACAGTTTGCAACACTTTCGCCAGAGGCATTGGCGGCGGCGGTCGCTCAGCTTGGTTTGCCATTAATTGTGAAACCAAGCCGTGAAGGTTCCAGCGTTGGTATGAGCAAGGTCGATAAGATGAGCGGCTTGCATGATGCACTGGTTGAAGCTTTCCGCCATGACAGCGATGTGTTGATCGAAAAATGGTTGAGTGGGCCGGAGTTTACCGTCGCGATCGTCGGTGATGACGTTTTACCGTCAATCCGCATTCAGGCGCCTGGCGTGTTTTATGATTATGAAGCCAAGTATCTTTCGGATAAAACTCAATATTTTTGTCCGAGTGGCTTAAGTAGCGAATTGGAACAACAGTTGGCAACGTTGGCATTACAAGCTTATCAGGCACTGGATTGCAGTGGCTGGGGCCGCGTTGACGTTATGCAAGACAGCGACGGCAGTTTCTACCTGCTTGAAGTGAACACGTCACCGGGTATGACCAGCCACAGTTTGGTGCCGATGGCTGCCCGCCAGTCTGGGTTGAGTTTCTCCCAGTTGGTGGCGCGAATTCTGACGTTGGCTGACTGATATGTCGCAAGCTGCCCTGAATGCGCGTGAACGTGCGGCTGAAAACAGCGCCGCCCGGCGCAGTAACGGAGGCCAACTGGCGGGGTTGATATTCCTGCTGATGGTTCTCGGAACAATATTATGGGGTGGTTGGGTGGTGGTGGGGTGGATGAAAGACGCCAGCCGCCTGCCACTGTCGAAACTGGTGGTAACCGGTGAGCGCCATTACACCACCAATGATGATATTCGCCAGGCGATTTTGTCATTGGGCGCACCGGGTACTTTTATGACGCAGGATGTGAACATCATCCAGCAGCAGATTGAACGGTTACCGTGGATTCAGCAGGCCAGCGTGCGCAAACAGTGGCCGGATGAGCTGAAAATTCATCTGGTGGAGTATGTGCCTTTTGCCCGCTGGAATGATTTGCATATGGTTGACCAGCAGGGGCGCTCGTTTAGTGTGCCGTCTGAGCGAATCGGTAAACAGAAACTGCCACTACTGTATGGCCCTGAAGGCAGTGAACAGGATGTTCTGGAAGGCTACCGGGCAATAAACAAAGTGTTAGCGGCCAATAAGTATCAGCTAAAAATGGTGGCAATGAGTGCCAGACATTCTTGGCAGTTGGCCTTAGATAATGATGTTCGGCTGGAGCTGGGACGGGATGACCGGATGGGGCGTTTACAACGTTTCATTGAGTTATATCCGCTGTTGCAACAGCAGCCAGATAAACGGGTCAGTTATATTGACTTGCGATATGAGACAGGGGCTGCGATAGGTTGGGCTCCGGTATTTATCGGCAGTCAGGGTGGTGAGCCACCCGTAAATGGCCAGCAGAACAGTAATCCGCAACAGAATCAGGCACAGGCTAAACAACAATGATCAAGTCGACGGACAGAAAACTGGTAGTAGGTCTTGAGATCGGAACGGCAAAGGTCTCCGCATTGGTAGGGGAAGTTCTGCCCGATGGCATGGTCAATATTATTGGGGTCGGCAGTTGCCCATCCCGTGGCATGGATAAGGGTGGGGTTAACGACCTTGAATCGGTAGTGAAATGCGTACAGCGCGCTATCGATCAGGCTGAGTTAATGGCGGATTGCCAAATTTCATCTGTTTATCTGGCACTATCGGGTAAACATATCAGTTGTCAGAATGAAATAGGGATGGTTCCTATTTCAGAAGAGGAAGTAACACAGGAAGATGTAGAGAACGTAGTGCATACCGCGAAGTCGGTACGTGTGCGTGATGAACATCGTATCCTGCATGTTATTCCGCAGGAATATGCCATTGATTATCAAGAAGGCATCAAAAACCCTGTGGGCCTGTCGGGTGTGCGGATGCAAGCCAAAGTACACCTGATTACCTGCCATAACGATATGGCGAAGAATATTGTTAAAGCGGTAGAGCGTTGTGGTCTGAAA
The DNA here is from genome assembly GCF_000173735.1 of Yersinia aldovae ATCC 35236. Lineage (GTDB taxonomy): Bacteria > Pseudomonadota > Gammaproteobacteria > Enterobacterales > Enterobacteriaceae > Yersinia > Yersinia aldovae. Next base: position 10,978 of record NZ_ACCB01000060.1, on the reverse strand, counting down.
GTGGACCAACTGATTTTCGCCGGTTTAGCGGCAAGTTATGCCGTATTGACCGAAGATGAACGTGAGCTGGGTGTCTGTGTGGTCGACATCGGCGGCGGTACCATGGATATGGCGGTTTATACCGGTGGGGCACTGCGCCACACCAAAGTTATCCCTTACGCCGGGAATGTGGTCACCAGCGATATCGCGTATGCCTTCGGCACACCGCCAACAGATGCGGAAGCGATTAAAGTTCGACACGGCTGTGCGCTCGGGTCGATAGTCAGCAAGGACGAAAGTGTAGAAGTGCCAAGTGTTGGCGGACGCCCTCCCCGTAGTCTGCAAAGACAGACGCTCGCTGAGGTTATAGAACCACGCTACACCGAGTTGCTGAATTTGGTTAATGACGAGATTTTACAATTGCAGGAGCAATTACGTCAGCAAGGCGTGAAGCACCATCTGGCAGCCGGTATCGTGCTGACAGGCGGAGCGGCACAGATTGATGGATTGGCGGAATGCGCACAACGGGTATTTCATGCCCAGGTTCGTATCGGCCAACCGCTCAATATCACCGGGCTGACGGATTATGCGCAGGAACCTTATTACTCCACTGCTGTTGGGTTGTTGCACTACGGTAAAGAATCTCACCTCAGTGGTGAGTCAGAAGTGGAAAAACGTGTCTCAGTGGGCAATTGGTTTAAACGTATCAATAGCTGGCTGAGAAAAGAGTTTTAATGTTTAAACAAAGAGATCATGCTGAACATATTTTTTGATCTCGAAGCGACAGGCACAAAACGGAGAGAAACTATGTTTGAACCTATGGAACTAACCAATGACGCGGTGATTAAAGTCATCGGCGTCGGTGGTGGCGGTGGTAATGCCGTCGAACACATGGTGCGCGAGCGCATCGAAGGTGTTGAATTCTTCGCCGTTAATACAGACGCTCAGGCGCTACGTAAAACGGCTGTTGGCCAAACCATCCAGATTGGTAGCGGTATTACCAAAGGTTTGGGTGCTGGCGCGAACCCGGAAGTGGGTCGCAATTCAGCTGAAGAAGACCGTGAAGCTTTGCGCGCAGCCCTTGAAGGCGCGGACATGGTCTTCATCGCCGCAGGCATGGGCGGTGGTACCGGTACGGGTGCTGCACCTGTGGTTGCTGAAGTGGCAAAAGAACTGGGTATTCTGACAGTTGCTGTGGTTACTAAGCCTTTCAATTTTGAAGGCAAGAAACGCATGGCATTCGCTGAGCAGGGTATTGCTGAATTGTCCAAACATGTGGACTCACTGATCACTATTCCGAACGATAAGTTGTTAAAAGTTCTGGGTCGTGGCATCTCTTTACTGGATGCATTCGGTGCAGCTAACGACGTATTAAAAGGCGCTGTTCAGGGTATCGCCGAGCTGATTACCCGCCCAGGTCTGATGAACGTCGACTTTGCTGACGTACGCACTGTAATGTCCGAAATGGGTTATGCCATGATGGGTTCAGGTGTGGCTTGCGGTGAAGATCGCGCTGAAGAAGCCGCAGAAATGGCGATTTCCAGCCCGTTGCTGGAAGATATCGACCTGTCTGGCGCTCGCGGCGTGTTGGTCAACATCACTGCTGGTTTCGATTTGCGTTTGGATGAATTCGAAACCGTGGGTAATACCATCCGTGCATTCGCGTCCGACAATGCGACCGTGGTTATCGGTACATCGTTAGACCCGGAAATGAACGACGAGCTGCGCGTAACTGTGGTTGCAACCGGTATCGGCATGGATAAACGACCTGAAATTACGCTGGTTACCAACAAGCAGACACAGCCTGTTATGGACCACCGTTACCAGCAGCATGGCATGTCACCTTTACCTCAGGAAGTTAAACCTGCGGCTAAAGTGGTCAATGATCCCACTGCTCAAACCAATAAAGAGCCCGATTATTTGGATATTCCGGCATTTTTGCGTAAGCAAGCCGATTAATTTCCGAAAATATTGGAATCTCCGCTCTTTGTGCTAAACTGTCCCGCCGATCTTATTATAAGCTAGGTCGGTAGGATGGATAACATTGCGAGATAAAACGATGATCAAACAAAGGACATTAAAACGTATTGTTCAGGCGACTGGCGTCGGTTTGCACACCGGTAAGAAAGTCACACTGACAATGCGACCCGCGCCGGCTAATACCGGGGTCATCTATCGTCGCACTGACTTGAATCCACCGGTTGATTTCCCGGCAGATGCAAAATCCGTGCGTGATACCATGCTCTGTACTTGCCTGGTCAATGAGCATGACGTGCGTATTTCTACTGTTGAGCATCTCAACGCTGCGCTGGCAGGGTTAGGGATTGATAACATTATTATTGAAGTTAACGCTCCCGAAGTGCCGATCATGGACGGTAGTGCCAGTCCATTCGTGTACTTGCTGTTAGATGCGGGTATCGAAGAGTTAAACTCGGCGAAGAAATTCCTGCGTCTGAAAGAGACAGTGCGGGTTGAAGACGGTGATAAATGGGCTGAATTGTCTCCATTCAATGGATTCCGTTTAGATTTCACCATTGATTTTAATCACCCGGCGATTGACGCCAGTACGCAGCGCTACCGTTTAGATTTCTCGGCCGATTCATTCGTCCGTCAAATCAGCCGTGCGCGTACATTTGGTTTCATGCGTGATATCGAATATTTACAGTCCCGTGGTTTGTGCCTGGGCGGTAGTTTCGATTGTGCCATCGTGGTAGATGATTACCGCGTATTAAACGAAGATGGTCTGCGCTTCGAAGATGAGTTTGTTCGTCACAAAATGCTGGACGCCATTGGCGACCTGTTTATGTGTGGCCATAATATTATTGGCGCGTTTACTGCGTTCAAATCTGGTCATGCCTTGAATAACAAGCTGTTGCAGGCAGTTCTTGCCAAGCAAGAAGCCTGGGAATTTGTGACGTTCCAAGACGAAGCCGAAATGCCACTGGCATTTAAAGCTCCGTCTACAGTATTAGCTTACTAAATTTATTTATACCTAAAGTAATTGAAGTTGCAGGTAGGCAGCAATCGAATGACAAATTGGTTCCCGACCAATTTGAACAGCATTTATGCTAGCCCGTAGGGTGAGCCTCAAAGATGAGGCACATTCATCCCGCTGAGCTGACTGAAGTCAGTGATTCGGGTGAATAAGAGCCGCTAACAACCCTGCAAATTTAAGTAAGAAGGGTAAATTTATTTATCACTTTTGGTTGTGCTGGCACTCTCTCCGGCCAGCGCAGCCAATCGTTCCAATATTGTCCTCAGTTTTTCAGGGCTACGGCTCGCTAATCCTCTTAATTCCTTAGCGCTTTCCAAACTTAAATGACGCACGGGTGCTGATTTCTCAGTATTTCCCGATGATTTTGCGGCATCTTGTGTCATGTTATGACCGCTGGACATTAACGACGGATTAATCCTGATGTCGATTGAAGACAATGATGGTAGAATTTGCGCTCGTAGTGCTGAGAGCAACGCAGGCTGTTCATAACGTAAGCGCATTAACCAGCTTGCGTTTGCAGTCTCCAGCACCAAAACACTCTGTCGATAGTTTGCGACACGGCACCACGGCTGCAACTGTGAAGGGAGCAATCCTTTTACCGCACGGTTAAGTTTTAACAGTGCAGTAGCACGTTGTTGTACGTTATGCAGCGGTCCATTTTCTGCTGCAATCGCATCATCGAACAGAATATCTAATAATTGTGGGCGGCTTTCACGCATTGACAAGGCTCCGGCGGATTTTAAACTCGTGATCGGTATTCTAAATCGTTGGCGACAATTTGGCAGACGTTATTTCTGGCCGCATCTCCTGTTGGGGATGGTCGCGGCGAGTCTTGGCGTGCCATCAAACCTGTCTGGCGTTCCTGATCAAGCCGCAATACCGAACACATCATCAAGCCAAAGCCGTCAGAATCACGGTGCGACAAACTTTAGTAGTTTGGCATTACTGCATGATATGCATCGTCGCCCTTCATTCAGCGTAGATTACTGGCAACAGCATGCACTGCGCACGGTTATTCGTCACCTCTCTTTTGCTCTGGCACCTCAAGCGGCTTATGCGCGAGTACAGGAAGCCGCAGCAGATGAGCAGGCCCAGCCATCACAAATTCAGCAACTTGCCTTGCTGGATACGCTGAACGCGCTACTGACACATGAATTTAAGCCACCCACAATAATTCGTTATACCGAACAGGTTAAACGCCCGGTTCTTTCGTTATATAAACCGGGACTTTGGCTTGCACAAGTACAAGGTATTCGTGCCGGGCCTGCCAATTTAAGCTAATGACTCTTCTTAATTTATCCCAATTTTATACAACCTTTGGCCGCCGGTTTGGTGGTTTTGTAAGAGATATAAAGAATTATGCTAATTAAATTATTAACCAAAGTTTTTGGCAGCCGTAACGACCGTACTCTGCGCCGTATGCGCAAGGTAGTTGATCTGATCAGCCGTATGGAACCGGAGATCGAAAAACTGACCGACGCCGAATTGCGTGCCAAAACGGATGAATTCCGTGAGCGTTTGGCGAAGGGCGAAGTGCTGGAAAATCTGATCCCTGAAGCTTTTGCCGTGGTACGTGAATCAAGTAAACGTGTGTTCGGTATGCGTCACTTTGACGTGCAACTGCTTGGCGGTATGGTATTGAATGAGCGTTGCATCGCAGAAATGCGTACCGGTGAAGGTAAAACATTGACGGCAACGCTGCCAGCTTACCTGAATGCGCTGAGTGGCCGTGGTGTTCATGTGGTTACGGTCAACGACTATTTGGCTCAACGTGACGCTGAAAATAACCGTCCATTATTCGAGTTTTTGGGCCTGAGTGTCGGTATCAACTTGCCAAATATGGCCGCGCCAGCGAAGCGTGCAGCTTATGCTGCGGATATCACTTACGGTACTAACAACGAATTCGGTTTTGACTATCTGCGCGATAACATGGCGTTCAGCCCAGAAGAACGTGTGCAGCGCAAACTGCATTACGCACTGGTGGATGAGGTTGACTCCATCTTGATCGATGAAGCACGTACTCCGCTGATTATCTCCGGCCCGGCCGAAGACAGTTCCGAAATGTATATTCGGGTTAACAAGCTGATTCCAAAACTGATTCGTCAGGAAAAAGAAGATTCAGATAGCTTCCAGGGTGAAGGCCACTTCTCCGTTGATGAGAAATCGCGTCAGGTGCATTTGACCGAACGCGGTTTGATCAAAATCGAAGAAATGCTGGTCGAAGCGGGCATCATGGAAGAAGGCGAGTCCTTGTACTCTCCGGCTAACATTATGCTGATGCATCACGTCACAGCAGCTCTGCGTGCGCACGTACTGTTCACCCGCGATGTTGATTACATTGTCAAAGACGGCGAAGTGATCATCGTTGACGAACATACCGGGCGTACCATGCAAGGCCGCCGCTGGTCAGATGGTTTGCACCAGGCAGTTGAAGCCAAAGAAGGCGTAGAAATTCAGAACGAAAACCAGACGCTGGCTTCAATCACTTTCCAGAATTACTTCCGCCTCTATGAAAAACTGGCCGGTATGACCGGTACAGCAGATACCGAAGCATTCGAGTTTAGCTCCATTTACAAGTTGGATACCATTGTGGTGCCAACCAACCGCCCAATGATCCGTAAGGATTTGGCTGATTTGGTCTACATGACCGAACAGGAAAAAATTGGCGCAATTATCGAAGATATCCGTGAGCGTACTGCTAATGGCCAGCCAGTATTGGTCGGGACTATCTCGATTGAGAAATCAGAAGTGGTATCTGCTGAATTAACGAAAGCGGGTATTGAACACAAAGTTCTGAACGCCAAATTCCATGCTATGGAAGCTGAAATCGTTTCCCAGGCAGGGCAACCGGGGGCGGTCACTATCGCCACCAACATGGCGGGTCGCGGTACTGATATTGTGTTGGGTGGTAGCTGGCAGAGTGAGATTGCCTTACTGGAAGACCCAACTGAAGACCAAATTGCAGCCATTAAAGCAGCGTGGCAGATTCGCCATGATGCAGTACTGGCTTCCGGTGGTTTGCACATTATTGGTACTGAGCGCCATGAATCTCGCCGTATCGATAATCAGCTGCGTGGTCGTGCTGGCCGTCAGGGTGATGCGGGTTCTTCCCGCTTCTACCTGTCAATGGAAGATGCCTTAATGCGTATTTTTGCCTCTGACCGTGTGTCTGGCATGATGCGTAAATTGGGGATGAAACCCGGCGAAGCCATTGAGCATCCTTGGGTTACCAAGGCGATTGCCAACGCACAGCGTAAAGTTGAAAGCCGTAACTTCGATATTCGTAAGCAATTGCTGGAATATGATGATGTGGCCAGTGACCAACGTCGCGCCATCTACAGCCAGCGTAACGAATTGCTGGATGTGGCCGATGTTAGCGAAACCATTAACAGCATCCGTGAAGATGTATTCAAAACGGTTATCGATAGCTACATTCCAACCCAGTCTCTGGAAGAAATGTGGGATATTGAAGGCTTGGAGCAGCGTCTGAAGAATGATTTCGACCTGGACATGCCTATTGCTCAATGGCTGGAAGATGAACCACAACTGCACGAAGAAACTTTACGTGAACGCATTCTTCAAATGGCGATTGCTGATTATCAGCGTAAAGAAGAAGTGGTTGGTTTTGACATGATGCGTAGCTTCGAAAAAGGTGTGATGTTACAAACACTTGATTCGTTGTGGAAAGAGCATTTGGCGGCAATGGATTACCTGCGTCAGGGCATCCATTTACGGGGTTATGCGCAAAAAGATCCTAAACAGGAATATAAGCGTGAATCCTTCGCGATGTTTGCTGCCATGTTGGAATCACTAAAATATGAAGTGATCAGCGTGCTGAGTAAAGTACAGGTGCGGATGCCAGAAGAAGTGGAAGCGCTGGAAGTACAACGTCGTGAAGAAGCCGAGCGTTTGGCGAAACAGCAGCAACTAAGCCATGAGTCTGATAATAGTGCGTTGATGTCGCAAGAAGAAGCTAGTGTTGCAGCCAGTCTGGAGCGCAAAGTTGGGCGTAACGACCCGTGCCCATGTGGTTCAGGCAAGAAATTCAAACAGTGTCACGGCCGCCTACAGTAATATTTTAGGTAACCGTTAATACTGATAATGAGGGCGGCTTAAAAACCGCCCTTTATTTTGACTTTTTTGCCACCTATTTAGGGTTTAGGGGGTAACTTGGGGGATGGCGCAAGCCTGCATTTATACCCAGATCAGGAGAAAAGAATTGAAACATTTACAGATTGCGGTAGGGATTATTCGTAACGCCCAGCAGGAAATTTTTATTACTCAGCGCGCAGCTGATTCCCATATGGCTGGTTTTTGGGAGTTCCCTGGCGGCAAGATTGAAGCGGGTGAAACACCGGAAGTCGCACTAAAACGGGAACTGCTGGAAGAAACCGGCATTGTGGTGCAGAACGCAAATTTACTTAATGTGTTAGAACACACTTTTACTGACCGCATCGTGACGTTACGTTTTTATATGGTGGACGCGTGGGATGGTGAACCCTTTGGCCGTGAAGGGCAACCCATGCGCTGGGTGAAACAAGCAGAACTGCTAGCTGATGATTTCCCACCAGCAAATGCCGAAATTATCGAGCTGTTGACAACATAGCGTTGGCGGGTGGATAGCTTAATTTGAGTGGAGAAAAATACGAATTGCTCCACTTGGTGATGCGGTTATCAGCGTGTCAGAGGATCTTCCTCACTCCATTCATCACTGTCAGATAACTCGCCACTACTGGAAATTCGTTTTTCTTCGTCGGCCCACTCACCTAAATCAATTAGTTGGCAGCGTTTGCAACAAAACGGGCGATAGGGGCTTTGTTCACCCCAGATAACGATTTTCGCGCAAGTGGGGCAATTAACCTCTATTTCTTCTAAGTCCATGTTCTCTCCTAAAATCTATTCACACCCTTTATTTTGAATTTATTGGGTATGACAATTGCCACATCAGCAGCAGGCTAATTCAAATGATAAGCGGGCCGGGACGGTGCCATTTTCGCTATCGAGAGGTAAGAAGCGAATGGCATAGCGTGTCTTGTGACCAGAAACCTGTGGGTATAGTTGTACGTCTAATGGCAAGCGTAATCTCAATAGATCAGCACCTTCGGCATTATCTTGAAAAAAACCATTCAAGCTAATTTGTGACCGTAACGGGCCCGATTGGCGAATTAAATCTAAAATAATGGTTAGCGATTGATTGAGCGGTGCCAGACTAGCGAGCAACTTATCGATGTGTTGGTTACGCTGTTCCTGAGGCTGGTGCAGCCAGGTGTGTAAGGTGGGTAAATCAAAACTACAGCAGCCGCCGGGGATACTCAAACGCTGGCGAACAACGCTGATTAAGCGATCTTCTTTTAGTGACTGCCCAATACGTGGCGCGGACATTAAAACTGTTGCATGGTTTTTTAGCTTTCCGCGCAAAGAATCTATCAGCGACATATCAACGCCAGGCATCTCGGCCCACTGCTGTAATTTTTGTTGTTGACGCTCCAGCTCTTTTAGCAGGTCAGTTCTGACCTCCCCACGCTCAAGAACATCAATTAAATCAGATGCGGTACGGAAAAATGTGAGTGCGGTGGCAATGTTGTCTAGTGAACGCTGGCTTTGTAATTGTTGTAATAAAAATTCCATTCTGAGCCAGGTGCGCATTTTTTCATTGAGCGGATGTTCAAAAAGTATTGTTGAGGTGAGGTCACTCATCGATGTAGATCCTGTTGGGCCGCCGCTGCCAAGTTTAAATACTGTTGGTGCAAGGAAGCAACACGCGGGGCGATCATGTGTGGATCGCCGCTATTGTCAATAATGTCATCAGCACAGGCCAGCCGTTGTTGCCGGGAAACCTGTGATGCTAAAATATATTCTGCCTGTTGGCGAGTAATGCCATCCCGGTCTATGGTTCGAGCGAGTTGTATTTCAGGCGCTACATCTACTACTAACACACGATTAGCACGCTGATGTAAACCATTTTCAACCAACAGAGGGACAACCCAAAGTGCATAAGGTTTATCAATACTGGCTAATTGGCGCTGAGTTTCTTGTTGAATCAGTGGATGCAACAATGAATTTAACCATGCTTTTTCCTCTGGCTCACTGAAAATTTTGCGGCGCAATGCGCCCCGGTTCAACCAACCATCAGCTTGCAAAATAGTATTGCCATAACGGGATGCAATGGTAGATAACGCTGCTGTCCCCGGCTCAACTATCTGACGGGCAATAATATCAGCATCAACCAGCGGGACACCCAAATGGGCAAATGCATTTGCAACGGTACTTTTCCCGCTACCAATTCCACCGGTGAGAGCCACAATATAGGTCATTGCCTGGCCTTACCTACTGTTATTCGATGGCTGAATTGTATCTGAAAGCACAGGGGAAGGCATAGCGTGGAATGCATTCTATCTGGGGATGGAGAAATAAGTTGTACAGGAAATAAGTAAACAGCCCGGCTGATAAAGATGTCACCAGTGATATTCAGGTAATTTGTGGGATTGTAGCGTAAATAAAGGTGGATTCGCAGTCTTGTCGTAGAATTATTCATGCGTATGATAGCTTCACTGGGATGGCGTGATTTACGCCCGATCACATTTTGCGATCTATCGCCAATAACCAGGAAATCATAAGTCATGCGTATTGAAGAAGGTTTGAAATTAGGCTTTAAAGATGTATTAATCCGCCCTAAACGCTCAACACTGAAAAGCCGCTCTGAAGTGAGCCTGGAACGTCAGTTTACTTTCAAACATTCAGGTTGGAATTGGTCCGGTGTGCCTATCATTGCCGCTAATATGGATACTGTTGGCACCTTCCGCATGGCCGAAGTTCTGGCTTCATTTGATGTTCTTACCGCAGTCCATAAACATTACACGGTTGAACAGTGGAGCGATTTTGTTAAACGAGTTCCTGAATCTGTCTTACGCCATGTCATGGTGTCGACTGGCACGTCTTCTGCCGATTTCGACAAAATGAAGCAAATTCTGGCGTTATCTCCGGCACTGAAATTCATCTGCATCGATGTGGCTAATGGCTACTCTGAACATTTCGTTTCCTTCCTGCAAAAAGCCCGTGAAGCTTGCCCGGACAAAGTGATTTGTGCAGGTAATGTGGTGACTGGCGAGATGGTAGAAGAGCTTATCCTTTCTGGTGCTGATATTGTTAAGGTGGGTATTGGCCCTGGTTCGGTTTGTACTACGCGAGTCAAGACCGGTGTGGGTTATCCGCAGTTATCTGCCGTAATTGAGTGTGCTGACGCAGCCCACGGCTTAGGTGGACAGATTGTCAGTGATGGCGGTTGCTCAGTACCGGGTGATGTCGCGAAAGCGTTCGGTGGTGGTGCTGATTTCGTGATGCTGGGCGGGATGCTGGCAGGGCATGACGAGTGCGAAGGCCGCGTCGTTGAAGAGAATGGCGAGAAGTTCATGCTGTTCTACGGTATGAGTTCAGAGTCTGCCATGAAGCGTCATGTCGGTGGTGTTGCTGAATATCGCGCCGCAGAAGGCAAAACCGTTAAGTTGCCACTTCGTGGGCCGGTAGAAAACACAGTGCGCGATATCATGGGTGGCCTACGTTCTGCCTGTACTTATGTGGGTGCATCACACTTGAAAGAACTGACTAAACGCACCACCTTTATCCGCGTAGCGGAGCAAGAGAACCGTGTGTTTGGTAGTAACTAATTACTGATTCAGAAGGGCGTTATTTAACGCCCTTTTTCGAAATTCGCCTCTAATACAGAATCGTCCTCAGTTAGCTGTTTTAACCTATAACATCGCCTAGTTGGAATATGGGTAAATACATTGCGATCACTAAAACCCCCACGATACTGCCAATGACTAGCATCAGCAGAGGTTCCAGCATTTGTGTGAGATTATCAGCCAAATCCTGTGTTTGCTGTTGATGCCAATTAGCCAACTTTCCCAGTAGAACATCCAACGCACCAGATTCTTCGCCTACTCGAACCAGCTGCTGGCATAGAGCTGGGAATAAATGATGTTGGGCAAGGGTGGTATAGAGTGT
>NZ_ACCB01000061.1 GCF_000173735.1 Yersinia aldovae ATCC 35236 | reverse complement strand
AATATTTTTTCCTGCGCCACTCTAGCTGCATTAGTGTTATTACATATAGCAGCGGTAATTAAACATGAGCTTAGTGGTAAGAAAGTGCTTAGGAGAATGTCTCTTTAGAGCAGACACCAAAATATTAAATTGAATACATAAGTCAAGGATATAACAGTATGTTAGATAGGGAAGAATGCATCCAATTACTTAGCGATGGAACTCTCACTTATAAAGATATATTTACGCTACAGTGTTCAGTCAATAAGTTGGTCATCCATGCCAACCAGCAGACTATCGCCTTAAGTGAGGGGCAAAAAAGATTGTTGGTTGCCTTGCTCAAAGGGATTAATTGCAAACGACAAATCATTAATTTGGTTTGGTATGAGAATCATCAACGAATCAGTGATAACAATTATCACCAACTTATATTCCAGTTCCGTGCATTGTTGCAGCGCTATAACATTTCTGGAGAACTGATCGTCACAGTTCCTCATTATGGCCTTAAATTGAATGAAGGATTACTGAGTGTAAACAATCTACAACCTGGCACAAAAGTGGATCAGTGCAAACAAAAAACAAGTGATACGGTCCCCAAACGCAATGTAAATCTGGCCATTACACGGATTTTCAATTTTGGCCGTTCATTATTTATATCTTCATGACTGGTCATAATTTGATTATCAAAAATTATTTACGCTCATTTGGCCTGACAACGTATTTCAATATTACGGTAAGAAACGTGGCTGTCGCTTTACTGCTGGTCATTTTGATTTTACTGCGCATTGAGCATTATCTCATGCCGCTTTGGTTATCTTACACCACTGACAACTCAGGGATATACGTACCGGAACCGCATAAAAATAGCGTTAAAGAGCGTGACACGGTTGAACTGAAAAGACTGAGCTTATTTTCACCAGAAGCAACTGATACACCAGCTAACCCTTATCGAGTGGGTTATTTAGCCTCTGATGACCCGTTATTGTTTCAAACTCCACGCAGTAGTCTATCGGCACGTTTGGTCGGTGTACTGAGCAGCAGTATGCATGAAAATAGCATTGCCATTATTGAACAAAACAAGGTTCAGAACTCATATAGCCAAGGTGAGAAACTGCCAGAGAACCATGCTGTGGTGATAAAAATATTTGACGATCGCGTCATCATTAATCACCAGGGATATTACGAGGCCCTGTTGTTAAATTAGGGTTAACTGATTGCATTAACGTTAACTGGCCTCAGAAACCGCCTCATTACTAGATTAAAGATGGAAAAATGATATTTAATCGCGATATAACATTAAAGCCTTATCAGAATGCCATCACATTAAGCCAGCGGATCTTATCCTTTGGCGCAGTGATGCTCTTTTTGATTTGTACGCTATACACACCACGGGTCAGTGCTGAAACTTTTTCCGTTAATTTCAAGAATACTGATATTAATGAGTTTATAAATACCGTCAGTAAAAATCTGAATAAAACCGCCATTATCGATCCGGCAGTAAAAGGTAATATCAGCGTGCGCAGCTATCAGGAGCTAGAGCCTGACCGTTACTATCCATTCTTTCTGAGCGTATTAGAAGTCTATGGTTTTACCGTGGTCAATATGCCCGGTGATGTGATCAAAGTTATTCCTGCAAAAAATACCAAAGGTTCTGCAATTCCTTTAATTGAAGGAGAGAATCCGGCAGAAGGCGATGAAGTCGTCATGCGGGTGGTCTCATTACATAACGTAGCAGCCAAAGAGTTGGCCCCCCTGCTGCGCCAATTGAACGATGCCGCCTTCGGTACCGTCGTTCACTATGACCCTTCAAATGTGTTGCTGTTAACTGGGCGAGCTGCCGTGGTCAATCAGCTGGTCGCCATTATTAAGAATGTGGATAAAGCTGGCGACCATACAGTTGAAACCATCAAATTACAGTACGCCTCAGCGACTGAGGTGGCACGTATTGCCGAATCACTGCATAAAAGCAGTGGGAAAAATGCCGGTGGCAGAATGTCCGCCACCATCGTGGCCGATGAACGTACCAATTCGGTATTGATCGGCGGCGAAGAACAAGTTCGCAAGCGCATGATTGATACCGTGCAAGAGCTGGATAAACAAGGTGATATCCACGGAAATACCAAAGTTATTTACTTGAAATTTGCCAAAGCAGAAAGTTTGTTAGACGTCCTAAGCGGTGTCAGTACCCCCCAGCTAGCAGGCAAAGGTCAGGCGACGCCCGCTGTTGCCATGATGAAAAACGTGGTCATTAAAGCCGATGCACAAACCAATTCTCTGATTATCAATGCCGCACCTGACTTGCTGCGCGATCTTGAACAAGTCATTACTCAATTGGATATTCGCCGCGCGCAAGTCTTGGTCGAAGCCATCATTGTGGAGGTTCAAGACAGTGACGCGCTGAACCTGGGAGTGCAGTGGTTTAATCGCAATGGTGGTGGCAGCAATTTCCCTGATACCGGTGCATCCGCCAGTTCCATCACCCCGAATGATGTAGGCAGTTCACTTAAAGGCGTCGCGGGTCTGGCAACCGGCTTTTACCGTGGTAACTGGAGCGGCCTGTTTACCGCGCTGCGCACCAATAGTCAGAACGATATTTTGGCAACACCCAGTATTGTGACACTCGACAATATGGAAGCGGAATTCAGTGTGGGACAAGAAGTGCCTATTTTGACCGGTTCTCAAACTACCACCGGGGATAATATCTTCCGAACGGTAGACCGTAAAAATGTCGGTATTAAGCTGAAAGTCAAACCACAAATCAATAAAGGCGACTCCGTGTTGCTTGAAATTGAACAGGAAGTTTCCAGCGTGGCAGAGAAGGCACCTGGAGGAACGGGTGATCTGGGGGCAACCTTCAACACCCGCATGGTCAAAAATGCGGTGATGGTTGGCAGCAATAATATTGTGGTGGTTGGTGGCTTGTTGGATAGCACCAGCCATGATGTCACCAGTAAAGTTCCCCTGCTGGGTGACATTCCGGGCATTGGTTTTCTGTTCCGTTCGACCTCGCAAAAAATGGTGAAACGAAACCTAATGCTGTTTATTCGCCCAACAATTCTTCGCGAACAAGACAGCTATATTGATGCCAGTAATCAAAGGCTCGATAAGTTTCAACAAGAGCAAAATACAGACCGAACCACCAACGGGCAACGTATTAATCAAAGTCTGAACAAAGCACTGTCTGGTGGCAATTCCCTGCGCGACCTACAAAATGACGTCAGCACCTTTTATACCAAGGGGTCATGATGAGCCAAACATCAGCATCGCTGCCACAGTTACCTTTTGCCTGGGTACAACAACACGGGGTGCTACATCAGCACCACCCTTTGTACGGTGAACAGCTTCTGTTTCGCCACGCTGCCAGCCCAGAAGCCTTGCTGGAAGCCAGACGTATGCAACCACTCGGCCAACTGCAATTTGTCAGTGATGACGTATTCGAGTCCTGCATGGTTGCGCATTACCAGCAAGATTCGGATCAAGCGCGTCAAATGATGGAAAGTCTGGGCAACGAAATCGATTTTTGCCAATTGGCTGATGCCCTACCGCAAAGTGATGACCTGTTGGACAGCGATGACGGTGCGCCTATTATTCGCCTGATCAACGCTATTCTGGGAGAGGCTATCAAGGAGGGAGCATCTGATATTCACGTCGAGCCTTTTGAAAGCCAATTAGCTATCCGTTTTCGTATTGATGGCGAATTGCGTCAAATTCTCTCGCCGCCACGTCAATTAGCGGCATTGCTGGTATCGCGCATCAAGGTGATGGCCAAACTGGATATTGCCGAGAAACGTTTGCCTCAGGATGGGCGTATTTCTCTGCGCATCGCTGGCCGGGCGATTGATATTCGTGTTTCTACCCTGCCGTCCAACCACGGCGAACGCGTGGTTATGCGTTTGTTGGATAAAAATAATATGCGGCTCGACCTGTCTCATTCAGGCATGACCACAGATAAACAGGCGCTGTTTGACCAAATTCTGAAGCAACCCCACGGCATTATTCTGGTGACTGGCCCCACAGGGTCAGGCAAAAGTACCACGCTGTATGCCGCACTTCAGCAAATCAATAGCCAGTCGCTCAACATTATGACGGTCGAAGATCCTATCGAGTACGATCTGGACAATATTGGGCAAACGCAGGTTAATGCCAAAGTGGATATGACGTTCGCCCGAGGTTTGCGAGCCATCCTGCGCCAAGATCCCGATGTGGTGATGATCGGCGAGATCCGCGATACCGAAACGGCACAAATTGCAGTGCAAGCGTCGCTAACCGGGCATCTGGTACTCTCAACCCTGCATACTAACAGTGCCAGCGGTGCGGTCGGGCGTTTGCGCGATATGGGTGTAGAACCGTTCTTGCTCGGCAGTTCCCTCATCGGCGTTCTGGCACAACGCTTGGTACGAACGCTGTGCCAACACTGTAAGAAAAGTGAGTCAGTCAGCGCCGATTTCCTACACGGTTTCGGTTTTACCCCACCGAATAACGAGACACACCACCTTTATCACCCCGTTGGCTGCGAACATTGCAACTTCACCGGTTATCGCGGCCGTACCGGTATACACGAACTGATGCAAGTTACAGATTCATTGCGTGAGGCCATTTCTCAAGGATGCAGTGAAGTCGAATTAAGAAAAAAAACTTTATCAGCAAACCCAGACCATTCGCCATGACGGTATTGAGAAAGTGTTGGCGGGAGTCACCAGCCTTGAAGAAGTTTTACGTGTAACAAGAGCGAGTGAACCATGATCCAGTACCGTTATATTGCCGTTACGGATCAGGGAAAAAAATGTCGCGGCACACTGAGCGCAGAATCGCCCCGTGCAGCACGGGCGCAATTACTTGGGCAACAATTGACACCGGTCAGCCTGACGCCAGAAAGTCATTCATCACGTGGGTTTTCACTCTCTCTGGGGCGCTCTCAGGACAATATTCGTGGCAATGATCTGGTGTTATTGACTCGCCAGCTATCGACGTTAGTTGCCGCCGCATTACCGCTGGAAGAGGCGTTGCTGGCACTGGCGCAACAGAGTGAAAAGCCGCGCCATCGTGCATTACTAGAGCAAGTGCGCAATAAAATATTGGAAGGTCTGCCGCTGGCCGACGCGCTCGCCAGCTTCCCTAAAACATTCAGCTCACTGTTTCGCACTATGGTCGCCGCCGGTGAAGCTTCCGGCCACCTGGATAAAGTGCTGCTGCGGCTGGCTGATAATGCCGAACAGAGCCAAAAGCTAAAGAGCAAAATGCTACAGGCACTGATCTACCCGCTGGTATTGACGGTCGTAGCGATTAGCGTAGTGGCAATTCTACTCACAGCGGTGGTGCCCAAAGTGATAGAGCAATTTATCCATATGCAACAGGCCCTGCCACTTTCCACCCGCTTGCTTATTTCTCTCAGCGAGATGTTACGCGACTTTGGCCTGTGGGCGTTGTTGGCATTTCTGCTGACCGCATTAGGTGTCCGGCAATGGCTAAAACCCGCTAACAACCTGATGTGGTGGCATAAAAAAAATGCTGCATCTTCCGTCGATTGGCCGGGTCGTACTGGATCTCAATCTCGCCCGTTATGCCCGCACCTTGAGCATTCTCAACGCCAGTGCGGTACCGCTATTGGAAGCCATGCATATTAGCGCCTCTGTGCTGGTAAATAACTACGCACGCCAACAATTGATTGAAGCTAGCGAACGAGTACGCGAGGGAAGTCGCCTGGCCTCGGCGCTGGAAAATACCGGCTTATTGTCGCCAATGATGCGCCACATGATTACCTCGGGAGAAAACAGCGGCGAGCTGGACAGTATGCTTGATCGAGCCGCCGACATTCAGGAAAGCGCCTTCGTCAGCCGTATGACTATCGCACTGGCACTGTTTGAGCCGTTACTGGTAGTCAGCATGGCCACCGTGGTGCTGTTTATTATTCTCGCCATTCTACAACCCATTTTGCAACTCAACAGCATGATGGGATAACCCCTATTTATCGATTCAAGGAATACTGATTCATGAAAATTCAACCTGCCGTGTCAACATGCAAACACCCTCAAGCGGGTTTTACCTTACTGGAAATCATGGTGGTCATTGTCATTCTTGGCGTACTCGCCAGCCTAACAATTCCCAGCCTGATGGGTAACAAAGACCGGGCCGATAGCCAAAAAGCGGTCAGTGATTTGGTTACGCTGGAAAACGCGTTGGATATGTACAAGTTAGATAACAGCCGCTACCCCACCACCGCTCAGGGTCTGAATGCTCTAATTGTAAAGCCGACGCTGGCGCCTGTGCCGAGAAACTATCGGGTTGAAGGTTATATCCGCCGTCTGCCAGCAGATCCGTGGGGCAGCCCATATCAACTAACCAGCCCCGGCGAGCACGGCGTAGTAGATATTTATTCCGTCGGCCCCGACGGGCTGCCACAGACTGATGATGACATTAATAACTGGGATATCGGCGCTGACGGTAAGGAGAGCCATTGATGCGGTCGATTAAGACTAAACGTGGATTTACGTTACTGGAAATCATGCTGGTACTGGTGTTATTGGGTGGTATGGCCAAGTTAGTCCTGGCTACTCTGCCCTCATCCAGTGAGATAAATCAGGAAAGCGAGCAACTCGCTGTAGCGCTGCAATGGGCGGCACAGCAAGCTGAACAGGATGGCAAGGTATACGGTCTTTCTATTTCCCATGATAAATGGCAGTTGATGACACTCAATAACCAACCCCATAGCAAAGGGGAAAGTTATCTGTGGCCACATCATTACTGGCACCCACTCGACGATGGGAAATTAAAACAGCAGCACCCGTTGCCTGGCGGTCTGACACTCGAACTGACGCTACAAGACCAACCGATCCCACTAAGCACAATACTGGATGACGGCTTGATTAATGAGCCAAAAATTATCTTTTCCCTGGTGGGGAGCGTTCACTCTTCGAGCTAACGTTAAGCGAGCAGGATGGTCAAACCCGACGCATCACTGAGCAAGGTGTACTGCCAGATACCGAGACATCACGCTCCACGACACTTTCATATAACGAACCGCAAGGGACTTAACTCACATGAATTGCCGTGGCATGACGTTATTGGAAGTGTTAGTCGCCTTGGCGGTGCTGGCATTGGCGGGTTTAGCTGTTATCAAAAGTACCGGTGAACAAGTCAGAAATCTCAGTCATCTTGAAAAGAAACAATTTGCCGCCTGGGTCGCTGAAAACCAATTGGTCAGACTGCGGCTGCAAAATATCTGGCCGGCGGAGCGTTGGCATGAGGGCAACAGCACTATGGCTGACATCACCTGGCACTGGCGCTGGCGCGGTGTTGCCACATCGGATGCTCAGGTGCGCGCGCTGGAAATTGAGGTCAGCCAAGATGATCGCTATAGCGCATCGCTGGCCGAGCTACGTAGCTATCAGGTTAAATTATGAGTCAGTCTAAACAACAGGGTTTCACCCTATTAGAAATGATGCTCGCCCTTGCCTTGTTTTCTATCCTGAGTATGGCGGGCTACCAGTTATTGCAAGCGGTGTTGCGTAATAGCGAACTGACCCGGCAACACGCGACCAGGTTGGCTGACATTCAACGCGCCTTTACACTGCTGGAACGTGATATTTCACAAGCTCGGATTCGACCAATGGCCGCATCGTCATTATCCGTATCCAATGACTTTCATCTGTCACACGTTGGAAAAAACCATAGCCTAACGCTGGTGCATGATAACTGGCGGAATCCTGCCGCCTTTCTGCCGCGTTCCAGTCTGGAAAAAGTGACCTGGCGCGTTCAACAGGGAAAGCTTGAGCGATTGAGCCATCACCAGCCGGATAGTCATCAAGCTCAGGCTAAATTGAGTGTCACACTGAACAATATTCACGCTTTCAGGCTGCGTTTTTGGTCGCAAGGCCGCTGGCAGGATAGCTGGAATAGTGGCCGAATATTGCCTGAAGGCATTGAAGTCACACTGGAAACCGGTGATTTCGGCAGCTTACAACGGGTTATTTTCCTTACGGTGAACCATGAAAAATAATCACCAGCGCGGCATGGCTCTGCTGGTGGTGCTAATGATCACCTCAGTCATGGCAATTACCGCCGTCAATATGAATGACTACTGGCTACGGGCGTTTAATCGGGCCACCAGCGCACAATTTTATCAGCAAAGTAAATGGCTCCTGCTCAGTATGGAATCTCTGGTTCAGCACCAGCAATTATCACCTTTGCCAACAGATAAAATTCACCTGGGCCAGCCTTGGGCGCGCACCGCTCAGCAAATCTCGTTAGACGGAAATCAAGTTAATTTCAGCCTGCGGGATAGCCAGGCTTGTTTTAATCTCAATGGCATCGGCCGAGGCGGTATAACGGCTAAAAAAGCAGAGACAGAAAAAGAAAAAGAAAAAGAAAAAGAAAAAGAAACGGAAGAACCCTTGGCACCTTATTCCCAACAGGTTTTTCAACATCTGTTGCTGAGCCAAGGTTTACATGCGGCTGAGGCACAAAAAATCACTTTTTCGCTGGCTGACTGGGTAGATCAAGACGATATATCCCGTAGCCAAGAAAGCGAGGCTGCGTTGTATCAGCAGCATCGCCCAAAACTCATTCCCGCTAACCGCCCGATGCTCAATATCAGCGAGTTCAGAGTGCTGAGTGGCGTTGATCAAGCACTGTATCAGCGCTTAAAACCGCTAATTTGCACCCTGCCCAATCAGAATTTACGCATCAATATTAATACCTTATCCCCAGCTCAGGCACCGCTGTTGGCGGCACTTTTTCTTGGCGAGATGTCCGTGGAGGAGGCATACAAGTTGATTGACAGCCGCCCAGTTACCGGTTGGAACAGCATCAACGATATCAAACCCTTTATTGCTGGCAACAATACTGCGTTTGCCAAGGCACAAACCGTCATCACGCTGACCAGCAACCACTTTGAGTTGCTGCTATGGCTAGATGAAGATAAGCAAAGCAACAGAATGCGCAGCCTATTCCAACGTGATGGAAAGGTTATTAAGGTTATTTCCCGTCAATACGGTCTTAGTGATTGAAATGAACTCTATGTTATTAAAGAAAAATAAAACAGTAACCGATGAACTACTTATCTCTCTCGCCGCGCAAGCAGGAGAGCCTGTTCACTGGTATCACCAGCCTTGCCAGGGAAATGCACAGGAAGGGGCGCTAGCGGATGAAACCGCATTGCATGAACTGTTGCCTTTGGCGACGACCAGCCAGATAACGCTATTGATTCCAGCTAAAAACGTGTTGTTCAATACCATCACATTTAATGGTAAATATCGCCGTCAACACCTATCAGCACTGGCCTGGCAACTGGAGTCATTCTGCCCAGGTGATGTCGAACAATTGCATCTGACGGTACTGCAACGTCACGGAACGCAGTTCTCTGTCGCGGCAATCGATAAAAACCTGTTGCAACAATGGTTGGGCTGGTTACGTAGCGCGGGATTGACTGCATCAAGGGCGTTACCTGATGTGCTGGCCCTACCGATACCAACCGCGGGCTGGACTGCCGCTCGCTTTAAAGACAGTTGGTTGATGCGTCAATCGCCTGAACGAGGATTCAGTGCTGATGATGAAGAACTGGGTTTTATTCTCGGTCGTTATCTCACGCTACCGGCTATTTTAAGCTACAGCCCGCGCCCGGACAGCGAATCAACGTGGCTGCAAAAAACCGTTCAACCTATCTGGCCTCTTTTGGCTCAAGGTGTGCAGAAAAATACCATCAATCTGTTGCATGGTGATTTCACCCCGCCCCGCACCACCAAACCGCGAGGAAATAAATTACTGGCCGTTTTAGCGGCATGTTACCTGCTGACCTTTGCCGTTGAACCCGGTTTAAGTGGTTATCGCGCACAGCAACAAGCCGAACAAATACAACAGAAAACGCATCAGTTATATCTAAATAACTTCCCTGGAGCCGCCGCCCCCAAACAGTGGGTTCAGGGTATCAATCAGCAAATTGATCAGTTAGAGAAAAGCATTACCCCGCCCGGCCTGCTGGAGCAACTGAGGATAGCCATGCCGGTATTACAATCATTGAGCGGGGTGAAAACGCAAGCAATGGAATGGCAAGATGAAACGCTAGTATTAACATTTAATCTCGCTGAACAAGAACTATTGCCACGAATCCAGCGTCAATATTCTAGCAAAATCAGTATTACTACCCATGCAATGGATAGGCAGCACACTCTGCTTACCGTCAAAGGAGCTAACAATGATGACAAGGATTAAGCAACGCTGGCAGAACTACAGTAAACGCGAGCAATTGATTTTTACGTTCGGCGGTTTGGCATTGCTAGGGCTGATAGTCAGCCAAGGCATTGTTGCCCCACTCAATAATTATCAGCAACAAAGCGAAAAAACTTTACTCCGCGCCCAACGTGATTTCGCAGCCCTGTTGCAGCAACAGCCTAGAATCAACAGCTTGCAAGCGCAACAGCCACCTCAATTCGCGCTGTCAGCAGGTCAGGCAGCACATGAGGGCGCACATCAGAAAGATATGACTATAACGTTGCTGGAAGCAAATATGAACCGAGTGGTGGTAGCCCCTTTTACGCTCCCCTTCCCCAAGTTATTGAACTGGTTGGAACATCTGGAGAAACAATATGGCTTACAGGCCAGTGAGCTAAAGTTGGCGGCTGATGCGAACAATCTCAATCAGGTGCATATTTCCACGCTGGTACTGCAACGTGCCGGGGTGACAACATTATGATGAATACACTGTCTATCGCGCAAACAATAGCACCGCTTTGGTGGGGAAGTTTGGCTTTACTTGGTCTGTGTGTAGGAAGTTTTCTCAATGTCGTCATCTATCGGTTACCGCGAATATTAACCGGTGGAAACTCGCAAGAGTTCAACCTCTGCCTACCTCACTCCCATTGCCCTGAGTGCCAAACCCCACTGAAATGGCGAGATAATATTCCGCTGTTCAGTTGGGTTTGGTTACAAGGGCAATGCCGTTACTGCCAAACATCAATCTCGATACGCTACCCACTGGTAGAAGTGATTACCATGTTGGTGACAATATTCATTGCCGCTATTATCCCATTGGGAAGCCCGTTACTGGCGGCGTTGCTCCTCAGTTGGGTGTTAATAGCACTCACGATGATCGATATCGATCATCTGCTATTACCAGATAGCCTGACGTTGCCGTTGCTATGGGCAGGATTGCTTTTCCATCTGTTTGACGACACTTTACCGCTAAGTGATGCCGTCATTGGCGCGGCGAGCGGATATTTGATTCTATGGTGTCTTTACTGGGTATTCTGGTGGGCAACCCGCCGAGAAACCCTCGGTTATGGGGATTTTAAATTATTGGCCGCATTGGGAGCATGGTTAGGATGGATGGCACTGCCTTCTTTACTACTGACCGCTTCGCTAACGGGGATCACCTTCGCATTTGCTGCCCGTTTGTTTAGAGGCCGGTCACTGAATACAGCACTCCCTTTCGGGCCATTTCTCGCATTCAGTGGCTGGCTTTTATTCCTACAACACTATCATTAAGAGCTAAGAGTGAGCCTCCTCGAGGCTCATT
>NZ_ACCB01000062.1 GCF_000173735.1 Yersinia aldovae ATCC 35236 | reverse complement strand
AGTTATTAGTGTTGTGTATGGCTGTGAGTGTTGTGCTTATTTACTCTGTGGCAGAAATTAATTTTAGATGGAAAATAATAAACTCAACTTATATTTATAACTAATGCGATTTTTAGTGGTGTTATGCTTATATTTAAATATTAATAGACCGTTTTGTATGAGTTTTTATAGTGGTTTTATTTTTCTTAGAAATAGAAATAGAAATAGAAATAGAAGTATTAGTGTAACTGCGTGAGGTCATACATTACTGAAAGTAAAACAGTGAAAGAGTTTTGTAAGAACAACGGTGGTGTATTTTAATGAGGAAGATTGACGCATTAGAAGAGATAGAGGAGTAGTATCTTCTACTAGTCTTTATTATGAGGTTTTGTGATTTCTTCCTGAAACGTATAATTGCTAAGGAGTATAATGGACGTCAAATTAATTCAATTGCAGAAGCATGGTGATGAAAGAGGTCAACTGGTCGCACTTGAAGAAACTAAGAATATCCCTTTCTCTATCAAGCGTGTGTATTATATGTTTGAAACTATCAACGATGTACACCGTGGGTTTCATGCTCATTATAAGCTTCAACAATTAGCCATTCCTGTTCGCGGGGCATGTCGAATAATTCTAGATGATGGGTTCGAGAAAATAGAGGTCTACCTTGATAATCCAGCACAAGGACTTGCCATTGAACCCATGATATGGCATGAAATGTATGATTTTTCAGATGATTGTGTTCTGATGGTTCTTGCTGATGACTTTTATGATGAGAACGATTATATTCGAAATTATGACGAGTTTATAAGAGAGGCTGAAAAGAATGGATAAGATAAAAGGTAAAACTATTCAGCTTCGGTTAGCAAGTCCTGATGATGCTAGTTTTATATACTCACTACGTATAGATGAGAAATTAAATGAACATATATCAAAAATAAATGGTACGGAAATACAGCAAAGAGAATGGTTGATTAAATATAAAGATAGAGAAAAAATTAGTGAAGAATTTTACTTTATAATTGAGTTGCTTGACTCTGAAGTTCCCATTGGAACCGTGAGACTTTATGGTTTTTTAGGTCGTGAAAAATTTTGCTGGGGAAGTTGGATATTAAACAATAACAAAACTAGAACGTCAGCAATAGAAAGTGCATATTTAGTTTACCAGTACGCTTTCGAATATATTGGATTTGACTCCGCATATTTTCAAGTGGATAAAAAAAATAAAACAGTTACTTCATTTCACGAAAAAACAGGTGCAATTTTTTGTGGTGAAGATGATGTTAATAATAATTACGAATTCACACGTACTTGCTACGAACAGTTTAAATTAAAATTTAATCGTATAATCAATGGTAAATGAAATGGTGAAGTTTTTAGATTTAAAAAAAATAAATATGGCTCAGTCAGATGAAATACTCTCAGCTGTGAAGGATGTATTAGATTCTGGTTGGTATATAATGGGAGAGAAACTTAAAAATTTTGAGCATGAATTTGCTAGTTATTGTGGTGTGAAGTATTGTATTGGTGTGGCTAATGGATTGGATGCATTAATTCTTGTGTTGCGCGCCTGGAAAGAACTCGGTTTTTTGCAAGATGGCGATGAGGTTTTGGTGCCATCAAATACTTATATTGCATCTATATTAGCTATATCACAAAATAATTTAATCCCAGTACTGGTTGAACCTAATCCTGAGACATTCAACATTGATGTAAATTGTGTTCGTCGATTAATAACTAAAAAGACAAAAGCATTATTGCCAGTTCATTTGTATGGACAAGCTTGTCCTATGGCTGATCTAACTTTGATAGCTAAAGAGAATAATCTTCTGGTTTTAGAAGATTGTGCCCAAGCTCATGGTGCCGTAGTGGATGGAGTGAAGGTTGGTGCATGGGGAGATGCTGGCGCATTTAGCTTCTATCCGGGGAAAAATCTAGGTGCACTAGGTGATGCTGGAGCGATCACTACGAATAATGATGATTTAGCACAGGTTTTATATGCATTGAGAAATTATGGTTCACACGTAAAATATGAAAATAAATTTCAAGGGGTTAATAGTCGGTTAGATGAAATTCAGGCAGCAGTACTCAGTGTTAAGCTTAAACATCTAGATTTGAATAATAAGAAGCGCATGGAAATTGCAAATCGCTATTTAAATGAAATTATCTCTGACAGTATAATACTACCAAGTGTGAATGGAGGGAAGCTATCACATGTATGGCATTTATTTGTTATTCAAATCAGTAATCGCGAAAGTTTTCAGGCGTATCTAGCAGACAATGATATTCAAACTCTAGTCCATTATCCGATCCCGCCACACAAGCAAGTAGCATATAAAGATCTAGCGAAACTATCATATCCTATCTCAGAAAAACTACATGCAAGTGTTCTGTCTATTCCGATGGATCCAAGTATGTGTTCATCTGATGTTCAGCATATAATTAGTGTAATTAACCGGTGGCCAAATTGAATTTTGCACAGGTCACTATTCTAAGTGGGATTGTGACTTTGTTAAGGCTAGTTTGTGGTTTCTTTATTTCTAAGGTGGTAGCTGTATATACAGGGCCTTCGGGATTAGCTGCTTTGGGCCAGTTACAGAATTTTGTTACATTCATCAATGGATTTATTGCGTCTCAAGTTTCTCAAGGTGTAAATAGATATACAGCCGAGAATCGCCATGACTATAGTGCAGCTGCATTATTTTGGCGTGCAGCTCTTAAACTATCGATTGCTGCAAGTACAGTCATCATTATAATAGGTGTTTTGTTATCAGAAAAATTAGCTATATGGCTTTTTCATAATGAGAGGTTTTATTGGTTAATCATTTTAGCTTTGTTAGTTATACCACTGAATGTAGTTAATAGCTTATTTTTAGGTGTGTTGAATGGGCTGTCAGATTATAAACGTTACTTTATTGCCAATGTTCTTGCAATATTATCATCACTCGTTTCAATGTCTCTGTTGGTTTATTTCTATGGTTTGACTGGTGCACTTATATCTGCTGCTTTAAATAATGCAATTGCAGGTTTTTGGCTAGTGTTATTATTATATAGACAATATTGGTTTAGCGCCAAATATTGGTTTGGGCCTACAGAAAGAAAGAAACTACTCGAAATGAGGAATTATTTTTTTATGGGTTTAATTGGTGCATTTACAGGACCAATATCTCTTATTATAGTTCGCTCTATACTGTCAAATCATTTATCAATAACTGATGCCGGCTATTGGCAAGCTGTTTCAAAAATATCTGAAGCTTACCTGGCAGTGTTAACAACAGCTCTTACTGTGTACTACTTTCCAAAAACAGCAGCTGCAAAATTAAGGTCTGACTACCTAAGTATTCTCAAGAAAGGTGCTTTAGTTGTTATCCCAATGGCAGTTTTAATGTCTCTAACCATATACTTTATGAGAGACTTTATTATTTATTTATTGTTTTCAAAAGATTTTTATCGAGCAAATGTTTTGTTTTTCTATCAAAATATTGGTGATGTACTAAGGATTACCAGTTGGTTGTTCGCGACAATATTGCTTGCCAAAGGCTATTTTAAAACAAATGCAATTCTAGAAATAGTATTTAGTGCTCTGTTTCCGCTTTTGACATATCTACTTATTAATTCCTCTGGCTTGATAGCTGCGAGTTTAGCCTATATGTTAAATTATGGACTGTATTTAATTGTGGTTGTGTTTGTTTATGTCGCTCATTTAGGAAAGATATCAAATGAGTAATATATTATGTACGATTGTTGTTCCTGCATTTAATGAAGAGAATAATATAAAAAATATATTCTCTGTACTACTTAATCAGAGTTATAAATTTATTGAAGTTTTATTTATTGATGACGGTTCAACAGATCATACTCTAGATATAATAAAAAAATTAGTTTTAAAAGAGAATGAGATTACAGTTCGTTATATTAAACAAAATAATATGGGAGCTGCCGAAGCACGAAAAACTGGAGTTAAAAATGCAAATGGTAACTATATTGCTTTTGTAGATTGTGATGATTCATTGTCACAAGATGCTATTAGTTCTGCGATGAGTTATTTTTTTTCAACAAATGGAGCTATGGTTGATATTGCTTTGTTTAAGTTATTACATGTAAGTAATTCAGATAAAGTTGAGAGTGGCATACCCTTTCGGTTATATACTGATAAACCATTAGTTTCAGGAGTAGATGCATTTTGTGCCTGTATAGACTCTTGGGGATTGCATGGGTTCGGAATATACAGGAAAAGAATTCTATTAGAAAGTTATGCTTCTTATGAAAAGTTGAATAATAAGAATATAAATTATTTAAATAATGATGAAGTAATATCTAGGATATGCTATTCAAAAGCTAACTTAATAGCAACTAATTGTGGTGGTGTATATTTTTTTGTAAATAATCCTAACTCTACAGTTCGCAGAGTAAATAATAATTATTTTAAAGTTATTTATAATTCTGAAATGTTATTTAAATATATTTGTTTTGAATTTGATTCCTCTAACCACTTGGTAAAGAAAGCTCTTAATCTAGAAGTTGGCACTTTATGGGGAGTTGTATCAAGATACTATCAATGGAAAGATATAGGCATAGATAGAGAAGCATGGTCTAATGGTATCCAATATGGCTTGAAATGTTACCGAAGAAATATATTAAATAATATTCGTGGTGTGTCTTTTAAAGGAACTATACAATTTTTTTTAACCTGTATGATTATTTTTTGGAAATAGATTTTCATGTATAATCCATTAGTATCAATAGTAGTTGCATCGTATAATGCGGAGCTTTTTATCGAAGAAACTTTGGATAGTTGTATCAATCAGTTATATCAAAATATTGAAATAATAATAACTGATGATCATTCTAGTGATGCCACTGTAAATATATGTAATGAATGGATGAGTAAAAAAAAATCAAATAACAATAATGTTCGTATAATATTAATTTCTAGTGATGTAAATGAAGGTATACCGAAAAATTTGAATAAAGCTATTCCACACTGTCGAGGGGATTGGATTAAGTTCATTGGTTCTGATGATATAATTAAGCCAGATGCAATTACTAAATTAGTAAAGTATTCGGAGACTTTTAAAATTCGTCCAATAGTCATTTTTTCTTTTATTTGAGACGTTTGGTTCCGGAGTAAGGGTTAGCAATATCTATCCATTAGGATGGACAAAATATGTAATTAAATTAAAAGCCAGTTGGTATAAAGAATTTTTAGCAATGTTACATTTGAATAACCTTGCCCCAGCTGCATTTATTAATAGTTCTCTTTTTAGAGATGAGAGTCTCATCTTTGATGAGAAGTATGAATTACTAGAGGACCTTCCCCTTTGGCTTGAACTTATATGTAAAAAGAGGGATGTTGTTTTCTTGGATGCAATAACTGTAGAGTACAGGATACATCCGAAGCAAGTGACCACACAAAATTGTTTAGGAATTAACAAAAAACTTTTATCTGATTTGCTTCGACTAAATAATTTTAGATTAGAAAAAAAACATTATTTAGCTTATCTACACCATAAGTTTTATTTTTATTTAAACTCTCGTTTTCCTAGGCATTCTCGGTGGTTGAAATTTTTTGATCCGTTGCATGTAATGATCTATATATTCGATCGAATGGGACGATAAAAATGTATATGATTTTTGTATCGATCCCTTTATTACTTATTTCTACATTATGGAATAGGGTTAATTTTAGATTTAAAGTATTAATCTCAGTTTTATCTGTAATATGGTTATCAACAGCATTTTCTATATTCTATTTAAATGGAAATGATTGGAGTATATATTTTTTATCTTTCGTTGATGGTGGTGCTCCATTTTCTATTTTTGAGTTTGGTTTTGTTTATTTTTTCAAGTTTTTATTATATTTATCATTTGGAGATTTTGGAACTTCAATTTTATTATTCTATCTAATCTCTTTCTTTATTCTATCCTTTGCTCTCTTCAAAGTTAATTGTAATCAGCCCTATTTTTTTGCTTTTATAGTTTTAGTTTTTGGTTATTCTTTGATTTTAGAACAACTCAGGCAGTATATTGCTTGTATTATAGTGTTTTACTCGTTCTTGTGTTTTGTGTACTTACAAAAAGGGTACCTACGTTGGGTCATCGTTGCATCATGTTTTCATGCGTCAGCTATAGCAATAGTACCTATGTTTCTCCTCATGAGAATAAAAAATGAAAAGTTATTTTCTTTAATTTCTTTGTTGCTATCGATAGTTTTATTTTTATTTATTTTTTTATCTAGCCATGTATTTAGTTCGTTTTCAAGTTATAATTTTGTTTTTGAAAAAATAAATTATTATTTATCATCTCATGGTATTTTATTGAAATTTGGTTTTCTGAATATATTGGATTTTATTTTTATATTAGCTTATTTTTTAAATGTAATATATGGAAATGTAAAGTATAAAGATAACTTATTGGTTAGACTAATATATCTTGGTGCCATCATACATCTTTTTAGTTCTTCGATACCTTTCTTGGTCAGAATTTCTTATTACTTCTATTTTGTTGTTGTATTGTATTTCTCTTTGCAAAAAAATATATTTTCTAGATTCTTATGCCTCAAACTATTTAGAGCATATTGCTTGTTTTTATTTTTTATT
The DNA here is from genome assembly GCF_000173735.1 of Yersinia aldovae ATCC 35236. Lineage (GTDB taxonomy): Bacteria > Pseudomonadota > Gammaproteobacteria > Enterobacterales > Enterobacteriaceae > Yersinia > Yersinia aldovae. Next base: position 4,101 of record NZ_ACCB01000062.1, on the reverse strand, counting down.
GTTTTAAATCTAGCTTCTTATTTTAGAAATCCAAATGCACCTATATCATTTTATCAACTAGAAGTGAATTTTTCTTATATATTCTATGATAATAATAGACTTCATAATTTGGCACAAGAAAAGTGGCTTTCTTCAATAGAAGATAAAGGTTTGAGGTAATGACGAGCTATGAATATTTTATTTATAATTACAGGTCTTGGTCTCGGTGGTGCAGAAAGGCAAGTGTGTGACCTTTCGGATGAACTATCTTGCCAAGGGCATAATATCATGATTATCTGTTTGTCTGGCGATGTGATCTGTAGGCCTCAAAATTTAAAAATTAAAGTAGTTAATTTAAATATGCGAAGAACTTTTTTTGGGGGAGTAAAGTCATATCTAAAGGCACGTCAAGTCATAAAGAATTTCTCTCCTGATGTTATACATAGCCATATGGTTCATGCGAATATTTTTTCACGTTTATTACGGTTAACTACATATATCCCCATTTTGATAAGCACCGCTCATAGTAAAAATGAGGGGGGGCATATTAGAATGCTAGCATATCGCTTAACTGACTTTTTGGCAGACATCTCAACGAACGTGAGTCAGGAGGCTGTGGAAGAGTTCATAGCTAAAGGTGCAACCCGGAAAGATAAAATAGTTGCGCTTCATAATGGTATAGACCAAAAGAAATTCATATTTAATTCTGAATGGCGTGAAATAAAAAGAAAAGAACTCGGTGTGGGAAATTCAACGCCACTGTTGCTAGCTATTGGGCGATTAACTGAAGCAAAAGATTATCCTAATCTACTTAAAGCATTTGCATGTTTAGATATGGTACCAAAAGCTCAACTGGCAGTAATCGGTTCGGGGGAGTTAGATGGACAATTAAAAGAATTGGCTATAAATTTAAATTGCGACGAACGTATCTATTGGCTCGGAATGCAAACAAATGTAGAAGAGTGGTTATCAGCCTGCGATTTATTTGTACTTTCTTCTCGTTGGGAGGGCTTTGGCTTGGTTGTCGCGGAAGCTATGTCTTGTGAGAGACCATTGGTAGTAACTGATGCTGGAGGTGTTGCAGAAGTTGTGGGTAACTCACAACTTGTTGTTCCTGTTTCAGATAGTAAAGCGCTAGCGGAAAAAATAGCTGAAGTACTTAATTATTCTGACGAAGAAATTAATTTGATCTTATCAAAAAATAGACAGAGAGTGATTGATAATTTTTCTATAAAAAATATAGCGCAGCAGTGGCTGAAGATCTATAAGGTATAATATATGAAGGTGCTACTAATCGGAAATCAGTCTAGTACGATAGTCTTATTCAGGCAAAAGATTATTCAGGTTCTTGCTGAGCGTGGTGTAGGTGTTGAAACATTAACAATGGATAATGATCAAGAGAATTTTGATAAAATAAAAAAGATGGGAGCAAAACCTGGCTTCTATCAGTTTTCACGATCAGGGATGAATCCATTATCCGATTTTGTAAATACATATAGATTGTCGAAGAAAATAAAAGAAATTAAACCTGATGTTGTCCTATGTTTTTTTCCAAAGCCCGTTATATTTGGCTCAATTGCTGCTAAGGTTGCAGGTGTAAATTATATTTACTCACTTCTGGAGGGATTAGGTTTTTGTTTCACTGAACATTCACATGAAGACTCATGGCATAAAACAGTACTGAGGAAAGTACAAACTTGGTTATATAAATTTTCACTTCCACTGGCAAATAAAGTCTTATTTTTAAATAAAGATGATTACAGTGACCTCATTTTGCACAGCAATATTAAAGTTAAGGATTACGACATTATCGGTGGGATTGGAGTTGATCTTGATGGATATGCTTATCTTGAGCCAAAGGTGAAGAGTATTCATTTTGGGATGGTTTCACGCCTTCTTGTTGAAAAAGGTGTAAGAGAGTTTGTCCAGGCTGCAAAAATAGTAAAATCAAAATATCCGTTGGTACGTTTTAGCATAGCAGGTTCTGTTGATGATAACCCTGGAGGAATCAATCAAGCTCAAGTTGATGAGTGGAAAAATGAAGGTTATGTTGACTTTTTGGGGCAAGTTATTGAAATAAAGAGTTTCTTAGAGGGAGTTAGTGTTTTTGTATTACCTTCATACAGAGAAGGGGTTCCAAGAAGTACTCAAGAAGCAATGTCGATAGGAAGAGCCGTGATAACTACTGATGTTCCTGGTTGTCGGGAAACAGTTATTGACGGTTACAATGGATATTTAATCCCACCATGGGATGTGGCTGCTTTAGTGAATGCAATGGTTGCTTATATTGAAAACCCTAATCGCATTATTTCTATGGGAAAAGCAAGCCGTAAGATTGCAGTAGATAAATTTGATGAAAACAAAGCCGCAGAAATGTTAATTAAAATTATATCTGCAGATTTTAAAGAGCAGCCATGATTAAATATTAATTTAAAGAGATATCGCTAAAATTCTATTTTTTAGTAAAAATATTGCTTAATTCTGTCAAGAATTATAATACAGTTACTACAATGTCAAAACTCTTTTAGCTTATTGGATGTAAATAATGCAATTGAAGTTATCGATATTGTAAGGAAGGAGGTAAGTAAGGCTATTATTTTCTCTTGGCTGAAAAACACCCAGCGAATAAAGTAAATTACTTGATCTTCTTTTGAGTCGAATAAGTTGGTTGTTGCTAGATAGTTTTAAGTTGACATGAGAATATGTTACTACATATAGAACTTATATTCCTAATAAACTATCAATTAATATATTAACCTTTGGTCTGAGTGAGAGTTTTATACCTGTTTGTTTATATCAGGAATGAAATTAGCGAATATAAAATATGATATTTAATTATGTGATTACATCAGACTCTGAACCTCTAATAATTAAAAGTCAATGGCAGTAATAAAAGTGTATTGAGATGTCGAGAATAAATCGCATTAGAAACTTGATGTGACGATGTGAGATAATATTGTCACGTAAGAAGAGTAACCTAAGCTGAGTTATTATCAAATATTCGTTATAGAGCGATAAATATGCTGTTATAGGATAAAGTTTTTAAAGTTGCTCTGAAGATAAAAATATAAAAGTGGAATGGATGAGGGGAGTCTGTCATCGATCCTTATGGAGTGATGATTCTTCCCAGAAAGTGAACCATCCTAAATCGATGCCTGAATTTATTTTGCGACTAAACGAGTTGTAAATAAAATTGATCTAGAATTACGGAGATAGAATGGCTATTCTGGTTACTGGTGGTACTGGTTACATAGGTTCTCATACCGTACTGGCTCTCTTAGAACGAGGCGATGATGTTATTGTGATAGACAATTTATCTAATTCATTGAGAGAGTCTTTGTGTCGTGTCGAGGTTCTAACTGGTAAAAAAGTGACGCTTTATGTTGAAAATATTCTTAATAGAGATGCACTCAAAGCGATCTTTGCACAGCATCAGATAACAGATGTTATTCACTTTGCAGGTCTGAAATCAGTTGGGGAGTCTATACAAGATCCTATCTCATACTATGAGAATAATATGACCGGTAGCCTAGTTCTGTTGCAAGAAATGATTTTAGCTGGCATTAATAGTTTCATCTTTAGTTCTTCAGCAACAGTGTATGGTTATCCTGAAACGGTTCCTTTACATGAGGGTTGTAAAGTTGGAGGAACAACTAATCCTTATGGAACTTCTAAGCTGATGGTCGAGCAAATATTGCGTGATCTTGCGCATGTAAATCCTGAGTTCCGTATTACTTGCTTGCGCTATTTTAACCCTGTCGGCGCTCACTCATCTGGGATGATTGGTGAAAACCCTAACGGTATACCTTGTAATTTACTTCCTTATATTGCACAAGTGGCTATCGGAAAATTGGATTACTTATCTGTATACGGAGGTGATTATCCAACTAAAGACGGTACGGGTGTTCGTGACTATATACATGTAATGGATCTCGCTAGTGGACATCTGGCTGCTTTAGATCATAAGAATGATGGCCCATCTTTTAAAATATTTAATCTAGGCACGGGGATTGGCTACTCCGTTTTAGATCTTGTTAACACCTTTGAGAAAGTATCAGGCATTAAGATTAATTACAAAATTGTTGAACGGCGTTCTGGTGATGTTGCTAAATGTTGGTCTGA
>NZ_ACCB01000063.1 GCF_000173735.1 Yersinia aldovae ATCC 35236 | reverse complement strand
TCCCTTGTGTCTACCGATTTCACCACCCGGGCTCTGGAAAACTGGAGGCGCGTCCCGGAGTCGAACCGAGGTAGACGGATTTGCAATCCGTAGCATGGCCACTCTGCCAACGCGCCTTATTCTTCTTTGCCTTTACAGCTGAGGTCCGCTAATTGCCAACCTACTAATTTGGAGCGGGAAACGAGACTCGAACTCGCGACCCCGACCTTGGCAAGGTCGTGCTCTACCAACTGAGCTATTCCCGCAACATCAGAACTTACTGATTCTTTTGTTATCTTTCGACATTTCGTTGCTGCCGTCTGATGCGTTGCATTCTACTTACCTGACGCAATGAGTCAATAAAATTATCTGACTTATTCGTTCGTTTGCTGCTTTTTACGTCGCTTCGATCAAGGTTCGAGCAAATCACTCCAGGCCGCGTTCAAATATTGAAACATTGACCAGAATGTTAGCACTGCTGCGATGTAAAGCAGAACAAAACTGGCAAGCTCAATGTTATGGTCTGGACGCCAGAGTAACCCAACCAAAGACCCCATCTGAGCTGTCGTTTTTACTTTACCGATCCATGAAACCGCAACACTACTGCGTTTTCCGATTTCAGCCATCCACTCCCGGAGTGATGAAATGATAATCTCACGGGCGATCATCGTGGCTGCCGGTAATGTAATCCACCAGACATGGTAATGCTCGGCGACCAATACTAACGCAATGGCCACCATAACTTTATCCGCAACAGGGTCAAGAAAAGCCCCGAAACGGGTTGTTTGCTTCCAGCGACGAGCTAAAAAGCCATCAAACCAATCAGTTGCTGCTGCAAACACGAATATGATGGCACAAACCATCGGAGCCCAAACGAACGGCAGATAAAATGCCAGAACGAAGAATGGGATGAGTACAACACGGAACAAGGTAAGCCAAGTCGGTATATTCAATTGCATAATGCTACGATAACTATCTGGCTGGTGTGGATATTATGAGTATGGTGCAACATTAGCTTCAGTGTTTCAATGCATTGTAGATTTTTTCTGCCAATGCTTGTGAAATACTCGGCACTTTTGCAATTTCCTCGACGCTCGCATTAAGTAAAGGTTGTAGTCCGCCCATATATTTCAGCAAAATTTGTCGCCGTTTAGGGCCAACCCCTTCAATCATTTCTAATGCACTGGTGTTTTTTACTTTCGAACGGCGCTGTCTATGCCCGGTTATTGCATGATTATGCGAATCATCACGAATATGCTGAATCAAGTGCAGTGCTGGTGAATCAGGAGGTAATGAAAAACCTTCCCCTTCAGCTGCCAGGAACAACGTTTCCAGTCCCGCTTTACGATCACTGCCTTTCGCCACCCCAACCAGTAGGGGTTTCTGCTTATCCCACGATACATTAAGTGAAGCAAAAACATCAAAAGCCTGGGACAACTGCCCCTTCCCACCGTCAATAAATATGACATCAGGAATTTTGCTGCTATCTAATGCCTTACCATACCGACGTTTAAGTACCTGTGACATGGCAGCATAATCATCACCGGGCGTTATGCCACTAATATTGTAGCGCCTATATTCAGAACGTACAGGACCATTAGCATCAAATACGACACAAGATGCAACTGTTTGCTCACCCATTGTATGGCTGATATCAAAACATTCCATACGATTAATTTCATCAAGCTTAAGAATTTTGGCCAGTTCTTTCATGCGTTGATGAATAGTAGATTGTTGCGATAAACGAGTTACAAGAGCCGTTGAAGCGTTGGTGCGCGCAAGTTTGAGATAGCGAGCGCGATCACCACGCGGGCGACTTTGAATCTGAATTTTCCGCCCGGCCAGCTCAGAAAGAGAGGTTGCCAACAGCTCTTTCTCTGCCAGAGTGAAATCCAATAGAATTTCACCCGGCAACGTACGTATCTGACTTCCTTGTAGGTAAAACTGCCCGACAAATGTTTGCACGACTTCGTTTAACTCCGTACCAGCAGGCACTTTAGGATAATAGCTACGACTACCTAAAACCTTTCCTTGTCTGATAAACAGGACATGAACACAGGCTAAACCCGCATCAAATGCCACACCAATAACGTCAAGGTCTTCACTATCACCGGAAACAAATTGCTGCTCAGTAACCCGCCGTACTGCCTGGATCTGATCGCGAATATGCGCCGCATCTTCAAAGTGAAGCAATCGGCTGGCTTCCTCCATGCGAGAAATTAGCTGCGTCAAAACTTGCTGATCTTTGCCCAACAGGAATAGGCGAACATAATCTACCTGCCGTTGGTACTCCTCATCGCTCACCAACCCCGACACGCATGGCCCGGAACAACGGCCAATCTGATATTGCAGGCAAGGCCGCGAACGATTGCGATAAACGCTATTTTCACACTGCCTGACAGGAAAAAGCCTTTGCAATAATGCTAAGGTTTCGCGTACAGCATAGGAATTAGGAAATGGGCCGAAATACTCCCCTTTCTCATGTTTTGCACCACGATGGATAGTTAGGCGTGGGTGAGCATCCGCACTTAAAAAAATAAGCGGATAGGACTTATCATCACGTAACAACACATTGTAACGTGGCTGATAAAGCTTGATATAGTTATGCTCAAGCAGCAATGCTTCCATTTCGGTATGAGTGACTGTAACGTCAATCTGAGCAATATTCTTAACTAGTGTCTCTGTTTTACGGCTCGCAACCTGCACGCGAAAATAGCTGGTCAGACGTTTTTTGAGATCTTTTGCTTTACCGACGTAAATAACTGTTCCCGCCTTATCGTACATACGATAAACACCAGGCTGGCTAGTAACAGTTTTTAAAAACTCTTTAGAATCAAAACAATCAGTCACTATTAGATAACGTCTCCGCGTTGAACAGGCCATGACGAATCGCCAAATGGGTCAGTTCAACATCACCACTAATATTAAGCTTGCTAAACATCCGGTAGCGATAGCTGTTAACCGTTTTCGGGCTCAAATGAAGTTGTTCTGATATCTCATTTACCTTTTGTCCTTTGGTTATCATTAGCATAATTTGCAGCTCGCGCTCTGACAAGCAGCTAAAAGGCGTTTCGGCGGGCGGTTCCAACTGACCAAGCGCCATCTGCTGCGCGATATCCGAAGCAATATAGCGTTGCCCTGAATGAACCGCACGGATAGCGGCAACCACATCTTGAGGTGCAGCACCTTTACTGAGATAACCTCCTGCACCAGCTTGCATAACCTTTGCAGGCAAGGGATTCTCGGTATGAATAGTCAGCATGATAACCTTGGTATCTGGAGAGAAACGCAAAATTTTGCGCGTCGCTTCTAGCCCGCCGATACCAGGCATATTCATATCCATCAAAACGATATCAACAACATGGCTACGACACCATTTTACCGCATCTTCACCACACTGCATCTCACCCGCTACTTTGATACCCTTGATATCTTCAAGAATGCGTCGGATCCCTGCGCGCACCAGTTCGTGGTCATCAACAAGAAGAACGCTAATCAAAGAAAATTCTCCAAAAATAAGGGAGTAACCTAATCACGCTTTGTTTACGACAATGATATTACTTGTTTTCAGCCAAAGAATGAATACAGAATAATTGCAAATTCATATCTATATAGTTTGACAGATATTATTTTTATCATCATTTTTACTATGTACATAGAAACACATGCTTATCAGCTAATGGCATGATAAAAAAGAAAAGTATTTTTAAGATTTTTCTCGGTATCACGCACTTATCTTTGTACGAAATAATGTCTTGCCAAGACTAAGTTAATTTTTTTGTAAAAAAAATACAACACATTGATACAAATAAGGATAGAACATCATCAAAATAGGAATTACTCTTGGTTTTGTATATGTGCCACTCATCATTTATTCATTTTGTAAATAAGTCATTTTTAACACAATTAGTTTATCAATAAGTACCGATATGTTTTTTATGAACAAAATTAACTTGATGAAAATACGTACATCATAAAGGTCAGGATTCATGCACTAAAATGGCCGCCTCAGGCAATGAGGTAAAGAGTTTTAGACAAAAAATTAAAGATTCGCGTTCGCAGTATCAAAGTTATCCATCACTCTATGATATAATCGTATAACTGTTTAATAACGCCGCGAATGTTTACTGCGATACTGGGTTTACTCTTATCACTTTGTTCGCAGGCCAGCTACCCCTTCAGGAGAAAAAATGAGTAATCCGGACTTCACCACTTCTGCTGACCCAGAAATTTTAGCAAACGAAGTTGCATGTCTGAAGGCAACGGTAACTTTGCTGCTGAAAGCGATCGGCCAAGCCGATGCTGGGAAAGTTATCTTAAATATCGAACGTTCTATCTCTGATATTGAAGACTCTGCTCAAGCTGAAGTTTTTGCCAATACCGTTGCTCAAATTAAAAATGGCTACCGTCAATAGTTGCTAAGAGACAACATGTCATACTTTCATGCTGCCACATATGAAAATTTCACTATTTTTTATTGAAATATATTTCATCGGCAGCCTGTTTTTATGAGTGTTCAGGATAAGTATTGAGCAGCAACTTAACGCATTGTATCGCTCTGTTATGTATTGGCTTATTACCAGATGGATGTTTATATTGAGTAGAGAACAATGGTACTGCCGCCGTAAGTCACGCCACATATAGAAATATTGAATCAACGGACAAGCAGTAAGATCAGTGCATGGATCGCCAGCATCGCTACTGAAAAACTAAGATTCAGATTGCTAATAGACTTTCTTCTGATTTCCTCTGAAAGTCCATCACTTACCTGAATTTTCCTGATTCTGTAAATCCAATAGCCGCCAAGAGCCACAAAAAACAGCGCCAACGATAAAGCCAAGAGAGGATATCCCCACACCAAATACTCACTTAGCCCCGCTATAGCAAACCAAAGAATGGTAAATACCACGTCAACCGCCTAAATTGTTAGATAACCTTTTCAGCTATTAATGCCGTAGATACTGGCAACTGGCTACAAGACCTCTTTATGTACCCATACGCTAACACTGCCACCACTCACTGAAAATGCTGCCGTACCATTATCGTCGGTAGTAATAATAATATGCTGATTACTAAGATAATCCACAAACTCTTTATTTCTAACCCTCTCGCCAAGATTAATTGTCTTTTTATTCTCTGCACCATTTGAAAAAATGACGACACAACCAGATTCCTCTTCCGTACCAGAACGAACAAAAGCAATACAATTCTTGTCATCAAAATAGTCTGTTTGCGCCCCATGAGCAAAGCGCTGCCTGGCTTGAATTAACTTCTCCAGCCCGGCAATAATCGGCATTTCGATTCGATGAGTATTACCATCATCCCCTGTATCTTCATAGGTTGCACCAAAAAGATCAGGATAAAAAACGCACGGAATCCCCTGTTCCCGAATTAAAATTAATGCATAAGCTAAGGGTTTAAACCACGGTTCAACGGGTGCTTCTAACGCTTGTAATGGCTGAGTATCGTGATTAGCCACTAGCGTTATGCTATGAAACGGATCCACCTCAACTAATGTGTCATTGAATACTTGAGTCAGATCATATTCCTCGCCTTGCTTCGAGGCTTCATGAAATTTGTGATGCAAAGCAACATCAAATAACATCAGCTTGCCGTCTACTTGGTCAATATATTGCTGCAATCTCCCTATATCCGGTGACCAGTACTCGGCAATAATCAGTAAATTCTGATCGGTCTTACTCTGTATATAATCTACCCACTCTTTGAAAAACCAAGCGGGAATATGTTTCACTGCATCCAAACGAAAACCATCAATCGGTACAGAATCTAATAGCCATTTGGCCCAATATTTTAGCTCGCCCGAAACTGCCGTGTTACGAAACTCAATATCAGCGCCCATCAGATAGTCAAAATTCCCTAATTCGTCATCAACTTCTGTATTCCAACCTTCATGACTATAATCATTTAAAATCTTAAAAACCCCTTCATCTGATGGTGCTTCAATACAATCAATACCGGTAAAACATTTATGATCCCAAATAAAAGATGAATATGTCCCCTTACGTCCAGGAAAAGTAAAGCGCGTATAGCCTAAAGCTTCGATAACTTCATCATCTATTTCATTACGATTTTCAGGATTAACTTTACGAACACTCACTTGCTCTTTTTCATCAGCACCCATCTTATGATTGAATACGACATCAAAGAGAACCTTTATATCTCTTTTTTTCAAATGATGAATAGCATTCAATAACCCTTCTTTATCACCGTATTTAGTTGCTTTCGTTCCTTTTTGATCAAATTCACCCAGATCGAACAAGTCATAGGTATCATATCCTACAGAATAACCACCGGAAGCCCCTTTATAGGCCGGTGGCAGCCAGACAAAGTTGATGCCAATATGACTAAGATGTTCTGCGCGTTCACTAACCTCGTGCCATAACTTACCGCCGTCAGGATAGTACCAATGGAAGAACTGGATAATTGTGGGATTCTTCATAGACTTGATAGCTCCAATTTACCATATACCCCATAGTATGGCCCACTTTGCAAAAGTTGAACTATCAATAAGTAATATACCGTGTTTTATTTTTTATATTACGTTAATGTGAATACAGACATTTACCTCTAGAACCTGGCGATTGAAATGAATATTATGGATATACCATTTGGCATCACTGATTGGGACGAAATAGAAAAAACAGAACATCAAGGAGAGCAAGGCATAGCCTATTGGAGAACAAAAATTTTTGGTAACATCCGTATCAGAATGGTTGAATACAGCGCGGGATATATTGCTAACCACTGGTGTTTAAAGGGACATATTCTGCTATGTGTGTCAGGAAAATTAAGCACAGAACTCGATGATGGCCGTATTTTTATATTAAAAAGCGGTATGAGTTATCAAGTTGCAGATAATGCTGAAGCACATCGTTCCTCGACAGTTTCCGGCGCTAAGCTCTTTATTGTTGATTAAGATAATATTCACAGCAGCTAGCCGCCATCTAAGACTGTTAGCTGAGAAGTAGTCTACTTACTCCCCTTCCGACCCCGTCGTGTTATTGAATAGCATTGTAGAAATGTTAAACTAGAATTGCTCTTTATTAGAACAACAGTCAAGCGTTTCAAAGGATAAAATGAATGGCACAAAATATTTATGATAATAAAATTTTCTTTGCTGGCTATGCCAAACTCAATCGCTCAGTACATGGTCTGGATGGTGCTCCTGAATGGCCGATGATTCGCAAAATGCTTCCGTGCCTCACCGGTAGGAAAGTGGTTGATCTAGGTTGTGGCTATGGATGGTTCTGTCGCTATGCAAGCAAACAAGGGGCAAGTGAAACTCTGGGGCTGGATATCTCGGAGAGAATGTTAAGCCGAGCGAAAGAATTAACCTCTGACGAATCCATTATTTATCGGCAGGAAGATTTAGAAAACCTATATTTACCGACAAAGGAATATCATTTAGCCTACAGCTCACTGGCACTACATTATATCAAAGCACTACCAACCTTGTTAAAAATAATTTATCAGTCGTTAGTACCAAGCGGAAACTTTGTTTTTTCCGCAGAACATCCTATATATACTGCGCCAAAACAACCTGGCTGGTTAATCGCCAGCGATGGACAAAAATCATGGCCCATAAATAACTATCAAGTTGAAGGTGAGAGGATAACAAACTGGCTTACCGACGGTGTCGTTAAACAACACCGGACATTAGGATCCTATATAAATCTATTAATCAATACTGGGTTTATTATTACACATGTCGAGGAATGGGGGCCAACAATGCAACAAATTGCGGATTGCCCTGCTTTAGATGAGGAAAAAGAGCGACCAATGATATTCTTGATATCTGCTAAGAAACCTGAATAAAAAAAAGCACTAGATTCATTAAACCACTTAAAATTAAACATCCAAATTTAGGGAGGCTAACTCCCAGGAGATTCAATTTTCCTGTTTACTTTATCGTCAGAGCACTCAGCATCACTGCAAAATATAAGTTGCATAAAAAACCACTCTATCCAGACTAAATGGCCTATAGTATAAATTGGTAAATTATTCCACATAGGAATCTTGTTATGACTGAAGAAAATAGCCAAGAGGCAACTGTCAACGAAGGTTTGGCTAAGATCCACAAAGCGTCAGTGCAGCTTACGGATAAACAAATAGAGCAGTTAGCTGAAGAGGCCAAAGAGGCCGCCAGAGAAAATATGTCAAAACAGACTCCCTCGAAACCTTAATCCAAGGGCAATAAAATGAACAATACACCTCCGGATGGATTACCGGCATACAGACTTATTACTGGGTCAGACGACGCATCATTTTGTAAACGAGTATCGGAACAATTACAAATTGGCTATGTGCTATATGGCTCACCGTCAATCGCTTATGATGCAGAAAAAAAGGTCATCATCACAGCACAAGCGATCATTTGGCCAGATATCTGAGTGTCAATTTTCCAGTAATAATTCGTTATTGCCCGGGTAATGGTGACATCGGCTTCATGTCAGTGACTGATATTGTCAGATAAATACGGTTACTCACATAAACACTACAACTACACACGTCTGCGCGCAAAACGGTAAAAATGCACTGATTAACTGCATTCTGGTTTAGTCTATATTTAAATATATTATGAATCATATCGTTAATTACAATTCAAATATCAAACTCACTCGAGTTTAGCGCCCTTTTTTCTTACGTCCAGGCTGAGCAAAGCGCTTGCGAGACGCAGAAATCCCGTCAGATTTTTCGGCCTTTTTGGGACCACTAGTGCTCGGTTTTTTAACTGCAACGGGCTTCGCCTGCGTTTTTTTTACCGGTTTTTCGTCGGATGACGAGTTCTCAATCAGCTTAAATAATTCGATTAGCTCATCATCCAGCAAATCTCGCCACTCACCCTGTGGCAGGCCTTTCAGGGTGACGTTCATAATGCGGGTGCGTTCAAGTTTAGTGACTTCATAGCCAAAATGTTTACACATGCGGCGAATTTGACGATTAAGGCCTTGTACCAACGTAATATTAAATACAAAGGGTGCGATTTTCTTCACTTTGCATTTTTTTGTCACCGTCCCCATCATCGGCACGCCAGCCGCCAGGCCGACAATAAACTCGTCAGTCACCGGCTTGTTGACAGTCACTACATACTCTTTTTCGTGATCATTCCCTGCTCGCAGGATCTTGTTGACCAAATCGCCGTGATTAGTCAGAAGAATTAGCCCCTGCGAGTCTTTATCCAAACGCCCGATAGGAAAGACTCGTTTACTATGGTTAACGAAATCTACGATGTTATCGGATTCACCCTCTTCCGTAGTGCTTATAATACCAACCGGTTTATTCAGCGCGATCAATACCAAATCATTTTCGTCACGTGGTTCAATAAGCTGACCGTTAACTTTCACCACATTCCCGACATATACCTGATCGCCAACCGCGGCCCGTTTGCCGTTAATAAAAACATTTCCTTGTTCGATGTAACGATCAGCATCGCGACGAGAACAGATGCCGCTCTCGCTAATGTACTTGTTAAGGCGAATGGATGAGTTGGTCAGCATGATTTTTCCGTAAAAATAGGATTATACCACGTTAGATTGCCAAGCCTGTAGTTTTGAGGGAACGACTTAGGAAATTCAATTGATAGTTCTTTTTTCACCTGTCATCCGTGTGAGCGCTATAGGAAAATTAGCACCTAAAATAAGAAAAATGGTAGTTGACGCAAATAAGATTTAGGAGGCTGGATTTAAAAGAGTCCAAATAGTTACAACTTAAGAAATACATGGGAGGACGGGCGAATTCAATCCAGAATACCTATTTCTGCATTATAAAAATGGGAGGATGGGAAAGTATTGAAATGGTGAGAAGGTATGCACACCTTTCACCAATTCATTTGACTCAACATGCGAAATAAATAGACGGAATATTAAATCTTAATGGCAAAAATATGGCACGAGAATATAATCAAGATATATTTAATATAGCCTAAGAGATTGATTTTGTTGGTGGGTCGTGCAGGGTTCGAACCTGCGACCAATTGATTAAGA
>NZ_ACCB01000064.1 GCF_000173735.1 Yersinia aldovae ATCC 35236 | reverse complement strand
GCCACGCGTGATTAAAAGTGATGAAGTACGCGAACCGTTCAATGAAGATAAATTGCGGCGTGGGATGCTAAAAGCATTAGAAAAGCGCCCGGTCAGCTCGGATGATGTCGAAACGGCAATCAGTCATATCAAATCTCAGTTACGTGCCACCGGTGAGCGCGAGGTGCCTACCAAAATGGTCGGTAATCTGGTGATGGAAGCGCTCAAACGCTTGGACAAAGTGGCTTATATCCGCTTTGCGTCGGTTTATCGCAGTTTTGAAGATATTCGCGAATTTGGTGAAGAAATCGCCCGTTTGCAGGATTAATCTGCGCCAAATCGTTATTTACTGGTTATCGAAAGATCTATTGCCGCGCAAGTCTATTTTTGCGAACAATAAAGCGCCGCGATAAATATTAAGGAAAGCCATGCAGCCCGATGAATTCTATATGGCCCGCGCTTTTGAATTGGCGCGGCTGGGGCGTTTTACCACGTCACCTAATCCCAACGTCGGCTGCGTGCTGGTACGTGAGGGGGAAATAGTCGGTGAGGGCTATCACCTGCGTGCTGGGGAACCACATGCCGAGGTTCATGCCTTACGCATGGCGGGTGAGAAAGCGCGCGGTGCCACTGCGTACGTCACGCTAGAGCCTTGTAGCCACCACGGGCGTACACCGCCTTGTGCCGATGCCCTGGTTGCCGCAGGGGTGGTACGCGTGGTAGCTGCCATGCAGGACCCTAATCCGCAGGTCGCCGGGCGTGGGCTGTACTTACTAAAGCAGGCAGGCATTGCTGTTGATCATGGTGTGATGCTGGCGGAGGCGGAGGCCGTTAATCGTGGCTTCCTAAAACGGATGCGCACGGGGTTCCCTTACCTGCAACTGAAAATGGCCGCGTCGCTGGATGGCCGCACCGCAATGGCTTCAGGTGAAAGCCAGTGGATTACCTCACCACAGGCGCGTCAGGATGTGCAGCGTTTTCGTGCACAAAGCGCCGCTATCCTCAGCACCAGTGCCACGGTATTAGCTGATGACCCTTCGCTTACTGTGCGCTGGCAGGAATTAGATGCACAAACCCAGGCGCTGTATCCTCAAGATAGATTGCGCCAACCCGTTCGAATTATACTCGATAGCCATAACCGTGTGACGCCAGAGCATAAAGTCATACAGCAAGATGGCCCATGCTGGCTCGCTCGGGTTGACGCAGACGAACAGCCGTGGCCTGACAATGTCGAGCAACTGCTGCTACCACGCCATAATAACGGTGTGGATTTGGTTTTATTGATGATGCAATTAGCCAGGCGGCAGATTAATTCAATTTGGGTTGAAGCTGGGCCGCAATTGGCCGGAGCCTTGTTGCAGGCAGGTGTGGTTGATGAGCTAATTCTTTATATTGCGCCAAAATTGTTAGGTAGCGATGCGCGCGGGTTATGCCATTTGGCAGGGTTAACACAGCTAAGGGATGCCCCCGAATTCGTATTTAGTGATGTTCGTCAGGTTGGCCCTGACCTGCGATTGCGCTTAAAACCGAAGTGCTAGCGGCGTTTGCGGGCTGAAATTCCCGACGCTCAATTATAGTCTTGTCAGGCGTTTTACAAATGCGCAGGGGCAGGGCGTGAAAGAATATGATAGAATCCGCCCCCCTGCGGGGTATGAACCCATATTGAGGAAAGCTATGAACGTTATCGAAGGTGTTGTTGCTACTCCTAATGCCCGCGTGGCGATTGCAATTGCGCGTTTTAACAACTTTATCAACGACAGCCTGCTGGAAGGTGCTATTGATGCCTTAAAGCGCATTGGTCAGGTATCTGATGACAATATCACTATTGTCTGGGTGCCGGGGGCTTATGAGTTGCCGTTAGTTGCAAATGTATTAGCAAAAACAAATCGTTACGATGCGGTGATTGCGCTGGGTACGGTTATCCGTGGGGGCACTGCGCACTTTGAGTATGTTGCTGGTGAAGCGAGTTCTGGTTTGGCAAGTGTTGCCATGAACAGCGATATTCCGGTGGCGTTTGGTGTGCTGACCACTGAAAGTATTGAGCAGGCAATTGAGCGTGCTGGCACTAAAGCGGGTAATAAAGGCGCAGAAGCTGCCCTGACCGCACTTGAAATGATTAATGTAATCAAAGCTATTAAAGGCTGAATTTAGTTAAGTTAAGGGGAATTCCGTGAAACCTGCTGCTCGTCGCCGCGCTCGTGAGTGCGCTGTTCAAGCGCTTTACTCTTGGCAGTTGTCTAAAAACGACATCGCTGATGTTGAATTACAGTTCCTGTCGGAGCAGGATGTCAAAGATGTCGACATCGCCTATTTTCGCGAATTGCTGTCTGGGGTTGCCGTTCACGCCGCATCTCTGGATGCGCTAATGGAGCCATTTCTTTCCCGTCAGCTCGAAGAATTAGGCCAGGTTGAGAGAGCGGTTCTGCGTATTGCGCTGTTTGAACTGAGCAAACGTCAAGATGTCCCTTATAAAGTGGCAATCAATGAAGCGATCGAACTTGCCAAAACTTTCGGTGCGGAAGATAGCCATAAGTTCGTCAACGGCGTGCTGGATAAAGTGGCTCCCACAGTACGTAAGAAAAAGTAAATCGTTATATTAACGACTTGAATTAAGGCCGGTTTCCGGCCTTAATTTATTGATCAGTTAACCTTTCTGGAATTGTATTATGGCATGTGGCGAATTTGACCTCATTGCTCGCTACTTTGACCGGTGCGAAAGTCATCGCCGGGATGTAGAGCTGGGTATTGGAGACGACTGCGCACTTCTTACAGTGGCAGATAAACAGCTGTTGGCCATCAGTACAGATACACTGGTGTCGGGTGTTCATTTCCTTGCAGATATCGATCCGGCCGATCTTGGATACAAAGCGTTAGCAGTAAATCTTAGCGATTTAGCCGCTATGGGAGCCGCTCCCGCCTGGCTATCCCTGGCACTGACCCTACCTAATGTTAATGAAGATTGGCTGCAATCATTCAGTGATAGCTTGTTTGAACAGCTAAACTATTACGGTATGCAATTGATTGGGGGTGATACCACCCGTGGGCCGCTGAGTTTGACGCTGACTATCCAAGGATTAGTACCCGCAGGGCGGGCATTGACGCGCGCGGGTGCCCGGATTGGTGACTGGATTTATGTGACCGGTACATTGGGAGATAGCGCTGCTGGCCTGGCTATTTTGCAAAATGAGTTGCAGGTTGATAACGAGGCTGATCGGGCTGCGTTAATTCACCGTCATTTGCGGCCACAGCCGCGTATTCTGCAAGGGCAGGCATTGCGCTCGCTTGCCAGTTCAGCGATTGATATTTCTGACGGGCTTATTTCTGATCTGCAACATATCCTGAAAGCCAGTGGTTGTGGTGCCAGCATTGAGCTGGAGGATTTGCCGTATTCTGATGCACTAAAAAATCAGGTTGATGCGGATCAAGCGCTACGCTGGGCCTTGAGTGGGGGGGAAGACTACGAACTGTGCTTTACCGTGCCAGAAATAAACCGTGGAGCGCTGGATGTTGCTCTCAGCAATACGGGGGCAGGTTATACCTGTATTGGTCAGATAGGGCCACAATCGGAGGGGGTTAAATTTCTTCGTGAAAAGCAGCCTGTAGAGCTGAATTTTCGTGGTTTTGATCACTTCTCAACGGATAAACCTCATGGATGAAGCCAAACGCCGTTTGCAGTTAACTAACCCCTGGCACTTGCTGGCAACCGGTTTTGGTAGTGGTTTGTCTCCGTGGGCACCCGGTACGATGGGATCAATTGCAGCCATTCCCTTCTGGCTGTTATTGATTCAGCTACCGTGGCAGCTCTATTCTCTGATAGTAATGTTCAGTATCTGCATCGGCGTTTATATTTGCCACCGTACCGCCAGAGACATGAAGGTGCATGACCACGGCAGCATTGTCTGGGATGAATTTGTCGGGATGTGGATCACCTTGATGGCTTTGCCAGTTAATGATTGGCAATGGATAGTCGCTGGTTTTGTGGCATTTCGTATTTTTGATATCTGGAAGCCCTGGCCGATCCGTTGGTTTGATCGCAATGTTCACGGCGGCATGGGGATTATGGTGGATGACATCATTGCCGGGGTGATTGCTGCTGCGATTATTTTTGTCGTGGGGCATTACTGGCCAGCAGATCTGTTCTACTGATACCCGTCATCTTTCAAATTGCAGGTGCGTTGGCTGCGTTCTCTTACCCGAATCACTGACGACCCGTTGACCTTAAAATAAATAGACTCATCGGGATGCACTTACTTGCCGCCTTCCTGCACCTTGAAATCTATAGGGTATATGTGTGGTTATCTTTCAAAGTGCAGGTAAAAACCGAACCAAGGGAAACACTCCGTTTGGGCCGTAGTCGCGTAAGCGACCGGAGTGCCCGTAGGAGTGGTCGCCCTTGGCTCACGGTGTTATCTGTCTGAGTTACTCCAACCAGGCTTCAATCTGACTCTGTATTCCCGCAGCATCCAAACCAAATTCTGCCCGCATTTCATCCTGTTCACCTTGTGGAACAAAATGGTCTGGTAAACCGAGATTCAGTACCGGCACTAATTGCCGTTTCGCCATCAGCAATTCATTCACACCACTACCCGCACCACCCATAATGGCGTTCTCTTCCACGGTGACTAGTACCTCATGGCTGGTAGCCATTTCCAGTACCAACGCCTCATCCAATGGCTTCACAAAACGCATGTCCACCAGTGTGGCATTGAGATTGTCGGCCACAATTTGCGCCTGAGCGAGCAATGTGCCAAAGCACAGAATAGCCACTTTTTCACCTTCGCGGCGCACGATCCCTTTACCCATCGGTATTATTGCCAATGGCTCTAGCCCCGTGCCAGTTCCATTACCACGCGGGTAACGAACCGCCGCCGGGCCGTTGTGGTGATAGCCGGTGTGCAGCATCTGACGACACTCATTCTCATCACTTGGAGTCATGATGACCATATTTGGAATGCAGCGCATGAATGAGAGGTCAAACGCACCCTGATGGGTTTGGCCATCAGCACCCACCAAACCACCACGGTCAATGGCAAACAACACCGGCAGATTCTGGATGGCAACATCATGAATTAGCTGATCATAAGCGCGTTGCAGGAAGGTTGAATAGATAGCAACTATCGGTCTATACCCACCAATAGCCAAACCAGCAGCAAAGGTGACCGCATGTTGTTCGGCAATCGCCACATCGAAATATTGCTGGGGGTATTCGCGCGAGAAACGCACCATTCCCGAGCCTTCACGCATTGCCGGAGTAACGGCCATTAGTTTGCTGTCTTTAGCGGCGGTTTCACACAGCCATTCGCCAAAGATTTTGGAGTAAGTCGGCAAGCTACCCTGACTTTTCGGCAAGGTGCCGGAGGCGGGATCAAACTTAGGTACTGCGTGCCAGCCAATGGGATCTTTTTCAGCCGGTGCGTAGCCTTTGCCTTTTTTGGTCATGATATGCAGCAGTTGCGGGCCTTTCAGGTCGCGCATGTTTTTCAAGGTTTGTGTCAATGCCTGTACATCATGGCCATCGACCGGGCCAATATAATTAAAGCCTAACTCTTCAAATAAGGTGCTGGGTACCACCATCCCTTTCAGGTGTTCTTCAGTCCGTTTCAGCAAGTCTTTAATCGGCGGTAAACCGGAAAATGCTTTTTTGCCACCTTCACGCAAGCTGGTGTAGAGTTTGCCAGATAATAGTTGAGCTAAATGATTATTCAGGCCGCCAACATTTTCTGAAATAGACATTTCGTTATCGTTAAGGATAACCAGCATGTCTGAGTGAATATCACCTGCATGATTCATAGCTTCAAAAGCCATGCCCGCCGTAATAGCACCGTCACCAATCACACACACGGTACGCCGCCCTTTGCCTTCCCGTTCCGCGGCGACAGCCATCCCCAGACCCGCACTGATTGAGGTTGATGAATGGCCAACCGAAAGCACATCATATTCACTTTCACCGCGCCACGGGAATGGGTGCAACCCATCTTTCTGGCGAATGGTACTGATCTGTTCGCGGCGGCCAGTTAATATTTTGTGCGGATAAGCCTGATGGCCGACGTCCCACACCAGATTATCAAATGGCGTGTTATAGACGTAATGCAACGCGACGGTTAGCTCGACCACACCCAGCCCGGATGCAAAGTGCCCACTGGAGCGACTGACAGAGGCGAGCAAATATTGCCGCAGTTCATCACATAACTTCGGCAGGCTCTCTTTTGGCAACATGCGCAGTTCTTCAGGATGCTGTGCAAGGGCCAATGTCGGGTATTTGGCTATATCAAGACTCATTCGATGCTCATATCAAAAGTGTTAAGTAGGCATTCACGGACTGCCAGCAGAGTTCTAATTATCACGCTCAATAATAAAACAGGCTAACGCCTGCAACGGCGCTGTGTTATAGGATTGCTCTGACAAGGCATTCAGGGCGCAGATCGCTTCCTGATAAAGATCCCTTGCCTTGGTTTTAGCGCAATCCAGCCCGAGAAGTGCCGGATACGTGCTTTTTCCGAGTTGTTGGTCTGATCCCTGACGTTTACCAATGGTTGCGGTATCACCGATGACATCTAAAATATCATCCTGTACTTGGAAGGCCAGGCCGATGGCCTCACTGTAACGATCAAGTAACGTAAGTGCCTTGCGGCCCTGTTCACCTGCGGCGAATGCGCCAAGACGCACGGCTGCGCGAATCAATGCACCGGTTTTATGGCGGTGGATACGCTCAAGATCTTCCAGTGATATTTGACGCGCTTCGGCCTCCAGATCCAATGCCTGACCACCGCACATCCCGGCGACACCGCTGGCATGGGCTAATTCTGCAATCATCGACAGGCGATCTTTATCCGCCACATCCGGCATCGGGGCTTGCGCCAGAATAGAAAATGCTAACGTTTGTAGCGCATCACCGGCCAAAATCGCATTGGCCTCACCAAATTTTACATGACAAGTCGGCTGCCCACGGCGTAAATCGTCGTCATCCATCGCCGGCAAATCGTCATGAATCAATGAATAGGCATGGATACATTCAATGGCCGCTGCCGGGGCATCCAGATTGGTGGGCGACAGACCAAACATTTGGCCGGTGGCATAAACCAGATAAGGGCGCAGCCGTTTACCGCCGAGCACGGCACCATAACGCATTGCTTCGACCAAATCACTGTTACCGAATGGCAGTGGCGCAATAAAGTCCAGCAGGGCCTGATTGACCCGTTGCTGATGCGCCGCGAGTTGCTGGCTGAAATCAACTGAAGAGTGGGTGTCAGACATAGGGCTACTCGGCATCCGGGGTGAACGATGAAAGCGGCGCAGTAGCATCGTCGCTGAGAAGGATCTGCACCCGCTGTTCAGCTTGTAGCAGGGTTTGTTGCCCGATACGTGCCAATTGCACGCCCCGTTCGAATTCGTTTAACGCCTCTTCCAGCGGTAATTCACCGGATTCCAGGCGGGTCACAATCTGCTCCAGCTCGTTGAGCGATGTCTCAAAACTGGCAGCTTTGGTTTCAGGTGATACGGCTTTTTTCGGCATAATTTTTATTCGACTCGATATTTTTTATGAAACGTAACCTTAACGGCGCGAAACGTATTCCTGCTTATGCAAGCGGTGCATCAGATCAAAAGCATTCAGGCCAAAATTTATTACCGGCTATTCTAGCGGATAATGACGGGGAAATCGTGACGTTTAGGTCTGGTTTTTAGTACGCAGCCGCACATCATATAATGATATACTCCACGGCTTGCCTATTTTTGCTAACGGCTTTGACTGTTGCTATCGATAGCGACGCCATCACTCCATAAACAGACAACTAAAGACCGCCATGAAGTTTATCATTAAATTGTTCCCGGAAATCACCATCAAGAGTCAATCTGTGCGATTGCGCTTCATTAAGATCCTCACAACCAATATTCGCAACGTATTGAAAAACCTTGAGGACGATACCCTCGCGGTGGTTCGCCATTGGGATCATATTGAAATCCGCACTAAAGATGACAATCTTGGCCCACAGATTTGTGATGCTTTAACCCGTGTACCGGGCATTCACCATATTCTCGAAGTGGAAGATCGCAGCTACACCGATATGCACAATATTTTTGAGCAGACATTGGAAGCTTATCGCGAAACACTGGTCGGGAAAACATTCTGTGTTCGGGTGAAGCGTCGTGGTAAACATGAGTTCTCCTCTGGGGATGTGGAGCGCTATGTCGGTGGCGGGCTGAATCAACATATTGAAAGCGCTAAAGTTAAACTGACCCATCCGCAGGTAACGGTGCATCTGGAAGTTGATCAGGAAAAACTGACGCTTATCAAGGCGCGTCACGAAGGGCTGGGCGGCTTCCCGATTGGTACGCAGGAAGATGTTTTATCTCTGATTTCAGGCGGTTTTGACTCCGGTGTATCCAGCTATATGCTGATGCGCCGTGGCTGTCGTGTGCATTATTGTTTCTTCAATCTTGGTGGCTCTGCCCATGAGATTGGCGTTAAGCAAGTGGCTCATTATCTGTGGAATCGTTTTGGTAGCTCCCATCGGGTGCGTTTTGTTGCCATTGATTTTGAGCCGGTTGTTGGCGAAATTCTTGAAAAAGTCGAAGACGGTCAGATGGGCGTGGTATTGAAGCGCATGATGGTGCGCGCAGCATCTCAAGTGGCAGAACGTTACGGCGTGCAGGCTTTGGTAACCGGTGAGGCGCTGGGGCAGGTGTCCAGCCAGACACTGACCAACTTGCGTTTAATTGATAATGCTTCTGACACCCTGATCTTGCGCCCACTGATTTCTCATGACAAAGAGCACATCATCAATTTGGCGCGTGAAATCGGCACTGAAGATTTCGCGAAGACCATGCCAGAATATTGCGGTGTGATTTCAAAAAGCCCAACGGTAAAAGCAGTTAAGGCCAAGATTGAAGAAGAGGAATCTCACTTTGATTTCTCTATTCTGGAGCGGGTAGTCAGCGAAGCCAAAAACGTCGATATTCGTGAAATTGCCGAACAAAGCCGTGAGCAAGTGGTGGAAGTTGAAACGGTGGCAGAGTTGGCGGATAGCGATGTGTTGCTCGATATCCGTGCGCCGGATGAGCAAGATGAAAAGCCGCTCAAGCTGGAAGGTGTTGAAGTGCGGGCACTGCCATTCTATAAACTCAGTTCGCAATTTGCCGATTTGGATCAGAGCAAAACCTATTTGTTATATTGTGATCGTGGTGTGATGAGCCGTTTGCAGGCTTTGTATCTGCGCGAGCAGGGGTATACCAATGTGAAAGTTTACCGCCCTTAAAGGTGATAAGTTAACGGCTACTGCGCTTTGTCATTCTGAGCTTGCGCAGT
>NZ_ACCB01000065.1 GCF_000173735.1 Yersinia aldovae ATCC 35236 | reverse complement strand
GCTGGAACTGGCAAACAGTAGCGAGGAATGTTACGCCGGACTGCTGCATGGGCTGAATTTTATCGGGGATACTTTTGTTACCTTTGCCGACAAGGAGGTGTTGGATTTCTCAGCAGAAAGTTTGTGCCAGTTGGGCCATTGTCTGGCATCAATCAGTATCCTGTTACCCGCCCTCATTCAATTGCAAACATCTGCCAGCGGCAGGCTCACCAACAACGAGTTGAACTAGCAACAAATTTTACCGCTCCCGCTTCTATTATCTTTAGCGGAAGCGGTATAAACATCCCTTAATCACACCTGTAACTCGTTATTTTAACGTGGAAAAATGTTTGTCCTAAAATGATGCTGGCTAATTGCTCAGCAGAATCTCATCGGGTTATAGTCAGCACCGCTGCGGTAAAATCCTTTACCGGATTTGGCAGTCCGGCATACACCAAAGCGCATGGCGTAAATACGGTTACATGGGTAATAAGCAAGAAATGGTGAGCTGGGCGGGGGCATCGTAAGGTGCGCCGGGTTCTTCGATGACCGGTTACGCTAACCCTGTCCAGTTCACCACCCTCTGAGATTAGCGTCTCTTGGTGGTGATAATCCCCCCATCGAAGAGGTAGTCATCATGGATCTGACGGCTAAACACCTGTCATTATTGACCTGCACTATCGTTGCTATTCCCACACCTGTTGCTTCATCTTCCCCTCTGCTGCCGGAGGTGCGCTATGTACGATGACACCCCCTGCGAAGTAGAAGAACTTATCGATCACTGCCGTGCGCTGATTTACGCCATCTTTACCATAGATCGAGCCGATGCTAAAGAGGTTCTTTCTCTTATTTTGTGGCAACAAATTGATGCGTTACGCAGTACTTATCTGCGGGATAGCGAGGAGCCACTCGAAGTAGTGTGCGCCCTCTAACACAACAGATAGGTCACCACTGGAACGGATTTATTGATGGTTAACCTATCTACAATGACTTTGAATCTGTAGGAGTTGAGCCGTAAATACAACGATATTTAAGGGTTATACTGCAAAAACCGGCTACAGCACGGCACACTAATCCCTGATTGGCATAGTACTAATATTCGTGATGTAGTCGGTTTTCATGCCGATAATATCGCTGATCTGCATATCTGGTTTTTTGTGCCATCCCTCACACAATCCCCATCACCTGCCCCGCGCGTAGTTATCCGGCATCATAGCAAATGAACGCTTAACCGGAGAAAAACGCATGTCTGCAACCGATTACCACCACGGTGTGCGCGTCATTGAAATTAACGAAGGCACTCGCCCGATCCGCACTGTCAGTACGGCGGTGATCGGGATGGTCTGTACCTCCGATGATGCTGACGCTACCGTATTTCCACTCAATACCCCGGTATTACTCACCAATGTGCTGGCCGCCAGCGGCCAAGCCGGTGAAACCGGCACCTTAGCCCACGCGCTGGAGGCCATCAGCGACCAAACCAAGCCGCTGACCGTGGTTGTCCGTGTGGAGCAGGGGGAAACCGAAGCTGAAACCACGTCCAATATTATTGGGGTGCCACACCGGATGGCCGCTACACCGGCATGAAAGCACTGTTAGCCGCGCAGGGTAAGTTTGACGTTAAACCGCGCATTTTGGGTGTGCCGGGCCATGACACCAGAGACGTGTCCACCGCGCTGCTGGCCATTGCGCAGGATTTACGCGCCTTTGCCTACATCAGCGCCTATGGTTGTAAAACCAAAGAAGAGGCCATTATCTATCGCGATAATTTCAGCCAGCGCGAAGCGATGGTGATTTGGCCGGATTTCCTTAGCTGGGATACGGTGACCAATGCTGAAGCCACCGCTTACGCTACCGCCCGCGCCTTGGGCTTGCGCGCCAAGATTGATAATGATGTGGGCTGGCATAAATCCTTGTCTAACGTCGGGGTGAATGGCGTCACCGGTATCAGCGCCGATGTGTTTTGGGATCTGCAAAACAGCGCCACTGATGCCAATTTGCTCAACAGTAAAGACGTTACCACCCTGATCCGCAAAGACGGTTACCGCTTTTGGGGTTCCCGCTCTTGTTCTGATGATCCGCTGTTTGCCTTTGAGAACTACACCCGCACCGCACAGGTACTGGCTGACACGATGGCCGAGGCGCATATGTGGGCCAACGATAAGCCGCTTACCCCGTCACTGGCAAAAGACATTATTGAGGGCATTCGCGCCAAAATGCGCGAGCTGAAATCATTCGGTTATCTGATTGATGGCGATTGCTGGTATGACGACAGCGTGAACGATAAAACCACCCTCAAAGCGGGCCGTCTGTTTATTGATTACGACTATACGCCGGTGCCACCGCTGGAAGATTTAACCCTGCGTCAGCGCATTACCGATCGTTATCTGGCTAATTTCGCCGCCGCCGTTAACAGCTAAGGAGCTTAACTTATGGCATTACCACGCAAACTTAAGTTCCTGAATGTGTTTAATAACGGGAACAGTTATCAAGGGGTGGTTGAATCCATCACCTTGCCAAAATTAAACCGCAAATTTGAAGATTTTCGCGGTGGCGGGATGAACGGCAGCGCCAAGGTTGATTTGGGGCTGGCTGATGGCGCGCTGGATGTTGACTGGACGTTAGGTGGCATTGAGTCCGAGATTTACCGCCAGTGGGGGGTGACCAAAGTCGACGGGGTGATGTTGCGCTTTGCCGGTTCCTACCAGCGCGACGATACCGGCGAAACCCACGCCGTAGAGATTGTGTTGCGTGGCCGTCATGAGGATATCGACGGCGGTGACAGTAAACAGGGTGATAACACCACCACCAAAATCACCACCAAATGCACCTACTACAAATTGACGTGGGACGGTGAAGTGCTGATTGAAATCGACATTGTGAATATGGTCGAAAGGGTCAACGGCGTCGATATGCTGGAAGCCCACCGCCGTAATATTGGTTTGTAACATCTCCCCATCAGAGAGTGGATGACGAGTCGCGATAGCCCAATCGATGGGGAAATGTTCCGTTCGGGTCGTAGCGGCTTAGGCCGCCGGAGCGCCCGTAGGAACAGTCGCCCCGTCGCACTCGGGGGCAAACCTCCTAACTTTTAATCGGATAATTATTATGAAAAAAGACACGACTGAACCCCAATTTAATGTGATCACGCTGGATGTGCCTATCGTCCGGGGGAATACCACCATTACCGAAGTGACGGTGAATAAACCCACCGCTGGGGCGTTACGTGGGGCCAAGTTGCAAGCGCTGTTAGATACCGATGTTGACGCGCTGATCCGGGTGCTGCCGCGTATCACTACCCCTAATCTGACCGTGCCAGAAATCAGCAATCTTGATCCGGCGGATATTTACGCGCTGTCTCAGGCGCTGGCGATTTTTTTCTTGCCGAACTCGGTCAAGTCCGACTACCTGAGCGCCTAACGGTTGATGATTTGGTGGCTGATATCGCGGTCACCTTTCACTGGCCGCCATCCGCCACCGATCCGATGACCATCGGCGAACTTTTAGAGTGGCGGCATAAGGCCATTATCCGTAACGGGGGCAGTGATGAGTGATAAGAACCTCCGCTTGCAGGTTTCTTTAAGTGCCATTGATAAAGTTACCAAGCCATTTAAATCTATGTTGGCCAGCAATAAAACGCTGGCCGCGTCCATTAAAGCGACGAAAGACCAACTCAAACAACTGGATGCACAATCTGGCAAAATTGAGGGTTTTCGTAAGAATAAAGCGGCGATTAATGGCACTGCTCAGGCGCTGGCTGCTGCCCGTGATAAAGCGCGCCAGCTTGCAACCGAATTAAAAAACAGTGCCGCACCGACCGCGAAACAGGCCAAAGAGTTTAAGCGCGCCAGTGAAGAGGCCGCCAAACTAAAACAAAAATACAATAACTTACGCACCGCGCTGCATAGCCAGCGCACCGCATTACAAAGCAGCGGCATTGCCACCAATCGATTAGGTCAGGCACAGCGATCCCTTAAGGCCAATATCACCAGCACCACCGCCGCACTGACTGCACAGCAGCGCCGGTTAGAACAGCAAGCCCAGCAACAACAGCGCCTCAGTGCCGCCCGTAACCGCTTTGATAGTAGCAATCAGCGCAAAGCCATTGCCGCCGGATTGGGCTACACCTCGTTATCTACCGGCCGTGCTATGGGGCGAGGAATAGCCGGAGCGCTGCATGTTGGTTATGAATTTGACGCCATGATGAGCGGCACTCAGGCGGTAACCCGCATTAAAGATAAAAACTCGCCTGAAATGCAAGCGATGCGCCATCAGGCCCGTACCTTGCCGCTCTCTTCTAAATTTACCGATCTGGAAGTGGCACAGGGCCAATATTTTCTTGGCCGCACCGGTTATAGCCCTAAACAAGTATTAGGCGCGATGCCGGGTATGCTGAATCTGGCCGCGGCCGGGGATATCGATCTCGGCACCACGGCGGATATTGCTTCCAATATTCAAACCGCGATGGGTATTCCGGCGGAGAAAATGGATCGGGTAGCGGATGTGCTCACCGCCCTGTTTACCCGTAATAACGTCGATATTCCGATGCTGGGCGAGTCTATGAAGTATTCCGGTGGCGTTGGACGCGAATACGGGCAGAGTCTGGAAACGGTGGCAGCGTCTACCGCTATGCTGGGTAGCGCTGGTATTCAGGGCAGTCAGGCCGGTACCACCATGCGCAGTATTTTAAGTCGTATTGGTGGCTCCAGTACCGTTAAAGAATTGGGCGTTAAGACCGCCGATAAAAACGGCAATATGCGTGATCTGGTGGATATCCTCAAAGATATCAATGATAAGACCGCCAAAATGGGCAACGTTGAGCGCGGCGCTATTTATAAAGATATCGCCGGACAATATGCCCTCACCGGTTTTGGTGTGTTAATGCACGCTGCTGGCAATGGCTCACTGGATAAGATGCGCGGTAAGCCCGGTGAATATGATGGTGAAGCGGCGCGGGTAGCAGCGACCAAGCTGGACAACCTGAAAGGCGATATGACCATTATTCACGCCGCCCTGGAAAACGTCAGCGTTGAGCTATTTGAGAAAAATGACGCATGGCTTAGGTCAACAGCCAAAAGCATTACTGAGTTTATGCATGGCGTGGCTGAGTTTCTCAAGGCCCACCCCAAAATCAGCCTTGGCATTGTGCAGGTAGGTACTGCTGTCGCTATCGCGACTGCCGCATTTGGTGCGCTGGCGATTGCTGTGGTCGGTATTTTGGGGCCGTTCGCGCTACTGCGTTTTACCACCTCGGTATTAGGTATCCGCTTACTGCCGCGCCTGTCGTTGGGTATGTCCAAACTGGCGAGCACCACCCCGATAACCACGCGTCAGATTGGCACGTTTAGCCGCTCCCTGCTCACCCTGTCTAAAAATGGCGGTCAGTCTGCTATTGCTACCCTTAAGGGGTTGGGTAACGGGCTGGGTAATGTGGTGCGTTCACCGGTTAAATCCGCTATCGGCGGGTTTAAAATGCTGGGTAATGGCATTAGCTGGCTGGCTAAGTCCCCGCTTAAATTCCTGCGTTTTGCCCTTGGCGGCTTGGGCAGTCTGCTCGGGATTTTAATCAGCCCGATTGGCCTGATCGCGGCGGCCATCGTGGGCGCTGGCTTACTGATTTACAAATACTGGAAACCGATTAAGGCATTTCTCGGTGGTGTGGTAGAGGGCTTTATGCAAGCCGCCGCCCCGATTAAAGAGGCACTAAAACCGCTGGGGCCGGTGTTTGACTGGATTGGTGATGCAGTTAAAAACGTGTGGAATTGGTTTAAAAAGTTACTGGAGCCAGTGCAATCGACCACCGCCGATTTAAACAGCGCCGCCGATGCGGGTAAATCTTTCGGTCAGTTTCTGGCTGATGGCATTGATTTGGCAATGACCCCCCTCAAGGCGCTGATCTCAT
Source organism: Yersinia aldovae ATCC 35236 (assembly GCF_000173735.1). GTDB lineage: Bacteria > Pseudomonadota > Gammaproteobacteria > Enterobacterales > Enterobacteriaceae > Yersinia > Yersinia aldovae. The sequence continues at coordinate 2,456 of NZ_ACCB01000065.1, read as the reverse complement.
CCATTAAGTGGGTGCTGGAAAAACTGGATGAAGTAAAACAGCGCTCCGAGAAAACCCGCGAACTGGCACAAACGAATCCGGCCATCGCCACCGTCGCAGCTAAGTACGGTATTACATGGAAGCCCGCACCCAAGGGCAACAGTGCCGCTGATATCGCCGCGAAATATACCGGTGAATATGATAACGGCGGTCACATCCCGTTGGGTAAATTTGGCGTGGTCGGTGAGCACGGCCCTGAAATCATCAACGGCCCGGCACAGGTCACCGGCCGCCGTAATACGGCGGCTATGGCGGTTGCTGCTTCCATGCTCTTTAGTGGCTATCAGGCCGCCGCTGCGCCGCTGCATCCCTACAGCTTACCGGCGGCACAGTACCGCAGTAACGGCGGCGGCCAGACCAGCAACCATCAGCAAAATCAAACCACTAATGGCGCGCCCATTATCAATATTTACCCGTTACCACAGCATGATGCGCAGGATATCGCGCGCGAGGTAGCCCGCCAATTAGCGGCTCATAACCGCCAGACACAAAGTAAATCAAACCGCAGCTATCAAGACCATGACGACTAAGGAGTACTAATATGATGATGGCATTAGGGATGTTTGTATTTATGTTGCAAACCGTCCCTTATCAAGATTTTCAGCACCAAATGGCATGGCGTCACCCGTCCAATCCGCGCATCGGCTTGCGGCCGGTTAGCCAATTTTTAGGGCCAGATGAAGAATCGATTACCTTATCCGGCGTGCTGTACCCCGAACTGACTGGCGGTAAATTCTCACTAATGGCCTTGCAGTTGATGGCTGATACCGGCAAGGCCTGGTCATTGATTGAGGGGAACGGGGCGATCCACGGCATGTTTGTGATTGAGAGTCTTAGCCGCACCAAAAGTATTTTTTTCAGTGACGGTTCAGCACGCAAGATTGAATTCACGCTGACATTAAAACGCACCGATGAATCCTTAAAAGAAATGTTTGGTGATTTATCCCAACAATTTGATGATATCGCCGCGCAAATCTCTGACACCGCCAGCGGGTTATTATCATGATCAATATCCTGTCCAGTAACGGCCATAACGCGCCGGATTATGCTATTACCGTGGATGGTATCGATAAAAGTGGCGGTATTAAAAAGCGGTTGATGTCATTAACTTTGACCGATAATCGCGGTTTTGAGGCCGACCAGCTTGATATTGAACTGGATGATTCAGACGGTAAATTAGTGCTGCCACGCCGAGGGGCTAAAATAGCCGTTGCGTTAGGTTGGCAAGGGGCGGCGTTGATTGATAAAGGCATATTCACCGTGGATGAAATAGAGCACAGCGGCGCACCGGATAAGCTGACGATTCGCGCCCGCAGTGCGGATTTTCGGGAAACGCTCAATATTCGCCGTGATCAGTCTTACCATAAAACCACCATTGGCGGCATTATTAAGATAATTGCCGGGCGCAATAAACTCACCCCAACCTTAAATAAGGCCATGTCTGATTTATCCGTCGACCATATAGACCAAACCAACGAATCAGACGGCAATTTCATTACCCGACTGGCGAAACAATATGGCGCTATTGCCGCCGTAAAAAAGGGCAATCTGTTATTTATCAAACAAGGTCAGGCGAAAACCGCCAGCGGTAAATCGATTCCGGTGATGACTATTATCCGCAGCCTGGGCGACGGCCATCAATTTAGTATGGCTGACCGGGGCGCTTATACCGGCGTGGTGGCTAACTGGCTGAATACCCGCACCACCGAAAAACCGGTGGTTAAGGTAAAACGTAAGCGCAAGCGTAAGGCGACCAGTACCGCCAAGCCCAAACAGCCAGAAGAAAAACAAGGCGAATACCTGATAGGCACCGATGAGAATGTGCTGACCTTACGCACCACTTACGCCAGCAAACACAACGCACAGCGAGCGGCTAAATCCAATTGGGAACGGCTGCAACGGGGCGCGGCAAAATTCTCTATTCAGCTTGCCAGGGGGCGCGCGGATCTCTATCCCGAAGTGCCGGTTAAAGTGACCGGATTCAAAAAACAGATTGATGAAGCTGATTGGACGCTGGTGACTGTGACCCATTCCGTGAGTGACAGCGGCTTTACTACCGCGCTGGAATTAGAGGTGAAAATAGATGATTTGGATATGGAATGATGATTTTTAATCAATAATCACGCATAATTATCATTAACACCGACCTTAGTCGGGATGATACCGGAGTCCGGATCATGTTCAATTGCCCTTTATGCCACAGCGCAGCCCATACCCGCAGCAGCAGCCAAATCACCATCGAAACCAAAGAGCGCTATCACCAGTGCATTAATGTGAATTGCGGCCATACCTTTGTGACGATGGAAAGTTTTATGCGCTCAATATCAAAGCCCGGCGAGATTAACCCGGTGATGCCACACCCGCAAACCGGCGGCCAGGTGGTGATGTTCTGACGGCTGAAAATAAATCATTAGTCA
>NZ_ACCB01000066.1 GCF_000173735.1 Yersinia aldovae ATCC 35236 | reverse complement strand
CGGTTCATCCAATGTGTTGATTAATGCGCTTCCTGGCGCTGTGGCAGGCGGAAGCTCCGCGTCGTCCTCGTTGATTGGAATGACTGCGGTGGTCACAGGCTCCGGAACCGTATTTATCAATCAGCTTCCGGCCGCGCGGGTGAGTGATGTTGCTGGAGATGGCGCTGCTATTGTGTGCGGATCGCCCAACGTCTTTATAGGCGGCTAATAGCAATGTTACTCGTATTAACCTGGCCACGGATGTCGCAACAGTTTCAGCTCAATGATGCGATTACGGAGACAAATGCTATCTGTTTCAGCATGGAAAAAGGGGAGTTCTCTCCCCATTCTATGGGGGATGGGCAAAATGAAGTGCGGTTTTATCGGCATTTATCTGAATTCATGATCGTTAATCACAGCAGTGATTTTATCTGCATGATCAATGGCAAAGAATTAAGCCCCGGTGAGCACCATCCTTTGTCGTTAGGTGCAGAGATCAAGTTTGGTCATTTTGTGATAACCGCCAAGAAAGCATCGGGGCAGGCCGCAGGTAAGAGCTTTACCGACAACTTGGTCATGCTAGATCAACCCTCGGTATACGATGCGACGGACCTTCCTGAGATTGAAGATATTTTATCTCATGGTGGTCACTACATCTCTTATTTTGATGACGTTAATGAGGTTCAAGCTCACGGGCGGCAGGGGCCGGATGTTCTGAAAACGTTGGAGCTGGAGTACAAGCGGTTTTTACTGTGGGGCGAGCAGGGCCGGGAGTTTTCCGAAAAAGACCAACAGCAGGCGACGAAGCTGTCTGCCAATGATGGTTTTCTGGAGAATATAAGGGAATGTGTAAAAGATAAAACGCTGACGGAATGTATTTTAGATTCCGGCGGGCTTATCGAAAAAGTGACCAAAGAATTAAGTGTCATTGATTACCTGGAAGCATCCCACAGTGAAGAAAAAGTAGACTTACTAAAGATACTGGCACCGGAACATATCATAACAAAAGAAAAAAGCAGTGTGCCGGCACTGGTATTTCAGGAACTCTATAAGTTAGGGCTAGATAGCCATTTATAAATTTGGATATGGATATAACAATATAATGAATACAACCAACTTAAATGAATTACTGAAAAGTCGTTCATTAGCTGAGATACAAGCTGATGTGATTGCCAAGCTGAAAACCAAACCAACCGATACTGATGCTCGAGAGTTATTATTCAAGCTCTATTGCCTTGGCGGATTATGGCAAAAAGCGCTACTGCAACTTGAGACATTGACAAAACTGGCCCCAGATATGACTAAACGGGCTGAACTCTATAAGAACCTGGTATTGAGTGAAAAGTTGCGTGAAGAGGTATTGGCAGGTAAGCGTGAACCCGGCACGTTAGGTAACCCCCTGCCCGAATGGGTAGCACTGATGTTGCAAGCCAACCAGCAGTGGCACGAAGGTAATTATTTAAAAAGTGAGGAGTTGCGTCAACAGGCGTTATCACAAGCACCTGAAAGTGCTGGAGAAAATAGTTCGGCAACGCCATTCTCCTGGATCGCTGATAGCGATGGACGCATCGGGCCAGTTTGTGAGTTTATTAGCGCAGGAGGTTACCGTTGGGTTCCCTTTGCTGACGTGCAGCTAATGACCGTCTCCAAACCTCAAAATATTACTGATTTGGTCTGGGCTCCGGCACAACTTACCGTGAATGATAAAATTTGGTACGGTTATCTACCTGCTCGTTATCCGCTGGCAGCCGATGCTGATAATGACACCAAGCTGGGCCTTAAAACGGAGTGGGATCAGCCAGCAGACTCGCTCTATATTGGCTCCGGGCGTAAAATGTTTATCACCGACCAAAATGAGTACGCATTATTTGACATTGAAGAATTTAGATTTGATGTTGAAAAATTCGGGTTTGGCGAACAGGCTAAGTAATGGAAAAGAAAAGACAGTTTTTGCCTGCCCTGTTAGAGCGTTTACTCGATGATGAGCCTAAAAAGTTGTTAGAGCCTCATGATAAGTTTTTTTACGACTCTCGCACGATGCGAAAACTGGTACAGCGGAATATCGCTGAAATCTTAAATAATGCCAATATTGACGACCGGCTTGATGAGCATCGCCATAAATGGGTGGCAAAGTCGGTATTAAACTACGGTATTGCGCCACTCGTGGGGCGGCATTCAACGCCTCATAACTGGATGACTATTGAGCGAATTATCCGCGAAGCAATCATTCGTTTTGAACCGCGGATCATTGCGCAATCTCTGGTGGTGAGTCAGCAACATAATGCCAGAAATGGCATTGTGCAGTTCGAAATTAGGGGGTTGATTGAGTGGGATCCGAACCCTATCGACCTGTGTGTCGAAGGAGCCTATGACGTTGAAACTGACCAGGCGGAGCTTAGAGCGCGTTAGTCAGCCTTGACCGGGGAATAACGTTGTTTTGTTAATGTATAAATAAGTATGGCAATACGGGGAGCCAGATGTCGATGGCTCCCCGTACTAATTAATTGACCTCAATCCAATATCTGAATTGATGGATAATCATTATTTACTTTTATCCTGAATGCCAGCCGTGACCAAATTATTATTATCCACTTGCGGTAGCCCTGTTTCTACCGAAGAAGATAGTAATCCAGTGGTGGTGTAGCTAAATAGCTTCTTACGCGTATCCGTGATGTCGAGATTGCGCATAGTCAACTGACCGATACGGTCATCCGGTGAGAATACAGAATCACCTTTCTCCATCGTCAGGCGCTCTGGTTGGTAAGTCAGATTATCAGACACGGTATTCAGGATGGAATAGTCATTGCCGCGACGCAATTCCAGTGTAACTTCACCGGTAATTTCGCTGGCAACCCAACGCTGTGCCGAGTCACGCAGCATTAGAGCTTGTGGGTCGAACCAACGGCCTTGATACAGTAAGCGGCCCAGAACACGGCCATTAGCATGGTATTGCTCAATGGTATCTTCGTTATGAATGCCGGTCAGCAGGCGCTCGTAAGCGATGTGCAGCAACGCCATCCCTGGGGCTTCGTAAATACCCCGGCTTTTAGCTTCAATAATACGGTTTTCAATTTGGTCGCTCATGCCCAAACCATGACGGCCACCGATGCGATTGGCTTCCATCATTAGCTCAACGCTATCGTCAAACACCACACCATTTAATGCAACCGGGTAACCGTGCTCAAAACGGATAGAGACTTCTTCCGCTTTCACTTCCACATTTTCGTCCCAGAACTTCACGCCCATAATCGGGTTAACGATTTTGACGCTGGAGTTCAGGAATTCCAGATCTTTGGCTTCGTGCGTGGCCCCCAGGATGTTGGAGTCAGTGGAGTAGGCTTTCTCGGTCGACATTTTGTAATCAAAACCGTGCTGAATCATAAACTCTGACATTTCGTGGCGGCCACCTAATTCATCAATAAAATCGGTATCCAACCACGGTTTATAAATCTTCAATTCAGCATTGGTCAACAGACCGTAACGATAAAAACGCTCGATATCATTGCCTTTATAGGTGCTGCCATCACCCCAGATGTTCACATCATCTTCTTTCATCGCAGCGACCAGCATGGTACCGGTGACGGCACGACCCAGAGGGGTGGTGTTGAAGTAAGTTACACCCGCAGTCGTGTTATGGAAGGCACCACATTGAATGGCTGCAATTCCCTCAGCAACCAATTGTTTACGGCAATCAATCAGGCGGGCTTTCTCTGCACCGTACTCCATTGCTTTGCGCGGAATGGCATCGTAATCCTCTTCATCAGGCTGACCCAGATTGGCAGTATAAGCGTAAGGAACGGCACCTTTTTGCTTCATCCACAACAGTGCTGCGCTGGTGTCCAAACCACCGGAGAAAGCAATACCAACACGCTGATTAATAGGAAGGTGTTTGAGAATAGTTGTCATCAATTAAATCCTGTATGAATGAGGTCTGTCTGGAAAGATTTCAATGCCTACATTGATATCGCAAAACCGGTAGTAGAGTCAAAGGTATTTTGCATATTTATGTGCATTTTGTTGCATAACTATTTTATTGATATTTAAATGAAATTTCGTTTCATTTAAATAGATCTTCTGTTCTGTTATTATGTCGGCATCGATTTTTTATCGCGTATGACGCGTTAAAATTTAAAGCGGGAAATCGCCATTGTAAATCAGCGCATGGGCATGTTTCACCATAGTGGTGGAAAGCGTGGAGGGATGCAAATGGACATGATTTCAGGAACTATTAAGTGAAAATCTTTCGCGAAAGCGCATGGTATAAAAAGCGAAAATCCTACCGGATACTGTTTTGGCGTGAGATAACGCCGCTGGCGATTCCGCCGTTCATTGAAGGGTTATGTGTGCTGCTAATGGGAGTGTTTAGCACACTGTTGGTCAGTTGGCTGGGCAAAGAAGCCATGGCGGCGGTGGGGTTAGCGGACAGCTTTAATATGCTGATTACGGCCTTTTTCGCTTCAGTTGCGCTGGGAACGTCGGTTGTGGTGTCATTCAGCCTGGGCCAGCGTAAACGTAAGCAAGCACAAACGGCGGCCCGTCAATCTATCTCTTTATTAGTATTAATCTCATTACTATTGGTGTTCTTCGTTCACTTTTTCGGCGAAAGTATTATTGATCTGATGGCCAGCCAGGCTGATCCCGCCGTTAAAGTAATGGCACTGACCTATTTGCATTTGACGGTGTGGAACTATCCGGCGATGGCGATAACCCTGGTAGGATGTGGCGCATTACGCGGCGCGGGTAATACCCGGTTGCCGATGTTTATCAACATTGCGATGAATATTCTCAATATTACCATCAGCAGCGTGCTGATCTACGGTCTGTTTAGCTGGCAGGGATTGGGTTTTATCGGCGCGGGCATTGGTATTACGCTTTCCCGTTATTTAGGCGCGCTAGTGGTGGTGTTCGTGCTGATTTTTGGAGCCAGTAACACCTTACGCATTCCGTTTAAAGCCTATTTTATGCCCTTCACCTCGGCCATTATGTTTGAGGTTTTGAGTATTGGTATTCCGGCCAGTGTTGAGTCGGTGATGTTTAATATAGGCAAACTGATTACTCAACGCTTTGTGGCTGGAATGGGCACAGAAGTGATTGCCGGTAACTTTATCGCATTTTCCATTGTTGGGCTGATCAACTTGCCAGGCAATGCGCTGGGCTATACCTCGACGATTATTATCGGCACCCGCTTGGGGAAAGGGCAGATTTTACAACCGATCCGCCAACTTAAGCATATTTTCTGGCTATCCACACTTGGCGTCTGTTTTATTGCGCTATTGTCGATACCCAGTGCGGGATTACTGGCCGCGTTGTATACCAACGAAGCGGGCGTTATCAATGTAGTTAAACACCTGATCTGGATAAATGCGCTATTTATGCCAATTTGGGCCGCAGCTTGGGTGCTGCCCTCCGGCCTGAAAGGGGCGAAGGATGCCAGTTACACCATGTGGGTGGCTCTGGCAGGGATGTGGGGGTGCCGTATTATCGCCGGTTATATCCTGGGCGTGACATTAGGGTTTGGTGTCACGGGCGTCTGGATGGGGATGTTCCTCGACTGGATAGTACGCGGCGTACTGTTCTACCGTCGGATGTCCACTGGCCGTTGGTTATGGCGTTATCGGCCTGCGGCTTGATAGTTCGTTTTACGCTATCAGCGCTAAAACTGTTGTCACCAGATACAAGCCAACGCCAAAGCTGGTATGCACAATCAGGCTGCGTAATCGGGCGGTAGCCGCAAATACCACAATCGGCGTTGCAACTTTTTGCTGAGATGGCAGAGCTTACCGGTTTGTCTATTGCTGATGCATCGCAACATTTACAGCATTTAAAGCGTGCTGGTTTTGTGCTTGGGCGGCGGGAAGGAAAGCATGTGTTGTATCGGTTGGGTAATGGGCCGATAGTGCCGCTGTTGGGTGTTTTACAAGATTACGCTGTGCATAACCACTCAGAAATTCGTGAGCTGGTTGCTGATGTTTTCCGTCGTCGTGAACAATTGGACGCTATCAGGCAAGATGAGTTATTACTCCGGATGCAAGAGGGCAGCGTTATCCTGCTGGCCGTGAGGTAGAAACCCGTGTGCTCGATAAATAACTCACCAAAGTGGGTGAAACAGCTTGCCTGGCAGTTCTTTATGGTAAGACGATTTTTTCAGTAAATGGGTTAGTACATCAAAGTGATCGGTTTGAGCCAAATTATTAAGCATTTCCCACGATTGGTCGATAACGGTATAAGCAGAATGTTATTCATTATTTCCGAATGACTTAATTCGCCTTGTTATCGCTCATTAATTATTACTCTCATTGGGGAATCGATGGATAATTTTCAAAAAGAGATTGAGGAGAGAACCAATCTCACTTCATCAAATCGGTTTGAACTGTTGCTGTTCCGGTTAGGAGCCTCCGCAGACGAAGGTCGGTCCGAGTTATTCGGTATCAACGTATTTAAGCTACGTGAAATCGTACCGATGCCTACGCTGACCAAAGCGGCGGGGATGGCCTCTCCGATGATGGGAATAGCGAATATCCGTGGTGAGATAATTCCAGTGATAGATCTCCCTGCGATTGTTGGCTGTGTACCAAAGACGGGGCTAAATATTTTACTGGTAACAGAATATGCCCGGAGTACTCAGGCATTTGCTGTGGAATCGGTTGACGACATTGTCCGCCTTGAATGGAGTCAGGTACTTGCTGCGGAATCGGGCGTTAAGAGCCGCAATATCACCAGTATCGCGCGTCTGGATAACGATAAAACGAGTAACAGGTTAGCGCTGGTACTGGATGTTGAGCAAATTCTATACGACATCATGCCCGCCAATAGCCATGTTCAGATCGATAGCGAAAAAACTAAGGCGTTTGATCTGAAACCGGGCGCGGTTGCTATTGTGGCTGAAGATTCCAAAGTTGCTCGCTCAATGCTAGAGCAAGCATTGAAAATGATGGATATCCCTGCCGTTATGCATATCACTGGGCTTGAGGCATGGAATAAAATCAATAAGATGGCGGAAGCCGCACGAGCGGAAGGCAAGCCTATCTCAGATAAAATCGCTTTTGTGTTAACTGATTTAGAAATGCCGGAAATGGATGGGTTTACCCTGACACTGAATATTAAACGTGATGAGTTCTTGAAGAATATCCCGGTGATTATCCACTCTTCGCTTTCCGGCAGCGCCAATGAGGATCATGTCCGCAAAGTTGGTGCCGATGCATATGTAGCAAAATTTGAAGCTAACGAGTTGGAAGCCGCGATCCACAGTGCGCTTGACGCCAAAAAAGTGTTTAACTCTTAATAATCCCATCAATTTCTGCGGCCTTTTCCTAAATGCTTTTGCGGGTAAGGATAGGCCGATGACTCCCCTTATTCTTTTCGGCCTTTTAGGATGAATCTTGCTATTAAATGCAGTCCAGAGCAATGGGGCTAAATCTATTTTAATCATTGTGCTTTTAGTGCAGAATAGCTGTGTATTGATATTATTTATTGTAACTAATGAATGCTTAAAAGGATTTTACTATGGCGAATAATATTTTTCTGACTATCTCTGGAAACCGCCAGGGGTTAATATCTTCTGGGTGCTCGACGCTAGAATCGATCGGGAATAGATATCAGACAGGTCATGAGGATGAGATATTTATTTATAAGTTATCGCATAATATAAGTCGTGCAGAAAATGTTATGCATAATCCTATTGTCTTTGTTAAACCTTTGGATAAATCATCACCTTTATTGGTTGTGGCTATTTCTGAAAATGAGTTATTAAATTTAAAGTTTGATTTCTATCGCACCTCACAAAATGGTGCTCAAGAGAAGTATTATACTGTGGAGTGCAGAGAAGCCACCTTAACAGACTTAAATATTCATTATCCGCACAGCTTAACCCATGTTGCCTCTCAACCAGAAGAGATTATCTCTGCACGTTATAAAGATATTATTTGTCAACATCACACCGCGGGTACATCGGGCTACAGTGTATGGGGCGATAGAGTATTTTGATTCGGTAATGCCTCTTTTATTCAAATGAGAAGAGG
>NZ_ACCB01000067.1 GCF_000173735.1 Yersinia aldovae ATCC 35236 | reverse complement strand
CTGAATGAATATAACAGTGAGCGGCCCCATGAATCCCTGAATAACCTGACACCGGAAGAATACCGGCTGATGGCTGAAAACCCGGAAATCTCAAAAAGTGCGTGGAACTAAAGCTGGGTTACTTACAGAGGCAGCAACCGTGGCATTTGTCGGGCAGGTACAAAGAATGGCGCGGGTGCATCAAGAAGGATTGCGGGATAGGGTGGGGAGGTTGGGGCGAGAAGTACGATATGAACGACGTGCTTTAATAGGTGTCAGCAATAATGATATCAAAGAAATAGAGCTGACCATTATCAACTGCTTTATTATTTGAAATATCCACAAGGTTACCAGGCTTGTGGATATCTGTTTATTATTGTTCTTCTTTTAGCTTCAATATATATTTGTTGACTTGATAGAAGTTAAATAGTTCAATTGATAGGTAAAGGAAAATTAAAAAATAAAAGATGCTGCCCCAAAAGAAAATTCTATATATCATGTCACTTTTTTCTATTTGTTTAGATAACTTCGATCTGTTCCCATCCTTCGAGTCTAACAAGTGAGAACAACTAATGCTTCTAGTCGAAATATCATGTTCGAGAGTTGAAAACTTCTCGCACCAGTCTTTGTTAGTAAAGATATAATCATCTTCATCTGTTATATGGTCTAATGATACAAACTCATCATAATCCATGTAACTTACACGATAATACCCCACTTTGAAAAAAGATGTTTCATAATAAGAGTATGCTGAAGCAGCTAAAAAAGTAAGTATAAGTAATGAGTATAATGGAAAGAAATACCATGGTTTTTTACTATCACCAACATATCCGAACTGCGATGTAAATAACATTCCCTTTCTATTTATATTACCATTGGTCATTTCTTTTTTGATCAACTGAGCATCGTGAATATCTTTGGCGTTAACACCGTCCATTACTTTGAAAAGCTGTAAATCATATGCAATATTTTCAGTTTTCTTCATTTGGGTGTTGGTATAAGATAAATTAAATAGTCTGGTAATTAGTCTGAATAGAAACGAAAGCCCTCCAGTTCTGATTATTAAAAAAATCACGACAAATACAAAGAGTGATAATTTGTATAATTCAACAGGCAATTCAAGCATGTGTTATGTTCCTATGAACATGAAAACCCAATGTTAGATGATCAAGTATTATCAGCTTAATCATATTATTAATGGTAACATGATTAATGTAAGTGAGGATTTGTAAAGTCATTATGTAATATATCGTCGTTAACTGATAAACCTAGTGAAATACTAACTAGGCATATCAGTTCTGATTTTTTAGCTAAAATTACAATTATTTAAATTGTAATTCGCTTATTCTTTTTTTAGTCATGTCATATTGACACTCAAACATTTTTGTTATTTCTAAATCAGTGCCTTTTGCTGATATCTTCCCGCAGATTGCTTCTTTATTTTTGATCCATTGTCTTTGTTCATTAAGTAGTGTCTTTTGTTTTTCTTTATCTAACGCATGCCATGCATCACCAAGCTGTTGGTCTACCGACATGAATTTATCTCTAGCCTCGTTCACTGTCATAACTTGAGATTGTTGCTGAATTTTCTCTTGCGCAGGCTTCAGAGCCGGAGATTCAATTTGCTGTTGAGCCTGCTGTTGAGCCTGCTGTTGAGCCTGCTGTTGAGCCTGTTGCTGCTGTCGTTTTTCTTGTTCTATTTTATTTTGTTCTTCTATAGGTTTTAAAATAGATAATGTTGAAATATAAGCTGCACCAGCAGATGCGCCATTATTTACTGCAACCTTAACAAATACAGTCTTTTTATCATCAGTCGGTTGGACTGTATAGTTAACTTGGGTAGAAAAAACATTCGCATTTTGTTCTAAATTCAGACGTTCCATTACTTTATCTAGATTGTATTTATAGTTTTCGCGTGAAAACTCACTTAATGCATTATATTCTTCTGGTGATATTTTTATACTTACTGTAGCCGCACAGGTTCGAAGAGAACTGTTGGGGTCTTTACTGGTAGTTGTGATATTGGAAACATCAAAAACAATTTTTTCTAGCGCAGAACGTCTTATCGCATTTGTAGCGTTTTCTACTGAGGCCGTTTCTTGAGAAATTTGTTGCATCGATGATTTTTTCAGTACATCAGTTAACGCTTGGGTACTCACTGTTGATGAGCATTCAATCGCATCATCGTCACCACATCCCGCCAATAGAGAGGCGATAAATAGTAACGCTATTTTATTATTCATTTTTTACCCTTGAGGCAGATTAATTTTATGAGAGGTTACGTGTACTGCGATGTTAAATATAATAGCTTTATATATATAATAAAACTGACTTTTATAAATTATCATAAATCAAAATTTTCCACTGTTTTGAGCTATTGATGACAGTGTCATCAATCTGATTGTTAATTCTTTTTAAACTTAATTTACTAAACGCTTATAACCATGTGTTGTTATATGAACGCTCAAGCAACCTAACTCAATTGCTGCAGAATCCCCTCGGCGGCATCCTTTCCCCGTGAGCACACAATCCTAACTTTCTGAAATCCAGAACCTGCTGCGCAACCTGATCCGCACTGTTGTCTTGATTGACGTCGATACCGATGGAGCCTTATGTCGTGTCTAAACCGGTTGGCTTTACTGACTAACCTGAAAAGGCGAATTAAATAGCAATAGGTACCGAATGGCACTCTTTATATCGTCCTCAAGGTTCAACCGATCCGAGGCAAGAAAGGGCTGGTAAAAAGGGCTATGTTCGCCAAGCTACGCGCTAATCGCTATATGACTGTCAAAGGCACATAGGAGGTAGTGACCGTGGCATTTGTCGGGTAAGTGCAGCGAATGGCGCGGGTGCATCAGGGAGGATTGTGGGATAGGGTGTCGGCACATTGTCATGAGGTGCGGTTTAAAGAGCGGCTCTTGTTGGGAGTGAGTCAAATTGAAATACTGAAGACATCATGATTCAAAACATAAATATTAATTAGGTCAACGGTTTTTACCTGCATGATCCACAATTAATGTTATCTTAATTAAGAAATCTCTCAAGGAATCTTGTTTTTTTATTGAGCATTAATCTTAAATGATAAAAATATATAGATAAAATCCTCGCAGACTCTAGTATTTTCGGACATACATTTATAATATTAGCCAAGGGACTTGGCGTTGTACAACAAAGGATTATGTTATGGTTCGAAATGAGTTTTGCAAAGTTGATAGTTTAGGTTTTCCAAAATTTACCGGAACTGATCTCCTGAGATATAAACTATTGCCAAAAAACATGCATTTTGTCACTGGTGAATATTATTTGTGGGCCTACAAAGCATCTTATTTAACGTACCATAAAAATCTTATAATCAATGTTGCCAAAGAAGAGAATATTCCTGTTTTATTATTAGCCGGTGTCGCTGTATCTGAAGTTGGCGGAATGCCAGATAGACTTAAATCTGCTGGGGTTCTACAATTTCGGCAATTTATAATTGATACCATAAAGCAAGATAATACCTCATCAAATAGCACCTCTGTCGGGTTGATTGCTATGCAAATCAGAGTAGTGGCTGAAACCATTGGATTAGACCCATCAACATTAACAATGTTACAACAACACAAACTAGCCGATTGTCTGCTTTCCGATTCTTTTAATATAAAAGTTGTTGCTAAGCATCTTAAGTCATTAATTCTATTTGATAATCAAAAAATTATAAATACCAGTAACTTAACTGATGAGCAAATTATCTTGGCGGGTTCCAGATATAATCGTGGTATAGAAAGGCATAAAGATGATTTCGTAAAATCTATTGAAGCTCCGGTGGGCAGTAGTGTTCGAGAATACAGCTCATACGGACGGAGAATTATTGAAAAGAAATCAACTATATATAAAATATTGGGTATTGAATAATGAAAAGAATAATCATGTATGGATATTACACGCTTTGTTTTATTGCAATATACCTTCTTTCCTCTTTTAAGGAAGAATCGTTCATTGATGGCGTGGAAATAAAGAATGCCTGTATCGCCCATAGAGCCTTAGTTGTCGATGATATCAGGGATTTTACCGTTACACTGGCTATACTGGCTCTTATTCCTTGTTTTATTTATTTAAAGAGTTTTAAATTCAAAAATAAACCTTTAAATATATTAAGTGTATTGTTGGCGTTCTATTTACTTTGGCGTTTCTTTATACGTTTGAATATCTGCTAATGAGCGATTCCTCTTAATAGAATGAGGACATTATCTCTAAATCTGTACTTTGTTGTGGCAACAACCCACCAACTTTCATAGATGGAAGTATGTCTTAAACAGAAGCATCCTTCCTTCCATGAGCACACAATCCCAACTTTCTGAAATCCAGCGCCTGCTGCGCAACCTTATCCGTACTGGTGTCGTGATTGACGTCGATGCCGAAGGAGCCTTATGTCGTGTCCAAACCGGTGAGATCCAAACCGATTGGCTTAACTGGCTAACGCGTCGCGCTGGCTGTTCACGTGACTGGTGGGCACCGTCATTAGGTGAGCAGGTGGTGCTACTGGCCGTTGGCGGTGAGTTAGATACTGCTTTTGTGCTGCCTGGTATTTATTGTGATGAGTTCCCGCCGCCATCCAACTCGCCCGAGGCTTATCACATCGTTTTTCCTGATGGCGCAGTTATTGAGTATGAACCTGAGACCGGTGCACTGATGGTTACCGGCATTAAAACCGCCGAGGTGGCGGCATCTGTTTCCGTCGTCATAACTTCGCCGTCCGTCACCGTTACCGCCAGCCAAAAAATCACCCTTGATGCACCCGAGGTGGTTTGTACTAACAAGCTGACTGTGGCAACGCTGTAGGTACAAAAAGGCGGCGTAATGGAGGGTAATATTGAGCACTTAGGCGGTTCGTTCACATCCAATAGTGTGGTGGTTGATAAGCATAACCACGGCGGCGTTAAGCGCGGTGAGGATAATACAGTGGGGATAAAGTGAAATTCAGCAAATGTGCATTTGTTCCAACCAAAATGGCGTGTTAAATTATACCCAAATGGGTATGATTTAACGCATGGATTAGCGGATGAAGCCACTTTATTGGGTCGGTAGCAGTAAGAAGGATCTCCAATCTCTACCTGAAGATGTACAAGATATTTTCGGCTACGGCCTGCATTTGGCGCAGATGGGCAGTAAACATTCCCAAGCTAAGCCATTGAAAGGGTTTGGTGGTGCGGGTGTACTGGAAGTTGTTGAGGATTACATCGGTGATACCTACCGAGCGGTTTACACCGTTAAATTTGGTCATGCGGTGTATGTGTTACATGCATTCCAGAAAAAATCTTCATCAGGGATCGCCACGCCAAAGCCAGATGTGGATAAGATCCGCGAGCGGCTGAAAGCCGCAGAAAGCCACGCTAAAGGAGCATAATATGAGCCATGATATCGAAATCAGCAGCGGTAACGTTTATGCCGATCTTGGCAAAGATAATGCTGAAGAAATGCAGGTGAAAGCACAGCTTGCTACCACCATTGGTAACATTATTAAAAGTCGCCGCCTGACACAAGAACAGGCCGCCAAGCTGCTTGGGATGACTCAGCCTAAGCTGTCTAATATGTTGCGTGGGCAGTTCCGAGGGATAAGCGAGGCCAAGATGTTGGAGTGCCTGACTCGCTTGGGGCGCGATGTACAAATTGTCGTCGGGAAAGCACGCCGCACTCCTGGTAGCCTGAAAGTGGTGTTTGCCTGATATGTCTAACAGCCCGACTTATCGGGCTGTTCTAATTCCCCCTATTGTCCCATCCCCCACACATCCCTCCTGAGATGTTATCCGCGCCCATTAGCAGCAAACTGACTTGAAATACTCGCGCGAATTTTGAGGGGATTCAATGACCACAACCCAATATCTCGGCATGAGCCGCAATACCGGGCGGGCCATTACCGACGCTGACCATATCAGCCAGTCTATCGCTGACATTCTTATCACCCCTGTGGGTTCGCGGGTAATGCGCCGCGCTTATGGTTCGCTGTTATCGGAGTTGATTGACCAGCCGCAAAATCCGGCCCTGCGCCTGCAAATTATGGCCGCCAGTTACAGTGCCATTTTGCGCTGGGAGCCGAGGGTCAAGCTGACCGGCATCACCTTTGAAACCACCCTTGACGGAAAGATGGTGGTCGATATCACCGGCACCCGCAGCGATAGCGCGGCTCCGCTTTCATTAACCATCCCTGTGAGCTGACCCTATGGCAACCATTGACCTGAGCCTGTTACCGCCGCCGTTTGTGGTGGAAGAACTGGATTATGAAAGCTTGCTGGCCGAGCGCAAAGCCACGCTAATTTCTCTTTATCCAGAGGAGCAACGCGCCGCCGTGGCCCGCACTCTGTCGCTGGAATCTGAACCGCTGGTCAAGCTGTTGCAGGAAAACGCTTACCGCGAGGTGATATTGCGCCAGCGTGTCAACGATGCGGCCCGCGCGGTGATGGTGGCATATGCCGTCGGCAGTGATTTAGACCAGCTCGGCGCAAATAACAACGTTGCGCGGCTGGTGATTATCCCGACTGACCCCACGGCCATTCCGCCGATTGACGCGGTGATGGAATCTGACAGTGATTTCCGGGTGCGAATTCCACAGGCTTTCGAGGCGTTGAGTGTCGCCGGGCCAACGGGTGCATATGAGTATCACGCCAAAAGTGCCGACGGCCGCGTGGCCGATGCCTCGGCAATCAGCCCGACACCCGCCTGTGTCACGGTCACGGTGTTATCGCGTGAGGGTAACGGCGAAGCCTCAGCCGAACTGCTGGCCGTGGTTGAGGCCGCGCTAAATGATGAGAACACGCGGCCAGTGGCTGACCGGGTCACGGTGCAATCGGCCCGCATTGAAGATTATGAGATTGACGCGGTGCTCTACCTGCATCCGGGGCCGGAGGCGGAGCCGGTACGCGTGGCGGCTGAGAAAAAACTGACCGCCTTTGTCACCACACAACGCCGCCTTGGGCGCGACATTCGCCTGTCAGCACTGTATGCCGCGCTGCATGTTGAGGGCGTCCAGCGGGCGGTAATTAATGCCCCGTTGGCCGACGTGGTGCTGGATAAAACCCAGGCCGCATGGTGCACCGGCAGCACTATCACTGTCGGGGGTATGGATGACTGACCGCTTATTACCCGTCGGTTCTTCTGCGCTGGAAGTGGCCGCCGCGCGCGCCTGTGCTGAACTAGAAAACATCCCTGTCCCGATTCGTCAGTTGTGGAACGCCGATACCTGCCCGCTGGAATTATTGCCGTATTTGGCATGGGCGTGGTCAGTGGATCGCTGGGATGAGAACTGGCCGGAAGCCACTAAGCGCTCAGTGGTGAAGTCCTCGCAGTATGTCCACAAACACAAAGGCACCATTGGCGCAATTCGTCGCGTGGTTGAACCGCTCGGCTACCTTATTCGAGTAACCGAATGGTGGAAAACCAACGAGACACCCGGCACCTTTCGCCTGGATGTTGGCGTGTTGGAAACCGGCATTACCGAAGAAATGTATCCCGAACTGGAGCGGTTAATAGACGACGCCAAGCCGTGCAGTCGCCATCTGAATGGCCTGTCGATTAATTTGGCGGTTAACGGGGCAATCCTCATCAGCGCCGCCAGTTATGACAGCGACGAAATGACCATTTACCCCTATGAATGGACTCAATATGACGAATAAATACTTTGCCTTACTGACCCATATCGGCACGGCCAGACTGGCGAGCGCCACCGCACTTGGCACCCGTTTAGAGATAACCCACATGGCGGTCGGTGATGGCGGTGGTACCCTGCCGACACCCGATGTCACACAAACTAAACTGGTGAATGAACAGCGCCGCGCCACCCTTAATGCCCTGACCATTGACCCGAGCAATCCCCGTCAGATGATTGCGCAGCAGATTATCCCTGAGACT
>NZ_ACCB01000068.1 GCF_000173735.1 Yersinia aldovae ATCC 35236 | reverse complement strand
CTGCTCATTAATACGGCAAAAACCGCAGATATGACGAAAAAGACAACAAAAAGGGGGCAATTTCTCGCCCCCTCAAGGATTAACAATTACTGTTTGGCAATGATATGCCCGTTTTCCACATCAAGAGTAACAGGGACTCCCGGTATTAATTTGCCGGAAAGTATCTGTTGCGCCAGTGGATTCTCGATTTCCTGCTGAATTGCACGTTTCAATGGCCGCGCACCATAAACAGGATCGAAACCAGTCTCACCCAAGAACTCCAACGCAGGCTGAGTGATAGTGACCTGATAGCCACGCTCTTCCAGACGTTTATACAGACGCTCCAGTTGGATGCTGGCAATTGAAGCCAGATGCGCTCGGCCCAGTGGATGGAAGACAACAACCTCATCTATACGGTTGATAAATTCAGGGCGGAAGTGGTGAGTAACAACTTCCATCACCATTTCCTTCATTTCGCTATAACTTCTTTCACCGAAACGTTCCTGAATCAAATCGGAACCGAGGTTAGAGGTCATGATGACCACCGTATTACGGAAATCAACCGTTCTCCCCTGCCCGTCAGTCAAACGCCCATCATCCAACACCTGTAAAAGAATGTTGAATACATCCGGATGCGCTTTTTCTACCTCATCCAGCAGAATGACAGAATAAGGACGACGGCGCACCGCTTCTGTCAGGTAACCACCTTCTTCATAACCCACATAGCCTGGAGGTGCACCAACCAACCGAGAAACGGAATGTTTTTCCATAAACTCGGACATATCAATACGCACCATGGCATCATCACTGTCGAACAGGAAGGTTGCCAGCGCTTTACACAACTCGGTTTTACCGACCCCTGTTGGCCCTAAGAATAAGAAGGAACCAATTGGGCGGTTCGGATCTGATAACCCAGCACGGCTACGACGGATAGCATTGGATACCGCTTCAACAGCTTCATCCTGCCCAATCACGCGTTTATGTAGATCCTGTTCCATGCGCAGCAACTTATCACGCTCACTTTCCAGCATGCGAGAGACTGGAATCCCCGTCCAGCGCGCCAGCACTTCCGCAATTTCTGCTTCCGTCACCCGGTTACGCAGCAACTTCATGGTTTTCCCTTCAAGTGCGGTTGCCGCCGCCAGCTGTTTTTCCAACTCAGGGATTTTACCGTACTGAAGTTCTGACATCCGCGTCAAGTCACCCACACGCCGCGCCTGTTCTAAGGTAATTTTGGCCTGTTCCAACTCAGTCTTAATATTCTGAGTCCCAGTCAGTGAGGCTTTTTCAGCTTTCCATTCTTCTTCCAGCTCAGAGTACTCACGCTCTTTCTGCTCTAATTCGGTATTGAGCATTTCCAGCCGTTTTTTACTGGCGTCATCGGATTCTTTGTTCAGCGCTTGCTGTTCCAGTTTCAATTGGATAATTCGGCGCTCCAGCCGATCCAATGATTCTGGTTTTGAATCCATTTGCATACGGATACTGGAACCGGCCTCATCAATAAGGTCGATGGCTTTATCCGGTAGCTGGCGATCCGAAATATAACGGTGCGACAGTGTTGCCGCGGCAACAATTGCCGGGTCGGTGATCTGCACATGGTGATGCAGTTCATAGCGCTCTTTCAGCCCACGTAAAATGGCAATGGTGTCTTCGACTGTCGGTTCCGCAACATACACTTTCTGGAAACGCCGCTCTAGCGCCGCATCCTTCTCTATATATTGACGGTACTCATCAAGGGTTGTGGCACCCACGCAATGCAATTCACCGCGGGCTAAGGCAGGTTTCAGCATGTTGCCGGCATCCATCGCCCCGTCGCCTTTCCCGGCACCGACCATCGTATGCAATTCATCAATGAACAAGATCACACTACCTTCTTGTTTTGATAAATCATTCAACACGCCTTTCAAGCGCTCCTCGAACTCACCGCGATACTTCGCACCGGCAATCAGTGAGCCCATATCTAATGAAAGCACACGTTTATGTTTCAGGCCTTCCGGCACCTCACCATTGACGATGCGCTGTGCCAGCCCTTCTACAATGGCGGTTTTACCGACACCAGGCTCACCAATTAACACCGGGTTGTTTTTGGTACGGCGTTGTAATACCTGAATAGTACGGCGAATCTCTTCATCACGGCCAATCACCGGATCGAGTTTGCCTTGCTCCGCCCGCTCAGTCAGGTCGATAGTGAATTTTTTCAATGCCTGGCGCTGGTCTTCAGCACCTTGGTCATCAACTTTGTCACCACCACGCATATTCTCTATGGCCTTATCTATTATGTTAGTTGTTGCACCGGCAGCCTTTAACATGTCAGTTAAGGTGCCGCGGTCTTCAAGTACTGCCAACACGAACAGTTCTGACGAAATAAATTTATCTGCACGTTTTTGCGCTAACTTGTCACAAAGATTCAATACACGTACCAGTTCGTTTGATGGTTGAACATCACCGCCGGTACCTTCAACTTGTGGAAGACGACCTAATGCTTGCTCAATGTCGCTGCGCAAACTGGCAACATTAATACCCGCCGAGGTCAACAATGGGCGAACCGTCCCCCCATCCTGATTGAGCAGTGCGCTCATCAAATGTAACGGTTCAATAAACTGGTTGTCGCGCCCAAGCGCTAAAGACTGGGCATCGGCGAGGGCAAGCTGGAATTTGCTAGTAAGACGATCCAGACGCATAACACCTCCAATATTGGTCAAAATTGCTACTGGAGATTAGATGAGGTCATCCCTCAAATTTTCAAGGTTATTTCGACACTATATTTAAAGTAAAACGTTATGCGTCAGCGGATCGTCCTAATTCAATAGGTTATATCAGCCAGACTAAACTTGCCATACGCCCGGTCATTCCATCGCGCCGATAAGAGAAGAATTGCTGTTTTTCACTCACAGTACAGCGATCACCGCCATATATAGCGTGAATACCTGCGGCCTGTAACCGCAATCGAGCTAATAAATAGATGTCGGCGAGATATTTAGAGCCGGAAGGGGTGAACGCAGCCGTGGATTGTGCGTCGATTTGGATAAATGCCTGTTTAACCTCTTCACCCACTTCAAACTGCTGCGGGCCAATAGCTGGCCCCAACCAGGCAATAATAGACGAAGGACGTGCGCTGAACTGCGCCAGCGTCTGTTCAAGCACGCCTGCACATAAACCACGCCAGCCAGCATGAGCAGCTGCCACTTCATCACCAGCCAGAGAACAAAACAGCACTGGCAAGCAATCTGCGGTCATTACCGCACAAACTTGCCCAGCAACGCAACTATAGACCGCATCGGCCTGTACATCTGAGATAACCTGATCACTCAGATGCAAGACACGAGTGCCGTGTACCTGCTCTAACCAAACAGGCATTTGCGGCAATCCCGCTTGTTCCACTAAAGATTGACGATTTGCAACCACACTGGCAGCAATATCCCCGACATGGGTGCCAAGATTTAATGAATCATATGGGAATTCGCTGATCCCCCCATAACGGGTGGTACTACATGCCTTAACAGTGGCAGGCATTGGCCAGTTGGGGAGTATCAGCGTGTTCATTACCAATCCATCTGATCTTTGAATTCTTCAGTATCGGCTTTCAGCGCATTAATCAGCTCAACCATATCTTTTGGTAATGCCGCATGCCATTCCATTTGAATGCCACTGATTGGGTGATACAAACGCAACATAGTTGCATGCAGCGCCTGACGGTCAAAACCGCGCAGAATTGAAATAAAGGAATCAGAAGCCCCTTTTGGCGGGCGCGGGCGACCACCGTAGAGTTGATCCCCTACCAGCGGATGGTTGATATGCGACATATGCACACGGATCTGGTGCGTACGGCCCGTCTCTAGACGCAGGCGCAGGCGGGTGTGAGCACGGAAATGCTCCATAATACGGTAATGGGTTGTTGCCGGTTTGCCCATTGGATGCACCGCCATATGCGTGCGCTTGGTAGAGTGGCGAGAAATTGGCTCGTCAACTCTGCCACCGGCGGTCATATTGCCGATAGCTACCGCTTCGTATTCACGGGTAATTTCACGCGCTTGCAGCGCTTCCACCAAACGAGTCTGTGCCGGAACGGTTTTCGCCACCACCATCAAGCCAGTGGTGTCTTTATCCAGGCGATGTACGATACCCGCGCGTGGGACATCCATGATTTCCGGATAATAATAGAGCAGCGCATTCAGAACGGTGCCATCTGGATTACCCGCCCCCGGATGAACAACTAAACCGCGGGGTTTATTAATAACCAGAATATCGCTATCTTCATAGACGATATCCAGTGGGATTTCTTGAGGCGCCCAACGGGCATCTTCCTCAATTTGCGCGTCAATTGCGACGAGCTCACCACCCAACACTTTTTCTTTAGGCTTGTTAATTGTTTTGCCGTTTACCGTGACTTTGTCTTCCAAGATCCACTCTTTTATGCGAGATCTTGAATAATCAGGGAACAATTCGGCCAAAGCCTGATCTAACCGTTGACCGAGTTGTGATTCGGCCACCGTTGCGCTGAGTTGTACTTGTTGTGCCATATGCAGCTTCTTGTTCGTTAACGTTGGGTTTTGACGGCGATGCCGTTTAATATAATGTGCTATTGTATCTAGATCTTTATCGGGAGCTTAACGGACAGTCTCCCGGAATAACACTTCGAGGATAATCAAAACGTCATGACGCGTATGAAATATCTGGTGGCTGCCGCCACGTTGAGCCTGGTGCTGACCGGTTGCTCCAGTAACAAGGACGTGGTTCCCGATAACCCGCCTTCTGAGCTCTATGCTACCGCTCAGCAAAAACTGCAGGACGGTAACTTTAAGGGAGCCATTACGCAACTAGAAGCGTTAGATAACCGCTATCCTTTCGGGCCTTACTCCCAACAAGTTCAGCTTGATTTGATTTATGCGTATTATAAATCTGCTGATCTGCCGTTGGCGCAAGCCTCAATCGATCGCTTTATGCGCCTCAATCCCACACATCCTAACATCGATTACGTATTATATATGCGTGGTTTGACTGACATGGCTCTGGATGACAGCGCATTGCAAGGCTTCTTCGGGATTGATCGTTCAGACCGCGATCCGCAACATGCTAAAGCCGCATTCCGCGATTTTAACCAGTTGATTCAAAGCTACCCGAACAGCCAATACGCAACTGACGCGCAAAAACGCTTGGTGTTTCTGAAAAATCGTCTGGCCAAGCATGAATTGGCCGTGGCGCAATATTACACTAAACGAGGCGCTTACGTCGCGGTAGTTAACCGTGTCGAGCAAATGTTGAGAGATTATCCTGATACTCAGGCAACCCATGACGCGTTGCCATTGATGGAAAATGCTTATAAGCAGTTGCAACTCAATGCTGAGGCTGACAAAGTTGCCAAAATAATTGCGGCCAACCCAGCCTGATATTGTTTGGAACGACAAAATAACAAACGGCAGCTTAGGCTGCCGTTTTCAATCCTGCTTTATCATCATAAATCCAGGCGATTGATGTTGATAAGGCTAACGCGCTGATATCTTATCGAAACGCAAAAATGCCGCCATATCTAACTATATGCAGGCGATATAACCCATCGATAATGCGGCATTCTAACCAATGATTCAAGCCCTCAACAGCTATTCCTGAGGTTAAATCACACTTCCCATGACCTTTGCAAAAAGTGACAAAAAAAAGTGATCATGATCATACATTTTACCGTGAAGAGAGGTATGCTGAAGTTATCCAAGACGGAGTAGACCAGAGAGGTAAGTCATATGACAGTCAACATTACCAGTAAGCAAATGGATATTACCCCAGCAATTCGCCAGCACGTTGAAGACCGTCTAACCAAACTGGATAAATGGCAGGCCCAGTTGATAAACCCACATATTGTACTGTCTAAAGATCCGCAAGGATTCGTTGCAGACGCAACAATCAGTACACCAATGGGCCCCTTGGTTGCCAGTGCCAAACATGATGATATGTATGCTGCAATTAATGAACTGATCACCAAACTAGAACGTCAATTAAATAAAGTTCAGCACAAAGGTGAAGCACGTCGTGCAGCAAGCAGTGTTAAAGAAGCTAATCTGGAGTCAGTAGATGTAGAGGAAGAAGAATCCGAGCAGGAACAATAGCCGGTCAATCCATCTCATTTCGGATCTAACGCGCCTTTGGGCGCGTTTTTTATTGACAGCAATTCAGGCTGGCGGTTAGTTTAGAGTCAGTTCATTTTTAGAACTGACTTTCTTTAGATTTTATTCTCGTGGCCGCTCACTGAATGTAGCTCACGAGTACAACAGGTAACCGGTAACGATGATTAATAAAGTGTTTTTCTTCGCATTCTTTTTTACCTTCCCCTGATTGGGAGGCGTTTCGTCGTGTGATAAAGAATGCGAAGACGAACAACAAAGCCTCCCAAACGGGAGGCTTTTTTTATGTATATATGATTCAGGATGATAATAAGGCGAATCCCTATGACCGAGAATCCATTGCTGGTGCTACGTGAACGTATCAGCGCATTAGACTTAAAACTGCTGGCGTTGCTGGCAAAGCGGCGTGAACTGGCGGTGGATGTGGCTAAAGCCAAACAACTTCATCACCGCCCGATTCGCGATAAAGAGCGCGAACGTGATTTGCTGGATGCGCTCATCACTGCGGCCAAGCCTTATGATCTCGATGGATTCTATATCACTCGCTTGTTCCAACTGATTATTGAAGATTCAGTTTTAACCCAGCAAGCCCTATTGCAGCATCAGCTTAATCAAACCTCGCTGCACTCTGCCCGTATCGCTTTCCTTGGCCCGAAAGGTTCCTATTCACATCTGGCTGCACGCCAGTATGCTGCACGCCATTTTGAACAACTGATTGAATGCGGTTGTCAGAAATTCCAGGACATTTTTACCCAAGTAGAAACCGGGCAAGCCGATTACGCCGTATTACCCATAGAGAACACCAGTTCAGGTTCTATCAATGATGTGTATGACTTACTGCAACACACCAGCTTGTCGATTGTCGGTGAGATAACCAATCCGATTGATCACTGTGTACTGGTCGCGACTGAAACTGATCTGAGCCAAATTAAAACCGTCTATAGTCATCCGCAGCCTTTCCAGCAGTGCAGCCAATTCATTAACCGTTTCCCGCACTGGAAAATCGAGTATTGCGAAAGCACTGCGGCGGCAATGGAGAAAGTGGCACAAATGAAATCGCCGACAGCCGCAGCATTAGGCAGCGAAGCTGGCGGTGCGCTTTATAATTTGCAGGTACTGGAACACAATCTGGCGAATCAGCAGCAAAACATCACACGCTTCATCGTGCTGGCTCGTAAAGCTATTGATGTTTCCGAGCAAATACCGGCCAAAACCACCTTAATTATGGCAACGGGTCAACAGTCCGGGGCATTGGTTGAAGCGCTATTAGTGCTAAGAGATCACGGTATCATCATGACGAAGCTTGAATCTCGGCCAATAAATGGCAATCCGTGGGAAGAGATGTTTTATATCGATGTACAGGCTAACTTGCGTTCTGAATCCATGCAAAAAGCGCTGGCAGATCTCACGCCGATAACCCGGTCATTAAAAGTATTGGGCTGCTACCCAAGTGAAAACGTGGTTCCGGTCAATCCGAGCTGACATCGCTTTTGAAGCTCTTTCATTAGGCCTTACGCAACGTGAGATCTATACCCTATAGATTTCACGTTGCAGGAAGGCGGCAAACAAGTGACAAATTGGTC
>NZ_ACCB01000069.1 GCF_000173735.1 Yersinia aldovae ATCC 35236 | reverse complement strand
TGTCGGCGGGCTGGGATTTATCAGATGTGACTGAAATCCCTGATAGTCTCTTTCATGAGTACACCGTATTTCCGCTGGGTAAGTGCAGGGTTGTTGTTGATGGGATGCCTGCATGGGCGGATATCTCACCGCCACTACTCACCGCTAATGAACTGGCCGCCACGGCGCGCAGTTATCGTGATGCTTTTATAACCGCCACCGATCCGATGATGGTCAGTGATTACTGCATCGGTGATACCCCGCTAACTAAGGCACAGCGCACCGAGTTAACCACCACCCGCGCCGCCTACCGTGCATGGCCGGCGCTGGAAAACTGGCCGTTGATTGAATTGCCCGAACTGCCGCAATGGTTGTTAGTGGAGGCGGTCAATCAGGGTTATCGTGCCCCGGTCTGGCCCCCGCTGTCTGCTTAATATTTTAACTTGCCCCCGATTGCGGGGCTTTTTCGTTGTACCAATCACCACACACCCCCAATCAGATGCCCTCCGCCCCGTAAGTCGTCACCATACTCTCACCCTCAATCAACAGAGAGTTAATCTATGAGTGATTACCATCACGGCGTCCGCGTTCTCGAAATCAACGAGGGGACGCGCGTCATTTCCACTGTTTCCACCGCCATTGTCGGCATGGTCTGCACCAGCGATGATGCTGACGCAACCGCATTCCCCCTCAATACCCCGGTACTGATTACTGATGTGCGCGCCGCTGCCGGTAAAGCCGGTAAAAAAGGCACGCTGGCCGCGTCATTGCTGGCGATTGCTGAACAGTCGCGCCCGGTCACCATTGTGGTGCGAGTGGCTACCGGTAAAGATGAGGCCGAAACCACGTCTAATATCATCGGCGGCGCTGATGAGAACGGCCGCTACACTGGCATGAAAGCGCTGTTAGATGCGCAATCAGTTACCGGTGTTCGCCCGCGTATTCTTGGTGTGCCGGGGCTGGATAATCAGCAAGTATCTACCGCGCTGGCGAGTGTCTGCCAACAGTTACGCGCCTTTGGTTATATCAGCGCGTACGGCTGCAAGACCCTTTCCGAAGCGATGTTGTACCGCGAGAGTTTCAGCCAGCGTGAACTGATGTTGATTTGGCCGGACTTCCTGAGCTGGAACACCACCGCCAACAGTACCGATATTGCTTATGCCACCGCCCGCGCACTCGGCCTGCGCGCCAAGATTGACCAAGAAACGGGATGGCATAAAACCCTGTCTAACGTCGGCGTGAATGGTGTCACCGGTATCTCTGCCAGCGTCTACTGGGATTTACAGACCGTTGGCACTGACGCTGACTTACTTAACAAAGCCTGTGTAACAACGCTAATCCGTAAAGACGGCTTCAAGTTTTGGGGTTCGCGTACCTGCTCTGATGATCCACTGTTTGCCTTTGAGAACTACACCCGCACCGCGCAGATTCTGGCCGACACCATGGCCGAGGCGCAGTTGTGGGCGATAGACCGCCCGATGCACCCGACGCTGGTCAAAGACATGATTGGCAGCATCAACGCCAAATTCCGCGAAATGAAATCCGCCGGGCTGATTATTGACGGCGCTTGCTGGTATGACGACAGCGCCAACGATAAAGACACCCTGAAAGCGGGCAAGTTGTTTATCGATTACGACTACACCCCAGTGCCACCACTGGAAGATTTAACCCTGCGTCAGCGTATCACCGATAAATATTTGGTGAACTTTGCCGCTGCCGTCAACAGCTAAGGAAACCTGACTTATGGCACTGCCACGTAAGCTGAAATTGATGAACCTGTTTAACGATGGTCGGGATTACATGGGGATCGTCTCCGCCATCACCCTGCCGAAACTGACCCGTAAGCTGGAGAACTACCGGGGCGGAGGGATGAATGGCGTGGCTCCAATTGATTTGGGGCTGGATGACGATGCGCTTTCCATGGAATGGTCGATGGGCGGCATTGACGAGCTGGTGTTGCAGCAATGGGGAACGCCCAAAGTTGACGCGGTTCCGCTGCGTTTTGCCGGCGCTTATCAGCGTGATGACACTGGCGAAGTGACGGCGGTAGAGGTCGAAATCCGTGGCCGTCATAAAGAGATTGATGGCGGTGAATCCAAGCAAGGGGAAGACACCGAAACCAAGGTATCCACCCAGTGCACTTACTACAAGCTGACCATTGACGGCAAAGTGGTAATGGAGATTGACGTGGTTAACCTGATTGAAATGGTTAACGGCGTAGACCTGCTGGAAGCCCAACGCAAGGCCATTGGCCGCTAACCCCTGACGGCCAGTGTGAACCCGCTGGCCCTCCCTGACCCCATTGGAAAAAACCATGAAAAAAGTGACTGCTAAAACTGAACCCACCGCCGAGATTAACGAGAATGTGGTGGTACTGGAAACCCCATTAAAACGCGGCGATAGCCTGATTACTGAAATTGAAGTTTACCGCCCCAATGCCGGGTCGTTGCGCGGAGTGAGGCTGCTCGATATAGCCAATGCTGATGTCGATGCGCTGATTATTGTTTTGCCGCGTATCACCTCACCGACACTGACCGCCGCCGAATGTGGCCGTCTGGAGTTGCCCGATTTAGTGGCGCTGGCCGGTAAGGTGGTTGGTTTTTTGTCGCCGAAACAGGGGGCGTAACGCTCGACCCGAAACTGGAAGTGGACGACCTGATGGCGGACATTGCCGCCATTTTTCACTGGCCGCCGTCAGAGCTTTGGGCCTTGAGCCTCACCGAGCTGGTGCGCTGGCGTCATAAAGCCCTGCTACGAAGTGGAGCCGTAAATCATGAGTAAGAGCTTACAGCTACAGGTATTGCTCAAAGCCGTAGACCAAGCCACTCGCCCATTTAAAGCCATTCAAACCGCCAGTAAATCCCTCACTGGCGACATTCGCAACACGCAAAGCAGCATCAAATCCCTTGATGCGCAGGCGGCGAAAATTGACGGTTTCCGCAAGGCCAGCGCCCAACTGGCGGTCACCGGGCAGGCGCTGAAAAAAGCCAAAGAAGACGCGGCTGCGCTGGCTATTGCCTTTAAAAACACCGAGAAACCCACTGCTCAACAAGCCCGACTGATGGAGGGAGCCAAGCGCGCGGCGTCTGAACTGCAAACCAAATACAACGGGTTACGCCAGTCAGTGCAGCGCCAGCGCGATGCTCTCAACGCTGATGGCATAGCGACTAAAAATCTGAGCAGTGAACAGCGCCGGTTACGCAGCAGTGCCGCCGAGGCCACGGTTGCCCTCAGCCGCCAGCGCCAAGAGCTGCAACGCCTGAGCCTGAAACAGGAACAACTCAACCGTATCAGCAGTCGCTACCAGAAAGGCAAAGCTGCCACCAGTGCGGTGCGTAATACCAGCGCCGCCAGTTTGGGGGTGGCAACCGCCGGGCTATACGGTGCGGCAAAACTGATTGCACCGGGTATCCAGTTCGACAGTCAAATGTCGGGCACTCAGGCAATTTTGGGGCTGGATAAAAAAGACGCCAAGCTGGCCGCTATTCGTCAACAGGCGCGGGATATCGGCGGCTCCACCGCCTTTTCCCCGACCGATGTGGCACGAACCCAAGACACACTGGCCCGTTCCGGCTATGACGCTGACGCCATTCTGGCCGCCACTGAGCCGACAGTTAACCTGTCGCTGGCGTCCGGGGTGGATATCGCCGAGTCGGCGGATATTGTCACCAACATGCAATCGGCGTTTAACCTGCCGTTAGACCAGATTAAACGGGTGTCAGACGTGATGGCGAAAGGCTTCACCAGCTCAAACACCAACCTGTTAGAGCTGGGCGAGGCGATGAAATATGTCGCCCCGATTGCTGAGGCCGCCGGGGCCAGCATCGAAGACACCACCGCGTTACTCGGGGTGCTGGCCGATAACGGCATCAAGGGCAGCATGGCCGGGACAAGTACCAGTGCGGTGTTTAGCCGCTTACAGGCTCCGGTCGGTAAAGCGCCGGAAGCCTTGCGCGAACTGGGAATAACCACCCGCGACGGCAAAGGCAATATGTTGCCGGTGGCGAAAATCCTCAAAGACATAAACCGCTCGTTTAAAAAGAACAAATTAGGCACCGCGCAACAAGCCGAATACCTGAAAGTGATCTTTGGTGAAGAGGCGATGAAAGGCGCGGTGAAACTGGTGGCCGCCGCCGGTAACGGCAAATTGGCAGAGAAGCAAAGTAAGTTAAAAAATGCCGATGGCACCGCGCAATCTATTGCCACGGTGAGAATGGATAACCTTGACGGTGACCTGAAAAACCTGAGTTCGGCATGGGAAGACTTAGAAATTGAAGTCTTTGAGAAACAAGACTCCGCGCTGCGCCAACTGACCGTCACCGCAACCGACTGGCTGGTGAATGTGGCTGCATGGGCCAAGAAAAATCCCGAGCTGGTCAGCACCATTACCACCGTTACTGGCGCGGCGTTGGCACTGGTTGCCGGGCTGGGTGCGTTGGGTCTGATTGCATGGCCGGTCATGGCGGGCTTTAACCTGCTGTTGGCGGGAGCCGGTTTATTGAGTACCGGCTTTTCACTGGTGGCCGGAACCATTGCCGCAACACTTGCCACGTTGGCATGGCCGGTCACTGCGGTGATTGCGCTTATTATCGCTGGTGCGCTACTTATTCGTAAGTTTTGGGAGCCTATTAGCGCATTTATGGCGGGTGTAGTGACAGGCTTTACCGCTGTTGCCGGGCCAATCAGTGCGGCATTTACCCCGCTAATTAATGGCTTTAACCAGCTCAAGACACTGTTTGCTGAATTGGTCGCCCCCATCAAATTTAGTGGAGAGTCGTTGCTTATTGCTACCACTGCCGGGGAAACATTCGGCCGAGGTTTAGCTTATGCGCTCAAACTTCCCATTGATGCACTGGGGCAGCTACGCAGTGGCATTGACTGGGTGCTGGAAAAGCTCGGCATCATTGATAGCAAATCTGCTGGGCTGGCCGATAACGTCCCAAAAGATAACCCTTATGCGGGCGGATACTCACCCAGTGGCGGCGTGTTGTACGGCGGTTATCAGCCGGTCACCGCCAATACTGGCACCACTATCGTTGATAGCAGTGTGACCACCAACGATATCAAGATAACTATCCCACCGGGCATGAGTCGACAGGATGCGGAACGAATGATGACCGATGCCCTTGCCAAGAACGAACGCGATAAGCGCGCCCGTCAGCGCGGCCAGATGGAGAATGATTAATCATGATGTTATCACTGGGGTTATTTGTGTTTATGCGCCAGACCACGCCTTATCAAAGCATGGCGCGCAATATTGATTACCGCTGGCCGACGAATAGCCGGGTAGGTTTACGGCCAGCCGCGCAGTTTCTTGGCGTCGACTGCGAAAAAATCACCCTTTCCGGGGTACTACTGCCGGAACTGACCGGCGGCCACCTGTCATTGCTGGCTCTTGAAGTGATGGCTGACCAAGGCAAAGCATGGCCGCTGGTTGAGGGTAGCGGCATGATTTACGGCATGTTTGTCATTGAGAGTCTGAGCCAGACCGGCGCACTGTTTTTTGCCGACGGCAGCGCCCGGCGCATTGAGTTCACCCTCAATCTGTTGCGGGTTGATGAGTCACTCACTGCGATGTTTGGCGACCTGCAACAACAGGCTGACGAGTTGCTGGGTAAAGCAACGGCCATGACCGATAAAGCCCCGTCGTCAATCGGAGGATTATTCTCATGATGAGCGGCATTGCTTTACCGGCTGGGGCGGAGTTGGCCCCCGACTTTATGCTGAATATCAACGCGAAAGATATCACGCAGAATATTCGTGATCGGCTGTTGTCCCTGAGCCTGACCGACAACCGGGGCTTTGACGCTGATCAACTTGATATTGAACTGGATGACGCTGACGGCCAGCTTGCCATGCCGGAACGGGGCGCGGTGTTATCGGTGTTCTTGGGCTGGAAAGGCTCTGCGCTGATTGGCAAAGGTGATTTTACCGTGGATGAGGTCGAGCACCACGGCGCACCGGATACGCTGACCATTCGCGCCCGCAGTGCGGATTTTCGCGGTTCGCTTAATGCGCGGCGGGAAGTCTCTTATCATGAGACAACACTGGGTAACGTGGTGGCGCAAGTGGCGGAGCGCAACAACCTGAAAGCGATGCTGGCTGACGGTCTGGCGGATATCGCTATCTCTCATATTGACCAGACCCAAGAGACTGACGCCAAATTTATCACCCGGTTAGCTTCACTGAATGGCGCGGTAGCCGCCGTTAAAGCCGGGCGATTGTTGTTTATCAAGCCGGGTAGCGCGGTCACCGCCAGCGGTAAACCTATTCCGCAAATGACCCTCACCCGGCAAGATGGCGACCAGCACAGCTTTAGTATTGCTGACCGGGGCGCGTATACCGGTGTGAGTGCCAGTTGGTTGCACACCAAAGACCCGAAACCGGCCAAGCCGAAAAAGGTTAAGTTAAAGCGCAAGCCAAAATTTAAACAGCTCCGCGCACTGGAACACCCCAAAGCCAAACCGACCCGCACCAAAGCGGCTAAAGAGAAAAAGCCGGTAGAGGAAAAACAAGGGGATTATCTGGTGGGGGCTGAGGATAATGTCTTTGTTATCACCACGGTTTACGCCACGCAAAAAGCCGCCATGCGCGCTGCCCAGTCTAAATGGGAGAAGTTACAGCGCGGTGTTGCTGAGTTCACTATCACCCTCGCTATGGGGCGCGCTGATTTATTTCCTGAAACCCCTGTCGCGGTCAGCGGCTTTAAATCGGTGATAGACCAACAGAGCTGGATAATCAGCAAGGTAGCGCACAGCCTGAGTAACAGCGGCTACACCACCCAATTATCTCTCGAAGTGTTGTTGTCGGATGTAACCTATGAGGCCACCGAGTAGTAAAATTCAACTAATTGATATTTATTTCACAAATGCGAATGCCGGTGATAAGATCAGCATAATTATTGAATAGGCAGTTTCGGAGGTAAATATGATGCATTGCCCACGCTGTAGATTTGCAGCACACGCGAGATCCAGCCGTTACCTTAGTGACGAAACGAAAGAACGCTATCACCAGTGCACGAATATTAATTGCGGCAAAACCTTTAAGACCCATGAAACAATCGTTGATACGATAATGGAGCCGGGAATAATTAATGCTGTACCGCCCCACCCTAAAGGGAATCAAGGCGTATTGTGGATGTAATGGAAAAAGCCTGCAAATTGCAGGCTTTTTTATTATTAAAATTTGGCGTAATTAATATCTTATTGGGGAAAACTGGTGGTTTATCGTGCTTGCCGCTGGGTGCAACCTTGAGGGTGTGAAAAGTGCCGTAGACACAATGTAGTCATTTTGTAGTCACTCTGCTGCCACTTGCCAAATCTCA
>NZ_ACCB01000070.1 GCF_000173735.1 Yersinia aldovae ATCC 35236 | reverse complement strand
GATAAAGTAATCACTGAACGAATAACAACCGAAATAGGATCCGATCAAATCCAACATCAACCAAAACCCAATCTGATATGCTATCCCCGGTTCTACCTTTAAAAGTCACAAAGAGAGAAAACTATGAGTCACTTCTTCGCTCACCTATCCCGCTTAAAACTGATCAATCGCTGGCCGCTGATGCGTAATGTCCGCACTGAGAATGTTTCTGAGCACAGTTTGCAGGTGGCATTTGTCGCTCATGCATTGGCTATCATCAAAAACCGTAAATTTAATGGCAATCTTAATGCCGACCGTATCGCACTGCTGGCGATGTATCACGATGCCAGTGAAGTGATCACCGGTGATTTGCCAACCCCTATCAAATATTACAACCCACAAATTGCGCATGAATACAAAAAAATAAGAAAAAGTCGCCCAGCAGAAATTGATCGAAATGCTGCCCGCCGAGTTACAGCAGGATTTCCGCTGTCTGTTGGATGAACACTATTACAGCGAAGAGGAAAAAGCACTGGTTAAACAAGCTGATGCCCTGTGTGCTTATCTAAAATGTCTGGAAGAATTATCCGCAGGTAACAACGAATTCATCCAAGCCAAGGCACGGCTAGAGAAAACCCTCGCCATGCGTCAAAGCCCGGAAATGGATTATTTTATGGAAATTTTCGTGCCCAGCTTCAGCCTATCATTAGACGAAATCAGCCTCGATTCACTGGATTAAAGTTGAAATTGATTTTCAAAAGCACATTTGAGCTGCCGAATAAAATTAGCCAAAGTCATTGGCATTACAGGTAGGCAGCCAGTGAGCACATCCCGATGAGCTGACTCTAGTCAGTGATTCGGGTGCGCAAACACAGCTAACAACCCTGTAACGCCAAGGGCGAAGGATAATCAGAATGGGAACAGCACCGGCACCACCATCACACTAACAATCATGACTAATATCGTAAACGGTACCCCGATGCGGATAAAATCACCAAATTTATAACCACCTGGCCCCAATACCAGGGTATTAACCGGGGATGAAACCGGCGTCATAAAGGCCGCGGATGCGGCGATACCGATAATCATCGCGAATGGATACGGGGAAAGCGACATCTCACGAGCGGCAGCGATGGCAATCGGTG
The DNA here is from genome assembly GCF_000173735.1 of Yersinia aldovae ATCC 35236. Lineage (GTDB taxonomy): Bacteria > Pseudomonadota > Gammaproteobacteria > Enterobacterales > Enterobacteriaceae > Yersinia > Yersinia aldovae. Next base: position 5,586 of record NZ_ACCB01000070.1, on the reverse strand, counting down.
CCATCAACACCGCTGTCGCGGTATTGGAGATAAATAGCCCGATGGTGGCACACAGCACAAATAAGCACAGCAACATCACTCTCGGCCCCATGCCGCCCGCCACATCCATTAGCCCCTGCACAATCAAATCTACCCCACCGGTTTTTTGCAGCGCTTGCGCAAAGGGCATCATCCCAATAATCAGGATCAAGCTCGGCCAATGGATTGAGCGATAAGCACTTTCCATGTCAATACAGCGAAACTGCCCCATCAACAAACACGCCACCAACGCCGCTATCACATTTGGCACCTCGTCGGTCATCATCATGGCAACCATCAACGCCAGACAGAATAATGCATGTGGGGCTTGCGAAATGGCGGGTGCCACTTCATCCACTTCAGCAGGTAGGTTTAGCACGATAAAGTCACGGGTTTTAGCCTGTAACTGACGGATCAACTTCCAGTCACCGATAACCAGCAAAATGTCACCAAATTGCAGTTTGTCATCAACCAGCTTGCCTTCCAATGTCTTGCCATTACGGCGGATACCCACCACATTCAGGCCATAACGGGTGCGGAAGGTGACTTCACGTAAACTTTTCCCTAATAGCGCAGAATCAGGAATCAGAGAAACTTCAGCCATCCCGACGTTACGGGCCTGTTCGGAGAAATATTCGCCGCGCAGCACCATCGGCTCCAGCATTTGCTCAGTACAGAACTCACGTAAATCTATGTCGCAATCAGACATATCAATCAGTAAGACATCATTCTCATGCAATTCAGACGAACCGGTGGCGCTGACCATCACCCGCCGAAAACGTTTCCAGCGTTCAATCCCTACCACGTTCGCACCATAACGGGCGCGCAGATGCAGCTCATCAAGCGAACGGCCAATCAAAGGGGAATCGTGACGAATCGCCAGGCGGCGGGCGCGGCCGGTAAGTTTATAATCGCGGATAAGATCACGGAAGGTACGGCGCTTCCATTGCTGCTCTCTTTCTGAACTTTCCTGTTTCCCCCCCAGCCAGTGGCGGGCAACTAACATGTAGCCAACCCCCATCAGCAAAATGATAATGCCAATCGGTGTCACGCCAAAGAAACCAAAACCTTTGATGCCCTCGCGCAATAATTCACTGTTGACCACCATATTAGGCGGCGTTGCCACCAACGTCATCATGCCGCTAATCAGCCCGGCAAAGCTTAATGGCATCATCAGCCGCCCCGGAGAGATCTTCATTCGACTGGCGACACTTAATACCACCGGGATAAAAATCGCCACCACGCCGGTCGAACTCATAAAAGCGCCCAATCCAGCGACCGTGACCATTAATAGCGCCAACATTTTGGTTTCGCTGTGGCCGGCCACTTTGACCAACCAATCACCCACCTGATAAGCGACGCCGGTTCTGACCAGCCCTTCACCAATAACAAACAGCGCGGCGATCAAAATAACATTGGGGTCACTAAATCCGCTGGTGGCTTCACCTAATGACAACGTGCCGCTCATCACAAAGGCAATTATCACCAACAGAGCCACAACATCCATACGCAATTTATTGGTGGTAAACAGTACAATAGCGATTAAAAGTAGCGTCAATACCCACAATAGTTCGCTGTTCAAAATGGCCTCGCTGGCTACAAGTGAAAGGGAATATCCGGCTCTGGCAGTAAAACATTAAAATCAATGCCGACCGCTGTCTGAGATCAATAATGGCTGCAAATTTATGTGCTTACTATCCCACAATCGCATTATCGTGTTTTTTTCTAAAAGAAAATTCTGCAATTTGTGATGCAATATTTAGCCAAAAATAAAACTTACCCCGCGTATTCAGAGCCATTTAACCGACTGACTATACAGAGAATAGTCTATTGTAGGCAGGTCATTAGGGCATTATCGGCAGGGGCAATTGCAGATCGTCCGCTCGCCATTTTTTACGGTTATTCACTATGCGATAAAGTTTGGGCTAAACCACAGAATCTTCACCGTTTGCCATCACAGATAGCGCAGTAAAAACCAACAAAAAGAGCGCCATCCGGCGCTCCCAGTGGAGAGAGTAAGGCATCTCGATAGTGCTTAATCTAGCCGCACGACCCGCGCACCCTGAGCCGTACTGTCAACGCGAATTTGTGCCAGCGAACTTAGCACCAGATCAACTTGAGCGAGTTTAGGCGTATCGCTTGGGGCATTAACCGCAATCACCTGACAGCCTGCTGCCAGGCCCGATAAAATCCCAGCGGGGGCATCTTCCACCACGATACAATCCGCAGGTGCTAAGCCTAAACGCTCTGCCCCCAACAAATATGCATCTGGTTGAGGTTTACCGTGTTTTACCTGCTCGCAGGTGATAAACACCTCAGGCAGCGGCAAGCCCCCTGCGGCACGGCGGGCTGAAGCCACCGGAACCGAGCCGGAGGTGACGATAGCCCACGGGATAGATAAGTTGTTCAGTCGTTCTAGCAATGCCACCGCCCCCGGTAGCGCGGTGACGCCGTCAGTGTCATTGGCTTCAACTTGTTCCAATGCCAGAAACTCGGCTTGCAGTTCGGCATCACTCGCACCCGGCATAAAATGGCGTAAAGAGGTAATGGCTTGTTTACCGTGGATAAAATCCAGCACTTCAGCGGGGCTAATGCCACGGCTCTGTGCCCAGCCAATCCAGGCTCGTTCAACCACCGGCAGTGAGTCAACCAGAGTTCCATCTAAATCAAAAAGAAAACCTTTACACTCCACAAGCACATCCTCTTAAAACGTCAATCAGGCATTAATAATTTGCGAAATTTCAACCGCACTCAGGTGATATTGGCGTGGGCATGATTGCCAGATAGCCAGCATACGTTGGTATTTGTCCCACATTGGGGTTTGGGAATTGAAACCGTGAGTTCCTGAGTCAAAATGGGTATAGCGGCCTTCGGTATTCACCATAAAGCGCACGTAACTCAGGTAACGGGACTCAGTGGCAGCATCAAAACCCAGGAAGGCGACACGGCGTTCATCCAGTTCCTGCTTCTCTTTCAGGTTGCCCCAAGAGACTTGCAGCGCGTGATGCATCTCCATGATATTAATGATAGTACGGCAAGTCTCTTCGCTCATTTCACCAAAATCGCGATCCAGTTCACGCATCTGTAAACCAAAACCACGTTCGACGATAGTTTGCTGGCGGCGATAACGCTCAGCGTTTTCTGGATCCAGCATCGTCATCATCTTGTACTGATTCGACAGAATGAGTCGTTGGGCGTTTGTCATATCCATCACTAAACTCCTAAGGCATAAATAATGAGGAAATCATCGCACACAGAGTCGTGGCATACTTTGATTTGACAGGGGATTTTGCACAGGGAATTACCGGGCGCAGGAAAACCCAGTCAGAAACCCGATAACAAGCCGCCGTTACAAATCATCAAGAAACGTTTTATCCAACTGTTTAAAGGCACGTTTCAGCACGTCAGCCAAAGATTGGTAAGTCGGCGTTTGTTCAACAGGTGCGACGGCTTGCCCAGCTTCGGCCAGCTTGTTACGGACATCGTGGAACCACTGGAGTAATGTTGGCGGGAGCGGCGTGATTGCCCGTTTACCTAGCCACCATAATCCTTGCAGCGGTAAGCCGCAGGCGAAAAGAGCGGTAGCAATTGCTGGCCCCAGTTGACCGCCCAGCGCTATCTGCCAGGTTAGGGTAAAGATTGCCAGCGGTGGCATGATGCGAATGCCAAAACGAGTTGCTGTCGCCACGCGATTCTCCGCAAACACCGGTGCCAGGCGTTTATCCGCCGGCCAGGTCTTCATATAGTGCTGGCCGCGCTGGAGTACCTGAAACCAACTTACGGAATCAGAAGGTTCTGTTGTCATGGCTCACCTCAACTTCACAAACAAAGATTAAAATTTTTTTTGCAATCCACAAACTAAAAATTAGTCTGTTAAATATATTTTGTTTTTAGGCCGCGCTATCGGTATCCTAACTAGGCCTTTTGGCCGCTAGAAGATGATGCTATTTATGTCAACTTTTCGCAGCATTTAAATCATTTTTGTTAAATCGTACCGATTTTTATCACCAGGCTTTAACGCTAGTTCTTAATGTTTAATCGGCGGTTTTTCTATCATCATGCCTTTTTTGCTATCGCATGATGTTAATCATTAATGTCGACGCCAATATGCGCTACGCTTTTGGTTAGATTGACGTTTTATTAACCTCGTGTTTTCGCTGTTTTTGTCCCCTCGATACAATATAGGTATCGGTCATACAAAAACAAACGCCGAACACGACTATAAATAGGTACTTCCATGTCGAGTAAGCTAGTACTGGTTCTTAACTGCGGTAGCTCTTCCCTTAAATTTGCTATCATCGACGCGACCAATGGTGAAGAACACCTCTCTGGTTTAGCCGAATGCTTCCATCTGCCGGAAGCCCGTATCAAATGGAAACTGGAAGGCAGCAAACAGGAAGCAGCATTGGGTGCTGGTGCAGCACACAGCGAAGCACTTAACTTCATTGTTAATACTATTCTGGCACAAAAACCAGAGCTTTCTGCACAGTTGACTGCAATTGGTCACCGTATTGTGCATGGCGGCGAGAAATTCACCGCATCAGCAATCATTACCGACGAAGTACTGCAGGGTATCAAAGATTCCTCCTCGTTTGCACCACTGCATAACCCTGCTCACCTGATCGGTATCGCTGAAGCATTGAAATCCTTCCCGAATCTGGCTGATAAAAATGTCGCCGTGTTTGACACCGCTTTCCACCAGACTATGCCGGAAGAGTCTTACCTCTACGCCCTACCGTACAGCTTATACAAAGATCACGGTATCCGTCGTTATGGTGCGCACGGTACCAGCCACTTCTATGTGAGCCAGGAAGCGGCAAAAACCCTGAACAAGCCACTGGAAGAGCTGAACGTCATCACTTGCCATTTGGGCAACGGTGGCTCAGTGACTGCGGTGCGTAACGGTAAATGTGTTGATACTTCTATGGGCCTGACGCCACTGGAAGGTCTGGTGATGGGGACTCGTAGTGGCGATATCGATCCTGCCATCATTTTCCATTTGCATGATGCATTGGGCATGAGTGTTGAACAAATCAACAAAATGCTGACCAAAGAGTCTGGCTTGTTGGGCCTGACTGAAGTCACCAGCGATTGCCGTTATGTTGAAGACAACTATGCAACCAAAGCCGATGCTAAACGTGCAATGGACGTATTCTGCCACCGTCTGGCGAAATATATCGGTGCTTACACAGCACTGATGGATGGTCGTCTGGATGCCGTGGTATTCACCGGTGGTATCGGTGAAAACGCCGCGATGGTACGCGAACTGACACTGGACAAACTGGGCCTGCTGGGCTTTGAAATTGATCACGAACGTAACATGGCCGCGCGCTTTGGTAAGTCTGGCACTATCACCAAAGATGGCAGCCGTCTGGCTCTGGTTATCCCAACCAATGAAGAGCTGGTTATCGCGCAAGACGCTTCTCGTCTGACCGCATAAGAATTTTTGACATATACCCAAAGTCATTGGAGTTGCAGGTAGGCGGCAAGCGAATAAATCCCGATGAGCTTATTTACTTTAAGGTCAAAGACTAGTCAGTGATTCGGGTGCATGAGCGTAGCCAACAA
>NZ_ACCB01000071.1 GCF_000173735.1 Yersinia aldovae ATCC 35236 | reverse complement strand
CCTGCAAGATGAGGCCCGGCAACAGGCAGACAATGAGCAGGCATTACGGCAATCACTGAGCCATGCCAGCAGCTTGTCATTATCTCGTGAACAGAGAATTCAAAGGTTACTCAATGAAAATAAAGTCTTGCGTGATTGGTTCGCTACTGCTTTGCCTGCTGACGTTATCCGGCTGCACCAGCGCCCCGCGTTCGCCAACCCCAACGATTATTTACGTTGGCTGTCCGACGGTGAGCAGTTGCCCGCTGCCGGGCAGCACCCCGGCGGTTAACGGTGATTTAAGTGCCGATATCCGTCAGTTAGAAACCGCACTGGTGGCCTGCGGGCTGCAAGTGGAAGCTGTTAAACAGTGTCAGGAACAACACCATGTTAAAACCCAAACTGTTACGCCAAGCCTTAACCGACAGTCTGCAACTGTTCCAGACTAACCCGGAGCGGCTGAAAATGTTTGTTGATGGCGGGCGAATTGTCTCAACACTGGCCCCGTCGCTGTCTTTTGAAAATCAATATACGCTGACGCTGTTTATTGAGGATTTCCCCGATGATGTTGATTATCTCTTTGTGCCGATACTGGCATGGTTGCGGGAACATCAACCGGACATCATGGCTACGGAGGAAAAGCGCCGCACCGGCTTTATTCATAAGGTTGATGTGATGAGCGACGTGTTGAGTGATATCCGTATCGACCTACAACTGACTGAGCGGGCTATTGTGAAAGAGGTAGACGGTGCATTGCATGTTGACCATGCGCTGGAACCGGCGTGGCCGGGTACGCCAACACGACCAACAGCCATCTACTTTAACGGTGAAACGGTCAAATGAATGAACTGAAACCCTTTGATGATGCACTGGCCGGACTGATTGCCAGTCTGACACCCAAAGCCCGCAAAGCGCTGGCGGTCACTATTGCCAAACGCCTGCGGGCCAGTCAGCAACAACGCATTAAACGCCAGCAAGCGCCAGATGGCACCCCGTATGCCACCCGTAAATCTCAACTATTGCGTAAGCCAAAAGGCCGCATTAAACGGGAAATGTTCACCAAGTTGCGCACCGCGCGCTATATGAAAGCCAACAGTAGCCCTGATGCGGCGGTGGTCGAGTTCGCCGGGCGCGTGGAACGAATGGCGGCAGTGCATCATTTTGGTCTGCGTGACCGTCCGAACGTGCACAGCAAAGATGTGCAGTATGACGAGCGGCCGTTGTTGGGGTTTGATAAGAAACTAATTGATAGTATAGAAAAAATTATTACATCCTCTTTTACAAAGTAATATTGTGATTTTTATTGTTCGCTACCAGCGAATTTAGTTGACCATTTGCGAACTTTGCTCTATTCTAAATTTAACGTTACTGAAGAGAGAATCCGCCGGTTAGACCTGAGTAGTGATATTTACTACTTGTGGAGGATTTAGATCCTCTGTTTTTTTGCGCTGCCCTTGTGCTGTCCACGGTGCTGCTACGAAGCTTCCCATGGCATGTTGTAGTGTATAGGCGTACTGCGTACTGATCGTGTTGGCGACATCACGATCAGATTGAATAGGGTTCACTGCCAAAAACTCTCATTTCCTGATTATGGCGACCTAACAGCAATTCTGCTGTTAGTTATCAGGAATAAAATTTATGAAAAATAGTAACGCGTTTTGGCAGGCACTTAAGAAGAATGACACTAAAAAGAAGAAGCGGAAGCAAAAGCAGAAGCTTTGGAATATTGTAAAAGTACTGGTGAGAGCCGGTCTGTGTGTTTACAAACTCCTTAACTTCTTCTTTGGTGATAATGATGCTTAAGTGTGCCCTACCTTCAGTAAAGAGGTGATTTATGATTAACCGAGCATTAAAAACCATCAGGCTATTCCATAACATAAAACAATCTGAACTTGCGGATAAGCTATGTATTTCAAAATCATACTTATCAGAGCTTGAATCAGGAAAAAAAACAGTCTCATTTGATATATTAGAAAAATATTCTAATAATTTTGACATTCCAGTTTCATCACTGGTTTTTTTTGCTGAACGAATTAATGAACCGGGTAAAGATACAATTCCTGAAAAATTCAAAACTGTTTTTGCAGATAAAATACTTAAGATAATGGAATGGAGCATAGCGAGAGATGGCGAAAAAGAAAGGGAGAATTAATACTAAAGGCAAGTCTTATAGTATTAATGATAGCGCTTTATTCAATATTCAGAGTAAAAACAAACTTGCGGAAGTATTACTGACAAACTTAGATAACATAAAAAGCTTATTATCTAATGACAATTATATTGTTTTTGATAATACTAATGAAGATGGTAAAAAGCGGACTATTCAAACCCCATCAGATAAACTTAATGTTGTGCATACAAGAATAGCGAGTTTACTATGCCGTATAACTCAACCAGAATATGTCCATTCAGGAATAAAAAATAAATCTAATGTATCCAATGCCAGAAAACATGTAGGTACACACCCTGTATTAACGTCTGATATACGCTCATTTTTTCCTTCGACATCTAAGCGCCAAGTCTTCAATTTTTTTAATAGGAAATTGAAGTGCGCTGCTGATGTATCAGACCTCATGGCGGAATTGTGTACGTATGCGAACCATATACCTACAGGCAGTCGAATAAGTATGCCTTTAGCATTCTGGGCAAACTATGACATGTTTAATGAAATGAACATAATTTCAAATAAATTAAATATAACAATGACTGTTTATGTTGATGATATTACTTTTTCTGGCAATGCTGTTAATAGACTGTTTCTTCATAAATGCAAGAGAATAGTGGAAAAGAATGGCCACGTTTTACATCCAAAGAAAACAGCCCTCTACTCTGCTAAAGAGCCTAAGACCATTACAGGTGTTATTGTTCATGAAAATGAAATTAAAGTAAGAAATTTACATTACAAGAAAATTTATTTTGATTTAGATGCGTGGAAGAAAACTGACGACGCCATAGAAAAAGAAAACTTAAAAAACAAGGTTCTTGGTCGAATGCATTCTCTTTCTACTATTAATGAAAAATTCAAAGATAAAGCACGAAGCTTTCGGTCCATTGATTAGCTGCAAAACTTTTCATAACAAAAGTCTTGTTGATGTTGTGTAGTACCTGATACAACCCCTCATTATTGAAGCAAGTAACTATTAGTTACATGCTTCCCTCATGAATACTCAAACCCAACTTACTGAAATTCTGCGCCTGCTGCGCAACCTGATCCGTATTGGTACGGTGGCCGAGGTCGATCTCGACAATGCCCTGTGCCGTGTGGCGACGGGAGACAATACCACCGGCTGGCTTAACTGGCTGACGCTGCGCGCCGGTCAATCACGATCATGGTGGGCACCGTCTGAGGGTGAGCAGGTGTTGATATTGTCCCTCGGCGGCGAACTGGACACCGCCTTTGTGCTGCCGGGCATTTTTTCTGATGACTTCCCGCCGCCGTCGGCCTCGGCGGATGGCCTGTATATCGCCTTTCCTGACGGTGCAACGTTGCACTACGAGCCTGAAAGTGGCGAGTTGCGGGCTGATGGCGTCAAAACGGCGGTTATCAATGCCCGTGAATCGATAAATGCCACGGCCCCCACTATCACCTGTGCCGCCTTGGTCAAAATCCTGCTGGATACACCCGAAGTGGAATGCACCAACAACCTGACTACCGGCACGTTGAACGTGAAGAAAGGCGGCACGATGAGCGGCAATATCGAGCATTCCGGCGGCAAGTTCTCATCCAATGGCGTGGTGGTTGATGACCATGACCACGGCGGCGTCTTGCGCGGCGGGGATTATACGGAGGGGATTAAATGACCACTGCCACCTATCTCGGCATGAGCCGCAACGCCGGGCAAACCATTACCGACGCTGACCACATCAGCCAGTCTATCGCTGACATTCTTATCACCCCTGTGGGTTCGCGGGTGATGCGCCGCGCTTATGGTTCACTGCTATCGGAGCTGATTGACCAGCCACAAAATCCGGCCCTGCGCCTGCAAATTATGGCCGCCAGTTACAGTGCCATTTTGCGCTGGGAGCCGAGGGTAAAGCTGACTGGCATCAACTTTGAAACCACTTTTGACGGGAAAATGGTGGTTGATATCACCGGCACTCGCACCGATAACGCGGCCCCCTCTCTTTAACCATCCCTGTGAGCTAACCCTATGGCAACCATTGACCTGAGCCTGTTACCGCCGCCGTTTGTGGTGGAAGAACTGGACTATGAAACCCTGCTGGCCGAGCGTAAAGCCACGCTGATATCTCTTTACCCGGAAGAACAGCGCGCCGCCGTGGCCCGCACGTTGTCGCTGGAGTCGGAGCCGCTGGTCAAGTTGCTACAGGAAAACGCCTACCGCGAAGTGATATTACGCCAGCGCGTCAATGATGCGGCCCGCGCGGTGATGGTGGCCTATGCCGTCGGCAGTGATTTAGACCAGCTCGGTGCAAATAACAACGTTGAGCGGCTGGTGATTATCCCGGCTGACCCCGCCGCCATTCCGCCGATTGACGCGGTGATGGAATCTGACAGTGATTTCCGGGTGCGTATCCCGCAAGCCTTTGAGGGCTTGAGCGTCGCCGGGCCAACGGGTGCGTATGAATATCACGCCAAAAGTGCTGACGGCCGGGTCGCTGATGCCTCGGCAATCAGTCCGACACCCGCCTGTGTCACGGTCACGGTGTTATCGCGTGAGGGCAACGGCGAAGCCTCAGCCGAACTGCTGGCCGTGGTTGAGGCCGCGCTGAATGATGAGAATACGCGGCCAGTGGCTGACCGGGTGACAGTGCAATCCGCCCACATTGAAGATTATGAGATTGACGCGGTGCTCTACCTGCATCCGGGGCCAGAAGCGGAGCCGGTACGCATTGCGGCGGAGAAGAAACTGACCGCGTTTGTGACCGCACAACGCCGCCTTGGTCGCGACATTCGTCTGTCGGCCCTCTATGCCGCGCTGCATGTTGAGGGCGTCCAACGGGCGGTAATTAATGCCCCCCTGGCTGACGTGGTGCTGGATAAAACCCAAGCGGCTTGGTGCACCGGCAGCAGCATCACTGTCGGGGGTACGGATGACTGACCGTTTATTGCCTGTTGGTTCTTCTGTGCTGGAAGTGGCCGCCGCGCGCGCCTGTGCCGAACTGGAGAATACCCCGGTTCCGATTCGCCAGCTCTGGAACGCCGACACTTGCCCTCTACCACTGTTGCCCTATCTGGCGTGGGCGTGGTCGGTTGACCGCTGGGATGAGAAATGGCCGGAAGCCACCAAGCGCGCGGTAGTGAAGTCCTCGCAGTACGTCCACAAACACAAAGGCACCATTGGCGCAATTCGTCGGGTGGTTGAGCCGCTCGGCTATCTCATCAAGGTGATTGAGTGGTGGAAGACCAACGAGACACCTGGCACCTTTCGCCTCGATGTGGGCGTATTGGAAACCGGCATTACCGAGGAAATGTATCAAGAGCTTGAGCGGCTGATAGACGACGCCAAGCCATGCAGCCGCCACTTAGTCGGCCTGTCTATCAATCTCGACAGTAGCGGCTCGCTGACGGTGGCTGCCGCCAGTTACATCGGTGATGAACTGACCGTATACCCGTATTTACCTGAAACTATAACCGTGACCGGCGAGGGTTACGCCAGTGCCGCAATCCATATTATCGATGACCTGAGAGTGAACCCATGACAGCGAAATTCTTTGCTTTACTGACCAATATTGGCGCGGCCAAGCTGGCGAACGCCACTGCGCTCGGCACCCGCTTAGATATTACCCAAATGGCGGTCGGGGATGGCGGCGGAACCCTGCCAACCCCCAACCCGGCACAAACCAAACTGGTGAATGAGCAGCGCCGCGCTGCCCTTAACATGCTGACCATTGACCCGATTAACACCAGTCAGATTATTGCGGAACAGGTTATTCCTGAAACCGAGGGCGGGTGGTGGATTCGGGAGATTGGCTTGCTGGATAAAGACGGTGATTTGATTGCCATTGCCAACTGCGCCGAAACCTATAAACCGCAACTGCAAGAGGGCAGCGGGCGCACCCAAACCATTCGGATGATTTTAATTGTCAGTAGCACGGCTGCTGTTACGCTGAAAATCGACCCGTCGGTGGTACTGGCAACGCGCAAGTATGTTGATGATAAAGTGATTGAGGTTAAGCAGTACGCCGACAACCTGCTCGCCGAGCATGAGAAATCACGCAATCACCCCGATGCTACGCTGAACAGTAAAGGGTTTACCCAGCTAAGCAGTGCAATAGACAGTGACAGCGAGGAACTGGCTGCGACCCCTAAAGCCGTTAAAAAAGCGACTAATACAGCCGTTGGCATCATGAGTGACCATGTTCAAACTGATAACCCACACGCGCAATATCTGATGATAGAAAAATTATTATCCGAGATTAAAGACGCTGGCCCCACAGCCATAGCACAGACTCTCGTAAATCTTGGCTTAAAAGAAGCAGCCAAGCGGGATGTGGGAACGGGCGTTAATCAAATACCGGACATGAG
>NZ_ACCB01000072.1 GCF_000173735.1 Yersinia aldovae ATCC 35236 | reverse complement strand
TGATTCGGGTAAGTGAACGCCGCTAACACCCCTGCGGCGTCAAGGGCGCAGGGTATAGTTACTTTACGTTACGCTGTGCCTCATCCACAAAATCAACCATCAATAAATTAAGCTCCGAACACAACGGTTTCTCTGCACTGTTCTCTTTCACCAGCGCCTGATAACGCTCCTTGCTATGCTCGCCAAGTAATTTATACGCCGGTACGTTGGTATCCCAGTGACGAGAGTCCGCCAGTTTCAGCGCTGTTTTTACCAACACCGCTTCATCAGGAACATCCGTTCGCTGACACTCGTTCTGTAGATAGTGCGCCCCGGCAATCAAAGCGGACAATTGCTTGATTTGCTGTTGAGCGGTAGGTTGAGTCGGTTTATTGATCGATTGTTGGCAACCGGTCAATAATACCAAAGGCAAAAACCAAAATAGTTTACGTGTAGAAGATAACATTTTTTAACTCGTCAATAATAAGGAATTGATAATTTTAAATCAGGTGGTGAAGTCAGGACACAATTATTTCCTTATTAGCAAGAATAAACACCATCCAATTTTGGAATGCTTAAACTCCTTATTGGTAAGATAATTATAAAAATATCAAAACCATTCACTATCATATCGTTACAATGAGAATCTATTGGAATTAAATCTTAAAATACATTCCAAAATAATCTGTTATTAATATTTAATAGTTATAATGACAAAACGTTTCAACATCTTACTCAATTCACTTATGTTTTATTCAGCCGGCAACATCCTGCGGTAACAAAAGATCTGTCAGCAAAAATTATCTTCAATACGAAAAATATGTTTCCGATGAAATAGCTCAATGGAAACCATTTATATAATAGGAAAGGAATAAAACGTGAAATTGAATAAAATTATGTTAGCTATGGTGGTTATGTCTATTAGCGGTGGCGCAATGGCACATGGTTATGTTGAAAAACCTGAATCACGTAATTTCCTGTGTAGCTCTAGCGGCAAAAACCTGAATAAAGACTGTGGCAACGTACAGTATGAACCACAAAGCTCTGGCGAAACCGTTGACGGCTTCCCGGCGAGTGGCCCAGCAGATGGCAAGCTGGCGAGTGGCGGTATTAATGTGAGTAAAGATCTGGATCAGCAAACGGCAACACGCTGGCATAAAAACCAAAATCCAGGCGGGTTCTCAGCAGTTCAAGTGGAAATTCACTGCTGCACATCCTATTACCGACTTCAAATACTACATGACTAAACAGGATTGGAATCCTAACCAACCTCTAACGCGTGATTCATTCGATCTGACACCATTCTGCGTTATTGGTGGTGGCCCAGCAGAAACACAAACCATGATGACCACTCACGAATGTGATGTGCCTGAGCGTACCGGCTATCAGGTTATCTACGGTGCCTGGGATGTTTCCGATACCCAAAACACCTTCTATAACGTGATGGACGTTGAGTTCGATAACGTGTCCGGCGAAGTAGCGGTTTCCGAATGGTCTACCAAAGTAGGCAGCATCGACCCGCGTGACAATCTGAATCCCGGCGACAAAGTGAAACTACGTATGTTCGACAAGCAGGGTGAACGTAGCGATCTTGCAGTGGAAATCACTATTGCTGATGCGAAAGAAGGCAAGAAAAACAACTGGGCTTACGCTCTGGCCAACAAGGTCAACGATACACACAAAAACCTGCGTGCAGGTAATAAAGATGCTTCCGGCAATGTCTTTGCTGCACACGGTGCCAACACGATTTATATCAATGCAAACAGCGAAGTGATTCGTGTTGAAACTCAGATCGAAAACGCTCAAGTAGATGCAAGTACAGAAGTCGCCGCAAGTTTCTCTATCAGTGGCATGAAGAAAGAATATCAAATGGCTGCCGGCGCACTGGCTATTCATTTCGATCTGGGAACCATTGGCAGTATGGATCTGGTAGCGAAAGTCTTCGCACCAGACAATTCGGTTAAAGGTTACAAAGGTATGACTCTGGAAAATGCCTCTCAGCACGTTTCCATTGCCATGACTGACCTGAAAGCGGGCAAACATACGCTGGTGATTATCGGCACCGATGCGCAGGGTGAATTTAAGCAACAGAGCATCGTCTTTATGGTTGAAGGTGAAGTTGAAACCGCCAAGCCTGAAGTGAAACCAGAAGTGAAACCAGAAGTAGACGGCGCTGACAAGCAATGTAGCGCACCGGCCTGGAGCAATAACGCCGAATACTTTGCCAAAGCGACCGTAACCCATAATGGCCGTATCTATATCAGCAAATGGTGGACTAATAATGCTGCCGTTCCTGGCGATGCCGCAGTCACCGATGCCACTGGTAACAACACCGGTTGGGGTAAAGTTTGGGAAGATAAAGGCCCATGCTAATTAAGTAAAATTAATACCGCATTATTACAAGAGGCAGGGGAAACCCTGCCTCACTCGTTGGTACGGTCAAATGAAAAAACGAGTAATTAATATTATTTAACGCTATCGGAAACTTTATGAGTTCAATCCCCCCCTCAAGCCGCGCAGCATGGCTGGCTCTGGTAACACGTTTACATTTCTATATTGGCCTTTTTATTGCGCCTTTTATCTTTTTCGCCGCATTAAGTGGCACCTTGTATGTCATTTCACCCAATATTGAAAAAATACTCTATGCCGAGCAGTTGTACCCTAACATTGAGGGGCCAGCAGACACATTGATGGCACAGATCACTGCCGCACAAGCGGCTGCGGGGCAAAACGCACAAATTATCGCTGTTCGCCCTGCCCCCACTGATGGCGAAAGTACACGAGTTATGTTCGCGGAATCAGGACTTAACACCGGTGAAAGCCGCGCAATATTTATCGATCCCGTCACTCTGGCTGTATTGGGGGATATGCCGGTTTATGGTTCCAGCGGATCTTTACCTTTGCGTACCTGGCTGGATAAATTGCATAGCGGAGCACTATTTGGTGATATAGGCCGTAATTACAGCGAGTTAGCCGCGTCATGGATGTGGGTAGCAGCGCTGGGCGGCATCATTATGTGGGCAGCTCAACGGCGTAAAAAACGCCAACCCGCCAAACTAAAGCAAAATAATCGCCACCGCCATATCCTGCTTGGTCTGATTTTGTTGCCACTTTTACTGTTTATCTCCGTTACCGGCCTGACCTGGTCAAAATGGGCGGGTGATAATATCTCGGTATTACGCTCCACATTAGCGTGGAAAACGCCATCATTGAACACCGAATTAACACTAAAACAGCCGGGTACTGATGACACGCACGCCCCTCACTGCGCAGCCCACAAACCCGGAATGGCGATGCCTTCCTATCAGCTTTGGCGTTATGACGCCGTATTAGAACAAGCCCGGTTGGCAGGTATTGACGCTACAAAAGTTGAAATCCGCCCAGGCAGCACAGCTAATCATGCATGGACAGTCGCTGAAATCGATCGCAGTTGGCCTACTCAGGTTGATGCGCGGGCCTTTAATATCAAAACCATGCAGGTAGTAGATCAGTTGGATTTCAACCAATTCCCGCTCGTCGCAAAGTTAATTCGTTGGGGCATTGATGCTCATATGGGCATTCTGTTTGGTATCACCAACCAACTCATTTTGGTGCTATTCGGTGCTGGCCTGTGCTGCACCATCATTATGGGTTATTGCATGTGGTGGCGACGCCGACCTAAACATCAACGTTTCCCGATGCAAGGCTCGCTGATGTCCTCACTGGGCCGTTTATCACTGATGGGGAAAACCCTGTGCCTGCTTCCCACTCTGTTGCTGGCCTTTAGCCTGCCACTCATGGGAATAAGCCTCGCGGCATTCCTGATCCTCGACAGCTTGTGTTGGCTCAAAACCCGTACGCTTAAAAATACTGACGTAAAAACCAGAGAATAAGCCGACTAACTGAAAAGCACGCTCTGGAGAGACTTCAGAGCGTTTGGACCGAGAAAAAATTAGCAAGGTAATATTATTGGAGGAAAATGATAAATTTTTCATAAATATAATATTCTGACTTAAACGGAAAGCCGTACAATTCCGTTTCATTTGCAATAATTAAATACATATCATTATTCCCACTCCCCCTTCTGATGTCACTGGCGAACTATGATAGAAACAAAAACGTTAAAGATAGCAATGATCGAAGATGAACCTTTCAGTCGCCTTGCACTTATGGAGATCTTAAAAACGTATCCTTATCATCACAGAAAACCGGATAGACAGCTTATTTACAGTGCCTTTTCACTTCAGGTCGCCGGTTGCGTCAGCAATGCACCCGAGCTAATCCAATTATTAAAAAACACCCCTGAGATAGAAGTATTGTTGCTGGATTATTCACTCGCAGACTACGAAAAAAACGAGGACACATCGCAGTGTCAGGATGGCTCAGCTCTGATCAAACGCCTGCTTCAGTTGTATCCGGCATTAAAAATCATTGTTCATACTGCCCATAAAAATCTGATGGTAGCCCGCCTGGCCTGGCAAGCTGGCGCATGGGGATTTGTGCAAAAGAGCAACGACATCCAAGAGCTATTTTTCGCTATTTCGTATGTCGCTCGGGGCAAGAAATTTTTCCCTATTGAGCTGGCATCACTTCAGCCCGCGCAGCAACCGACCCTCCATGCTTTAACAGAGCGTCAAACTGAAATACTGAGGCTGTTACTCAATGGCGTGAAGCAGAAAGAAATCAGTGTGCGTCTCAATCTCAGTTTTAAAACCGTATCCAATACTAAAACGCGCGCTTTCAAAAAGCTGGGGCTTACTTCAAATACCGATTTTTTCCAATATGCCCATGAACTTTCTCTATAAAACATATCAAATACTGGCGCTGACCCTGCTTTCATCAGCGACCGGTTATGCTGCGGGCGACATCATATTTACGCCGGAAGAGCTGCGTTATATACAGGCTCACCCGGTCATAAAATACGGTATTTCTCCACATTTTTATCCTATTGAAAATTTTAATAGCACCGGGGAGCATATTGGATTGACGCGGGATTATATTGATTTAATCTCTGCCGCCACCGGAATAAAATTTCAGCCGGTATTCAGTAACAATAACAATAGACCTTTTGCTAATCTACAATCTGGTCACGTCTCGCTACTCACCAGTACATCCAGCGCATTTGCACAGGCCAAAGGGCTGGCAAGCAGTGTTCCGATGTTTGCCACCTGGCCGGTCACTGTTACGCGCAAAGCCACACGGAATATCGTCACCCCGGATGACCTCTTGGAGGGATATGTTTCCATCACCGACTATTTATCGTTAATTGAGTGGTTTACTGAACGATTTCCAAATGTTGATTACAAAATATCTCGTTCACCCGAGGAAGCCATCGGTGAAGTGATACATGGGCGGGCTAAAGCCGCCGTCGTCCTCTCGCCCACAGCCCTTTATTATATGAATGTCGTTCATCCGGGGCAGTTAAAAATGTCCCCTCCCCATAAAACCAAGATTCCCAGGGTGATGAGTGCGCGCCCCGAAGACCAGCTCCTGATCGATATTATTAACAAAGTCATCGCATCTATTTCCGCTAAACAGCAAGCTGAACTCATGGGGAAATGGATGCTCAGCGACATTATTCCACTGTCGGACAATCGACGATCGGGTTGGTACTGTTATAGCCTGACCACTACTTTGTTGCTCCTGTTGATATTTATTTTTTATCGCCACCGACGCTTACAAATGGAGTTAATCCGATTGGGTTCGAAGAACAACCTGGAACTGTCGGTGCTGGCACATGAGTTGCGCACGCCACTCATTGGCATCCTGACCGCCTGCGAAGGGCTGGTACACAAAATAGCGTCAACTT
>NZ_ACCB01000073.1 GCF_000173735.1 Yersinia aldovae ATCC 35236 | reverse complement strand
TAAATCAGCGGGCTTTCCTCGCGCTTCCCAGGCCATGAACAGCGCTTTCGCTGTCAGTGCAGAGTCCGGGAAAAATGACATCGCCCAGCCAACCGGTTTACGGGAAAACAGATCAAGCACAACGGCTAAATAAGCCCAGCGTTTACCCGTCCAGAGTAGAGTAAGAGGCAGGGCGTAGTCGGACTATTTCCCTGCCTCTCCTCTCCGAACCGGACGTGCACCTTTCAGCGCATCCGGCTCTCCATTTAAAAGCTGGCGAACGCCATTGCCACTTCAGTAAAACGCGATGTGTATGTGTTTCTGGCTTCCATTCTCAGATAGGGATTACCTTCAGGCAGACGCCAGCGGAACAGCTTCTTGCCTTGCCCCGCCAACCGGTACAGGATTTCGCCGCTGAGCTTACCGTGATTAGTTTTACCAAATAAAACCCACGTTTTGCTCTGACCCGGTTTTGGTGATTTACACCACCACCTCATCAGGGAAGCGATTCCTTTACGGTATTTGCGGGCCAGCCAATGAGCCAGCTTCCAGAACACCACACGGTCGATATAACGGAAGACTTTGGCCTTAAAATCAACGAACTGGTAGAACGCAGCCCAGCCTTTCAGTTTCCGGTTGAGCATCTCAACCATATCGACTTTGCTT
This sequence comes from Yersinia aldovae ATCC 35236, assembly GCF_000173735.1. Classification (GTDB taxonomy): domain Bacteria; phylum Pseudomonadota; class Gammaproteobacteria; order Enterobacterales; family Enterobacteriaceae; genus Yersinia; species Yersinia aldovae. The sequence goes on along the minus strand of NZ_ACCB01000073.1, from coordinate 4,896 downwards.
TCACTGTAATTGCCTGATAACAATGCCGTCAGCGATGCGGCGAAGTTTCTGGCTTTCTCCTTCGGGATCGTCGAGACCACCCGCAGATCGCCATAACGACTGCGTTTACGGATGATCCTGTGACCCAGAAAGATAAAACCGTCATTGACATGGGTGATCCTGGTCTTGTCCATGTTCAGCCTGAGTTTAAGACTGTCTTCAAGCACGCCCCGACACTCTTCCCTGATGGCTTCCGCCTGTGCTTTGGTACCTTTGACAATGAGCACAAAGTCATCGGCATAGCGGCAATAAGCAGCGGCGGGTTTCCATTCCCAGTTTTCCCTGACTGCGGTACTTCGGCCTCGCTGGATACTGTTATTCCAGTACCATCGGTCCTTTCTGGCTTTCCCGCTCAGATAGCGTTTATGCAGATACTGATCGAACTCATTCAGCATGATGTTCGACAGCAACGGCGATATTACGCCAGGGTGCCGACAAACTCGATAGCGCCAGAGATTGTCGCAGAAACACCCGCTGCCGCACTCCCCAGCAGCCCGCCAAGGAATGTAAACAGGCCATTCACCAGAACCTCAGCGGAGAATTCCGCTTTAGGTGTCACCACATCGAGGCCACCAGGTGCCACGATTTTAATTTTCTTGGTCGTCGGATTTATTTCAAAGTAGGTTGAACCATCGTCACTGCGGAACTGCGCGGCGCTGGTACTGATGCCACTAATTTTCTTTGCCTGTGACTGGGGGCCAATAATCGCGAACGCATCCGATAAATCATGCTGACGGGAGTCTAGTGGTTCCTGCACACCGCCATTCTGAAACCAAAAATCTATGCACCGATCACCAAAAACCAATAAGCACTCATCCCCTGCTTTAATGGGGAATGTCATGGTGACGCCACCGCCGCGTGGGAATATTACAGGGACGTCTACCAGGAGCGGCAAATCTGCTGATTCCCTATCTCCAGATACTCCAGAATCATTGCCCTTGATGGCGGGTAAAACAGTGCAGGTTACGGCGTCAGCATCAAATGATTGAATAATCCCCGGCATAGCAACTCTTAGCTGGGTAGCGATAGAATCAGCGATTGTCTGTGCGGTTTGCTGTTCACCGCCGATTTGCGACTGGGTAGGAATTGGCATAAAAACTCCATAAAAAAACCCGCCAGGAAGCGGGTTGGGTTGATCGTTACAGTGGCTAGGTTCTAATTTGTGAGCCTCTTTAGCTCTTGCGCTACAGCATGCACATCATGAATTCCCTGCGCCGCTTCTACCACAAAGTCAGCGAAACCCTCTGTCGGAATTATGGGTGCACCATTCATATCCAGAAATACCATCGCTGATGCAACGGAAGTTCTTTTGTTTGCATCATTGAAGCCATGCCCTCGAGCTATTGAAAGCAACAGCGACGCGGCCAGTACAAACAAATCACTTTCACCTTGGTATGCATGAAGGTTTTCAACACGGGCCACCATTCCTTCAACAAGACCAATATCTCTGTATCCTGCCAGCCCACCATAAGACTCTAACTGACAGTCGTGAATGGCTATGACCTGCTCAACAGATAAGAAAAAAATCATTTATCTGCAAGTTCCTTGAACAAGGCCTGATTCTTTGGCTTGCCCATCACCCGAGCAAGAGACGCATCAAATTTAGCCTGCTGTAACTCTGCAAACTGCTCAGCAGTGATGACCACCATATCAGGAGCTGAACGGCGGGTAATCGTCACGGGCTGATTGACAGCGGTATCTAGTACGCTGGAAAATTTCTGACGAACATCGGAAAATGTCAGGGTGATCATCGGGGGACTCCTTAGACTGCCTCAAATTGTCATCAACTTAATTGTACAACTAAGTTGATGACAAAACCAGCTCAAGCCGATATGAGATCGTCAAAAAGCACAATTGAGTGTGCTATTTAACCTTAACGCAGTCGTAAGTCGCATACTGGCTCGGCGCATCCATGCTGGCTTGTAGCCACTGAGCGTTGAGGATAGCTTTACCATCGCGTCCGATAAACTCCATTCCGACCCATCGACCGGGCTGGTCAGTAGCCACGCGCCACTCAATTTTTACGTTGTTGTAATCGTCTTTGGTTTTCAGGAAGGTTATTTTTTGCGATTCTGGTTTCGCGCCATTAATTCGTGCGAGTCCGTCATCTGCCCAGTGAACTTTGAAATCCCCACATTGCGAATCAGCCAATGCCTGGAAAGAAAACAACGCAGCAACCGCAAGGATAATCCCGAAAATAGGCTTCACGTTCAACACCTCAATAATTGGTTTTCTGTATAGCAGTCTGATTGACTAAGTCCCGCGTACCGCGCGCGAAGCACATCAAATCCATGTACCACTCCTGCCCTCTTGTATCACCAGTATAAGTGATGCCTTTGACGATATAAACGCCATCCGTCGCAATGCTGGAAGCCTGTGCTTTGCTTGGCAATACATCCCCCTCAATATTACCGTTATATTCAGATGTACCGATCCTTGAGGGGGACTGCGCAATGTCGCCATTCCCTACCGTTGACCGGTAAACAGAGTTTTGATCGAGCTGGATGAGTCCATTGATACGGATGTTAGGGTTAATCAAGCAACGCACATTCACCCCCGCCCCCATAGTTTGCTGTGGCATACCAACAAGCCCGGTATCAGCGCTCAATACGATAGCTTCGTGAATATACTTATCTTCGGGAACCATCTGCACCTGCCCGTCTACCAACTGCCATGTTGCGTTACACTGTGCGGCAATATTATCCATGACGTTACGCGATGCGTTATAAAGTACACGACCGCGTGGGAAAACAGTTGTTGGCATACTACCAGTAATGCCCTTAGTCACGCCGAACGCGTTGAAACCCTGCATCGTTACATTATGCAGGTCAGCCACTGTGTATCCAGCCGCTATGGTAGTTTTAGTGCGTGCAAAAAGGAATGCCTCATGATCGCCAATAGCCTGAATGAGTACCCATGAATCAGTGATGTTATCTTTTCCTGTCACGGTAAAGCGAATATCACCGTCAAAAATAAGACCACAGTTCTGGTCATCAGTTTGTCCCTCTTGCCCTTCGGGAATATTCCGCACTCTCCCCACCTGACTAGCATCCACATCAGGCGCTATCCCATCATAACCAGCGATAATGCATATTTTAGAGAACTCTTGACCGAGTATTTTATTGGTGGTGTCAGTCGATAGATTGTAAATCTTCACATTCGCCACGCGCGGCCACTTCGTGTCTGCCCATTCGATCTGGAACGTAACCTTAAAATCAGAAAGCGATATACCCTTTCCATTCAGATCTAAAATCTGCAATTCGAAATGGCGCATCCAGTTAGTTGACATGTTTACTCCTGTACGAAAATGAGGTGGCTACGTCCGCCAAGATTGGTTTTAGTAGGGTGTTCAGGAGAACCATTGTCGCAGCCAACAACCATCGCACCGCTGATACCTAGATCTGGGTAACCTTAGCATTCCTGTACATGCGTGAAGCGTTAACGTAAGCCGTATTGCCCTCTCCTTTACCGCCAGACCTTTTATATGCCGCCGTGCTATTCAGGTCGATCAGGTATTCACTCACGAAACGAGCCTGCATATCATTAAGCCCGTACTCGTCAGGGTTTAATATGAATTCTGGTTCGCCATTTCCATCTACCAGGTATTCTGAATCTATTTCACTTTTAACGTGAACCGCTGGTTTTTTATGTTTGGTTCGCGGGTTCTTGTTTTGGTTCGCACTAATTGTCTGCGAACCTACATTATTGCGAACCTGTTCGTGTTTAGGCCATTCCTCAGCCTTTGCCCTCTTTCTAACAGCGGTATCACTTATACCGTATTTCTTGGCAAGCTCTCTGATGGAAAGAGCGCCGGAACGGTAGTCACGCTCTATGCCTCTCCAGTCAGTTTCTTTTGCCATGATTTTCCCTTAGTGTCATTACGCAGTAACCTTGGTAGGTTGCTCTGTGATGATATTTAGGCGTAAAAAAACCACTGGTTTATCAGAGCAGTGGTTTTAATATGTAATCCACAACAATCTGTTGGGGTTTACGTCTATAAATTTACTGACCTAATGCAGCCTGAATGGCGTCAGCTAATCCAGCGACCCCTTTTGAAGCATGCTTTAAATCTTCTTCAACTTTATCCGTCCTTGCGTTCGCATCCGCGGCATTAGCTGATGCTTTGGCTATCTCTAGTGCAGCCTGAACTGCAAGAAGTCTTTTCTTTTGCGCATCTGTAGGAATAGTGCCGGGACCAAAATAGTTATCTAACTGTAGTGATGTGATGGACGCCCCTTTCTAACGTAGTCAGTGCCATACTTTTACTGACTGAATTAATCTGGGAGTAACACCACATGAACACAATCAGAGTTGTTGGTATCGATATTGCCAAATCTGTTTTTCAGGTATGTGTTTGGATGGTTGATGGTTCCGTTGCCTGGAACAGAAAAATATCACGTCAGAAATTGCTGGATACGCTTTGCCAGTTTGAGCCGGGTACTTTAATCGCGATGGAGGCTTGTTCAACCTCTCATTTCTGGGGGCGAACCCTCAGTTCTATGGGGTATAGTGTAAGGCTTATACCCGCACAGCACGTGAAAGCATTTGTCAGAAGCCAGAAGAACGATGCAAACGATGCTCTGGCAATTTGTGAAACAGCATGCCGCCCTGGTATCCACTTTGTTCCGGTTAAAACCACGGAACAGCAGGATATCAAAGCACTGCGGAATACCCGTCAACTGATGGTTGAGCAGAGAACCGCGCTGGCCAACCAGCTTCGTTCTTTGCTCGCTGAAAACGGCCTCATTCTTCCCGTTGGGATCCAGCGTCTCCAGCAGCAGCTACCTGAACTTATTGAAGATGCATCTAACGATTTAACTTTCACGCTTCGCCGATTGCTTTCTTTATTGCGGGAAG
>NZ_ACCB01000074.1 GCF_000173735.1 Yersinia aldovae ATCC 35236 | reverse complement strand
AGAAGCGCAACGCACTGAGCTGATGGAAGCCCGCACCGCGTATCGCTCATGGCCGACAGTGGAAAGCTGGCCGTTAATTGAGTTGCCAGAATTACCACAGTGGTTACTGATTGAAGCGGTAAATCAAGGCTATCGAGTACCTGCGTGGCCACCGGTATTCTAAAATACAAAGCCGGGCTTAATTGCCCGGCCTATTTCAATCGTACAACCAGCGACCCGCTTTGGCGGATTCAATAAGCATACCGATGGTGAAGTCTGGAACGGGTATGGGGGCTGTTTTCTTGAATGGATTGAAAGAAAAAGGAACATCAGGGAAGTAATTTTTAATATTGAAACTCCCTTTCTCTACAGAGAATTCTTTAAAGAAATCATTCATGAGGTCTTCTACTTCAAGCTCATCAATACTAAGGTCAGTGTCTAAGTCTGTATCGGGAGTTAAAGCTACTTTCTTTCTAGTGAATATATAGAAGCCAGCATAAGGTCGTACAAGATCATAAATGCGCTGTTCAATATCATCTACCATAACTTATCAGCTCCCTTTGCTATCATGTTGTAATCACGAATTGTATGGTAGGTAATCTCTGATACGTCAGCAGCAATAATGATAATGCCAAGCAGGGGGATCGAGCGACCAACAAACGGGGCAAGATTGCGAACCATAACTCGTTTCGCAGTCAGCGGGGTATAACCCCCTAACCATGTGGGTAAGGATATACCAAATGGGATTTTTGTTTTCTTAAATACACGTCGTGCCGCTTTGGAAGCGTATGAAGTACCTTTTGTTGCGCCTATGGGTTTTGCTCTGGTGGAAAGGTTGCTTCTACCTGAAATAATAGCGGCTACAGCCCCAAAATCCTGAATACCAAACTGGTTTGCAGTGTTCTCACAAAAAATCATAAACAGTAATTCACTGGCGGTCAGATTCGAACGACATGCATAGAAGTATGTTCCATTGAGTTCTTCAACCGTATCCATAACTTTTCCTTGTTATTACCACATTAATTCCCGACCAAGAATATTGGATTTGGATGATTACTCCAAACAATTAGAGTGAGCAAAATTCTGAAAATAGGATGGCACTACGGAGGCAGCCAGAAAGGGGCAACGCGGGTAGGGTGGTGAGATTGTCAGATTACAGGCACGACTAACCCGGCAGCGGGGCCGGGTTAGGGGATTAATGAAGTTCTGAAGGGGTATCATGAGTCCAGACTTTCATACCTCATAAATCCCTGAATAATTTGACTCTGGAAGAATACCGGTTGATGACTAAAAACACGGAGAGCTTAAAAGTACGTGGAACTAAAACGGGTGTGCTTACAATACACCCGATATAGTTACCGTAACAACTCGAGCTATGTGGTAATTTGCAACAATCCCATCGTATTGCAACCGAACGGTTTTTCAGTACCGTCTGGTGGATCCAGAACATCCCCAACTCAAATACCACTCATTTTTTCAAACTATTCTTACTGTAAGCGATCATTGCCATATGGGATAATTCTGCTAACTGACAGTTATCAAAATCGTGGTTTAAACCCTGCTTATCTGTCGATACTTTAGTTACTTCTGAAAAATTTGAAATTGACGGTGAAGTTTGGCTTGTTTGAATATTGTTAGCCATCCTGGCTCTAATTTTTTGAGGAACAGGAAATACTTTACCTTCAAACATTGTTCCCCAAACAGGAATATCTTTTATTTTCAATTTATTGACTTGATAGGGATCTTCATCTAATACTGTGAAATTGGCGATTTTCCCTGGTTCAATACTTCCGATCATATCTTCTTTACGCCAAGAATACGCGGCTTCGATAGTAATCGCGCGTAATGCGGCATCAACAGATATTCTTTGTTCTGGTGCGGCTATTCGACCACTTGTTGTCATCCGGTTAACTCCAGCCCACACCAAATATAACGGATCACTCGGTGCCATGGGTAAGTCAGAATGAAATGATAAATGAGGTGTGGCTTTTAATACAGAAGCGGATCTAACCATATGGTCTGCTCTATACTTGCCCAGGCCAATCGCATATTTATCTGAGAATGCAGTAGTGTAATAAGGATTGGTACTTACGATAGCACCTAACTGAGCCAATTTTTTTATCTGCTCTTCATCTGAATTTGCAAAGTGAACAATGACAAATCTATGGTCAGCTCTTGGATGTTCCTTTTCTCTATTTTGTAAGCTATTGAGTACAACATCTAATCCTTGATCGCCATTAACATGAACGTGTATTTGATAACCGGCATCCCAAAATAATTTTATACGTTTATCTAACTCTTTTGGTGGGGTTATCCATTCACCTTGATGGCCATCCGTATAAGGCTGCTTCATCTGCATTAGTTGAGAAATGATTGCACCATCAGCAAAAAGTTTTATCTGATTAGGGAAAAACATTAATTTTTTCCCTATTTGCTGGGGTGCTATAGCAATAGTTTTTTCAACAGCATCTAAAGCGTTGTCTATCCCCACGCGATCTACTATTGCACGTCCGTCAGCAATAAATGTTGAGTACATAGGTGTTTCTTCAGCCCCCAGGATTTGTTCGTAAAGTGCCCACATTTCTGGGCTTACGATAGCACCTGGCTCATTAAATGCGGTGACCCCATGCGCCTGCTCATAAGCGACCATTTGCTTGAGTCCAAACGTCAGTCTTTCCGGTGTTGCTATCTGTTTAAGTATCTTACTGCCGACCAAATTAAGCCCTTGCTCCCAGAAATGGCCTTCTGCGTAGTTTACCTGTCGACTTGCATCGCCTTTATCTATGACATCTTTCTCTGTAATATTTAATGCGTTGAGCGCAGCAGTATTGAGGATAAACTCATGACATGAACGCTGCCAAATCATTATTGGTCGAGTTGAGCTGATTTTATCAAGAACCGCACGATCAAGTTTTCCATGCCACAGCGCATGATATCCCCAGCTAATTAGCCATCCTTGGGGGTCTGTAAGCTCTTGTTCCGCTTGTTTAAGACGTTGTTGATATTCAGACCCTGAGAGGGCCGCTTTGACTGTACGGTCGGGAAGTACCCAGTCTTCCGGCGCAATTATCTCGGTAGCTAGAGTCAATGCACCAAGTACTGGGTGCAGATGTTGATCAATAAATCCGGGCATAACAATCTTGTTATCAAAAATAGGGTCAATACGATAGGTTCTGGTTCCTAGCTGATTTTTCAGTTTTTCTAATGAACCGACCATTAATATTCTTTTTCCGTTTACAGCAACAGCATTGGCTTCTTTCTGTTTGTTATTCATCGTGATAACCCGTTTTGCTGGGTATAGGACGATCTCTGACGCTGCTTCAGAGGGGACTGGGGCGAGACTTTTAACCAAAAGCTCATTAAGGTCTCCATCACTTCGCACAGGCAAAGAGATAAGTAAACTTAATAAAAATGATGAAAATAAGTTTAATCTACGCACTATATGCACCATCCATTGATTTTTAGAAGAAAGTCTACTCGAGACTATAACTATAGTCGTCATTCTGCCTTGTTCATTCCCATATTAAGTAGGAGTATAATAAAACCAGTCTTTTGATTTTTACAAAGATCATCATCTTATTGAATTATAAATATAAAGGTTCTGTCGCATTAAGGTGTAGTCCGGTAACATGCTGTTTTTTTTGTGGTGTTCCATATCCCTGTCTCTTATCCGAAAAGCCTTTAAGCGTCTGCATTATCCCGTCGATATTATTGCCCAGAGTGTTCACTGGTATCTCACTTATGCCCTCAGCCTGCGTAATCTCGAGGAGATGATAGCAGAGCGCGGTATTATCGTTGACCACTCCACGCTTCACCGTTGGGTCGTCCGTCTGGTGCCCTTGCTGGATAAAGCCTTCCGCCGACACCAACGTTCAGTAGGGCGCCGATGGCGCATGGACGAAACCTACATCAAAATCAAAAGCCAGTGGAAATATCTGTGCCGCGCGGTGGATACTGGGTTACACCATCGACTTCCTGCTGACCGCCAAACGGGATGCTGCAGCCGCATTGCGCTTCTTTCGCAAGGCCATTCGCCATCAGGGGCAGCCGGAGGTGGTCACTATCGATAAAAGTGGGGCCAACACAGCGGCTTTGTTCACGCTCAACGCCGACAAAGCTGATGAGGGAGCGAGCAATGTTAGGCAGAGTAAATACCTGAACAACCGGATTGAGCAAGACCATCGGAACATCAAACGTCGGGTACGGTTGATGCTGGGATTCAATACGTTTCGGCGGTCACAGACGCTCCTGGCTGGCATCGAATTGATCCACATGATACGTAAAGGACAATATCAACATCCGCAAAATGATGTATTGTCAGTCGCGGAACAATTTCATCTGTTGGCTGGCTAAATAAACAGCAATACCACTTTTGCTGACCTGCCGCCATTAACGCGACACAACCCTGAACACCCCCGAAGCTGCGCAGCAGCGACGCTCACGCCGTAGGCGTGCTACTGTTCTTGATTGAGCGTGAGCATTACCTTATGTGATACTAATAACCATATTGAATACATGATCGGAAAAGGAGTAAACGGCAGGAAAAAGATATCAGAGTGTGCATGCGACCCAGTGAACATCATCATTTTTAGTATTGTCAGGTAATTACCTCATAGTGTGATTTTAAAAAAACAATATTA
>NZ_ACCB01000075.1 GCF_000173735.1 Yersinia aldovae ATCC 35236 | reverse complement strand
GGTCTCAGGGATAATCTGCTGCGCAATCATCTGACGGGGATTGCTCGGGTCAATACTTAATGAATTCAATGCGGCGCGGCGCTGTTCATTCACCAATTGGGTTTGTGCCGGATCGGGGGTTGGCAGGGTGCCGCCGCCATCACCGACCGCCATATGGGTTATCTCTAAGCGGGTGCCAAGTGCGGTGGCATTCGCCAGTTTGGTCGCGCCGATATGGGTTAGTAAGGCAAAGTATTTATTCGTCATATTGAGTCCATTCATAGGGGTAAATGGTCATTGCGTCACCGTCATAGCTGGCGGCGCTGACAGGGACAGTTCCGGTCACATCCAGATTAATCGACAGGCCGACTAAATGACGGCTACACGGCTTGGCATCGTCGATTAGCCGCTCTAATTCCTGATACATTTCTTCGGTAATGCCGGTTTCCAGCACGCCGACATCCAGGCGAAAGGTGCCGGGTGTCTCGTTGGTCTTCCACCACTCAATCACCTTGATGAGATAGCCCAGCGGCTCCACCACGCGCCGAATCGCGCCAATAGTGCCTTTGCGTTTATGGACGGTGTAGGAGGCGTTGACCACCGCGCGTTTGGTGGCTTCCGGCCAGTGCTCATCCCAGCGATCCACTGACCACGCCCACGCCAAATAAGGCAGTAATACCAGCGGGCAGGTGTCGGCGTTCCATAACTGGCGCAACGGCACGTCAATGTTAGCCATGCGCGCACAGGCTTGGGCGGCGGCGATCTCCAGCGGGGTAGAGCCAACCGGCAATAAGCGCTTATTCATCGGAGCCGCCCACCGTCAAGGTATAACCGGTGCAATGGGCGGCTTGCGTTCTGTCCAGTACCACATCAATCAGCGGGGCGGCCAGCTCCACCCGCTGCACCCCCTCAACATGCAAAGCGGCATAAATCGCGGAAAGGCGAATATCGCGCCCTAACCGGCGCTGCGTGCTGATGTAGCTTTGTAATCGGGCTTCGGCTGCCGCCCGAATGGGTTCGGCTTCCGGCCCCGGATAAAAATAGAGTGTGGCGTCAATCTGGTATTCCACGATAACAGCGGAATTGACGGTTAAGCGGTCTGCTACTGGCCGCACGTTCTCATCGTTCAGCGCAGCAAAGACGTTATCCAATAAATCTTGCCGGGCTTCGCCGTTACCCTCGCGGGAAAGTACCGTAACCGTGACACAGGCGGGTGATGGGCTAATCGCGGAGGCGTCAGCCACCCGACCATCGGCGCTACGGGCGTGATACTCATAAGCACCGGTTGGCCCGGCCACGCTCAAGCCTTCAAAGGCTTGCGGAATACGCACGCGGAAATCGTCGTCAGACTCCATCACTGCGGTGATGGGGGGAATAACATCAGGATTGGCCGGTGTAATGGTCAGCCGTTCAATGCCATTATTCGCGCCGAGTTGGTCTAAATCACTCCCCATCGCGTGCGCCACCATCACCGCTTGCGCCCCTTCATTGACACGCTGGCGTAGCAGCAACTCACGATAGGCGTTTTCCTGCAACAGCTTCACGATGGGTTCAGATTCAAATGACAGCGTTAAACGCACCGCGTCTTGCTGCTCAGTTGGGTACAGCGCGATAAAATCCTCTTTGCGCACGGCAAACAGGCTTTCAAAATCCAGCGGTTCCACCACCCGAGGGGCCGGTAACTGGCTTAAATCGATGGTTGGCATTATTGGCCCCCCAGTGGCACGGACAGGCTTAACCGGTTATCGCTGTCGGTGCGACTACCGGTTAAATCCACCCTCATCTTGCCGTCAGCCTGAGTAGTGATACTGATGGCATTCAGTGTTACGCGCGGCTCCCAGCGCATCACCGCACCATAAACCGCCGCCATCATTTTCAGATGCAAAGCGGGATTTTGTGGCTGGTCGATGAGCGTTGAGACCAGTGAGCCGTAATCACGGCGCATTACCCGCGTGCCTTGCGGTGTGGTCAGAATGTCACTGATTGACTGGCGGATATGGTCAATATCGTCGATGTGCCAGCCGCTGTTGCGGTTCATGCCGCTATATTTATCGCTTGTCATTTTATCCCCAGCGTATCAGCACCGCCGCGCAATACGCCGCCGTGGTCATGCTTATCGATAACAATGCCATTGGATGAGAACTGGCCGCAGGTATGGGTGATAGTGCCGCTCATGGTGCCGCCTTGCTTCACGTTCAGCGTCGCGGTGGTGAGGTTATGGGTGCATTCCACTTCGGGGGTATCCAGTGTGATTTTGACCGAGGCAGCACAGGTTATATTGGGGGCAGTGACAGTTACTGACTCGCTGGCCTCAATGATTGCGGTGGCTATTCCGGTTACTGCCAGGTGGCTGGTTTCCGGCTCATACTCAAAACGCGCACCATCAGGAAAGGTGATCACGATGGCGTCAGGTGATTGTGACGGTGCCGGATTGGCATCTGAAAAGATGGCGGGCAGCACAAAGCCGGTGGTGAGTTCACCGCCGATACTGAGCACCATCACTTGCTCACCCACTGACGGCGCAGACCAAAAGCGCACCCGACCGGCGCGCAGCGTTAACCAATTGAGCCAATCGGTTTCAAGGTTGCCTATTTTGACCCGGCATAGTCCGTTGGCGAGACTGACGTCTGAGACAATGCCAATACGGATAATGTTAGCCAACAGGCGTTTAATGCCAGCAATAAGGATATTCATGCGGCCAGTGTGCCGCCTACGGGCGCGCGGGGCATGTGATGGGTTTTGTGTGGGGGATGGCACAAGAGAAATGAAACTAAAGCATGAATGCTGATATCGCTTGCATTGCTCCATTTATTGGGGGTACATTAAATGCATGGACATATCTTACGACCCAACCAAAAACGAAAAAAATATTGCTGAACGTAAATTGTCCTTTGAGATGGCGCGTGATTTCGAAGTTGCCACCGCGCTAATTGTTGAGGATCTACGTAAGGAATATCCAGAGCGGCGCTTTCAGGCACTGGGCTACATTAAAGAGCGGTTACATATGTTGGTATTCACACCACGTAACGGCAAGGTGCATGTTATCAGCTTGCGTAAGGCCAATTCCCGTGAGGTAAAGCGATATGAACAAAAAAATCAGTAAAGTCACCATGACAGATAACCCTGAGTGGGGCGAGGCAGAGTTTGCCCGCGCACGTCCAGCCACCGAGGTATTTACCGAGTTGTTTGGTAAAGAGGGCGCGGAAAAGGTGATAAAAACCCGTGGTCGGCCAAAACTGGCAAATCCGAAAGAGCCGGTTAAACTACGGATTGATCACGATGTGGTAGACGCCTATCGGGCGCAGGGGGATGGATGGCAAACTAAGATGAATGAAGCGTTGCGCGATTACGCTAAAACTCATGGGATGCTGTGATGTAGTATTATTTAGCAATCCACTCTAGCGCCAGATCCCCAATCCATTCACTATCGCCGTCAGTAAAGCCTAACAACTGGCGGCGTTCATCTCTAACTGTTAGCCTATTGTGGTAACGCTATCCCGTTAGCTTATTCTCAGCAATAAAGATATTTACATTGAATGCAAGTACCAAGGTGAGTTATCACTCTATACACTTTCATAATAATTGCTTAAAAGGCATGTAGAACCTAGCATAATTGCAAGTTTTATTGTGCTAGCGTAGATATACTCAGACTTTTGCTGGCTTACTATTTTGAATAGCTGGCCAATTCTATGAATTAAAGGAGGGCCTTTGTATATTTTCGAAATATTAAAGCCAGGAACTTGGTTGGAAAGCGATGACCATGAATGGAGTTGGGAAGTAGAGGGCTTACTAAGAAACTTGGAAAGTCAATTTTATGAAGCGAATTTAGCATTGAACCTGTTCCTTACATCCATAAATCAAAATAATGAACATCCAATACTGGAGCAATGGCAACTTGATAATGCCAGACGTTATGAAATCAAAAAAGAATTAGAAAACAAGCACCTTAACCCACATAACCATAATGCTTGGGATGAAATCCAACTTGAGACTGAAATTAGGTTTAAGCGTGAAAAATGGTCTAAAGGACAATTGCCCCGAGAATTCATTCATAACCAGCCACTAATAAATGCTCGCATATTTCTATATGCTCTCGATTCATTTGATAAACTTTTAAAGGTATTAAAGAATTATCGTGATGTGCCAGAATTAATCGCTGACCTCCATTGTGAGCTAAGGCAGTATTTCCCTGACCTGCTAGGTGTTCGAAATACAGCTCATCATATAGAAGATAGATCGAGAGGATTGGATGCAAGTAGACCTCCTCAACCATTAGAATTAAAACCTGTTGATAATCAAATGGTCAAATCAGATTCTGGAGTTTTAATACTAAATAGCTTAAATGGCACTAAATACGGAAATACTATGGCTAATGGGCACTATGGTGAAGTAGACGTATCTCCAGCATCAATGGAGATATTGCGTTCAATATTGCAGCGTTTACTAGACTCATTCGAATGGAAAGGCCCGAAAGCTCACTTACCTAATACATAATTCGTAACTACTTCCCAAGCCACTCCAACGCCAGATCCCCAATCCATTCAATATCGCCGTCAGTAAAGCCTAACAACTGGCGGCGCTCGTATTTCACTGTTGGCCCATTGCGGGTGACTTTATCGCGTAAGCCATTGTAA
>NZ_ACCB01000076.1 GCF_000173735.1 Yersinia aldovae ATCC 35236 | reverse complement strand
GCATAATTGACATACCACCGTAGAGATATTGTTGAAACCGGTATTAATTTTGCTGTCGTAGGTTACCGTTGCTCGACAATTTCTGACTTCCCAACGCATTAAAGTGTCTAACGGCTGAAAGTGTTTGGGATAGAAGAAAAGACGGGAGTATTTCGCTCCCGTCTACGCAGTAATAGCGCAGTGAGTTGACTAGACAAACTTAGCCAAAGGATCCGCTGCTGCAAAAGCAATATCACGTTCGGCTTTTGGTGGGTAGATCAGCTCATTGGTGATGGCTATCTTTATTTTCTTCGCTTCATTGCGAACCGACTTCACTTTCTGATCCCAGCCTTCGGTATAAACAGCGCCCCAACTACCCAGATCAAGACAGGTAACGTAGTTCACCTGACGATAAGGAATAGGGGTTAAAGCCATCACGCTTGCAGCAGCATTATTTCCAGCAAACTTCCCTAATTGGATCGCGTGCTGGCAAGTCATTAGTGCGATATTACCTACGTCATCGCTTGCTGCATACGCGACATCGCCTGTGGCATAGACATCAGGTATACCGAGAATCTGAAGATTTTCATCGACATATAAACGCCCCTGATTATCACGTTGAGTAGAAAACTGTTCAGTCAGTGAATTGGCCTGTACGCCAGCAGTCCAAACAACGGTTGACGTGGCAATGTGATTGCCATCTTTCAGCATCACGCCTGTCTCATCAATAGATGCCACCTCCGCATTTAAACGCCACTCAATACCCAACTCTTCTGAGGCTTGTTTGATGACATCACGCAACGCCTCACTGTATCGACCGCCAATGGTACCTCCTCTTTCAACTACGATTACCTTAATCTTAGAATCTATACCAAACAAAGCACTAAGCCGCGATGGCAACTCAGTCGCCAGCTCAATACCTGTAAAACCACCACCACACACTACGACAGTATTACGTGCTTCTGTCGGTTCCATTTTGACCAGTGAAGACAGATGTTTTTCAAACAGCTGAGCCGATTCCAGCTGATCAATATCGAAAGTATATTTATCCACACCCGTCACTGGTGCCCGTCTCGCTATACTACCGGTAGCCAGTATCAGGCGGTCATAAGTAATGAGCACCGTTTCGCCTTGAGCATCTTTATACCAAACAATTTTCTCTTTTATATCAATTTTATAAACGCTTTCCGCCATGAATCTCACGCCAGTAGCCGCAAATAATGGCTCAAGTGGCGAAACCAGCGACGCGACATTGTTTTCATAAAATCTTGGCCGTACACGCAACTCAGGTTGTGGAGCCAGTACCGTGATATCGATATTCTGACCATTATTTAAATGGACTAAACGGGCTGCACTTATTGCCGCCCACATGCCTGCGAAGCCACTACCGAGAATAAGAATTTTTTTGTTCATATGTTCCACTTTTGATTATCAGGTCTTTAACCTCGATCAACTACAACTATACTTGTCGCATTTATCTGCGACAATTTATTTCGTAGTTAAGTAGGTGGTTATAAAAACAAACCTATAATCAATTGAAAAAAATGAAAATTAAAATACCAAGACAAGAGAAATGAAACACTAACTATCAGTAAATTTCTATATATGTATAATGACTAAGATAAAAATTAACGGAGTTTATCATGGCGTTTTACAGTTCTGGTGTTGAATATGGCATTCACAGTCTGGTTTGTATGGTCGATATTAATGGCGACGACCGTGAAATGAATGTCCGGGAAATGGCGGATTTGCAGGGAGTCCCTTATGATTATCTGGCGAAAATTTTCACCCGACTTTCACACGCCGGTTTGGTTGTCAGTAGTGAGGGGAAAGGGGGCGGTTTCCGGCTGGCACGGCCTTCGGCGTTGATCACTATGCTGGATGTCATTCAGGCTGTTGATGGTCAAAAGGGTATTTTTAAATGCAAAGAAATCCGTCAGCGTTTGGCTATCTTTGAAGAAAAACTCCCCGCCTGGGTGTGCGATGGACCTTGTGGGATACGAGCGGTGATGGACAGTGCCCAGCAAAGAATGGAAGAAGAGCTGGCACGCCACACGATTCTGGATCTGGCACGGAAAACATTTCGTAAGGCACCGGAAACTTTCGCTATCGAAGTTCAGGAATGGATTTCAGAAAGACGAAATGCTCAATAGTTATCTTTCTATCATGGTACGTACCGGAGGGAGACAGGCCGATTCACTAAACTTCACGATTGATAACCTGCACTGTGATATGACTTGGGCAATTAACAATATTCGCCCAGCAATGCAACACTGTTGATACCCTGTCTAGCGGCTACTACGGGCGAAGTGAAGAAGTACTAGTCACTATATCGGGTCAATTTTACCATACGGTTACCCGGTGGGGATGCAAGAAGTCACCATACAACCCCAGCAACTTTGGGACTGATTGCACAATATTCCTATAAGGCGGTAATGGACATGAAAACCCAGACTGGAGCATATCGCCAAATAGTTATACCTATCCAGGTTATTTATCTTTTCTCATTAAATGAAAAATCACTTTTGTCATTAGATATGACAGAATAAGAGCAAGAATAACCATTTCATAATAGAGCGCTATTAGAATATTCGTATTAAGAAAGTTAAAATAGCTGATCGCATCGCCAAACTGATCACTTGACAATACCAAGACCAACACTTCTGGAATAAGAAAGGTCAAGATAATAAATAAAACAAGAAAAGTCCCAACTTTAGCCAATCGCATCATACAGCTCCTTTGTAGTATTTAAAATCCATAATTATAACGTATAGTACACGATTATTAACAATCAATGGAGTGCTAGTTAATGAATGCTTCTATTTATTTAAAAGAAAAACTAAATGCAGATAGGATGTTATCACTCTCACTAGATCGTGGGATAAAAGTGACCATGAGTTCTGCCAAGGGAACAATCGAGAGTGTATACAGTGGCGTAGAGAGAGCCAGTTGGTATACATCTTGTTTTTTGAAAAGTATGCGAGTGAATGTCAGGAGATAAAGGCTGAGGATGCAAGAATAATAAAGGCAATATCAGAGATACACAAAAGATCTGATGTTATCTTTGACATGATAAAGCTTTATGTCGAGTATGTTCTTGATAAACATACGCCGCGTGAGAATGCGCGGAGTTCTGCTTATCACTCATCCCATGTGGGTGCCAATCTCGCAGTTTCAATGGCTACAAAAAAATCAATGGCTTACTCTATAGCTAAAACAGTTGTTGGGTCATTCTCTGTATCGAATATTGTTCGAGCGGAAATAAATAAAAAAGGTTTGTTTTTAATTAATGCCGCTGATTTATATGGCAAAGTTCAAAAATCCGCCATGGCAGCCAGAAAATTACAAGTCATTGACCCTGGGTATTACAATTTACTACGAATAAATAATATAGAGATGCTTTATGTATATATCGATCCGGTTATTTCTAAAACCATGAAGAAAATACGTTCGAACTCC
The DNA here is from genome assembly GCF_000173735.1 of Yersinia aldovae ATCC 35236. GTDB lineage: Bacteria > Pseudomonadota > Gammaproteobacteria > Enterobacterales > Enterobacteriaceae > Yersinia > Yersinia aldovae. Next base: position 1,034 of record NZ_ACCB01000076.1, on the reverse strand, counting down.
AATTTAAGCTTTGACGAAATTGTGAATATACTTAATAGCATGGCAAGGTAATGAGAAGGATATTATATAATATATTGTTTTCGACGATCCCATTTATTGTTATCGTTTTACTCGCAGCTTTCTATTTAGAATTCATTCCTAATCACTTTGGTAAGCTGACATTAGTAACAATTGTGATTGTATTTTTTGTATCATGTAAAATAATGCCTAATAAATATATTTAAAATCAATGAGATGACTGTTTACGGTCATCCTTTGAATAACTCATGTAATAAGTAGCTCTTCCTTTCTATTATTCTACCCAACACCTCTTATTTTTTCCTTTGTGCCATCCCCCACACAAAACTCATTACATGCCCCACGCGCCCGTAGGCGGCACACTGGCCGCATTGTAGTGATGTGATGGACACCCCTCTCCACGGTAGCCGGTGCCATACTTTTACTGACTGCATTAATCTGGGAGTAACATCACATGAACAAGATCAGAGTTGTTGGTATCGATATCGCCAAATCTGTTTTCCAAGTATGTGTCTGGATGGTTGATGGCTCCGTTGCCTGGAACAGAAAAATATCGCGTCAGAAATTGCTGGATACGCTTCGTCAGTTTGAACCGGGTACTTTAATTGCGATGGAGGCCTGTTCAACCTCTCATTTCTGGGGGCGAACACTCAGTTCTATGGGATATAGCGTAAGACTTATCCCTGCCCAGCATGTGAAAGCGTTTGTCAGAAGCCAGAAGAACGATGCAAACGATGCGCTGGCAATTTGCGAAACAGCATGCCGCCCAGGCATTCACTTTGTACCAGTCAAAACCACAGAACAGCAGGATATCAAAGCACTGCGGAATACCCGCCAACTGATGGTTGAGCAGAGAACCGCGCTGGCTAACCAGCTTCGTTCTCTGCTCGCTGAATATGGTCTCATTATTCCTGTCGGGATCCAGCGCCTTCAGCAGCAACTACCAGAACTTATTGAAGATGCATCTAACAATTTAACTTTCACGCTTCGCCGATTGCTTTCTTCATTGCGCGAAG
>NZ_ACCB01000077.1 GCF_000173735.1 Yersinia aldovae ATCC 35236 | reverse complement strand
CAGTGGCCGCACCCAACTGATTCGGATGATATTAATGGTCAGCAGCACAGCATCAGTGATGCTGAAAATTATCCCATCAGCCGTACTGACAGCACGTAACTATGCGGATGATAAAGCTATTGAGGTCAAAACCTATATCGATGAGTTAATGATTGCTCATAAAAAATCATGCGACCATCCCGATGCGACCTTATACGCCAAAGGTTTTACGCGATTAAATAACGCCATAGATAGCTATATTGAAACCGAAGCCGCCACGCCAAAAGCAGTTCAAAAAGCGGTAAGTGCGGCGGTTGCATTAATGAGCCGCCATCTCGACACCCCCTATCCGCACCCGCAATATCTCCTCGCCAGCCAAAACTTATATGAGCTTATCGATAAAAAGGCGGCGCGGAAAAACCTGCAATTAGGCTCTGCGGCCACCAGAAATGTCGGTAATGCGCAAGATGAACTCATGGCGGTCGGGGCATTTGGCTGGGGCCGCTCCTGCATTATTGCCTCGGCGGGGATCAATACACTGGCCGCAACCGGTATGTACAGCGTCAATCAATACGCTGCCAATATACCAGAGGGTTTTGGTGATGCGACCATTCAGCATATTCAGAATGACTCGTTAACCGCCCACCAATTCATTTTCTCCACCAATAATACCCACACCGCGGCCAAGATAGCTTATCGCCTGCGCTCCTATGGTCAATGGCGGGAATGGATAGATATCGTCACCAGTCGCAGCGATACACTAACGCCCATCGGCATCCCACTACCCTACCCAGGCACCACGCCACCGGCTGGCTATTTAAAATGTAACGGCGCAGCATTTTATCCCTACCGTTACCCCACGCTGGCAACCTTATATCCGACTCATAAATTACCCGATTTGCGCGGTGAGTTTATTCGTGGATTTGATGACGGGCGCGGCATTGATACCAGTCGCACCCTGTTAAGCGCACAAACCGACGCGCTGCAAAATATCACCGGCGGTATCAATGGGGTATCGGAAAGCCTCGGCATCGCAGCAGAGAGCAACTTCACTGGTGCTTTCGCGAAAGCTGAGTCTGTCGGCAACGACAACACCCCGCATCATACCGACATCACTCATTGCGGCAGCTTTGATTTTGACGCCTCCCGCGTGGTGCGCACCGCCGCCGAAACCCGACCACGCAACATCTCATTTTGCTATATTTTGAGGGCTGTCTAATGAAATATGACTTTACCGTTCAACCGGCCATCCTGGATGACCATCAACTCGCCAGTCAGGCGGGATGGGTAACGCTCTATCACTATGATGCGGTGAGTCTGGAATACGCCAGTGCAGGCATGGAGTACTTGCCGCTCGGCGTCGGCCTGCCAGCGCATTCGGTGGCTGACGCGCCAGTCATCCAGCCTAAAACCGGCATGGCGTTGGTGAGAGATTTATCCGCAAATCAGTGGGTAACAGTAGAAGACCATCGCCATCAAACGGTTTATGACATTGAAACTAAAACTGAATCCATCATTTCTGCACTCGGCCCCGTGCCACACAATAAAACACAGCTTCAGCCAACGCATGAATTTGATATATGGACAGGAACCGCCTGGGAAGTCGATCAACAGGCATTAAAAGCCAGCCATATTACCGCCGCCGTCCAACAAAAAACCGTGCTGATAAAGCAGGTTTCGGAGCACATCAACATCCTACTCGACGCTATCGCAATGGATAATCAACAGACTGATATTCAGCAATTGGCGGCACTCAAACATTACCGCGTCGCGTTAATGCGCATTGACCCAAATGTCGCGCCGGATATTGACTGGCCGGAGTTGCCGCAATAAGGGTTGATTTTAATGGGGAAATATTTGTCTTAAAGTGAGGTTGAGGCATTGTTCGGGATGATGCCCGTGGTTACAGTTGGCGGGATATTTGTCAGTGTATTGTCTACTGAATCAGTCGCTTTATTGACGATGATTTTTTAATTTCTTGTATCCCAAGGGCTACAGTTATCGCCATAAACTGAATTATTGTGTCTCCGGGGCTACAAAAGATGACTCTCTATCGTTTGAAAATATCGCCCATTGTCTAATCTTGTTAGACAACGGGTCGAAAAACCAAACTAGCATGACTTAATGGTGTCTTTCTTATAACTACACCTGTAACTCATTACTTTAACGGGGAAAATGTTTGTCTTAAAGTAGAGGCAAGTCATTGCTCACAGTGAAGCCTGTGGCTACGGGTTGGGTGAGTGTCGTTTACTGGATAATCAGATTTATCGAAGATGGATTCTTGATTTTTTGTATCCCAAGGGCTACATTTATTGCCATAAACTGGATTTTTGTATCCTTGGGGCTACAAATGACGACTCTCTATGATGTTGCTGATATGCTCAAATCAGTACGCAATGAAGCAAAATTATCACAAGCTGAGTTAGCGAAAAGAGCTGGCGTCTCACGCACTACCTTAGCGCGTATGGAAACACTGGCAAAAGGTGATATGAGTGTCAGCATTCTTGTCAGGTTATTCGAAGCTGCTGGCTATGACCTTAAAGTAGTTAAGAGTGGGCATATCCGAACTCTGGACGACATTCTTGCGGAACAGCGTCAGGACGAAACTTCATGAAGTTAGATGTTCAAATTAGCGGCCAAAATGTTGCCAAGCTATTTCGCGAAAGGGATGAGTACCTTTTGCAATATTTACCGGGGATATCCGAAAATAATTTTATTAGTCTAACAATGCCTGTTCGCGACTTAGCATGGCGTTGGCCGAGAGATCTTCATCCTTTCTTTCGACAAAACTTACCGGAAGGTTATTTACTGGGTATTATCCGAGAGGAATTCGGTCCTTTATTAGACGGTACAGATCTTTCATTATTGGCAGTCATTGGCGGAACGGGAATAGGGCGCGTTACCGTGACCCCTGAAGGTGTGGCGTCAGGTTTTGAATTAGATCCTTTGCAAATTGAAGATCTTCTTAAAGGCAATAATACTACGGCTCATTTTGCTTCCTTGGTTCGGCGATATGCGCGAGCAGCAGTGTCTGGTGCCGTACCCAAGTTTTTAGCTCCAGAACGCACAAACACTGTCTCATTAGGCAAGCCTACTCTTCGAACGAGCAAGCATATAATTAAAGGTTCTGACGAAAATACTCCTTTTTTGGGATTTAATGAGTTTTATACGATGAAGGTGCTTGAGCGCCTAAATGTAACTCCTGTTGCCGCAAGTACTATGTCGGATGATGGTCGCATATTAGTGGTTGAGCGATTCGACGTAGATACCGATGGGCATCCCATATACGGCCTTGAAGATGCTTGTAGCTTACTGGGGATGCCACCCCATGAGAAGTATGCTACCACAATGGAAAAGGTCCTTAAGGCCACTCGAGCATATATTCCTAAATCGGATATGCACCAGCAAATGGAGGCTCTAGGTTGGTTGATTTTAACCAACTTTGTTGTGCGTAATGCTGACTGTCATGCCAAAAATATTGCACTACTTTATACCTCGGCGACTGACGTTGCTTATACTCCAGCTTATGATCTGGTTACCACTCAAGCCTATCCGCGTTTTAGGCATAATCCTCCCGCACTTTCCATCGAAGGGCGGCAGACATGGGCTGCGGGTAAGTCATTGGAGCGTTTCTTTAATCACCGACTGGGTATTTCTCCTCGCCATTATACTGAAATGGTGGAAACACTTTGTGAATCAGCGGTTGAAGTGGGTCGTGAGATGATCGAAGCGGCTAAAAACGAACCTTTATGGCGTGAAATCACCAAGCAAATGCTCCACGCGTGGAATGAGGGTATGTCTTCACTACGCAGCCCAAAAGCAGCGGTAGAGTTCAGGTCTATGGGGCCACTCATTGAGGCCGCAGGATTTTCTGATGTTCATCCACCAGAAAATGAAAAAGAGAGTTTTGGTCGTTCAGAATTATTGGCCCGAAGAGCAAAAAGTAAAAAGTAGCGTAATGCTTAAACCGATAGCCCTGATAGGGGCTATCGGTCTCCTTGCCTGCATACATTAATCCAGTTGTGCTGATTTATGATTCCACTAACCTTTAGGTTCAATGCCTCTTTCGCGTAACTCTTTACGCAATATCCTTTTTATCCACGTCGCAAGGGAAGCATCACCATCTTTACGGGCTTGTTCTTCTAACTGCGCACGAAATTCTGCTAGAAGACGCATCTGATATTGAGGTGAACGTTTCTCTTCTGGTGTTGACATGGTAATTACCCTAATTTATGATGCCTTCATGGTAACGACCATTGTAATTACGTGGTCACCATAAAACAACAATGCCCCGACAGTGCGCTAACACTGCCGAGGCATCTAACCACAACATTAAAAGAGGTAATGCTATGGCTGACGCTAATAGTAACATACGTGCATATTCAAAGCTCTACACCTTCCTTAACGCCCGTTCTAACACATTATTGGCCGAAATTTCTCCGTTGCGCCTGATCTCCGTTTTGGCTCCCACTGAGCGTGAAGCCCGCAATCTG
>NZ_ACCB01000078.1 GCF_000173735.1 Yersinia aldovae ATCC 35236 | reverse complement strand
AGCAGCACCAGTTCGGCCACTTCAAAAGTAGTAAAGCGTTCATTACAATCTAAACACTGGCGGCGACGGCGCACTTGGGAGCCATCGCTCACCAGACGGGAGTCAATCACTTTGGTGTCCACTGCGGCACAAAACGGGCAATGCATAGCGCTTCCTGATGAGTGAGCCTAAACTTGGGCACAGTTTACCGCGAACTGCCCTGACAACAAAGGGTGGATATAATAGCTCACCTCAACGCGGTGAAATATCGGTTCAAACGCGTATTTTCTGACTTCTCCTGAACCAATAGATGAGAAACCGATTCATACATAAGCAAAAAGCCCTGACACATACTGTATCAGGGCTTATCTTTTGTTCTACCGCAGACTAACGATTACGGCAGGATTGAAGGCTGATCTGCGCCTTCTTTCTCAACTTTTTGTTGCAACATATGTTCACGTTTCATACCTAATTTCAACGCCAGCGCAGAGGCTACGTAGATGGATGAAACGGTACCGATGGAAACACCGATCAGCATTGTCAGTGAGAAGCCTTGCAGCATCGCACCACCAAAGATAAACAGCATCAATACCACCATCAGCGTAGTTGCTGAGGTCATGATAGTTCGGCTCAAGGTTTGGGTCAGAGACACGTTCATGATTTCGTAAGGCGTACCGCGGCGGATCTTGCGGAAATTCTCACGAATACGGTCTGAAACCACAATACTGTCGTTGAGTGAGTAACCGATAACTGACATCAATGAAGCCACGATAGTCAGATCAACCTCAATATGGAACAACGACAAGACACCCAGAGTAATGACCACGTCATGGGCCAGAGCGATAACCGCCCCCAGCGCCAGACGCCATTCAAAACGGAAACCGACATAAACCAGAATACACAGCAACGCTATCAGCAACGCCATAGCACCTGCCTGGGCTAAATCACTGCCCACGCTTGGCCCGACGAACTCAATACGTTTCACTGAGGCATTCTTATCAACTGACTCATTGATAATAGAGATGACCTTGTTACCCAGCTCCTGCCCGGCAGTCCCGGTGGCAGGTGGCATCCGTATCATCACATCACGGGTACTACCAAAGTTTTGTAGTATTGGTGATTCAAAGCCCGCTTTTTCCAACGTGTCACGCAATTGATCAAGATCTGCGGGTTTATCCAGGCTAACTTCAATCACCGTACCACCGGTGAAATCCAGACCCCAGTTGAACCCTTTTGTGGACATAACCGCAATAGATGCTATCAATAACAGCAGCGAAACGCCGAAAGCAACATAATCCCAGCGCATAAAGTCATAGACTTTACGGCCATAGTTCAGTTGTTCAACAGTATAATCCTGTGCCACAACGTACTCCTCAAATAGACAGCTTGTTAATGCGCTTGCCGCCGTAAAGCAGGTTGACGATGGCACGAGTACCGACTATTGCCGTAAACATTGACGTTGCAACGCCGATGACGGTTGTAATAGCAAAGCCTTTAATCGAACCAGTACCCACAGCATAAAGAATAATCGCTGTGATAAGCGTCGTGACGTTGGCATCGACGATACTGGAGAAGGCACCTTTGTACCCTTCATGAATCGCTTGCTGGATCGTCCGCCCGTTCCGATACTCTTCTTTTATTCGCTCATTAATCAGTACGTTAGCATCAACAGCTATCGCCAGCGTCAGGACTATCCCGGCAATACCCGGCATGGTCAATGTCGCCCCCGGCAGCAGGGACATCACGCCCACGATCAACACCAGATTAGCCAACAGAGCAATACTGGCAATCACACCAAACTTACGGTAGTAAACCACCATAAACAGGATGGAGACTGCCAAGCCCCACAAACAGGCTTCCAAACCTTGGGTAATATTCTGAGAACCCAACGTTGGCCCGATAGTGCGCTCTTCCACAATCTGGATCGGGGCAATCAACGCACCCGCACGCAGTAACAAGGAAAGCTGACGAGCTTCGGCCGGATTATCAATACCGGTGATACGGAAACTGTTACCCAAGCGCGATTGAATGGTCGCCACGTTGATAACTTCTTCCTGCTTAACCAGAATCGCCCGGCCATTGGCATCTTTTTTACCGCTGTCTTTATATTCTACGAACAGAGTCGCCATCGGCTTGCCGATATTGTCTTTGGTAAAATTAGACATCGCAGAACCACCGGCACTGTCGAGCGAGATATTAACCTGAGCCTGGTTATATTCGTCAGTGCTGGAGGTTGAATCGGTAATATGATCACCGGTCAGGATGACGCGTTTGTACAAAACAACCGGACGGCCTTCACGGGTGTTTTTGACTTCTGAATCACCCGGTACACGGCCAGACGCAGCAACGGTAGCATCAACATTGCTGTTTACCAGACGGAACTCCAGCGTTGCCGTGGCACCAAGAATCTCTTTGGCACGCGCGGTATCCTGAATCCCCGGTAACTCAACCACGATACGATCTGAACCCTGGCGCTGAACCAAGGGCTCGGCCACACCCAACTGGTTAACCCGGTTACGCAGAATCGTAATGTTTTGTTGAACAGCATATTCCCGCGCTTCACGCAGACGTTCATCGCTCATCACCGCTTTTAAGGTATTGCTACCATTGGAGCCAATAACCAGATCACGGTGGCGAGGAGAAAGGTAACTGATAGCATCGTCGCGAGTTTTATCGTCGCGAAAACGGACTTCAACACCATAGTTATCGAGCTTACGCACTGTGGCATACGGGATATTCTTCTCGCGCAAGTCTGAGCGCAAGGTATCCATCGTTTGCTCTTGCAGTTTGCCAAGTGCGGTGTCCATATCCACTTCCATCAGGAAGTGGACGCCACCACGCAGGTCAAGACCCAGTTTCATCGGCTCTGCGCCTAACCTGGCAAGCCAGGTCGGTGTTGCCGGGGCCAGATTTAGCGCGATAACGTATTTGTCTCCCATCGCAGCCATCAGTGCTTCACGGGCGCGTAACTGGACGTCGGGATCTCTAAAGCGAGCCAGGATTGCACCGTTTTCCAGCGCAATAGACTTGCTCGCTATGTTGTCTTTTTCTAAAACGTCACGGACTTGGACCAGCGTTGTTTCACTGGCGGCGATTCCTCGCGCACCAGTGATTTGAACAGCCGGATCCTCACCATAAAGGTTGGGAAGTGCATATAGCAGACCGACGAAGATCACAACGATCAGCATCAGATACTTCCACAAAGGATAACGGTTTAACACGGCAATTCCCTTCGGGAAAATCAAAAATTACAGGGCTTTCATTGTGCCTTTCGGTAAAACGGCAGCAACGAAGTCACGCTTTATCATCACTTCAGTGGTGTCGTTCAGTGCGATAACGATATAGCCTGTTTCCGCAACTTTAGTAACACGACCCAGTAAACCACCTGTGGTCAATACTTCATCACCCTTACCGATAGAGTCCATCAGTTTTTTGTGTTCTTTAGCACGTTTTTGCTGTGGACGCAGGATCATGAAGTAAAAAATCAGACCAAATACCACCAGCATAATCACCAGGGAGTACGGGCTGCTCTGAGCCGGAGCCCCAGCGGATGCGACAGCATCGGAAATGAAAAGACTCATTAAAATTCCCTCATTGTTATCAATATCAGTAGTGTGAAATCAGTGCGATAAAACAGAAACGATCAATCGTAACTGTTAGCGCTATAAATACAAAGGCAATAATTTTAAAATCAAACGCTTAATGATGGAACAGGTTTCCCTATCCGACCATAGAAATCTTCAACGAAGCTTTCTAATTTACCTTCTTCAATAGCCTGCCGTAAACCCGCCATTAAGCGTTGGTAGTACCGCAGATTATGAATCGTGTTGAGTCGCGCACCCAGTATTTCGTTGCAACGGTCAAGATGATGCAAGTAGGCACGGCTATAATTGCGACAAGTATAGCAATCACAATGTTCATCCAGTGTTGCTGTATCACTCTTATGCTTGGCATTACGGATTTTTACGACTCCGTCAGTGACAAACAAATGGCCATTACGGGCATTGCGGGTTGGCATCACACAGTCAAACATGTCGATACCGCGACGCACACCCTCAACCAAATCCTCTGGTTTGCCCACGCCCATCAGATAACGTGGTTTGTCCGCCGGGATCTGCGGGCAGACATGTTCCAGAATGCGGTGCATATCTTCTTTTGGTTCGCCTACCGCCAAGCCGCCCACAGCGTAACCATCAAAACCGATATCTACCAGCCCTTTTACCGACACATCACGTAAATCTTCGTAAATACCACCTTGGATAATGCCGAACAATGCATTTTT
>NZ_ACCB01000079.1 GCF_000173735.1 Yersinia aldovae ATCC 35236 | reverse complement strand
AGGGGATTCGAGGCTAAATTGGTTAAAAATTCGATGTTCCCCCACTTGGTTCCCACTTTATCCCCCAGTTAATTTCTTGCTGTATTGCTTAATGAATTGGGGCAGATATTCTCCCCGTCAATATGAATCAACCCATCAATTTCCAGCTTGTCGAGCCAGCGGGCAAATTTCTTCGCAACATCAAAACCCATGCCGCGCATATCATCCCTCACCAGCGATTTTGTACAGGCTTCACCACTGGCGGTACGAGAGCTAATAGATTGCCACAGCGCGATATGATTGGCCGTCAGGCGCTGAATCCCCGCCAGTTCGGCCTCATAGGGTGAGTCTTCATCAACGCCACCGGGGTGCCAGGTTAATCAATGCTTTGTATTTGCTGATAAAAATCGAGTTCAACGTTGTTTCGTGTACCTAAACGTATACCAATACAGGAAGGTGACACATCAATAAGGATGTTTTCCTGATATTCACTATCACTGAAAAGTAGAATACAAACCTTATTTCAATAGTTCACAGCATTGCCCGAATCTGATAAAAAAGAAAATATGTTTCCGGTAAAGAGTTCGGGCTATGACGTTTGATGAAAAGAAAAAACGTGCATTAAAACTAATGGAAGAGAAAAAAATGTGGCGGAGTAATTATGCCCCTCCGATTCTGCTCTTGTTGTGGAAGCTAGGGTTTCAAATTCCGCCCACACCTTTTGCACCTTTCTGGCTGAATATACTCTGCTTCGGTAGCTTCTTTGGATTTGGGTGGGGCATGGTTATGTGGTTTACCACTTGGAATGCTGTGGGTTACAGCATATCAATGGTATTGCAGATGAGTTTTACTACTGGTTTGTTGTTTGGCTTCTTTATGGCCCTATACCATTACTGGAGAAGGCGGGTAAATAAGTTGCCTGACTGGAATAGTCTTCGTTAAGCGTTAGTGATAGCTAACAAAATGGATGCGTTGTGGTACGCATAATAAGCTACTCCCTCATAAGATTGAGTTGTAATCTCATCACTCTTCTTAACTGATTCCATTCCCTCTACTGATTAGGCATCCGAGCTTTTAAGATTTTTTGAGATAAAGATGCACCTTAAATAAGGCACTATTAACTTAATGCCTGTTTTTAGGTGCATTTAATTGGTGCCAATATCAGCCATACCTAGTTGAGGAGCATGGAGAAATGCCGGTCTAACAGCATCAATATCCTTGCCAGTGACGTCATATTCTTCAAAGTGATTGCGCCACTCTCTAACCACAAGCCGGATCGTTTTAATTTCGTTGACCACCTCAGGTACATGTAGCCTGGCTTCCGCTGGAACACAGAATCTACTATCTTTTTGGGAGGTAAACTTTGCCAGCCAGTAGCTTTCGTCTTCTTGTTGCTGTGGAGGGATGCGATGTATATGTTTCACATCATTCTACATTCCGCTGATTCTGTGTATCGCGAAAGCGCATACCGCCTACAGTGAGAGCCATATCAACTTGTCTTTGCGTATTACTCAGCATATCCTTATAGAAGGAAAGCGATAAATCACAATGGGGGGCGGTATGTTTAAATGGCGTACTGGCAGTGCTAAGTCAAAAGTGGAAAGTGAGTACACCAACAATATGAAAGTTGTTGGAAATGGCGGCGTGTATATCTCTACTGAGGAGTTAGCCGTATTACCTGAAGTAAAAAGAATGCAAAGACTAGCAGAGGAAATAGTAAAAAGGGATCGTGCCACTATTAAAGGATGATATAACTTGCTTGTTTTACTCTTAATCCCAATATTGGTTAGCGGATATATAATTATCTCAGCTAACCCTTATCATTATTATAGACTACACCGCCATGATGGACAGCTATTATATTTGAAAGCTATTGCCTTAGGACTTGGTTGTGTTATCAGTGCATTATTTTTAGATTGTTTACTTAAGCTTTTTTTCGCAGAAGATGAATTAATAAAGTATGTAACTGAAAAAATAAATATATCAGGTGATATCAAAAAAGATATTGTATATGTATGGTTTGTTTTTATATCACTTCTAACATTGATACTGGCCTTTGTTTGGGTGTTTATCATTTTTTTAAAGAATAGTTTGTTAGGATTCTGCTATGGTCACAAATATAAAACATCTTTACTTAGTGCAAGAAAGTTGAGAGTTTTAAAAGAAACCTTTAACGAAGGTTCCTTCGATGCTTTGCTATTTAATGCTATGGAAAGAAAAGATAAACGTTCTGTATTGATAAACCTTGACTCTGGAAAAATTTATGTCGGTCTGATAAATGCTATAGGTGAACCAACAGAAAATGAAGGGCCAAATAGTGATATATCAATACTTCCAATTATGTCAGGTTATCGAGATAAAAACACCCAGCAAATAAAATTCACCAATATATACCCATTAGATACTTCGAATAGAAGCCATAGTATGAACGTTATTATTGATGCTAATGAAGTCACGCATATATCTTGGTTTGACATCGAGAAGTATAATAATATCAACGACGCCGTTACTATTGATGAAAAAGTACCTATCCCAAAAATCGAACAAACTACGAATAAGAAAAATAGTTTGTTCCACCGTTTTTTAATAAGAAATATTAAGGAATCCATCTGGTATGCTATGCCTTGCTTGTTCCTGCGTTATATTGTAGAAAGCGAAAAACCACCTTTTGCAGAAATATCTGTCATGGTCAGCAATCAATATGAGGATGCTGATATCTTGGCTATTGTCCGTGAACGTTTGAAAAAACTTACTAAGCATATCAAGATAAATATTGATAACCTTTAATATAACTACTAACGGACATTAAAAGAATGGCGTAAACTAGATAAAACTTCCCCGAGAAAAATTTAAAAAGAAACTAAGAAGATTATAGGAAAATCTCTATATTAAGTCAGCACGTTTGCACGGTGATCTACCAAGTAGGTATCGCAAACACTATCTGACTCCCGAGGGACGGGATTTATACATGGAGTATTGGAGAGTCTCCGTGATTCGATCGCTAAGGCAAAAATATCATCAAGAGTTAACCGGAACGCTTCGGGGAACTTTGGGGATAATAAGTCTTGCCGTGAAGGTGTCTGGGAATTTCGTATAGACCAGGGGCCAGGTTACAGGGTTTATTACAGCTTGGTTGACGGTGAAGTCGTATTGTTGCTTTTTGGCGGCGATAAGCGCTCGCAGAATGCCGACATCGATCAGGCTATTGTGTGTCTTAACGATTATTTAACGAGGTAATGATTATGGCCAAAGCCCGTTTACATGATGACGCTATGGTTCAGCTTCTTATGGAGGACCCTGAATTCGCGCAAGTATATTTGCATCAGGCTCTTTTGGATATTGATGAGGAAGGAGGGCAAGAAGCCTTTCTGATGGCCCTACGCCGTGTAGTTGAGGCCCGAGGAGGGATGGCAAGTGTGGCTAAAAAAGCGGGTGTATCGAGAGAAACCCTGTACCGGACGTTATCACCTTCAGGCAATCCAACACTAAAAACACTGCTTAGTGTGGTATCTGCAACGGGATTTCAGTTCTCACATATTGCATCGATTACCGCATGATTAAATCTGAAATAAAGGTAAAAAATCAGTTTAACGATCCGGTATTCGAAGTAATTTATTGTATGGCCTTAGGAGGATTTAGTGCTAAGGCCATTTAACAAGAAATAATGTGTCGTTTTGATAAAACCAGTACCAAGCCTAAA
>NZ_ACCB01000080.1 GCF_000173735.1 Yersinia aldovae ATCC 35236 | reverse complement strand
CTTGACCGCATCATGGCGGGCTTCAATGGCACCCACCGCGCCAAGACCTCTAACCGTGCACAAAATCCATTGTTGCAGGATATCGCGCCGGGCTGGTTGCAGAAGTATCGCACCAATGCACCGGCGCGCGTGATGGATTCGTTTACGGCTAAGGACGGTACTGTCACCGATAAAATTACCGTGGGTGACAAGGGTAACTACGTCAATCTGGATGCACTGGTGATGGATGCTGCCAGCTCAATGATTGCCGAGTGGTATCAAGAAGACCCTGAGCTAGTCGTCATTACGGGTCGCCAGTTGATGCAAGATAAATACTTCCCGCTGGTCAACAAAGTGCAAGACAACAGCGAAACCCTCGCCGCTGATCTGATTATCAGCCAGAAGCGTATCGGCAATTTGCCTGCTGTCCGTGCGCCTTATTTTCCCCCCAACGCATTCATGATCACCCGCCTCGATAACCTCTCTATCTACTGGCTGGAAGATTCGCACCGCCGCCATATTGATGAGAACGCCAAGCGTGACCGTATCGAAAACTACGAATCCATTAAACAGGATTATGTGGTGGAGGATTACGCCTGCGGCTGTCTGGTGGAAAACATCGAGATTTTACCGGCAAAAAGTGGCGGTGAAACCGTAAGGGGTGCAAGCGCGTTGATGGTATCTGATGCCCCGAACTATGACGGTCTTGCCGCCGCGATCATGGCTGCGGTAAACGTTGCGGCTAACCCGAATGAAGCCCAACCGGAAGCCACCACCGACGCGCAGACCGCGACGGAAAGCGCTCCCGAAACACCGGCAACCAAAGGGAGCAAATAAGCCATGACCAGTCCTGCGCGCCGCCACTTTCTGAGGCAGTCGGCTATTGCCGCCTCACAGCAGCGGGATAATCCGCTGCGCCATGCCACCGGCTACGAGTTGATGTTGCTCAAGCTCAATGAGGATAAACGCAAACTGAAACAGGTGCGTTCAAATGAGCGTAAAGCCGAACTGAAGCGGCAGTTATTGCCGGATTACCTGCCGTGGATCTCTGGCGTGTTAAGTGAGGGGAAAGGCGCGCAGGACGCCATTGTAATGACCATCATGATTTGGCGGCTGGATGCCGGGGATATCCCCGGTGCACTGGATATCGCCCGTTATGCCCTGCGTTATCAGTTAGTGCCAACTGACCGCTTTACCCGTTCGACCGCTTACCTGATTGCCGAGGAAGTCGCGGACGCTGCGGCGCGCGCCTATGCCACCGGTAAGCCGATTGATATTGAGCCTCTGCTGCAAACCATTGAGCTGATGGAAGAGGAAGACATGCCCGACCAAGTCCGGGCCAAGCTGCACAAAATCACCGGTTATGTGTTGCGTGACAGTGGCCGGGGCGAGTTGGCCCTGTCCCATCTTCACCGTGCACTCCAACTGCATACCGGTTGTGGCGTCAAAAAAGACATTGAGCGACTGGCCGTGAAGTTAAAGAACGCCGCCAGCCGCTAACCCGAACGCTCCCCGAGCCGGGCGGCACGATGGCCGCAACCGATTTTATCGTGTTAACGCCGTCGTCCACCGCCCACCCATTCTGCTATTGAGGTTGCCATGACCACTGTTGTTATCCCCGCGCCACGGCCTGACAAAACGGCCGAACCGGTGATTGAAAATACCTTTTTCTGGCCTGCGGTTGACCCGATAAAGCTGCGCGAGTTGTTGCGCCTTGAGGGAACCGTCACCGCCGAGCGCCTGCGCTTCACCATCAAGGGCGCTATTGCCGAGGTTAACGCCGAACTGTACGAATACCGCCGTGACCAGATGGCCGCTGGCTTTAAAACATTGGCCGAGGTACAGGCCGAACAACTGGACGGCGAGAGTATCCAGTTGGCCGAGTACCAGCGAGCCGTCTGCGCCATCACTGCCGCACTGTTGGCCGAGCGTTATCGCGGCTATGACGCCAGCGCGCGTGGTGATAAACGCGCGCTGGCCATCGAAAGCACCGTTGATGAGTTGTGGCGTGATGCACGAATTAGCATTCGCAACATTGCCGGGAAGTCTCACAGCATTATTGGCCTTATCTGATGCAGGTCAACGCGTTGCAAGGCGACACGCTCGACGCATTGTGCTGGCGCTATTACGGGCGCACGCAAGATGTGCTGGAGCAAGTCTATGACGCAAATCCGGGGCTGTCGGAACTGGGGGCCATTCTGCCGCATGGTTATCCGGTGGAGTTGCCCGATATGGCCCCGGCGGCCCAACGTGAAACCGTTCAATTATGGGATTGAAAATGGAGAAAATCAGCTCTGCGCTGGCCTATGTCTTGGCGCTGGCACTGGCGTTTATTGGTGCACTGAGTCCACAAGATATCGCCTTTTATGTGGCGGCGGTGGCCGCTGCTGCCACCTGTCTTATCAACTGGTACTACCGGCGCAAGAGCTATTTCTTGCTGAAAGAGTTGGGTATCAGGCGGGAGGTGTTCGATGAACTCAATCGTTAAGCGCTGTCTGGTCGGGGTCATTCTGACGCTGGCCGCCACCTTGCCAAACTACCAGACGCTCAACACATCGGCCGCCGGGCTAAAACTGATTGCCGATTATGAGGGTTGCCAGCTCAACGCCTATCAGTGCAGCGCCAACGTGTGGACAAATGGTATCGGTCACACCGCCGGGGTGAAGCCGGGCAGTGTTATCAGTGAGCGACAGGTGGCGGCCAATCTGGTGGCCGATGTGCAGCGGGTCGAACGGGCTATGGCGGTGTGTATGCCGGTTGCCATACCGCAACCGGTCTATGACGCCGTGGTGTCGTTTGCCTTTAACGTCGGTACCGGGGCTGCCTGTCGCTCGACGCTGGCCTTTTATATCAACAAGGGCGACTGGCGCAACGCCTGCAATCAGTTACCGCGCTGGGTGTACGTCAATGGCGTGAAAACCAAAGGGCTGGAGCGCCGCCGCACCACTGAACAAACACATTGCCTGAGCGGGGTCTGATATGCGCACATTACTTCTGTTATGGGTATGGGTTTTGATGATGGGTTTACTCGCGTGGCACGCCCATAGCCTGAAAAAAGAGTTAGACAGCGCCAAGACTGAGATTAGCACCTTATCGGCCGGGATTGAGAGCCGGGACAACGTGATCACCCG
>NZ_ACCB01000081.1 GCF_000173735.1 Yersinia aldovae ATCC 35236 | reverse complement strand
ATAAATAAGCCCAGCACCTCGAAAAGTGAAAGCACGCATTCTGACTGAATGACAGACTCTAGTTTTTACATCTCCCAGAGAGGCCACACTATGTTGATTAATTTTTTTAAACCAGTGGACAGTTTCAGTCTATTTGCTAAGAAGAGTAACCCCACGATTGCTGAATGCACGAAAGCAGAAGCACACCTAAAAAATAAAATAGACAAAGTTGAGAATATACTTAAGGAGCACGCTTACAAACGCAATATAATTGAATGCAACACTTATGGAGAAATAAAACTCCGCAATAAAACGGACATTATAAATAGCCCAAATGATTGGAATTTAGTCGCAAAAAAATTAAATGAGCATCACCAGTCATAACACCACAGCTAAAGATCGTGATTTCACTAAAGAAATATCTAAGCTGAGTAAATCCTTAGATAAATACAACGAGCAAGCTAAAATTATCGAAAAAAATAAAACAGAAATACAAAAGAAAGAATCGATTACATCATTAAAATCAGAGATTAAGTTACGCGAAGAGATAAAGAATAGTGGCAATGAATTACTTATCAAAGCACAAGAAAATTCTGATAAATTAGCATTAAGCAAGATATCCATGACAGCTATAGGGGAGTTTAAACCATCACAACTCAGAGCCATTAACAACATTATAATGCTTAGTGATAAAATCAATAGCAAACCCGAATGGTTACAAGAGAAAGGAATATTAAGAGTACCTGGAAACAATAAAGACATAGAAAGCATTGCCAAGGTCATGAATGAAGGTAGTGATCAAGAAATAAAAAATATTCTAATGAAAAATGATAGCCATCATGATATTTTTGGACTAATTAAAAATCAGTTTGGTTTGGCATTAACTGACTTGGAAAAAAGTAGAATTTGTAATTTTTCAATAAATCATGAAAACAGAATAGCTGAAGATAATTATCGTCTCCCATCAATAATTAAACTGCCATTATCGTTGCAGAAACTGATGCCTCTGTTAATAAACATTGATAAAAACAAAGAAATAAACAAGATGGACGCACAAAATATAGCTATGGTATTAGCACCACGCATAGCAACGTTGGAACCTGGGAAAGGTGAGCAAATAAAAGAAATGAAAGAAATAGGTGCACAAACGAAAATTATTGAAAACTTCCTAGCTGCAATTATTAATCATCATAGTCGAATCCAAAATCGTAAACTACCGGAGGTTCCATCGCATAGTAAGAAAGAGCTAGCACCGCTAAACACTAGCCATTTGCAAGCTTCTGGCAATTTAGAAATTTTCGTGTAATCTATTTAACACTCAAACAACCTTCCTGTTTATAAGGAAGGTTGTATTAGGATAAATAAACAATATAATTTTGCGGATGTAGGAGAGGTAGTGGGAAGGTTATTACTCTCTAAAACTGCTAACGAACTACTCCCTAAATTTAATTGCCAGATAGACTACCCAAAAGCATCATAGCTATAGCGCCCTCAGAGCGGAGTTCCTTAAACCAAGGAAGTCAACGCAAACGCTTTTATTGAATACCTCAACCGGATATATCAGACAGAGATACTGGATGTTTATCTGTTCAAGACGTTGAATGGAGTATGGGACATCACAGAGAAATGTCTGAGCGAATATAACTTTGAGCGTCCATATTAGCTCCTGAATAACCTGACTCTGGAAGAATACCTACGGCTGAATTTTCACGCTGGAAACTCGAAAAGTGTGGGGTACTAAAACGGGTGAACTTAAAATATTATCAAGGCAGGGTTTATCACAGGTAAAATATTTAAAACAGAATCGTATCAGGATGGGCTGGTAATAATGTTAGTTTCTAATGAGGCAGAGATTGAGCAGTTATTATTGGAGGTGAGCACTCATCCCCATATCGATATGGCCTGGATACGGGATAACGGTGAGCTGTATCTGGCGGAAGACTGACTGATGCAGTGCGGTCTCCAGCGTAATGTCCAGCAAGGTAGTGATTTGGGTACAACAAGGTAATATATGGGCGTAGCAACAGATAAAAATAGCTTGGAAGATATAAAGAGGATCCGCCAAGCTTTTATTAATTATGAGTCAGGATCATTAACTATTGATTTAATAAATGACTTAAATGAATCCCACACACCAAATATTTCAGCTCCCTCATGTAAGACATAAAAATATACCTTACCAAAATCAACTTTCCTCAAAGAGATTGAATAGATACCAGAGCCAGGATCATAGGCAAAAGGTAACATTTCATGCTTATTGAAACCATCTGGCAATGATTCATCTTCAAAATCATTAAATGATTCAATAATTTCAGATATAGAGAAAAATGAATTGATTGGATAAAGATTTTTCTCATCATGTACAAATGATGGCTGAGGCTGGCCACCATTATATTTATAATAAATATGTTTCATTTCATCTGGCAACGTTGAACCGATAGCACTTTCCAAATTAGCTATTTCATCATCGGTCGCCGGCGATAAGAAATCAATAAAATTAAGTTCACTCATAATGTCACCATGTTTTAAATATATAACTTATGCCAGTATGTGCTTTATATTGACTAACTCCACCAACATGTGGGATTCCGCTGTGAGCCTTCTGTTGAACCAATTGCATAGTGCCCGTATTTGTTGCTGAATTATAATCATCCAAGTGGTGCCAAACATAACCTTTAGGAGTTGATTTTTGCCCTAAAGCCGCCATACTAGCTTGCTCGAAATCTTTATGATAATCACCTGTATATTCAATTTTTTGTATTGGATTTACTCCGTTCTTTGAATACAAGGCGTTACTAGCGGAGTAATCTAGACCTCCATTCTTTGTGGGTTCTACTCCAGTGAATCCTTTTTCTTTCAATTTTGCAATTGGGCATGCAGCTAACCCGTATGGATCCACCCACCCCAGCGGGTTATGCACATACCCATACGGATTATTGCCACCCAAC
>NZ_ACCB01000082.1 GCF_000173735.1 Yersinia aldovae ATCC 35236 | reverse complement strand
TAGTGGCCGCACCCAACTGATTCGGATGATATTCATGGTCGCCGCTTGCTCTGGCAATAGATGTGGCACCGCCCGCGGCATTTCGCCACGCATGGTAGTGATATCGATAGCTGACATAGGGAGTGATTTCCGACAGGCATAAAAAAAGCCCCACTAAAAAGTGAGGCTTGGCATCTTTGGGTAATTTAGCGCGTTGTTGATAAGAGAGCAATGGGGTATTTATTTAATTTAAGGCGCATAACTACCTGGCTTCGAGGTAGCGGATATTTTTCAATATATGTGGGAAATATCTGATGTTGTTCTATTTTCAGAATTTTGCTCACTATAATGGTTTGGAATATTGATCCTTAATCCAATATGCTAAGTGGAAGCGAATGTCGTCACAACAAGGAAATGTTATGGATTCATCAAGATTTATTAAGGCCATGGCTGAGGGAATCAAGTCTATCCCCATGGATTTATATTTGGGGGTTGAGCGAACCTTTCAAGATTTAAATCTTTCCGATGGCGGACGATATTATCAACAACGTAATATGTCTGATGATAAGCGTTTTCTTAATGCCTTCAATAATCTCATTCGCGATCGATTTATTATCGCTAAAATAGCAGATATCATCATTTATGATACCCTCAGCCGTTTACCGGATGAAACCATTCAACAATTACACCAAGAACTTATCTATGGTGCCACCGGTAAAATTACGCGTATGGCGGCACAAACATTGATATCAGGTTATATCAGTGGACGAGTCGTTAGTGGCTTAGCGGCCAGTTCTGCGGTAACGCTAAGTTTTAGACTGGGTACCACCGCGATGGTTTCCATAGTTATGCTACAAGGGATCGCGTCTCGCGCATGTGAAGCATCACGGACATTAGCCCGAGAAAATCCATCGCTTTTTAATAAGCTAAAACCGGATGATTACGATATGTTGTTCTTTCTTTTTGAGAAGCCGTTCGAGCGTTTTATGAAGCTCAGTAAAATGGCAAAAAACAACCCTATAGCGTTGAGGCATTTTGCAGATGAAATCAAAAGTTATTAATGGTTTTTTGCGATTCATCTTCGATATGATTGGCGTTATCGTTACGTTCATAATGGCTATAGGATTTATGATTGCTTATGCCTTCTATGAAGGGATTGCCGCCTGGGGTGTTGCTATCGGCTTCTTCGTGGTAGGCGCTGTAATATTCTGGGCTGTGCAAAAATGCAGTGATAAATTCACAGTAACGAAACAGAAATAAAAGATTGAACATCACGAAGAGTGATATCTGACATTTTTAGCCAACTTTTAATCACCGGGTAATTAAGCCCGGTTTTGTATTTCTAATTTACATCTTCAGCGGGAATATCCTCGCTTTCAACATCTGGCATCTGAACTCGCAGATCAACAAAGCGCCCTACCGGGATGTCGATTGGCTGACCATCTTCGTAATCTTTGATATTATTCTGCACCAATAGCGGGGAAGTCGATCAACAGGCATTAAAAACCCGCCATATCGCCACCGCAAGCCAACAGAAAACCGTACTGATAAAGCAGGTTTCGGAGCACATCAACATCCTACTCGACGCTATCGCAATCGATAATCAACAGACTGATATTCAGCAATTGGCGGCACTCAAACATTACCGCGTCGCGTTAATGCGCATTGACCCCAACACCGCGCCAGATATTGACTGGCCGGAACTGCCGCAATAACGGTTGATTTTATGTTTGTCTTAAAATGAGACTGAGTGATACCTAAAATAGATCAGAATGGCTTCCTGTCCTTTCGAAGCGAAGCAAATCATCAGTAATCTTGTAGATGATAAGCCAGTCTGGCTCTATATGTGCATCCCTGTAACCTTTGTAATTACCTTGTAATTGATGATCCTTATATACAACAGGCAAGGGCAATTTATCGTTAATCAGAAGTGTCATAATGACTTTAAGTTTATTCATATCTTTAGGGCGCTTCTGAGCTTTTTTCACATCTTTCTGGAACTGACCTGAATATTCAATTTCCCTTTGTTTAGTCATGGTCTATCAGATACCTAATTTATCAAAAAGATCATCAGCATCCTTTGCTTTATGGACATCGACACCTTTCTCGCTGTTGGCAATAGTATTAGCGGTAAGTTCGTTAGGAATACGCAAATCGAACGGAAGCGCTTTTTCTCGGGCAACCTTGGTTAAGGTTATTCGCACCAGATCGGATACGGTTAAACCCATATCAGCAAGTACAGCAGCGGCTTCATTTTTTAGGGTTTCGTCTATACGAGCACGAACAAAAGCATTTGCAGCCATAGTAGAACCTCCGTTTAGTTGGAGAGTCAATTGTGGCTCAACTGAGCTACAAAATCAAATATGCCTCATGCCTATTTTCTCGGCTCAACGTTTCGTGACTGAAGCTCTTTCCTGATTATTCTCTTAATCCAGGCAGCCAGTGATTCATCACCGTCTAACTTTTGGGCCTCTTCCATTTCACTACGCAACGCTGGATCGAGACGAAACTGGAATGGTGGATTTCCTCTTCTTTCATTCATGTGTGTTGACACCTAAATTACACTTGAGTTAATGTAGTGTTGTGTAGTGACACATTACTATCACATACCATAAATGACAATGCCCCGTGGGTGCGCGAACACTCACAGGGCATCTAACCACACCATTAAACGAGGTAATGCTATGGCTGACGCTAATAGTAACATACGTGCATATTCAAAGCTCTACACCTTCCTTAACGCCCGTTCGAACACATTATTGGCCGAAATTTCTCCGTTGCGCCTGATCTCCGTTTTGGCTCCAACTGAACGTGAGGCTCGTAACCTG
>NZ_ACCB01000083.1 GCF_000173735.1 Yersinia aldovae ATCC 35236 | reverse complement strand
GTCATTAGCAATGCAGAAGCTTGGCTGGAAGGCAACACGTGAACTCGATGAAATGATGCGTGATAGCTGGAATTGGCAGAAAAATAATCCTGATGGATATACTGCTTAGTGCCACTGCTGTAAGGAGTAGTGTTTATAATTTTATCCCTGATAACTCTCTTGATCCTGAAGTTGCTAGCTGCGATGAATTCTAATGAACTGTTGTTTAGGGTCGTTGTTAAATAATTCCCGGTAGTTGTTTAAGCTTATATTTTCGTTAGTAAGAGTGGCAATTTTTTTGTCCCAAAAAGGGAGTGTTAGAGAATTTGTGTCATTCCAGATAATATATCTCAAAAAAGAATGACAAATTACTCAGCCTTTCGATTTCGACAAAGCCCGAACGCACTTCAGGATGGTCAGGCTCTAACGGATAAATATGGCATCTTGACCTCATTGATTAAGTAGTTTATCGAAGTCGTTCTGCTCGTCGTACTCGGCTCCCATCTGGCTAATATGACGTTGAAGCCAACCGGAAGAACGGCGCTATCAAAAATACCGACGTGCAAGGCCGAACTGCCTACCCCACGCGATCGTAATGGCTCTTTTGAACCCCGGTTGGCGAAGAAGCACCAGACCACGCTATCTAACGAGATCGAGTAAAATATTATCCGACTGTTTGCCCTCGGAATGCGCTACACCGATATTAGCTGGGAAATCGAAGACTTAATACACTTTTAATATTTCAGTGCAAGCATTAGCGTGGTGGCCTATGAGGTTATTCCCGAACGCAACAGCGCCCGCAGGAAGCCATTACCCGTTCATCTGGCTGGATACCATCCACTATAAAATATGAGGGATGAATGTTAGTAAGGCCGTTTATACTATAAAAGCACCAGCTTTGAAGGTAAAAAGAGGTTATAGGAGTGTATCTGCCTGAAAATGAAGGAACTAACTAACTTCAGGCTGTCGGTGCTGACTCACCTGAAAACAGAGATTCAGCTGTACATCACTCACCAAGTCTGCAACTCTGGACTCAAAATATCACAAAATCTTTTTCAAAAGGCATCTGGACAATGTGATAACTTTATGACGGCTAAATTATCGTGATACAGAATACTAAACGCTCTCCCCAAAAATGCCTTCACACTGAAAAATTACTAAGCTATTAATTAAATTCCCTTCTACATTATGGATACATAGTGACTTATAGGGTTCTATTTTATATAGATAGGAATGTAATGGTTAGAAAATACACTCAGTCTATAGATTATTATAACTAACACCTTCGAGTTTTTATAAACTACCTTGTCCGCAGAATGATTTTCCTTACTGCCTCAGAGGGAATATACAATAGAGTTATTGTTTGATATATGACCATCCGTGCTGTCAACAAGTTATATCATGCCTCATATAATCCATTTTTCTCTGCGTGGAAATTTTTTCCTAATTTCTTAGACTGCTGGTATACACTGATTTTTTGTTTAGATTAATATTGACTCATAAATATATAGGTAGTGATTAATGAACGATAAATATGTAAAGAGCAAAGTTGATAATCGAATGGAAAGTAACTATAGTCTCTCCAGAACGTTATCTTCAGAAAATGAAATTGACCTATTTGAACTGTCTGGAATTATATTTAGATCAAAAACTAAAATTATATTGGTAACATTGGTTTTCTTGATTGGTGGTTTGATTTCTTCCTACTTTCTCCCTCAGAAGTGGGCTAGTACGGCAGTTATCGTTCCGCCGGGAAATGAACAGATGCAGGTTTTAGATAGACTAACAAATAGCCTGACTGTCTTGGATATTACTCTCGGTATTACACCTAATTATTTAATATCTAATTTCATCCAGAATTTTAATTCGGAGGATCTGCGCGAACAATATATAATTAATAGTGATTACTTTAGGAGTCTGATGAAAGATAATGTAGATGATGATTTTGAAAGGCGTGAATTAATTGGTCTGTTAGTTAATAGTAATATTGGTTTGGTTAGTCTCCAATCCAGAAATATGGATGGTGGGTATAAGTTATCTTTTAGTGCTACTACGGCAGTAGGTGCTCATGACCTTTTGCAAGGTTATATTAACTATGTAAAGACTATCGTTAATAATGATATTAATCTGAAAATAAAACGTGCGGTTGATTCTGCTAGAATTATGGCAACGGATAAGTACTTCCTAGAACTATTACGTGCCAAAAACAATCAAGAAGTGAAAATTGATCGCTTAAAAAATGCCTATTCTATAGCGAATTCTGCAGGTATTAAAAAGCCAATTTATAGTAGCGGTTCTGTTGTTAGTAATGACCCCGACTTCCTTATCCTTATGGGAGCAGATGTGCTAAATAGTAAATTGGAAATAGAAAAATCTATTACTGATTTAGCTTCAATAAACACGACTCTTTTGAATCGTAAGCTGTATATTGATAAGCTGAATGCACTAGAAATCTCTAAAGTAGATGTGGTGCCATTTAAGTATTTGCAACAACCCACAGAACCGACTAAAAGAGATGCTCCCAAGCGTGGCTTGATTATAATTCTATTTGCTCTTGCTGGTCTTGTTGGTTCAATTGGTTTCGTCTTGGTTGCTCACTTTACGCGTGAGCGTAGGGAAGAACAGCCTAAGCTTGTTCAAAGCAAAGAGTAAAATTGATTTTTCTTGAATTTAATCTGTGGTCGAATGAGTCTCTTCACTCGGCCATTTTTTATAACCAATTGAGTTAGTTCAATATGTTAGTGTGATATT
>NZ_ACCB01000084.1 GCF_000173735.1 Yersinia aldovae ATCC 35236 | reverse complement strand
CGACTGGCTGGCAACGAAAAATCGACCTCAATCGCCAGCGCCTCTCGATTAAAGTCGTCAATCACATTCAGTAGACGGACTGAACGACCATCTGATAATTGATCGTACATAAAGTCCATTGACCAGCATTCATTACTGTTTTCAGGTACCGTTAACGGTTCTGGTTTCTCCCGTTTTAGGCGTTTTTTCGGCTTTATTCGCATGTTCAGCGACAGCTCGCAGTAAATCCGGTACACCCTTTTACGTTGCGAAGGTATAAAAAACACAGACCAAACCCCCAGTTACGCTGGCTGTCAGTGATGCGAAGCAGCCAGTCAGCAATGGCGTCATTTTCTTCACGCAGTTTAGCCTGATAGCGGTAGCAACTTTCGCTAACAATAAATAACTGGCAGGCAAAACGCACGCTGACTTTGCGGCTCCTGACAGCGTCGTGTGCCATCTGCTGACGAAGCGATGGCTTCACCACTTTTTTACCATGGCTTCCTGAATGATTTCAGCCTTGAGTCGCTCTTCGGCATACATCTTTTTGAGACGGCGATTTTCGTCTTCCAGCTCTTTCAGTCGGGTCATCATGGAAGCATCCATACCGCCAAAGCGTGACCGCCACTTATAGAAACTGGCATTGCTCATACCATGCTCGCGGCACAATTCAGCGACCGGAGTTCCGACCTCAGCTTGCTTAAGAATGGACATGATTTGGCTGTCGGTAAAACGTGATTTTTTCATAGAAATCTCCCCAGTTCAGATTACGAGAAAATTCTACTTATAAACACACCGGTTTTTCGGGGGGATTACCGTTACAGTTTAACCGTCAAATAGATAAGTAGAGTAAACTATACGGCATGTAGTCGATAGTTTTATATATACAATATCAACTTATTATTGTAATAACACCTTGCATTGTAGTCTTTCCCTTCCATAACTTACATCCTTTTCCTTCAATACAAACACTCTTATCTGATATTTCATTATTGAAAAAAGCTTTATAGTCATACTACGTTCAGAAAGTGGAATTACATCTTTAACTTCGTAGTAGCAATAGAAGAAGCACTCTGTCTAGTTAAATAACTGATTTCCTATGCTCGCTTCCGCTACATACTTGTACAAAACTTCCTATGTTTTTGTTATGTAAATAGAGTTTTCTGAACACAACTATATTTAATACAGAGTTAATAAATTGAGTACAAAAACTGATGATCAAAATAAACCCGATATTTTCTTGTGCAATTGCAATTATGTCGTTTGGAAGCTCTAACGCTTGGGCGGTAACGACTAATATTGGAATCTCTCCCTGTAACAGTGGTGCAATAATCTGTAATGCACTAGTCAAAATGATGTAACCGTCAGTGGTGCTGGTACGGTGACCTCAGTCTGGGAGGGCGGGAGTATCAGCAACAATACAATGAAGGACTCCGAGGTTATCAACATTCAGAATAATGGCACGGCAGATAAAACTAACGTCGATGTTAGCGGTACACTGAATGTTAATCGCGGTGGTTTATCCAGCAACCTGTTGTTATCTGGAGGTAAGATAAACATCAATGTAGGAGGTGTAGCAAACGACAGTACCATAACAACCAGTATCCACCGCGCGGCACAGATATTTCTACTGGCTTTTGATTTTGATGTAGGTTTCGTCCATGCACCACCGACGGCCCGCTGAACGTTGGTGTCGGCGGAAGGCTTTATCCAGCAAAGGTGTCAGCCTGATAACCCAGCGATACAGGGTGGAATAGTCAACGACAACGCCACGCTCAGCCATTATCTCTCCGAGGTTGCGTAGGCTCAGTGAATAGGTGAGATACCAGTGAACACTCTGGACAATAATATCGACGGGATAATGCAGACGCTTAAAGGCTTTTCGGATAAGAGACAGGGATAGGCAACATCACAAAAAAAACAGCATGTTACCGGACTACACCTTAATGCGACAGAACCTTGTGCAAAGCTAGTACGGTGTTAACAATAATAAAAAAAGGAAACCTACATGTTTTATTTTCTGAAGAAAAGAGTAGTAAAGAAATTAGCAAAAAAAGTAAATGAAATTATTACAGAGTTAGAGGGGCTATATCTGAATGAGGGAGGGGGGATAGCACTGATGATTTTTATGAGTTGTTTAATGATACTTGTGAGAAGATCGATTATATTGAAGATGTGGTGACTAAATACGAAAACCACTTCACTGAAAATTATCCTAAATACGCAGATAGACTACAATACGTTATGTTTTTGGCTACTTCTTGCGCCAGTTTTTGGCAAGGCTCTTTACTAGAATAGCTACCAATATCTAATACTCTGCACTGATTTAATTATCAGTGTAAATGGTATAATAGAGCCTGTAATTAAAATTGTGTAATTGCCTGTTTTTGATATGTTCACTCCAACTGAGGAGACAGGCAAATTATGGACGAAAAGAAACTTAAGGCACTCGCTGCCGAACTGGCGAAAGGCATC
>NZ_ACCB01000085.1 GCF_000173735.1 Yersinia aldovae ATCC 35236 | reverse complement strand
GAACTTTAAACCCATTGGTGGCAGCGGTTATCCCTAAAGCCGTGGCTAAATGCGTTTTACCTGTACCAGGAGCTGTAACTATAGTGAGGTTCATAGCATCTGTTCTTGAAGAGCCGACAATATCAGGAAATGTTGATGTTAGGCTCTTGTAGTATAATCTTTGATTCTACCTCAAAACGTCGTAGAATCATTGATTTGCTGCTTATGAGGCTTCCGTGGTCAAGGGAAAGGTTAATAGCATTCATTATCTTAGAGGGTTTGCCGCTCTTATGGTGGTTTTTTATCATCTTAAGGCAAACCTAAACAACGTGTATGCTCAAGACAACTTGGGGGATCTTCTCTTTAACTCAGGTGCTTTTGGGGTAGACCTATTTTTATAATAAGTGGTTTCATTATCTGTTATGCGACAGATAGGAAAGAGAGAAGCATGGCGTCTAAGTACTTGGTTAGACGCTTTTTTAGAATATACCCTCTACTTGCGTTATCAATAATAATTACATTTTTTGTAATCAGTGTAGACCCAACATTATCGTTTTTATTAAGATCTCTAATACCACTTAATACTAATTATTCAGCAGGTTCTCCATTCTTTGGGTATAATTTACTTGGCCCAGCATGGACATTGACGTATGAGATAGCGTTTTATGCTATTTTCCTTCTTGCATTTATTATCTCTCACAAACATAGATGGTTTGTTTCAAGTGTCATTATAGCGATTCTGGTTTTTGGGATACAGGAATGGCAATCTGGAAACATAACCTTACTTGCATATAACAATAATTCATTTGCAAATGGAAGTGTTATGCATGCTCCATTAACATTTCTTGCATCTCCACTGTTCCTTAATTTTATATACGGAATGGTTATATTTAAAATACATTCACTAATAAAAGGAGTGAAGGTTTCTGATAGTGTATCTTTTTGGATAAAACTTATATCCACATTTGTTTTCTCTATCACGGCGCTGGGAATATTATCAGTTCAAGTCTATGGACACGGGCCGATTCTCTGGGGGGCATGGAGTGCTGTTCTTGTTCTGTCAGGGCTGGTATTTGAAACATTTAGCGAGATAAAAGAAAACAAAGTGCTTAATGTCTTGGGAAATATTTCATACTCCCTATATATAACGCATGCAATAGTAATTGAAGTATTCCACAAGTATACAGATACATTTACGCTATTTAATGATCAAAAAGGATTCTCAACCGTAATTTATTTGGTTTGTATTTCATTGTTTGTAGCATATATGGCATTTAGATTTATCGAACAACCATGCATACTCGTTGGAAGGAAATTAAATAACTTCATAGATAGTAAGTTTCCAAGTTAAATTATTACCTCACCCCCCATCACCCGATGGCACCCTCACTTATGATGGTATCCGATATGAGGTGATCGTTCCTGGCATTGACTGGCCGGTATCTTTGGAGTTATGAGTTGGCATGGATGCCTATTGAGGTGGGGTGTGCCAGATTTGTGCCAGACTATGACACAAAATGGCAGAATAGCGCATATAACGACAAACACTACTTAAGCTGGCTAGCTTGTGTAGCGGGTTAGACAGTTGCTATCATGCGCTCCCTTTAATCACACATTAGACTGTTTCTCTAATGCTGGAGGTTATGTGAAGTACGAATTACAAACAACGGATGGGCGTGCTCGTCGTGGTCGTCTGGTCTTTGAGCGTGGTGTGGTAGAAACGCCAGCATTTATGCCGGTTGGTACCTATGGCACGGTTAAAGGCATGACACCGGAAGAAGTAAAAGAGACTGGCGCACAGATTTTGCTGGGTAATACCTTCCACCTGTGGTTGCGTCCAGGGCAGGAGATTATGAAGCTGCACGGCGACTTACATGATTTCATGCAGTGGCATGGCCCGATCCTGACTGATTCCGGCGGCTTCCAGGTGTTCAGCCTGGGGGCAATGCGCAAAATCAAAGAAGAAGGGGTGACGTTCCAAAATCCGATCAATGGCGATAAAGTCTTCCTTAGTCCAGAAAAATCAATGGAAATTCAGTACGATCTCGGTTCTGATATCGTCATGATTTTTGACGAATGCACGCCATACCCAGCAGATTGGGATTATGCCAAGCGTTCGATGGAAATGTCATTACGCTGGGCCAAACGCAGCCGAGACCGCTTTGATGAACTGAACAATAAAAATGCATTGTTCGGCATTATCCAAGGTGGTATTTACGAAGATTTACGTGATGTGTCGGTAAAAGGGCTGGTAGATATCGGTTTTGATGGTT
>NZ_ACCB01000086.1 GCF_000173735.1 Yersinia aldovae ATCC 35236 | reverse complement strand
TTGCCATTGGTCTGGTTGCTTTTCAATAAAAGTAAACTGTGCTCATGGAAAAAGTGGGTGATTATTTTTATTCTTTTCCCTGCGTTTACAATTTTTTTAAATGCGGCATTCAATTACGGCTTTCTAAACTCCTCAAAGTCTCGTGTGTATCAATCATTGATAATTTTTGATATAGGAGGGATTTCACATTTTTCTGGAAAAGACTATTTTAAAGAGGCTTGGGACAGCAAAGAAGAGAGTAAGGTGATTTCTACCTGTTACGATGCTGGAGCATGGGACGGTTATGCTTGGGGAGATTGTAGCTTTGTTCTAAAAGAAAATACAAAACTCTGGCACTTGGAGTGATGGTTCGTTAATGAAAAAGTGGGTCACTAGCATATATCATGAGCCTAGTGCTTACCTAAAGCATCGATATGAAAACTACATGAAGTTGTTGTGGCATCCAAATGCAGTGTTGGACAGCCAGACAATGGGAATTTCGGATGGTTTAAAATTTGAAAAAACTGGGATGTTCAGAGCTCTTGAAATGACAACTAAGCTATTCAAAGACACGTTCATATTTAAACCCGGATTCTGGCTCATAGCCTCCTTTGTATTTTCATTCTATGGACTATTTACCCGCAAGAGTTTTGCAAGAGATGTTTTTCTTGCCTTGAACACCTCAAGTTTCTTGTATCTTCTTGCGTACTTTTTTGTTGGTGTCGCTTCGGATTATAGATATGCATACTGGTCAATCCTGGCTACATCGGCAAGCGTGCCGTTTATCTTACTATCAATAAAAACAACGAAATAAATTTAATGAGGTTGGTATGTATTATCGTGGTCAGCATGTGGCGTTAATCGTTCCCTGTTATAACGAAGAAGCAGCAATCGAAACAGTAATTCGTGGATTTCGTGATGCCATGCCAGAGATTGATGTTTTCGTTTTTGATAACAACTCGACTGATCGAACGATCCAAGTTGCAAACAATGTTGGAGCCAGGGTGATTTCTGTGCCACTGTCAGGCAAGGGAAATGTTGTACGTCGCATGTTTGCTGATGTCGATGCAGACATTTACGTAATGGTTGATGGGGATGCAACTTATGATGCAAGTGCGGTTCGAAGCCTTGTCGACAAGCTACTGGACCACCATCTTGATATGGTAGTCGGCTGCAGAGAAACCAAAGAAGAAATTGCAGGAGAGGCTTACAGACGCGGACATCAGTGGGGTAACTATATATTGACGCAAAGTGTCGTTAAAATATTTGGGGGAAATTTCACTGACATGCTTTCTGGTTACCGGGCTTTCACGCGCAGATATGCAAAATCATTCCCCGCCCTTTCCAATGGCTTTGAAATTGAAACTGAGCTGACAGTACACGCGTTAGAGCTTCGCATGCCGTATGGCGAGGTAATGACAGCCTACGGAACTCGCCCGGAAGGGTCTGTCAGCAAGTTATCTACATACCGGGATGGCTGGAGAATATTAAAGACGATTGGCCGGCTCTATATCAGCGAACGTCCTTTTGCCTTCTTCGGGATTTGTGGCTTCATTCTGGCATTGATATCGATATTGCTGGGATTCCCGCTGCTAACGGAATATTTACGTGATGGACTTGTGCCACGGCTACCAACTGCTGTACTGGCGGCATCGATAATGATGTCTGCGGCGTTATCATTCGTCTGCGGGTTAATCCTGGACAACGTGACCCGAGGGCGACATGAAATGAAACGGCTGGTCTATCTCGGAATACCCCTACCGCGCGTGGACGCAGAAAGATGATGAAAATTCTGAGAGAATTTTTTTTCTTCGGAATTAGTGGCATTATCGGATTTTTGGTTGATACTGCGGTGCTTTACCTTTTACGTGGATGCTGGGGACCATTCATCGCGAGAGGTTTCTCATTTTTCGCCGCAGTGCTCGTGACTTGGCTATTCAATCGAGCTATTACTTTCAAAAAAAAACGCTCGGGGATGAATCCTCAAAACGAATTTTTCTCATATTTGCTCCTTATGCTGGGTGGAGGCGTAATTAATTATGGCCTTTACAGTTGGCTGATTACCGCATATAAAATAGTTCTTGAGAATCCGATTATTGGTATTGCAGCAGGAAGTATTGCTGGCATGGTTGTCAATTTAGCGACATCAAGATTCATCCTGTTTCGTAAAGACATAGGATCATGAATTATGGTTCTGTCGCATT
>NZ_ACCB01000087.1 GCF_000173735.1 Yersinia aldovae ATCC 35236 | reverse complement strand
GCAGGCTTCACCACTGGCGGTACGGGAGCGGATAGATTGCCACAGCGTGATATGATTGGCCGTCAGGCGCTGAATACCCGCCAGTTCGCCCTCATAGGGTGAGTCTTCATCGCTGACTTCACGCCCTTTATCACACAGCACCAATGAGTTAACTTCTTCGCCATCGTTATCGATATACAGATTGAGCGGCGAGAGGTCATAGGCCCGTGTGCTGGGTTGTTCTGAATCTTTAATTATCAGTGCATAACTGATAAAGAGTTTGGTGCTGTAATTTAGATATATCAAGGGCTGTGCATTATCTGGATGTCGTATGTTTGCTAGAAATAATGTCGTATGTTTGCTATGCTTTGGAAAGTTGAACGGGAGGTGGATGATGACTATCAAAGAACGTATTCAAACGAGATTAAAACGTTCTAAACGTTACGTGTTTACTCGTGATGATTTCAAAGATATTGCTGATTACGATCAGATTGGTCGCGTGTTGCGTAATCTAGTGAAAGAAGGATTATTGCTTAGGGTGGGGTATGGACTGTACACCAAAGCGCGTAAGAACTCGATCACTGGTAAGATCATGCCTGCCTCTCCTGGCGGTTCTGACGCAGTTATTCTTGAGTCACTTGACCGTTTGAATGTTGATTACACATTGGATGCCAGCACGACTAAGTATATAAAAGGTGAAACAACGCAAGTACCTGCTTACACTCAAGTCAAGACGTCGCCTCGCTTCAAACGTGCATTGTCCGTTGGGAATAGCAGATTGAATGGATAAATTATCAATGATTTTTGCAGATGTTGCCGATGCCTTGGGGATCGGTGCAACATCTATCGTTGAAAAAGATTATTATGTTATTGAGTTACTTCGCCTATTACAGCCTTTGATATTTGAGACACATCAACTTGTGTTTGCTGGAGGAACATCTCTGGCGAAATCAGGTATTAAATTAAATCGGATGTCTGAGGATGTAGATATAAAACTTATCCCCAATTCGGATTTTCTTGATGATAACCAGTTCTCGCGTTCACAACGTAAAAATGCGAGAAAGGAAATTATCGAAAAAATATCAGATATTATTATTGTATCAGAGCTATTTAAGTTCGATAAGAGCTATCCAAGAATAGCTCGGGATGAATATCGATATAATGATATTCAAATCCAATACCCTCAAGAGTTTACTCAAGTCCCTTGTCTTAGACCTTTCATCAAGCTGGAATTAATGGAATCAGATTTGTTAGAACCGGCTGAGTTGAGAAATATTAGTTCTTTTGTCTACGAGTTGGCAGGAAAAGGGAGCGAAATATCTGCATTTCCTTGCACAACAATTATCAGCACCCAAGCTGAAAAGATAGTTGCCATGATGAGGCGTACGGCTGCATTTATGAGAAATGTAGACCGCAAAGATGACGAATCGTTGGTTCGCCATATTTACGATAATTATCGCATTGTCGATGCCTTGGGTTTAAATATTTGTCAGCTATCAGTTTTTGTGCAACAGACGATTCAACTAGATATTGAGCGTTATGGATGCCAGCATCCGCAATTGGAAGCAAATGCTATAGATGAACTTAAAGCGGGATTAGACGAAATTGGTAGTAACCCCTATTTTAAAGAGCGCTATGGGCAGTTTGTGGTTCCAATGGTATTTGAGAATAGCAGAGTTGAATGGGAAGAGGTTTATCACTGTTTTCGTCAGACGGCATTGGAAACTTTGAAATGTTTAGATGGCTCATTAACTAAGTAGTTTTTTATGCTAAATCTAATATCAAGATCTGTGATTTAATCCAAAAATGCAGACTCAGCCCTTGCTCAAATTGCCACTGTTGGTCGCTACCAGCTTAATGGCAGAAGTTTACTGTGGTTGTGGTCGTGCGTTTGTATTTAGCATGGTTTAATAAATCCTTCCCCCACATTTCCCCCACTTAACTGACTCCCACTTGTTCCCCCACCTGAGTTTTGGCTCGGTGCTCTCAGCCCAGTCCTGACGCGGGTTTGCTCTCTTTCCCCCATTTAGTGTGTATAGGTAAGTGGGAAGTGGGGGT
>NZ_ACCB01000088.1 GCF_000173735.1 Yersinia aldovae ATCC 35236 | reverse complement strand
ATTGGCATTGTCGGTGTCGCGGCTCAGGTCTTCGACATTCTGCTGTTGTTTATCGGTGTCACGAATAGTGATGCTGCCCTCAGATACCGCTGCCTGCGTGGTACCTTCCGCGTGCCCATCATTGCCCAGACCCGACAGCACCACGCCGCCCAGATTGCTCAGCAGGTCAGACCCCACCGGGCCACCGCTGCTCAGGCTACCGCCTTGATGTTCCGCTTTAAAATCGGCTTTATTTTCAATGTCACTGAAGCCGAGCGTGCCGGTATCCAGACTGTTTTTACTCTGGTCCGCAGTGCTGGCAATCACCGCGCCATCAAGCTGAGTATGCTCGCCGACGGTGATATCAAAGCCGCCAGCGCCTGCGAAGATGCCGGTTTGTTCCTGCACTGAGTCATAATTGCTGTGCAGGTTATACCGTGGGTTACATCCGCGACTGGCAGACCCACGAACCCGCACCGACCATCACGCTTAAAGGTTACTGGCTGGAAGATGCGGGGTTTACAACCGGTACACCACTGAAGATCCGCGTAATGCCCGGTTGCCTGGTACTCACCGCTCAGGAATCGTTGCCTGTACCGCCGCCAGAGCCGGAGATCATGCAGACGCTGAAGAAGGTCACTAAACTTTCAGGCCGTAAGCAGCGGCAGATCCTTGAGTTTATTGAGGTGATCACGGCTAAACGACCGCCGGTGGGGAAGTGGATTTGACGGCTAAGTGACAGATAAAAAGATCCCAACCGCAAGGGTTGGGATCTTTTTGCTTAACGTAACCAGAATGGCGATTCGTTAGGACCTAATGTATCGTATTGTTCTAACGGACGATTTTTATCTTCAATGTAATACGGTACGTCGGTTACGGCGATTTTAAGGGGTTGGTAAATGCCCCAACTTTTATAAAAAAGTTCCGCAGATTCAATACACGTCTCTATCCCTGATAAATATTCTAAATACTTATCCTCACCAGAAGACAGCTTTACTTTCAGTTCTTTAACTATTAGAGCTAACGCCCCTAACTGCTCGAGTTTTATATATTTTTATAAAGTCGGTTTGATAATTCGCTGTCTCCATACCGCTCCATTTTTTCACTAAAAAACTTACAAAAAATCAATCATTTCTGAGGTGTCACCCAATTCTACAAGTGAGCTTCCTCCCATAAATCCAACATGTTTCATACTCGTTACCTCTTAAACTGGATATCTGTGGGCTTAATTATTCCATTGGACTTTTGAACGATGCCTCTAATAATAGAATCTTCTTGGATCGCAGAAATTGTTTGCCCACGAACATCGATTACAACCTCCTGACGCATTCCAGCAGGCAGATTTGCCTGCCGATCAATAGCTTGTTTTGAAATGTTATTTATCAGGCCATTGCTATTTGTCGTAATGTTATAATTCTTCACCTCAACACTACAAACATTCCCCTGACACCAGTCAGGACGAACGCTGCCTTTAGTGCCATAAGGCACTTCTTTTCCATCTTTAAACGTAACTTGCTCACGCCAACCATCTCCGAGGCCTTCACCTACATCTATCTCAGACTGTCTATGACTTGGACGAGTTGCAGCAGTTAGTTCATCACTGGCCTGATTGATCAGCCGGGATGCCTCACCAATATCACCTTTCTTCAGCGCGGTTTCTGCTGCCTTAAGCGCTTTGCCAGCCGCATCGCCCAGACCAGGCACCAGGCCGACAACCGCAGCCAGATAGCCTATAGCTGAATCAGCTTCCGCAAAGCTCTTGATATCGCCAACAACCGGCACAAAATCAGCACCAAACGATGTTGTACCTTTCAGCGCTTCCCTGCGTTCATCGTACATTTTGGCTGAGCAGGTTTCTGCACTCAGCCCGCCACAGTTTTCTTTCTTATAACGCTCGTTCTCCGCCTCAACGTACTCAGCGGCCTTTTGCTCCAGCGTCTTGCCTTCCGATTGTGCCTGCGCAATGTCACTCAGCGCA
>NZ_ACCB01000089.1 GCF_000173735.1 Yersinia aldovae ATCC 35236 | reverse complement strand
AGCAATCGCTGGAGAGCACCAATGAGACTCCCGAGGTGAATTCCCCCTGCGCTATTACAGAGTCACGGCGTCTTTTGATGGTGGAGGATGAGCCACTGCTGCTGGAAGTTCAACATGAGCTGTTTAGCAGTATGGGCTTTGAGGTTGATGCCGTAGCGAACACTCAACAGGCTTATCAGAGCTGGTTGCAGCACCAACATACTATTATTATTACCGACTGCCGGTTGGATGAGAGCGACGGTTTTGAACTGGTTCGCCACCTGAGAAAACTGATGCAGGATACCTCGGAGCCGATACTGATTATCGGTCAGTCTGCCTCATTGAAAGCAGAAGATGCGCAGCGTGCGCGCGAAGTCGGCATGGATTACCTGCTGCAAAAACCCATTGCACGCGAACAATGGCAGCAGTTGATACGTGACTATTTCACTTCTGAGGAAAGAAAACATGACTGACACCACCTTCAGCGCACGATTTTACGCCAGTGTACGTGATTATCTTGGCCATATTGAAGCGCTTATAAAAGAGGGTGATCTTGGTGCCGCACAGAAAATCGGCCATAAAATGCTGGGATTGTGTCAACTCTTTGGCACACCTGAACAGGTCGCCCTATGTGAGGCCCTTGAAAACGCTGACAGCCTGCATCATCTGCAACAAACACTCGATCAGTTTTATGCACTGCTCAAGAACAGTGACATAAAAAAATAAATTCCCCCGGAGTCACTGCCGGGGTTCGAAAAATGAAAGCAATTATTCTGTCTGGGTGGCACACTCAGGGCATATTGCTGATTCATATCGAGCCTTTATATCGCAATAGATTTCAAAATGTAGGGCCGCGGCAAGCCACAACCTCGTAGAAGCACGGTTCATGGTTCGGCCAAGTCATGAACGCGATTAACACCGTTGTAACTTTAAAGATGGCCGGAGTGTATTTAGAACTATTTAATTCCTCAACAGCTCATAATTCAACCTAAATAATATCTATCCAGAATAGGGTTAATTAGCTCTAAAAATAACAATATTTTCATTCCCCGCTCTACATATTATCAAGATGACATTGGTCATTTAGAAAAATACGTTAATTCTAGGATAACTCCCACAACAATTGGAGAGTCCACCTAATTCAATTCTATAACCAACTTGGTTAAACTGTATTTGAAGTACGGCAGAGTAAGCAGCATTGAATAACACCCTCTAACATTATTCATTTATAGCTTGCACCAATAAATTTAACTTAGTTAATACGTACTCAATAGTTAACGCCTCGTTTGCCGCTTGTATAGGGCATTTTTTTAATCGGAAATAAAAATGAAAAAAAAATATTCTTGGCAGCAAGTGATCTTACACTGGGTTTCTGCATTGGTTATCATTTGGGCCACAATTTCCGGGTTTTACGTCGGATTATTCAATGTATCTCCTGAACTGAAGACGTTAACCGGGTTTATCAATGTTTCGCTAACAACGCTGTTGATCCCTGTGTTCATCATTCGGTTGTATTTCTACTTTGTGTCAGAAAAACCGGAAGAGATTAACACCACTGGAATCACCCGATTCATTGCTCACGCAGTACATTTTATTCTTTATCTAAACATCACCATAGTGCTGGTCACCGGGGTTCTGATGATGGAAAGAGATATCAACGTTTTTGATCTCTTCATCATCCCACAACCTATTCATGACCTGGCTGTTACCAAAAGATTCAACACTATTCATATT
>NZ_ACCB01000090.1 GCF_000173735.1 Yersinia aldovae ATCC 35236 | reverse complement strand
AGTCAGAGGGTTGCTGAGTTCATTTTATGGCTATTCAGTCATATCAGTTTTACTCGGAATTAGTCGTTTTGTTGTATGACAGAATCAAGCGAATCGAATCAACCTGATAGGGATAGCGGGACTGTGGGCATCGTGGCAGTTGAATCATCAGGCGACATGACCGGCGCAAAATTACGCTTTGAATACAAATCAATTAGTTAAAAATTGAGAGCCACTTTCACACGGCTCTCTTGATAAAATTAATAACCCTTACGGATATTTATACGCACTGGAAGGTCAGACGAGCAACGCCATTAACGAGTAGATGAGTATCTATCTCAGTTTTCACTTCTTTCATGGCTTTATTTTGTGTCCTACAAAAATCTGACGCTTTTTTGCTGGCTGTGCCAATAGCACCTTTAGTTCGACCTGCTGCAGGGGCAGCCTCAACTTCTGTGAAGTAGTCGCCGTTATCTAGCTTTTTGATATCTGATTGATATGTCAAGCCTATGCCGTGAAGCTGTGTTTTGTCATTTTGTACTGAACATCCACTTAAAATGGCACTGAATATAACGGTTGCTGCAATGATTGAAATTTTCAAATGAAAAGGTTCCTTTACATGTTTAGTTAGTCTTTATTTTACAATAAGTGATTAAACAATAATTAAACCAATGATGACTTACTAATTAGCTATCTTTTTTCGCATTGAGATTTATATTTTTTCAGGTTAAGATTTCGGCTAATTGTAATAATTCCGCAACGGGGCCAGATGTTGACACTCCTGAACATGGACACCGTTAAGCTAACGGCGGATGCACTAATAATTAAATAGTACGACGATTCCCTATATTGGGCGTCACATTTTATGTGTTAAATATTATTATCAAGCAGCCTACGGGCGGTTTTTATATCTAAGTCATTGGCCCTATAAGCCGGTGGCTTTTCTTTTGGAGTAACCCCATGCCACCCAGAATACCGCGAGCCTGCCGTAAACATGGGTGCCGCAACACCACGATTCACAGTTCTGGTTATTGTCCTGAACATCAGAATACCGGATGGGAGAACCACCAGCAGGGTAAGACCAGGCATGAGCGTGGCTATGGTGCTAACTGGGATAAGTTGACGCCACTGATAAAGGCCAGAGACAAAGGGCTGTGCCAACAGTGCTTGCGTGAAGGTCTGGTAGTGTCAGGTACTACGGTTGACCACATTATACCCGCCAATGGCCCGGCAGTGAAGAGGCCGGACATCTTCAACCGCGAGTAAAAAAGGGCGATTCAGTGACCGTGCTGATCGGCACTGACCGGGTGATTACCGGTTACCCGGAGTAACCCTTTATGCATCGCATTGATACCCCCTCCGCTCAAATTGATAAATTTGGCGCGGGCAAGAACGGTTTTACCCGCGGCAACCCACAAACCGGCGTGCCAGCCACGGCTTTAGATGATGATTACTTTGATGCTGTGCAGGAAGAGTTGGCGGGTATTGTTGAGGCTGCCAGCATCATCCTGAATAAAACGAATCGTGCTCAGGTACTGGCCGCACTGAAAAAGTTGTTTTTGCAGTCGGGTAATAACCTGTCTGAGATTAAAAGTGCGGGTGCGACGGCGGTCGCGGCCACTCTCGCAAACCTTGGGTTAAAAGAAGTGGCCAAGCGGGGTGTGGGAACGGGTGTTAATCAAATACCGGATATGAG
>NZ_ACCB01000091.1 GCF_000173735.1 Yersinia aldovae ATCC 35236 | reverse complement strand
TGGCGTTAATGCCCCCGGTGCATATAACCAGTGAATACTTTGATCGTAAGCCGCCGTGCCATCAGCATAGATCGGCACTTCTTCTATCAGCTGATCGCCACTCCACAGGTATTCATAACCCACCTGGCCGGTTTTCTCTGATGCCGTCGGTTCATCACCTTGAGTTGAAATGGCTGGCGCGTTGCTGACCAACCGCAATTTCCGAATTCGCCGCCCAAATGCGTCGGCCAACGAATAAATCAAAACTACCGTATACATTACGTATATTCTTGCCAACGCCATATTGTGCAATGATCCAGATGAAGGTTGGTAAGTGGTTTTATAAAATATTAGACGTTAATACAACGTGATAATATTCACCAAACTATATGATAATAAAATTAAAATATAACCAAGTCAGAACGGACGGATAGTAATATTAGTCTCTAATGAAGAAGATATTGGGCGGCTATTATTGGAGGTGGGCGCTCCCCCCATATTGGCACGGACTGGCGACAGGATAACGGCGAACTGTATCTGGCGGGGGAATGACTGACGCAGAGCGGCCGGGCCGGGCAACCGCTGGCGATCAGCGTGATGCACGGTCAGGTGGTTATTCAAGTTCAGCAGAATAATATATCTGCGTAACAATAGATAAAAATAGCCGTAAAAATCCAGAGAGGATCTTTACGGGCTTTTATATTATTTTTTATTACTGTATCGACTTATCCATCCATCTTCTGTAAACAACTCACCTGATAACCCGTCACTTACTTCTATAACATTAACATCTGACATTAATATTTTTTTATCTTCATCTTCTTCAAACATAAAAAGAAAATTAAATATAGTATTATCAATGCACTCAGTAATTAAATCTTTAATTACATCTTTCTGCTTATCATCAAACGTTGATAATAAATTATGTAGTTCTAAAGCTCTTTGTGATTTTAACGTCCCTGACTGGATTTTATCAAATCTATCAATGGAACGATCACGAACCATATGCATAACGGCACAACCAAACTCATCCAAAATCTCTTTATTCGTCATAGTTACACCCTATTGATACCAAGGAATATTTGAGGGGGAAAGTGCACCTTGAGAACGTAAATTCCATAATGATTGAGCAACAAGGTCTCTTGCTTGCTGTGTTGTTGCGCCCCCTGCCTCTAATGCATTGACTGCTATTTTCGTGTGTTCGCTAAAAGAATTAGAACGCCCACTATTATAAAGATTTTTGAACGCCTGTCTTTGATATGAGGTCATAGCCTGATGGTCTAATCCCATCTTATCCATATAATCTTGGCTAATTGAAAATCCTTTTTTAGGATCATACTTGGCGTTATTTTTAAACCCTGCTTTAGCATGTACGTGATGGCCACCAACATCTTTATATTCACCAACGCCACATTTTGCCAACCCAAGCGGATCCACCCACCCCAGCGGGTTATGCACATACCCATACGGATTATTGCCACCCGCC
>NZ_ACCB01000092.1 GCF_000173735.1 Yersinia aldovae ATCC 35236 | reverse complement strand
GGGTATACCCTTTACCCTTGAAGCTGTAGTCTAGGGCGAAAGTACAAAGGGTATTACTGAGGGAACCACTTATCATTGATGGTTTTGTATGTCCCGTCAGCTTTAATGGCATCAATGGCTTTATTCAGTTTTTCCAGCAAGGCACTATTATCCGGGCGTACGGCAATGCCAAGGCCGGTGCCGAAGTATTGCGGATCGGTCACATGTTTGCCAACTGATGCCAGATCTGGATTGGTTTTCAGCCACTCATTCACAACGGCTGTATCACCAAACACCCCGTCGATACGTCCATTTTTCAAGTCAATAATGGCATTCTGGTAACTGTCATAAGCCACGGTTTTGATTTCAGGATGCAAATCCTGCAAATACTTCTGATGTGTGGTGCCATTTTCCATGCCGATCTTCTTGCCTTTCAGATCAGCAAAAGAGCTGAATTTGCCCTTCGGCGCAATCACAATCGCAGAGTTTGCATAGTAAGGCTGGGTGAATGTCACTTGCTTACTACGCTCCGGCGTGATGTCCATGCCAGAGATAACCGCATCATAACGTTTAAATTTAAGCGCCGGGATCAGGCTATCAAAGGCCTGATTAGTGAACGTACAGTTAGCGTCCATTTGCTTACATAATGCTTTTGCCAGATCCATATCAAAACCAACAATTTCGTTATTGGCATCCATAAATTCAAATGGCGGATAGGTAGCTGAGGCAGCAAAACGAATCGTCTCTGCGGCAGTTGCGCTGAAAACCATGCCACTTAAAAAGGTCGCCAATAGTAACTTTTTCATGCGTAAACTCCTGTCTGAATTTTTTATTTGAATGTGTTATTAGTTATTGATTTTATTATGTCTGATGATGCTTCATCGCAATTTATTTGGATGAATGATGTGGATTACATTGCCATTTTATGAATTTATATGCAAGTAATGTGATTAAAAATTTAGTTTTTATTTTTAAGAGATAAAGGATGAATGGGATGTGGTTCGGTTAATTTTGGATTAGATAATTAGTCCGGTTGTTAGCTGCTTTGTGATCATGTTTGGTTGACATGATTGCGGTGATCACCTTGCCATTGGGTGCCTCAACCGCCAAAGGGGTTACAAGCGCGTAACCCCCTTGGATCCCCTGCGCTTGCGCACGTATCGCTTGTCCACTTCGTGGATTCCCTCATTCATCATTTCGCTGACGGACCGCCGTGATTATAGCCTCTTCGAGGCAACCCTTCGGGCCAACGCAAGCGTTGTTCAAAACTGCTACGCAGTGTTGTCGCCTCCTGCTCAAGCACGGCTCGCTCGGCATCCATGCCTCGCGTCCTACTGCACTCGGCTGCTCAAATGTGCTTTTAAAGTCAAAAGAGAAAATCAAAACCCCAAAAGTATGGTTTTGAATTGGCTTTTGACGTTGAACGCAATCAGGAATATTACCGACAAAGACGATGGCCCGAGTGAGCCGCCATCG
>NZ_ACCB01000093.1 GCF_000173735.1 Yersinia aldovae ATCC 35236 | reverse complement strand
GGCCACCAATCTCACCAATCAGCTGTGCTTCTTTGAGCCGGTTTTGCTCTTTCTCTTTATCAAATATCGGGCCGATGCTGCCGTTGGCATTGTCGGTGTCGCGGCTCAGGTCATCGACATTTTTACTTCTTATCAGTAAGGACGGTTATACTTTCATAAAAATCCAATATATCAATAAAGTACTGCCATGAGTCATTACTAGTGAACATAGATATTTCATGTTTACAGCCTAACTTTCCAATATAAATCTCAGGGAAATCAGTTCCTCGTGCCGCAAATCGAAGGCAATGGCTTGCTCGATAGTCAAACATTGCATCAGCTATAATATCATTTTCTATTTCTTCACTTTCATAGAAGTGCCAAATTTTATAAGCCAAGGAGCCACTATCTGTGGTATTTATCGGCAATTCTGATGTTTTAATTTCGTATTCATTATCAAATAGCCATTCAATAAATCTGGGTAGATTGATATTTCCACAGAAAATAGATGTTGAGTTAGTCTCATTTTTTATTGATATATCAACTAATTGATATTCATCCTGCAATGAACCTTTAAGTAAACTGAATCTTAATCTATTCATTATTTTCCCTTGATCAATTTATTATATTCAGCCTTACTAATATCGCCACGAGCAAGAAACTCACGTAATACTTTGGGTGGTGCTTCTGTTCCCGGTATTGGATATCCATGCCAACCACCAGCATTATCTGGTTGAAACTCATATACTTTACCATCACTAATACCATATTGTTGTTTGCCACCTTGGATTGAGTTATTTAGAACCTCTTGTGCTTTTGAGTCACTTAAGTCCATTGGTGTTCCCCCAACCCCCGGTTGCATGTTTTGGGCTAGGTACATACGTACTATTATCTGCCAGATAAGCCAAATCATCTTTATTCTGCTCTGGGATCGGCGTTACTGTCGTATTTCCACCCGTATCCGGCTTGCCATCCGTATTACCAGTATCAGTAATCGCCTGACCTGTAGATTGGTCATTACCTGTATGACTTGGTGAATTATCTGCTATTTGATCTCCGCCCGTGTTGGTTGAGCCTGACTCAGCTATCTGGTCACCACCAGTATTAGAAGGGCCATTTTCTCCTTGCCCCATCATTGCCTGGATAGCCAATATTGCAACTTGCGCAGCCATTGGGCAATCACTACCAGAGAGGCATTTTGTCACAACATCACTGCCAAATTCTTTCACCGCTGTATCCAGCTTTTGCGCTATCGCAGCATTGGCTTCACTTTGTGGCGTTTGCCCTGCTACCGGTGGAGGTGGCACCAACATTTGCAGCAGGAAG
>NZ_ACCB01000094.1 GCF_000173735.1 Yersinia aldovae ATCC 35236 | reverse complement strand
AAACTTTAAACCCATTGGTGGCAGCGGTTATCCCTAAAGCCGTGGCTAAATGCGTTTTACCTGTACCAGGACCACCAAAAAATATAAGATTACGTTTTTCTCTGATGTAATCACAGTCATTCAGAAGTTCAATACTGGGTTTATTTAATGGGCTTTGTTCAAACTCAAAGTCAGACAGTGTTTTATGCTGTGGGAACCTAGCTTGATTAATACGGTAGCCAATACTGCGGATATGTCTTTGTGTTTGCTCTGTGGTTAATAAATTTCCAATAATATCCATCGTAGAACGCTTACGGCGTATACCATCAATAACTACGTCATCAAAGCTTTCAGCCATGGCTGTAAGCTTTAATTGTTTAAGTATTTCAATACAGTCATGCCGTTCCATTTGGTACCCCTTTTAATAACGTGTTGTAACGCTGACAATTAGCCTGGGGTGGGATGTTCAGTGGAATATCATTTATTTTAAACGTAGGTATTACGGGTTCAGTGAGTCGGTGAATAATATTAAGTACTGCCTCCACTGTAGGTACCCCTTCGTCTAACGTTATGGCTGCCGCGGTCACGCCTAAATCTTCACCATAATCAGCAATTAAAGACAGTAACTGCACCATAGCGCGATCACCTTTCGGACGCTTGAGTAG
This sequence comes from Yersinia aldovae ATCC 35236, assembly GCF_000173735.1. Classification (GTDB taxonomy): domain Bacteria; phylum Pseudomonadota; class Gammaproteobacteria; order Enterobacterales; family Enterobacteriaceae; genus Yersinia; species Yersinia aldovae. The sequence continues at coordinate 576 of NZ_ACCB01000094.1, read as the reverse complement.
ATGTTGCTGGAGTTCTTTAACCGGTTTAGGTAAATCCCAATTAATAAAAGGTTCACCGTTTCTCAGGGCGCCCGGTTTTCTTTTTAATGTGGACAGATAATGCCAGGGATTATAGGTTGTCTGGTTTTTAACGAAACTGCGTTGATGTTGAGCAACACACTCGCTATCGACAATAATTTTAATTTCTGTTGCAGTCGTTTTTAATGTCACTTTCTTACCCGCTAAATCATTGGGAACGCTGTATTTATGCCCATCAAAACAGAATAAGGATAAGGAGTTGATATGGACTATTGCAAATTGCCCTCCCGTATAAGGGAAATAAGGAGCCAGCTGGGTTTTCTCTGCACAAAATAACGCGTTAATGACTTTGCTTCTGTCTTCCGGGTGTGTGGCGGTTTGGATGATCTGATGACATTGGTCCAATAGAAAACTGTTTAACTCATCAATGCTATTAAAAGCCAGGGTCGGTTCAAACAGTTGTTCCGTAATGTTCTTACTTGGCGCTCGACCTGTCCTTTCTCCCATCCAGACGCTGGCGTACAGGCAACCGGATCTATAATAAAATGATTCATCATG
>NZ_ACCB01000095.1 GCF_000173735.1 Yersinia aldovae ATCC 35236 | reverse complement strand
GTCCACTCCCCCTAAAATGAGACAGCTATAATTAGATTTTCTGCCTTTACCTTTGCAGAGGTCAAAATGAAAAAAGCACGCTTTACTGAAACTCAGATCGTTAATATCCTGAAACTGGCTGATTCAGGTATAAAAGTTGAAGAAATTTGCCGTCAGAACGGAATTAGCAGTGCCACCTACTACAATTGGAAATCTAAGTATGGTGGGATGGAAGCTAATGATGTTAAACGATTAAAAGAGCTTGAAGAGGAAAATACTCGTCTCAAAAAATTGTTTGCTGAAGTCAGTCTTGAAAATCATGCCATGAAGGAGCTTTTTGCAAAAAAGGGTTGGTAATAACCGAGAAAAAGTCCTGTGCCGGATTATTAACGGCTTCAGGCCTGTCGGTTATTACAGCTTGCAAACTGACCTCTTTATCGCGGGCCTCTTTTTATCGGCGCGGTACTGACTGGCGAGAAAAAGATAAGGTCGTTATCGATGCCATTCAGGCTGTGTTGTCTGAGTCGCCTCAGGCTGGTTTCTGGAAATGCTATTATCGTCTCAGATTTAAAGGGTTTATCTTCAACCATAAACGTGTTTATCGTGTGTATTGCCGGTTAGGTTTAAACCTTAAACGCAGGATCAAAAAAACGCTGCCAAAACGTGAGAATAAGCCGTTATCAATTGTGAATCTGCCTGATATTCAGTGGGCACTGGACTTTATGCATGATGCTCTTTACTGCGGTAAGCGGTTCAGAACACTAAATATAATTGACGAAGGAACGCGTGAATGTCTGGCCATTGAAGTTGATACTTCTTTACCGACAGACCGGGTTATCCGTGTACTTGATCGACTGAAAAAAGAACGTGGGTTACCTCAGCAACTCAGAGTTGATAATGGCCCAGAACTGATATCAGTTAACTTATTGAATTACTGCGAATATAATCACATTACACTGTGCCATATTCAGCCGGGTAAACCACAACAAAACGGATTTATTGAGCGTTTTAATGGCTCATTTCGTCGGGAGTTTTTGAATGCTTACTTGTTTGAATCATTAAGCCAAGTCAGAGAAATGGCTTGGTTCTGGCAACAGGATTATAACCTGAATCGTACACATGAAAGTCTGGGGCATCTTCCCCCGGAGACATACCGAAAACAGCTAGAAAACTCTAATCAGGACTGTCTCAGATAACGGGGAGTGGAC
>NZ_ACCB01000096.1 GCF_000173735.1 Yersinia aldovae ATCC 35236 | reverse complement strand
GTCCACTCCCCCTAAAATGAGACAGCTATAATTAGATTTTCTGCCTTTACCTTTGCAGAGGTCAAAATGAAAAAAGCACGCTTTACTGAAACTCAGATCGTTAATATCCTGAAACTGGCTGATTCAGGTATAAAAGTTGAAGAAATTTGCCGTCAGAACGGAATTAGCAGTGCCACCTACTACAATTGGAAATCTAAGTATGGTGGGATGGAAGCTAATGATGTTAAACGATTAAAAGAGCTTGAAGAGGAAAATACTCGTCTCAAAAAATTGTTTGCTGAAGTCAGTCTTGAAAATCATGCCATGAAGGAGCTTTTTGCAAAAAAGGGTTGGTAATAACCGAGAAAAAGTCCTGTGCCGGATTATTAACGGCTTCAGGCCTGTCGGTTATTACAGCTTGCAAACTGACCTCTTTATCGCGGGCCTCTTTTTATCGGCGCGGTACTGACTGGCGAGAAAAAGATAAGGTCGTTATCGATGCCATTCAGGCTGTGTTGTCTGAGTCGCCTCAGGCTGGTTTCTGGAAATGCTATTATCGTCTCAGATTTAAAGGGTTTATCTTCAACCATAAACGTGTTTATCGTGTGTATTGCCGGTTAGGTTTAAACCTTAAACGCAGGATCAAAAAAACGCTGCCAAAACGTGAGAATAAGCCGTTATCAATTGTGAATCTGCCTGATATTCAGTGGGCACTGGACTTTATGCATGATGCTCTTTACTGCGGTAAGCGGTTCAGAACACTAAATATAATTGACGAAGGAACGCGTGAATGTCTGGCCATTGAAGTTGATACTTCTTTACCGACAGACCGGGTTATCCGTGTACTTGATCGACTGAAAAAAGAACGTGGGTTACCTCAGCAACTCAGAGTTGATAATGGCCCAGAACTGATATCAGTTAACTTATTGAATTACTGCGAATATAATCACATTACACTGTGCCATATTCAGCCGGGTAAACCACAACAAAACGGATTTATTGAGCGTTTTAATGGCTCATTTCGTCGGGAGTTTTTGAATGCTTACTTGTTTGAATCATTAAGCCAAGTCAGAGAAATGGCTTGGTTCTGGCAACAGGATTATAACCTGAATCGTACACATGAAAGTCTGGGGCATCTTCCCCCGGAGACATACCGAAAACAGCTAGAAAACTCTAATCAGGACTGTCTCAGATAACGGGGAGTGGAC
>NZ_ACCB01000097.1 GCF_000173735.1 Yersinia aldovae ATCC 35236 | reverse complement strand
GTCCACTCCCCCTAAAATGAGACAGCTATAATTAGATTTTCTGCCTTTACCTTTGCAGAGGTCAAAATGAAAAAAGCACGCTTTACTGAAACTCAGATCGTTAATATCCTGAAACTGGCTGATTCAGGTATAAAAGTTGAAGAAATTTGCCGTCAGAACGGAATTAGCAGTGCCACCTACTACAATTGGAAATCTAAGTATGGTGGGATGGAAGCTAATGATGTTAAACGATTAAAAGAGCTTGAAGAGGAAAATACTCGTCTCAAAAAATTGTTTGCTGAAGTCAGTCTTGAAAATCATGCCATGAAGGAGCTTTTTGCAAAAAAGGGTTGGTAATAACCGAGAAAAAGTCCTGTGCCGGATTATTAACGGCTTCAGGCCTGTCGGTTATTACAGCTTGCAAACTGACCTCTTTATCGCGGGCCTCTTTTTATCGGCGCGGTACTGACTGGCGAGAAAAAGATAAGGTCGTTATCGATGCCATTCAGGCTGTGTTGTCTGAGTCGCCTCAGGCTGGTTTCTGGAAATGCTATTATCGTCTCAGATTTAAAGGGTTTATCTTCAACCATAAACGTGTTTATCGTGTGTATTGCCGGTTAGGTTTAAACCTTAAACGCAGGATCAAAAAAACGCTGCCAAAACGTGAGAATAAGCCGTTATCAATTGTGAATCTGCCTGATATTCAGTGGGCACTGGACTTTATGCATGATGCTCTTTACTGCGGTAAGCGGTTCAGAACACTAAATATAATTGACGAAGGAACGCGTGAATGTCTGGCCATTGAAGTTGATACTTCTTTACCGACAGACCGGGTTATCCGTGTACTTGATCGACTGAAAAAAGAACGTGGGTTACCTCAGCAACTCAGAGTTGATAATGGCCCAGAACTGATATCAGTTAACTTATTGAATTACTGCGAATATAATCACATTACACTGTGCCATATTCAGCCGGGTAAACCACAACAAAACGGATTTATTGAGCGTTTTAATGGCTCATTTCGTCGGGAGTTTTTGAATGCTTACTTGTTTGAATCATTAAGCCAAGTCAGAGAAATGGCTTGGTTCTGGCAACAGGATTATAACCTGAATCGTACACATGAAAGTCTGGGGCATCTTCCCCCGGAGACATACCGAAAACAGCTAGAAAACTCTAATCAGGACTGTCTCAGATAACGGGGAGTGGAC
>NZ_ACCB01000098.1 GCF_000173735.1 Yersinia aldovae ATCC 35236 | reverse complement strand
GTCCACTCCCCCTAAAATGAGACAGCTATAATTAGATTTTCTGCCTTTACCTTTGCAGAGGTCAAAATGAAAAAAGCACGCTTTACTGAAACTCAGATCGTTAATATCCTGAAACTGGCTGATTCAGGTATAAAAGTTGAAGAAATTTGCCGTCAGAACGGAATTAGCAGTGCCACCTACTACAATTGGAAATCTAAGTATGGTGGGATGGAAGCTAATGATGTTAAACGATTAAAAGAGCTTGAAGAGGAAAATACTCGTCTCAAAAAATTGTTTGCTGAAGTCAGTCTTGAAAATCATGCCATGAAGGAGCTTTTTGCAAAAAAGGGTTGGTAATAACCGAGAAAAAGTCCTGTGCCGGATTATTAACGGCTTCAGGCCTGTCGGTTATTACAGCTTGCAAACTGACCTCTTTATCGCGGGCCTCTTTTTATCGGCGCGGTACTGACTGGCGAGAAAAAGATAAGGTCGTTATCGATGCCATTCAGGCTGTGTTGTCTGAGTCGCCTCAGGCTGGTTTCTGGAAATGCTATTATCGTCTCAGATTTAAAGGGTTTATCTTCAACCATAAACGTGTTTATCGTGTGTATTGCCGGTTAGGTTTAAACCTTAAACGCAGGATCAAAAAAACGCTGCCAAAACGTGAGAATAAGCCGTTATCAATTGTGAATCTGCCTGATATTCAGTGGGCACTGGACTTTATGCATGATGCTCTTTACTGCGGTAAGCGGTTCAGAACACTAAATATAATTGACGAAGGAACGCGTGAATGTCTGGCCATTGAAGTTGATACTTCTTTACCGACAGACCGGGTTATCCGTGTACTTGATCGACTGAAAAAAGAACGTGGGTTACCTCAGCAACTCAGAGTTGATAATGGCCCAGAACTGATATCAGTTAACTTATTGAATTACTGCGAATATAATCACATTACACTGTGCCATATTCAGCCGGGTAAACCACAACAAAACGGATTTATTGAGCGTTTTAATGGCTCATTTCGTCGGGAGTTTTTGAATGCTTACTTGTTTGAATCATTAAGCCAAGTCAGAGAAATGGCTTGGTTCTGGCAACAGGATTATAACCTGAATCGTACACATGAAAGTCTGGGGCATCTTCCCCCGGAGACATACCGAAAACAGCTAGAAAACTCTAATCAGGACTGTCTCAGATAACGGGGAGTGGAC
>NZ_ACCB01000099.1 GCF_000173735.1 Yersinia aldovae ATCC 35236 | reverse complement strand
GTCCACTCCCCCTAAAATGAGACAGCTATAATTAGATTTTCTGCCTTTACCTTTGCAGAGGTCAAAATGAAAAAAGCACGCTTTACTGAAACTCAGATCGTTAATATCCTGAAACTGGCTGATTCAGGTATAAAAGTTGAAGAAATTTGCCGTCAGAACGGAATTAGCAGTGCCACCTACTACAATTGGAAATCTAAGTATGGTGGGATGGAAGCTAATGATGTTAAACGATTAAAAGAGCTTGAAGAGGAAAATACTCGTCTCAAAAAATTGTTTGCTGAAGTCAGTCTTGAAAATCATGCCATGAAGGAGCTTTTTGCAAAAAAGGGTTGGTAATAACCGAGAAAAAGTCCTGTGCCGGATTATTAACGGCTTCAGGCCTGTCGGTTATTACAGCTTGCAAACTGACCTCTTTATCGCGGGCCTCTTTTTATCGGCGCGGTACTGACTGGCGAGAAAAAGATAAGGTCGTTATCGATGCCATTCAGGCTGTGTTGTCTGAGTCGCCTCAGGCTGGTTTCTGGAAATGCTATTATCGTCTCAGATTTAAAGGGTTTATCTTCAACCATAAACGTGTTTATCGTGTGTATTGCCGGTTAGGTTTAAACCTTAAACGCAGGATCAAAAAAACGCTGCCAAAACGTGAGAATAAGCCGTTATCAATTGTGAATCTGCCTGATATTCAGTGGGCACTGGACTTTATGCATGATGCTCTTTACTGCGGTAAGCGGTTCAGAACACTAAATATAATTGACGAAGGAACGCGTGAATGTCTGGCCATTGAAGTTGATACTTCTTTACCGACAGACCGGGTTATCCGTGTACTTGATCGACTGAAAAAAGAACGTGGGTTACCTCAGCAACTCAGAGTTGATAATGGCCCAGAACTGATATCAGTTAACTTATTGAATTACTGCGAATATAATCACATTACACTGTGCCATATTCAGCCGGGTAAACCACAACAAAACGGATTTATTGAGCGTTTTAATGGCTCATTTCGTCGGGAGTTTTTGAATGCTTACTTGTTTGAATCATTAAGCCAAGTCAGAGAAATGGCTTGGTTCTGGCAACAGGATTATAACCTGAATCGTACACATGAAAGTCTGGGGCATCTTCCCCCGGAGACATACCGAAAACAGCTAGAAAACTCTAATCAGGACTGTCTCAGATAACGGGGAGTGGAC
>NZ_ACCB01000100.1 GCF_000173735.1 Yersinia aldovae ATCC 35236 | reverse complement strand
CCATTAATCAAACAGTTAACCGAAGCTGCATTAGCTGCTGAACTCGATTCACATCTGGTTCAGGACGTTGAAGCCAACCGTAAAAACGGCTCAGGCAAAAAGACCGTTAAAACACCCACTGGCAGCTTTGAACTGGCCACGCCCCGCGATCGCAATGGTACTTTTGAACCTCAGTTGGTGAAGAAGCACCAGACCACACTTTCCGATGAGATCGAGCGCAAGATCATCCGTATGTTCGCACTTGGCATGAGCTATAAAGATATCAGCCAGGAAATTGAGGATTTATATGCTTTCAGCGTGTCCAGTGCCACCATCAGCGCGGTCACCGATAAAGTTATTCCTGAGCTGAAACAGTGGCAACAACGCCCGCTGGAAGCGGTATACCCCTTCGTCTGGTTGGATGCTATCCACTATAAAATCCGCGAAGACGGGCGTTATCAGAGCAAAGCGGTCTACACTGTTCTCGCCCTGAATCTGGAGGGCAAAAAAGAGATACTGGGCCTGTATCTGTCTGAAAGTGAAGGCGCTAATTTCTGGCTGTCGGTACTGGCCGATCTACAAAATCGTGGTGTGAACGATATTCTGATTGCCTGTGTGGATGGTCTGACAGGGTTCCCGGAAGCGATAAACAGCATTTACCCCGATACAGAAGTTCAGTTGTGCGTCATCCACCAGATCCGTAACTCGATAAAATATGTCGCATCGAAGCATCACAAGGCGTTTATGGCTGATTTAAAACCAGTTTATCGTGCGGTATCAAAAGAGGCAGCGGAAATCGCACTGGACGAACTGGAAGAAAAATGGGGCCAACAATATCCAGTGGTACTTCAGTCGTGGCGGAGAAAATGGGCCAATCTGTCGTGTTACTTCCGATATCCGGCAACGATCCGCAAGGTCATTTACACGACAAACGCCATTGAATCGGTGCATCGGCAGTTCAGAAAACTAACAAAAACGAAAGGCGCGTTCCCGAATGAAAACAGTCTGTTGAAATTACTGTATCTGGGATTAATGAATGCGCAGGAAAAATGGACAATGCCGATCCAGAGCTGGAATTTGACATTGTCCCAGTTGGCGATTTATTTTGAAGGCCGCCTCGATAAAGTGATTACGTTGTAATGATTTTTTAACGTGACACAGAATTATGAACGCTCTC
>NZ_ACCB01000101.1 GCF_000173735.1 Yersinia aldovae ATCC 35236 | reverse complement strand
CCATTAATCAAACAGTTAACCGAAGCTGCATTAGCTGCTGAACTCGATTCACATCTGGTTCAGGACGTTGAAGCCAACCGTAAAAACGGCTCAGGCAAAAAGACCGTTAAAACACCCACTGGCAGCTTTGAACTGGCCACGCCCCGCGATCGCAATGGTACTTTTGAACCTCAGTTGGTGAAGAAGCACCAGACCACACTTTCCGATGAGATCGAGCGCAAGATCATCCGTATGTTCGCACTTGGCATGAGCTATAAAGATATCAGCCAGGAAATTGAGGATTTATATGCTTTCAGCGTGTCCAGTGCCACCATCAGCGCGGTCACCGATAAAGTTATTCCTGAGCTGAAACAGTGGCAACAACGCCCGCTGGAAGCGGTATACCCCTTCGTCTGGTTGGATGCTATCCACTATAAAATCCGCGAAGACGGGCGTTATCAGAGCAAAGCGGTCTACACTGTTCTCGCCCTGAATCTGGAGGGCAAAAAAGAGATACTGGGCCTGTATCTGTCTGAAAGTGAAGGCGCTAATTTCTGGCTGTCGGTACTGGCCGATCTACAAAATCGTGGTGTGAACGATATTCTGATTGCCTGTGTGGATGGTCTGACAGGGTTCCCGGAAGCGATAAACAGCATTTACCCCGATACAGAAGTTCAGTTGTGCGTCATCCACCAGATCCGTAACTCGATAAAATATGTCGCATCGAAGCATCACAAGGCGTTTATGGCTGATTTAAAACCAGTTTATCGTGCGGTATCAAAAGAGGCAGCGGAAATCGCACTGGACGAACTGGAAGAAAAATGGGGCCAACAATATCCAGTGGTACTTCAGTCGTGGCGGAGAAAATGGGCCAATCTGTCGTGTTACTTCCGATATCCGGCAACGATCCGCAAGGTCATTTACACGACAAACGCCATTGAATCGGTGCATCGGCAGTTCAGAAAACTAACAAAAACGAAAGGCGCGTTCCCGAATGAAAACAGTCTGTTGAAATTACTGTATCTGGGATTAATGAATGCGCAGGAAAAATGGACAATGCCGATCCAGAGCTGGAATTTGACATTGTCCCAGTTGGCGATTTATTTTGAAGGCCGCCTCGATAAAGTGATTACGTTGTAATGATTTTTTAACGTGACACAGAATTATGAACGCTCTC
>NZ_ACCB01000102.1 GCF_000173735.1 Yersinia aldovae ATCC 35236 | reverse complement strand
ATATGCAGGCGCTCAATGAACGCGTTACCTATCTGGATAAAGAAATTGCTGCATTGTCTTCACAGCAAACAGCATATCGCCATTTATTAACAGTCCCTGGTGTTGGCCCGCTTATAGCTGCAGCGTTTATCAGTGAAGTGGATGCAGTACAGTTCTCCAGTGGCAGAGAATTATCCGCATGGTGCGGCCTAGTCCCCCGGCAGCACAGTTCAGGAGGAAAACAAAGATTGTCCTCTGTGACAAAAAATGGCAATCGCAGCCTGAGAACATTAGTCATCCATGGCGCGCGATCTGTGATGCGCTGCGTGAAAAAACGTGATGACAACCTGGGTCTTTGGCTGAAGAGGCTCGAGGCCAGGCGAGGATTTCTGAAAACCACCGTAGCTTTGGCGAATAAGCTGACCAGAATCATCTGGCGAATACTGACCGATGGCGTTGATTTTAATATGAATAAGGCTTTTTCTGCGAGTTAACGCAATACAGCGTTAAAGAAAACACGTTTCACTGAGTTTGCAGGCACTGATGAGAAAACGGCTACCGTCCCTGTAACAGCCTGAAGTTGACCTGGGTAATAAAATACCGGTGTAGTGATAAGGAAACAGGGTTCGGATAACATCATGGCGCAGGTAACTTTACCTACTTATGACGCCGGATATATGGTCGCAAACCGTATCGAATCAGTACTTGTAACACCCGGGGTGTCCATATATGGTCAACAAAAATTGGCCACGGCTTTAGAGTTTTTCCAGAATAATCGTTCTGATTCATTTGGTGTCAGACCACCATTATATTGATGAGGTCTGAGCTGACTGTAATATCCCAAAATGTAATTCGTTATTGCTGCGCTGGCTTCGCTAAAATTAGCGTAGCCATTATCCGGCACCACTCCGTTTTCAGACTTCTAAAAAACCGTTACATCGGGCTGTTATCCCAGCAATTACCCCGGCGACTCAGGCTTTGCTTTATCTGATATCTCCATAGTAACTGTCTGAAATTCCTGCTGGTATAGTGGCTACCTTGATCCGAGTGATACAG
>NZ_ACCB01000103.1 GCF_000173735.1 Yersinia aldovae ATCC 35236 | reverse complement strand
ATATGCAGGCGCTCAATGAACGCGTTACCTATCTGGATAAAGAAATTGCTGCATTGTCTTCACAGCAAACAGCATATCGCCATTTATTAACAGTCCCTGGTGTTGGCCCGCTTATAGCTGCAGCGTTTATCAGTGAAGTGGATGCAGTACAGTTCTCCAGTGGCAGAGAATTATCCGCATGGTGCGGCCTAGTCCCCCGGCAGCACAGTTCAGGAGGAAAACAAAGATTGTCCTCTGTGACAAAAAATGGCAATCGCAGCCTGAGAACATTAGTCATCCATGGCGCGCGATCTGTGATGCGCTGCGTGAAAAAACGTGATGACAACCTGGGTCTTTGGCTGAAGAGGCTCGAGGCCAGGCGAGGATTTCTGAAAACCACCGTAGCTTTGGCGAATAAGCTGACCAGAATCATCTGGCGAATACTGACCGATGGCGTTGATTTTAATATGAATAAGGCTTTTTCTGCGAGTTAACGCAATACAGCGTTAAAGAAAACACGTTTCACTGAGTTTGCAGGCACTGATGAGAAAACGGCTACCGTCCCTGTAACAGCCTGAAGTTGACCTGGGTAATAAAATACCGGTGTAGTGATAAGGAAACAGGGTTCGGATAACATCATGGCGCAGGTAACTTTACCTACTTATGACGCCGGATATATGGTCGCAAACCGTATCGAATCAGTACTTGTAACACCCGGGGTGTCCATATATGGTCAACAAAAATTGGCCACGGCTTTAGAGTTTTTCCAGAATAATCGTTCTGATTCATTTGGTGTCAGACCACCATTATATTGATGAGGTCTGAGCTGACTGTAATATCCCAAAATGTAATTCGTTATTGCTGCGCTGGCTTCGCTAAAATTAGCGTAGCCATTATCCGGCACCACTCCGTTTTCAGACTTCTAAAAAACCGTTACATCGGGCTGTTATCCCAGCAATTACCCCGGCGACTCAGGCTTTGCTTTATCTGATATCTCCATAGTAACTGTCTGAAATTCCTGCTGGTATAGTGGCTACCTTGATCCGAGTGATACAG
>NZ_ACCB01000104.1 GCF_000173735.1 Yersinia aldovae ATCC 35236 | reverse complement strand
GCCGTTAGAGAAAAGATATTATATCTGTGAGGCCCTTTTTGTGATGCCAGAAATAGGCTCACTGGTTGAAGTGATTTTTACAGTAGAAAAATTACCGCAATGGAGAGCCATTGTTAGCAGTACTCAACAATTTCTTTTATCGCATATTAAACGTTAAGGAAGGTAATTATGTTCCCTAAGATAAATATAAGTGGTTTGTTATGTGATAAAACACGAGTGAGATATTTTGTCACATTATTGATAATGACTTTTCTGCTAATGTCACCACTCAGTTTTGCCGAAAACCGCCCCGGTTTTGTTTGCGGTAAATTTAATGGGCATGTTATGGAAGTGCCTAAAGAATATATTATTTACTGGGCGGAATATGAAGGGAAAAGTTCCTGGACGCCTGGCTTTACTAAAAATAAAAAAGGCTGCGATGCCAATTTTACCTCTTTACCCATGATCGCCAGTTGGCCGGATATGCAGCCGGGGGATCAGAATCTATGGTATGAGCAAAGACTTGAGTATGAAGGACTCATTATAAGTGTCAGAACATTTAAACGTTCTGATACTGATATCACCTATAAGCGTAATTTTTTTCTAAGAAAACAAAATGATAGAACCTTTGATCCGGTTATTTATATCGATAAGTTAGGGTTGTTTTTTGTTAAAGCCACCAAAAAATTAAATAGAGGCCCTCCGCCAGATAAAAATGATCTTTATTGGCCTTATTGGTTTGATGAGAATATTAATGGTTATTACTGGGCGGAAGTTAACGGGCGGGTGCCGGTGATATTTGATTGTGTCTGGCTCCCGTTGGAGAAAAGGTATTACAGGTGTGAGGCCCTTTTTGTGATGCCGGAAATTGGCTCACTTATTGAGGTTTCTTTTACAGCAGAAAAATTACCGCAATGGAAAACCATTGTTAGCAA
>NZ_ACCB01000105.1 GCF_000173735.1 Yersinia aldovae ATCC 35236 | reverse complement strand
CATTTAAAAAAATTAGTAAACGCAGGGAAAAGAATAAAAATAATCACCCACTTTTTCCATGAGCACAGTTTACTTTTATTGAAAAGCAACCAGACCAATGGCAATAGACCAAATATTGCGTTGAAGCGGAGCATGCTTCCGATAAGTAGTAAAAAACCAGCTAGGAGCAATAGTTTCTTCTGCCTTCCCTCCTCACGAGAATCGCTCACGCAAATAACTCCTACGGCGCAGAGCCAGATGACTGCGTGAAGTACATCTTTCCATATGTGACTGAGTGTACCGATCGTAAACGGCATAAAGCCAACAACAATAACTGCTATAGAGAGTTTTCTGTGGGCTTGTGGGATAGAAACAGACAAGAGCAATAAAGCTCCCCAATACAAAAGACATTCGAGCAACAACATCCCAAATGGCCCAGGTATCCAGTCATTTGTGATCGCCCAGATAAAACTCATGATTGGAGGATGCCAATCGTTGAAAATAAAGCTCGTCCCTTGCTGGTATTGATCAAACGCGTCTCCGCTGACTAATCCAGGAAAGAATGCCCTTAAGGTAATTATCAGTCCTAGTATGGCCAAGGAAACTTGTGGAAGCGCAGCTTTTATACAGAGTTTTGATATTGGCATTAAATTATCTAATTTGAGGAATGGCCAAAGCTAAAGGCCACAGATCATCCCATAGGTGATCCGTTGAAGCAAGCATTTTGCCGCCTGAGGGCGTTGGTGGTACCCAAAGGTCAGATTCTGTTGTATT
>NZ_ACCB01000106.1 GCF_000173735.1 Yersinia aldovae ATCC 35236 | reverse complement strand
TTATTTCAGTGTTATCAGCACCGATAATCAGATTACCGGCTGCGGTCAGTTTCGCTACCAGCGTATTATCGGCATTGAGCGCACCTTGTGAGGTCAGCGTCAGGCTCTGCCCGCTCGCCAGCGCCAGTTGGGTCAGCATTGAGGTGACACTCAGGCCACCACCGTCTCCGGATAATGCATAGTTATACAGCGCCTGCGCGACCGTATTGCCCCCCTGAATAACGTTCTGAGTGGTGCCACTGCCCAGACTGTTCCCGGTGGTGTCTTCCAGAGCCAGTTTCGCCAATTCTGCCGCTGACAGCGTATTGCTGCTGTTGATTAACTGAGATGAGTTACCGGTATCCTGATCCAGTAAATTGCCACCGGTACTCAGCGTTGGATCGACGCGAACGGTACTGTTGTCGGTCACCGCCAATGTGTCGGTGGTGATCAGACTGCCGGTATTGAATGTGGTGGTGGCCCCATGGAGGGTCAGATCGCCAATCGCCTGATTGCCACTCCACGACATCGCGTCGCCCGCGGAGGCAACCAATTTGGCGTTAGTCAATGCGCTGGTATTGTTGCCATTCAGCGCAAATTGGCTGTTCTTCATATCAACCGTACCGGCAAATGCCGTGCCGGTGGTGCCACCAAAATTGAACGCGTTATTGGTGGTATCAATATTCAATAG
>NZ_ACCB01000107.1 GCF_000173735.1 Yersinia aldovae ATCC 35236 | reverse complement strand
GGGGCCGAGTTAGAACATCAAACATTAAAGGGTGGTATTTCAAGGTTGGCTCCATGCAGACTGGCGTCCACACTTCGATGCCTCCCACCTATCCTACACATCAAGGCTCAATGTTCAGTGTCAAGCTATAGTAAAGGTTCACGGGGTCTTTCCGTCTTGCCGCGGGTACACTGCATCTTCACAGCGAGTTCAATTTCACTGAGTCTCGGGTGGAGACAGCCTGGCCATCATTACGCCATTCGTGCAGGTCGGAACTTACCCGACAAGGAATTTCGCTACCTTAGGACCGTTATAGTTACGGCCGCCGTTTACTGGGGCTTCGATCAAGAGCTTCGCCTTGCGGCTGACCCCATCAATTAACCTTCCAGCACCGGGCAGGCGTCACACCGTATACGTCCACTTTCGTGTTTGCACAGTGCTGTGTTTTTATTAAACAGTTGCAGCCAGCTGGTATCTGCGACTGGCTTCGGCGCCGGGAGCAAGTCCCATTACCTAACGCCAGCGTGCCTTCTCCCGAAGTTACGGCACCATTTTGCCTAGTTCCTTCACCCGAGTTCTCTCAAGCGCCTGAGTATTCTCTACCTGACCACCTGTGTCGGTTTGGGGTACGATTTAATGTTACCTGATGCTTAGAGGCTTTTCCTGGAAGCTTGGCATCAACTACTTCA
>NZ_ACCB01000108.1 GCF_000173735.1 Yersinia aldovae ATCC 35236 | reverse complement strand
AAAACCGAAGCTGACCTCAATGCTTTTTCTCGTATGCTGACGAAGTTAACCGTCGAAACAGCACTGAATGCTGAACTGACAGAGCACCTCGGGCACGAGAAAAATGCCCCAAAATCAGGCTCGAATACCCGCAACGGCTATTCATCCAAAACGCTTCTGTGCGATGACGGCGAAATCGAGCTGAACACGCCACGTAACCGTGAAAATTCCTTCGAGCCGCAGCTGATAAAGAAAAACCAGACGCGTATCACGCAGATGGACAGCCAGATTTTGTCCCTGTCCGCCAAAGGTATGACGAACCGTGAGATCGTCGCCACCTTCAAAGAAATGTACGATGCTGATGTCTCCCCTGCGTTGATATCGAAAGTCACCGACGCGGTTAAAGAGCAGGTTATCGAGTGGCAAAATCGGCCTCTTGAGTCTCTCTATCCCATTGTTTATCTTGACTGTATCGTGGTAAAGGTTCGTCACAATGGTTCTGTCATTAACAAAGCCGTCTTTCTCGCGCTGGGTATTAATACCGAAGGTCAAAAGGAACTGCTAGGCATGTGGATAGCGGAAAATGAAGGTGTAAAGTTCTGGCTTAATGTCCTGACTGAACTCAAAAATCGGGGACTTCAGGATATCCTTGTCCACTCCCCCTAAAATGAGACAG
>NZ_ACCB01000109.1 GCF_000173735.1 Yersinia aldovae ATCC 35236 | reverse complement strand
GTCGCTGCCGCAGCTTCGGTGCATGGTTTAGCCCCGTTACATCTTCCGCGCAGGCCGACTCGACCAGTGAGCTATTACGCTTTCTTTAAATGATGGCTGCTTCTAAGCCAACATCCTGGCTGTCTGTGCCTTCCCACATCGTTTCCCACTTAACCATGACTTTGGGACCTTAGCTGGCGGTCTGGGTTGTTTCCCTCTTCACGACGGACGTTAGCACCCGCCGTGTGTCTCCCGTGATAACATTCTTCGGTATTCGGAGTTTGCATCGGTTTGGTAAGTCGGGATGACCCCCTAGCCGAAACAGTGCTCTACCCCCGAAGATGAGTTCACGAGGCGCTACCTAAATAGCTTTCGGGGAGAACCAGCTATCTCCCGGTTTGATTGGCCTTTCACCCCCAGCCACAAGTCATCCGCTAATTTTTCAACATTAGTCGGTTCGGTCCTCCAGTTAGTGTTACCCAACCTTCAACCTGCCCATGGCTAGATCACCGGGTTTCGGGTCTATACCTTGCAACTATCGCCCAGTTAAGACTCGGTTTCCCTACGGCTCCCCTATTCGGTTAACCTTGCTACAAAATATAAGTCGCTGACCCATTATACAAAAGGTACGCAGTCA
>NZ_ACCB01000110.1 GCF_000173735.1 Yersinia aldovae ATCC 35236 | reverse complement strand
CGTTCCTTCAGGGGGCTTAAAGCCCCAGGGAAGACTCATCTCGAGGCAAGTTTCCCGCTTAGATGCTTTCAGCGGTTATCTCTTCCGAATTTAGCTACCGGGCAATGCCATTGGCATGACAACCCGAACACCAGTGATTCGTCCACTCCGGTCCTCTCGTACTAGGAGCAGCCCCTCTCAATCTTCCAACGCCCACGGCAGATAGGGACCGAACTGTCTCACGACGTTCTAAACCCAGCTCGCGTACCACTTTAAATGGCGAACAGCCATACCCTTGGGACCTACTTCAGCCCCAGGATGTGATGAGCCGACATCGAGGTGCCAAACACCGCCGTCGATATGAACTCTTGGGCGGTATCAGCCTGTTATCCCCGGAGTACCTTTTATCCGTTGAGCGATGGCCCTTCCATTCAGAACCACCGGATCACTAAGACCTACTTTCGTACCTGCTCGAGCCGTCACTCTCGCAGTCAAGCTAGCTTATGCCTTTGCACTAACCTCACGATGTCCGACCGTGATTAGCTAACCTTCGTGCTCCTCCGTTACTCTTTGGGAGGAGACCGCCCCAGTCAAACTACCCACCAGACACTGTCCTCACCCCGGATT
>NZ_ACCB01000112.1 GCF_000173735.1 Yersinia aldovae ATCC 35236 | reverse complement strand
AGATGCCAACATATAACCCTTCAGCTTGGTTAAGTTTCCTCGTCCGGTAATCAGTAAATATACTGACATAACGACGATCATTAAGGATATAAATACTCCACCCACAGTATAATTTGCCAGACGATAAAATGAAACCATATCAGGATAAGAGAGGTAAGGGAGAATCTCATTCTTCAAGGCATAGGGAACCATATATAACCCGAGAAACCCAATGAAGCAAGAAAAAATCAGACTAAACTTATTCCCAATAGTCTGTTTTTCATCCATTTGATATTTTTTATTTTTCATATATTTTTATTCAATAGTTGGCTGTTCATGCCTAATTTATCCGATGCACTCGGTGATCTCGCTTCTAACTCTCGTATTTTGGCTATTATTTTCTCAGATAGACCGTACTCTTTATCTATCTCATTTAGAGCAAATGTAACAACCACTAAAACTATTGCAACAGCAAAAAAAGTAAGACCGATACTAGTTGCAGTCCCAGCTACGATTAAGAAGCTAAAGGCTCTGG
>NZ_ACCB01000113.1 GCF_000173735.1 Yersinia aldovae ATCC 35236 | reverse complement strand
CCACCGCAGCGACTAGTGTTCTAGCTTCATCGAGTTTCTGATGGGCAACAGAAAGAGAAGTTTCAGGATAAACACCTAACGCCATCAGATGCTGTTTACCAGCAAAACGAAAACATAGTCACCAATACTTGGAACCATTGGGATGAATTAACAAAGACATCCCATCACCATCACCAAGTTGGTACTCCTTTACTTCAGGTTTGCTGTCCGTACTTTTACATCGGTCAATGCCATGATGTATGTCCTTTAGATAGCCTGTGAGTATGTAAAGACTTCCGAGTTATAAATATATACTCGCAAGCAAGTTGATGTCGGTTGAACTTGGTATACTTGAGGAGAAGGTAAAACGAAGGAAAACCAACGGGGACGTGAGCTACAGACGAAAAAATGAGCCTGTAATTAAAATTGTGTAATTGCCTGTTTTTGATATGTTCACTCCAGTAACGGAGACAGGCAAATTATGGACGAAAAGAAACTCAAAGCCCTTGCGGCTGAACTGGCTAAAGGTCTT
>NZ_ACCB01000114.1 GCF_000173735.1 Yersinia aldovae ATCC 35236 | reverse complement strand
AGGTAAGGAGGTGATCCAACCGCAGGTTCCCCTACGGTTACCTTGTTACGACTTCACCCCAGTCATGAATCACAAAGTGGTAAGCGCCCTCCCGAAGGTTAAGCTACCTACTTCTTTTGCAACCCACTCCCATGGTGTGACGGGCGGTGTGTACAAGGCCCGGGAACGTATTCACCGTAGCATTCTGATCTACGATTACTAGCGATTCCGACTTCATGGAGTCGAGTTGCAGACTCCAATCCGGACTACGACAGACTTTATGTGGTCCGCTTGCTCTCGCGAGTTCGCTTCACTTTGTATCTGCCATTGTAGCACGTGTGTAGCCCTACTCGTAAGGGCCATGATGACTTGACGTCATCCCCACCTTCCTCCGGTTTGTCACCGGCAGTCTCCCTTGAGTTCCCACCATTACGTGCTGGCAACAAAGGATAAGGGTTGCGCTCGTTGCGGGACTTAACCCAACATTTCACAACACGAGCTGACGACAGCCATGCAGCACCTGTCTCAC
>NZ_ACCB01000115.1 GCF_000173735.1 Yersinia aldovae ATCC 35236 | reverse complement strand
GGTTAATATCATATATCTTTTTAACTTCGTTACGTCCTTTTTCCCCGTAATCAGTAAATAAGCTGACATAACGACGATCATTAAGGATATAAATACTCCACCCACAGTATAGTTTGCCAGACGATAAAATGAAACTACATCGGGATAGGATAGATAGGGAAGTATCTCGTTTCTTAAGGCGTAAGGGACCATATACAAGCCTAATAACCCCATGAAAAGGCCAAAAGTAAAACTTATCTTATCTTCGAGAGTTTGTTTTCCATCCATGATATTTTTCATATTTTTTTACTTAACAATTGGCTATTCATACCTAATGTATCCGATATTCTCGGTGATCTCGCTTCTAACTCTCGTATTTTGGCTATTATTCTCTCAGATAAGCCGTACTCTTTATCTATTTCACCGAGAGCAAATGTAAAAAATACTAAAATCACGGCCACTGCAATAAAAGTAAGGCCGATGCTGGCTGCGGTTCCTACCATAATTAATGAACTCAAGGTGCGGG
>NZ_ACCB01000116.1 GCF_000173735.1 Yersinia aldovae ATCC 35236 | reverse complement strand
GCCTTCCTCCTCGCTGAAAGTGCTTTACAACCCGAAGGCCTTCTTCACACACGCGGCATGGCTGCATCAGGCTTGCGCCCATTGTGCAATATTCCCCACTGCTGCCTCCCGTAGGAGTCTGGACCGTGTCTCAGTTCCAGTGTGGCTGGTCATCCTCTCAGACCAGCTAGGGATCGTCGCCTAGGTGAGCCATTACCCCACCTACTAGCTAATCCCATCTGGGCACATCCGATGGCGTGAGGCCCGAAGGTCCCCCACTTTGCTCTTGCGAGGTCATGCGGTATTAGCTACCGTTTCCAGTAGTTATCCCCCTCCATCAGGCAGTTTCCCAGACATTACTCACCCGTCCGCCGCTCGCCGGCAAAGTAGTAAACTACTTCCCGCTGCCGCTCGACTTGCATGTGTTAGGCCTGCCGCCAGCGTTCAATCTGAGCCATGATCAAACTCTTCAATTTAAGATTTGTTTGATTTGCT
>NZ_ACCB01000117.1 GCF_000173735.1 Yersinia aldovae ATCC 35236 | reverse complement strand
TGCTCCCACTGCTTGTACGTACACGGTTTCAGGTTCTATTTCACTCCCCTCGCCGGGGTTCTTTTCGCCTTTCCCTCACGGTACTGGTTCACTATCGGTCAGTCAGGAGTATTTAGCCTTGGAGGATGGTCCCCCCATATTCAGACAGGATGTCACGTGTCCCGCCCTACTCATCGAGTTCACAGAATGCGTGTTTTGGTGTACGGGACTATCACCCTGTACCGTGCGACTTTCCAGACGCTTCCACTAACACACAAACTGATTCAGACTCTGGGCTCTTCCCCGTTCGCTCGCCGCTACTGGGGGAATCTCGGTTGATTTCTTTTCCTCGGGGTACTTAGATGTTTCAGTTCCCCCGGTTCGCCTTGCATGGCTATGTATTCACCATGCAATAGTGCAACGAATTGCACTGGGTTTCCCCATTCGGGTATCGTCGGTTATAACGGTTC
>NZ_ACCB01000118.1 GCF_000173735.1 Yersinia aldovae ATCC 35236 | reverse complement strand
AACAATCGCTGGAGAGCACCAATGAGACTCCCAAGATCAACTCACCCTGCGCTATTACAGAGTCACGGCGTTTGTTGATGGTGGAGGATGAACCACTGCTGCTGGAAGTTCAACATGAGCTGTTTAGCAGTATGGGCTTTGAGGTTGATGCCGTAGCGAACGCTCAGCAGGCTTATCAGAGCTGGTTGCAGCACCAACATACTATTATTATTACCGACTGCCGGCTGGATGAGAGCGACGGTTTTGAACTGGTTCGCCACCTGAGAAAGCTGATGCAAGGCACTCCTGAACAGGTACTGATTATCGGTCAGTCTGCTTCATTAAAAGCAGAAGATGCGCAGCGTGCACGCGAAGTCGGCATGGATTACCTGCTACAAAAACCCATCGCCCGTGAGCAATGGCAGCAGTTGATACGTGACTATTTTGCCTCAGAAAATAAGC
>NZ_ACCB01000119.1 GCF_000173735.1 Yersinia aldovae ATCC 35236 | reverse complement strand
TTGGATCGCATTATGGCGGGCTTCAATGGCACCCATCGCGCAAAAACCTCCAACCGCGCACAAAATCCATTGTTGCAGGATATCGCGGTGGGCTGGTTGCAGAAGTATCGCACCAATGCACCGGCGCGCGTGATGGATTCGTTTACGGCGAAGGACGGTACTGTCACCGATAAAATTATCGACCTGCAACTGACTGAGCGGGTGATAGTGAAAGAGTTGGACGGTGCACTGCATGTTAACCATGCGCTGGAACCAACATTGCCGGGCGTACTTCCTCGTCCAACGGAAATTTATTTTCACGGTGAGCGGATTAAATGAATGCGCTGAAACCCTTTGATGATGCATTTGTAAGTATCCCAGCTTTAGTTCCACGCACTTTTTGAGATTTCCGGGTTTTCAGCCATCAGCCGGTATTCTTCCGGTGTCAGGTTA
>NZ_ACCB01000120.1 GCF_000173735.1 Yersinia aldovae ATCC 35236 | reverse complement strand
ACAAAATCGCTGGTGAGGGATGATATGCGCGGCATGGGTTTTGATGTTGCGAAGAAATTTACCCGCTGGCTCGACAAGCTGGAAATTGATGGGCTGATTCATATTGACGGGGAGAACATCTGCCCCAATTCATTAAGCAATATAGCAAGAAACTAACTGGGGGATAAAGTGGGAACCAAGTGGGGGAACATCGAATTTTTAACCAATTTAGCCTCGAATCCCCCACTTCCCACTTACCTATACACACTAAATGGGGGAAAGAGAGCAAACCCGCGTCAGGACTGGGCTGAGAGCACCGAGCCAAAACCCAGGTGGGGGAACAAGTGGGATCAGTTAAGTGGGGGAAATGTGGGGGAAGGA
>NZ_ACCB01000121.1 GCF_000173735.1 Yersinia aldovae ATCC 35236 | reverse complement strand
CTGCCAATGATCGCCAGTTGGCCGGATATGCAGCCGGGGGATCAGGAGCTGTGGTATAAACAGGGGCTGAGGTATGAAGGGCTAAGAATACGTGTTGAGCCGTATAGACGATCTGATACTGATGTTGCTTTTATGCGCGATGCCTATCTTAGACTTAGAAAATACGAGAATAAAACCTTTGATCCGGTTGTTTATATTAATGAATTAGGGCTGTTTTTTGTTAAAGCCACCAGGAAATTATTCCGGGCAGAACCACAGGATAGGAATAGTCCTTATTGGTTTGATAAGACGATTAATGGTTATTACTGGGCAGAAGTTAACGGGCAAGTGCCGGTGGTATTTGACTGTCAGTGGCT
>NZ_ACCB01000122.1 GCF_000173735.1 Yersinia aldovae ATCC 35236 | reverse complement strand
TTACCAATGATCGCCAGTTGGCCGGATATGCAGCCGGGGGATCAGGAGCTGTGGTATAAACAGGGGCTGGAGTATGAGGGATTAGCAATAACTGTCAGACCATTTAGACGATCCGATATCGACATCACCTATAAGCGTGACTTTTTTCTAAGAAAACAAAATGATAGAACCTTTGATCCGGTTGTTTATATTAATGAATTAGGGCTTTTTTTTGTTAAAGCCACCAGGAAATTAAACCGATTCCCACCCGTAGAGAAAAATGATCCTCATCGGTTTGATGAGGATGTTAATAGTTATTACTGGGCAGAAGTTAACGGGAGGATACCCGTGATATTTGACTGTCAGTGGTT
>NZ_ACCB01000123.1 GCF_000173735.1 Yersinia aldovae ATCC 35236 | reverse complement strand
ATATGTAGAATCAGACCATGCGCTGTATATGCTGCATCGGTGTGTAGCCATTCAGCGCCATATTGGGTCTTTCGTGATTATAAAACCATTGCCACTGCGTGGCATAGTTCTGTAATTCATCCAGAGATGTAAACAGGTTTTGTCCCAGCCAGTCATAGCGTACCGTCCGGTTGTAACGCTCAATATAGGCATTTTGCTGTGGATTACCGGGCTGGATAAAGTTAATCCGGATATCTTGCGTATTGGCCCATGATATCAGCGTCTTACTGGTATATTCTGGCCCGTTATCACATCGTATTGCTGCCGCTTTTCCTTTCCACTCAATGAGTTGCTCGAGTGTTTGCACGACA
>NZ_ACCB01000124.1 GCF_000173735.1 Yersinia aldovae ATCC 35236 | reverse complement strand
ACAACCGCATTTACTGGCTGAATTGTGCGATACCACGGTCAAACTGTTTATCAGTTTTGCCGAAACACACACCACCACACTTCAGGTCCGCTACCTGTCAAAACAGTATTTTCTGCCCCACCTGATCGATGGCACCCTGCTCTCTCAGGCACTGAATAATGTTGTCAGCAATGCCATTAAGCACACTCATGCCGGCATGGTATTGATTGAGTGCTCATTGTTGCAAGTGGACGGCAAAAACATGTTCAGTATTGAGGTGATCGACACCGGCACGGGTATGCCCCCCAAGGTATTGGCACGGCTTTCAGAACCGTTTTATCAGGGTAAATTTTCTCGCAC
>NZ_ACCB01000125.1 GCF_000173735.1 Yersinia aldovae ATCC 35236 | reverse complement strand
AGCATAGGCCAGTGTGCGCTAATGCTTTCTTAGGTAGCCAGCAGATAAAGTTGTTCTGCCGGGGATGATTCGTTCCTGTGTGGATGCTGATATAGACCTTTACGTATCATCTGTGCCCGCTCGATGCCGGCCAACATAGTTTGTGATTTAAATCCTAGCATCGGTCGCTTCAGTCGTTTGAGATTCCGATGGTCCTGTTCCGTAAGGTTGTTCAGATATTTGTTTATTTGTTCTGCCTGATGTTCATCGGTTTGTCGGCGTTGAGTGTGGTCAGAGCGGTAGTATTGGCATCACTTTTATCTATGGTGACCACCCCGGGTTTACTGT
>NZ_ACCB01000126.1 GCF_000173735.1 Yersinia aldovae ATCC 35236 | reverse complement strand
CTTAAGAATTTATCATTAAAAATGCGTTCTTTACCCATTCCTATATGTTTAACAGCCGTCTTCATATTGTCATAAATACCTCTATTGGGTGTACCACCAAAATAAGCAAAGGCGTGATTATGAGCATCAATAAGCATATCAAGCTTCTCATTTGGGTAAGCTCGAATAAAAAATGCTCTGCTGTGACATAAACGAAAATGGGCAACTTTAAGTTTAACCAATAACCCATTTAATTTGACTGTTTCGAAACTCCAATCAAATTGATAGGCATCTGCTGCACTGAATCGTTGGGGAATAAAAACAACCTGGGGCGC
>NZ_ACCB01000127.1 GCF_000173735.1 Yersinia aldovae ATCC 35236 | reverse complement strand
GAATGGCGACACCCCACGTCCTAAGGGCACCGGGCTGGGATTATTCGTCGCCAAGAAAAACATGCATCTCACCGGGGGGCATCTGGCTATTGCCAGTCAGCCGGGGGTGGGTTCACGGGTGACCGTCGCCTTACCTGCAATTCCCGCTCATTATGCTATCGAAAACCCGCTGCCTGAAGGGTTGTATATGGTGATGCCCGCAGATATCCCCTCCTCGCTGAGTGGTGAAATCACCCAGACTCTTGATGGCTGCGAGTTACCCTATTACTCCGCTGCGGACCCGCTCCTCACTACCGCCCGTGGGCCTGCGC
>NZ_ACCB01000128.1 GCF_000173735.1 Yersinia aldovae ATCC 35236 | reverse complement strand
GGATGGCGACGCTCCACGTCCTAAGGGCACCGGGCTGGGATTATTCGTCGCCAAGAAAAACATGCATCTCACCGGGGGGCATCTGGCTATTGCCAGTCAGCCGGGGGTGGGTTCACGGGTGACCATTGCCTTACCCGCGACGCCCGCTCACTATGCTATCGAAAACCCGCTACCTGAAGGATTGTATCTGGTGATGCCTGCACAGATCCCCACCTCACTAATCGGTGAAATCACTCAGGCTCTTGATGGCTGTGAGTTACCCTATTACTCCGCCGCAGACCCATTTCTCACTACTGCCCGTGGGCCTGCAC
>NZ_ACCB01000129.1 GCF_000173735.1 Yersinia aldovae ATCC 35236 | reverse complement strand
CTCGTCATCACACCTCAGCGTTGATAAGCAACCGGATTTACCAAGTCGCTCCGCCTACATGCTTAAACCGGGACAACCGTCGCCCGGCTAGCCTAGCCTTCTCCGTCCCCCCTTCGCAGTAACACCAAGTACAGGAATATTAACCTGTTTCCCATCGACTACGCCTTTCGGCCTCGCCTTAGGGGTCGACTCACCCTGCCCCGATTAACGTTGGACAGGAACCCTTGGTCTTCCGGCGTGCGGGTTTTTCACCCGCATTATCGTTACTTATGTCAGCATTCGCACTTCTGATACCTCCAG
>NZ_ACCB01000130.1 GCF_000173735.1 Yersinia aldovae ATCC 35236 | reverse complement strand
CGATCCTGATCGAGGATCGACAGGTTCGGTGCGATAACCGGATTACTGTTATTCCAGCTACTCGTGCCCGTTACGCTGACCGTGCCGCTGTTCAGTGCCAGATCAGTCACCGTAACCACACCGCTGGCCTGCGACTGCGGTGCCGCACCGTCAAAGATCAGGGTGCCGCCGCTCAGATCCACCCCGTGCAAGGTACGATCGGTGGTACCAACCGTGGTCACGTTATTCGCCGACAGTTTCAACGTGGCATTCGCCAGCGCTGCGCTGTTGATGGCATTTAACGCAAAGGTCGAGTTGG
>NZ_ACCB01000131.1 GCF_000173735.1 Yersinia aldovae ATCC 35236 | reverse complement strand
ATTCGCCATTGTCGCTCCACAGAATGTTTATGTCGACGAAGGCCTTATCCAGTAGCGGCACCAGGCGGATAACCCAACAGTGAAGTGTGGAATGGTCAACGACAATACTGCGCTCTGCCATCATCTCTTCGAGATTGCGCAGGCTCAGGCATAAGCCAGATACCAGCGAAACATTGCACGATCATATCGACGGGATAATGCAGGCGTTTAAAGGCATTCCGGACCAGAGACATGAATAGGCAACATTACAAAAAACAGTATATTAATATTACCTTCTTGCACCTTAATGTGACACAA
>NZ_ACCB01000132.1 GCF_000173735.1 Yersinia aldovae ATCC 35236 | reverse complement strand
CACTTTCTTTCGGGATTCCGGGCAAAACGCGGGTAAACATATCCCAAATAAATGTCGCCGGCAGAGGAAACTCAATATTGGCTGCAATGCTAAATTGTTGTGCCAGTTGCATTTGTAGCCACTGCGCCATACCAGGGCTTTGAACTAACACGACTTCTTGCTGGAAAGGGTTATCCAACGGTTCTCTTTCTATCAGTGCCGTCGTCAGCGCTTTGAGTAAATCCAATTGATTAGAATGATAAACCGTGAACATTGTGACTCCCTTGAGACCCGATGGAAAATATCCACCAATAA
>NZ_ACCB01000133.1 GCF_000173735.1 Yersinia aldovae ATCC 35236 | reverse complement strand
CACTTTCTTTCGGGATTCCGGGCAAAACGCGGGTAAACATATCCCAAATAAATGTCGCCGGCAGAGGAAACTCAATATTGGCTGCAATGCTAAATTGTTGTGCCAGTTGCATTTGTAGCCACTGCGCCATACCAGGGCTTTGAACTAACACGACTTCTTGCTGGAAAGGGTTATCCAACGGTTCTCTTTCTATCAGTGCCGTCGTCAGCGCTTTGAGTAAATCCAATTGATTAGAATGATAAACCGTGAACATTGTGACTCCCTTGAGACCCGATGGAAAATATCCACCAATAA
>NZ_ACCB01000134.1 GCF_000173735.1 Yersinia aldovae ATCC 35236 | reverse complement strand
TTATTCTCAACCGCATTTTTCCCTGTCTGCGCACCGGCAACCGTATCAGCGGTGCTGTCGCCGGTCAATCCACCGGCCAGCCCTGCGGCCAGTGTTGCCAGCGCACTGACGGTCTGCTTCTGGTCTTCGCTGAGATTATCCTTATCCCAGCCCATTGCCGCGATAATCGTCGGGGCCATCAACTCGGCAGTGGCAGCACCTGCCGCGCCCGCTAACGCACTGTTGCCACTGGCATGGGCGGTGACTGCACCCAGCACCGCATGGGCCATCAGGTTAGCCGCCTGATTATC
>NZ_ACCB01000135.1 GCF_000173735.1 Yersinia aldovae ATCC 35236 | reverse complement strand
AGCCCTATCGGGTCTGGGCATAAATATTGCCCCGTCTCGCCATCATAATAGCGGAAACGGTTGTAATGCAACCCGGACTCCGCATCCGCGTACTGACCGGCAAAACGCAGGTTGCAGGTGACATTATCTTCATCGTTCGCCGCTTGCCGCCATAACTCGGCACGGCCCCAGGTGCTCAGGCGGTTCGCCCACACCACTTTGCCTTGCTCATTGAGCAGCTCGCGCGGCGTGCCAAGGTGGTCGGCTACCACATAATGTAATTTACCGTTTTCATAGCGGGCTGC
>NZ_ACCB01000136.1 GCF_000173735.1 Yersinia aldovae ATCC 35236 | reverse complement strand
TGGGATATTTAGGTCAATTTCGATCGCCAGAGCTTCTCGGTTAAAATCATCGACGACATTGAAAGTCCGAAAACGACGGCCACATGTCAGCGCGTCGTGCATAACATCAATCGACCAGCTTTGGTTGAGGGCTTCTGGCGTTGCCAGCGGAGCCGGATTGCGCACCGGCAGGCGTTGTTTACCCTTACGACGAAAATTCAGTTTTAGCAGACAGTAAATCCGGTGTACACGCTTGTGGTTCCAGACATGGCCCTGCCTACGAAGCACCTGAAAAAGCTTCTT
>NZ_ACCB01000137.1 GCF_000173735.1 Yersinia aldovae ATCC 35236 | reverse complement strand
GTATCCCCTCAAAACGGCCCATTCACTTTTAGAGATCTTCCGACATACTGATTATGTCACCTGAGGAGATCGCTATGCGTAAGATCCGATTCACAGAGCACCAGATCATCGCCGTACTGAAATCAGTCGAAGCGGGCAGGACCGTCAAAGATGTGTGCCGTGAGGCTGCTATTTCCGAAGCCAGCTATTACAACTGGAAGGCGAAATATGGCGGGATGGAAGCCGCTGACATCAAAAAAATCAAAGATCTT
>NZ_ACCB01000138.1 GCF_000173735.1 Yersinia aldovae ATCC 35236 | reverse complement strand
TCCCGTGCTTTTCTTAATCACTTCCGCCAGATACGGGGCTGAGGCGCCTGCCAGCGCTTTCGCCATATCGCCACCCGCCAAGCCCTGTATGGCCGCTGTTGCGGCCTGAAGACCTTGTTGCAGTGCACTGCCGGTGCCGTATTTCTGCATTTCGGCTTTGTATTCTTTTGTCTCACGCAAGGCTTCCGCATCGCCTTTCAACTCAGGATGGCGTTTCAAAGCTTCCTCAAGCCCGAGGATATC
>NZ_ACCB01000139.1 GCF_000173735.1 Yersinia aldovae ATCC 35236 | reverse complement strand
ACCGTGTTGCCAAAGGTGCCGTTGAAGCCACTCAGCGCCAGAATGTCCTGCGCGCCCGCCAGCGCAATGTTCGATGCCGCGCCCAGATTGGCCGTCGAGGCAACCGTCAGTGTGCTGTTCCCTGCCAGAGCGTACTGGCCGGAGAAGCCGCTGTTATTGCCTGTCAGTGCCGTGTTGGAGCCATTGACGACAGCAATGGTTGAACCGCTCACCCCCTGAGTGCGTTGGCAATGCTGCCG
>NZ_ACCB01000140.1 GCF_000173735.1 Yersinia aldovae ATCC 35236 | reverse complement strand
TGTGCGGCCCACTGGTTATTTCATTAACACCTTATTTAACTGAATCAGGATTATTATGCGCCCAGCAACCCGTTTTAAATTTAATGCCTATCTGACCCGTCAAGCCGAGCTGAACGGGGTAGCAACCGGCGACCTGAATAAAAAATTCAGCGTCGAACCCTCCGTGACGCAAACCATCATGACCCGCGTACAAGAGTCCTCAGAATTTCTGAGCAGCATCAATATTGTG
>NZ_ACCB01000141.1 GCF_000173735.1 Yersinia aldovae ATCC 35236 | reverse complement strand
ACCGGTACTTTTCTTAATCACTTCAGCAAGATAGGGTGCAGAAGCACCCGCCAGTGCTTGTGCCATGTTACCGCCAGCCAGACCCTGAATAGCGGCGGTTGCCGCCTGAAGACCTTGTTGCAGTGCGCTGCCGGTGCCGTATTTCTGCATTTCGGCTTTGTATTCGGGTGTTTCGCGTAAGGCTTCCACATTGCCTTGCAAGGTCGGATTGGCTTTTAGCGCCGCG
>NZ_ACCB01000142.1 GCF_000173735.1 Yersinia aldovae ATCC 35236 | reverse complement strand
TATCAGCAAACGGGGAGATAAAAATCTGCGACGGCTGCTGGTGCAATGCGCCCGTGTGTATATGCAGCGGCTGGAATATCAGTCGGGTCGACTGGCCGAGTGGGTGCAGGGGCAACTGACGCGGCATCACTCGAATGTGGTAGCCTGCGCACTGGCGAACAAACTGGCGCGGATCGCCTGGGCGGTAACCACACAACGAACCGTCTTCAGTAAATAAAAGAGCTAA
>NZ_ACCB01000143.1 GCF_000173735.1 Yersinia aldovae ATCC 35236 | reverse complement strand
AGAGGTCAAAATAGAAAAAAGCACGCTTTACTGAAACTCAGATCGTTAATATCCTGAAACTGGCTGATTCAGGTATAAAAGTTGAAGAAATTTGCCGTCAGAACGGAATTAGCAGTGCCACCTACTACAATTGGAAATCTAAGTATGGTGGGATGGAAGCTAATGATGTTAAACGATTAAAAGAGCTTGAAGAGGAAAATACTCGTCTCA
Organism: Yersinia aldovae ATCC 35236; assembly: GCF_000173735.1. Lineage (GTDB taxonomy): Bacteria > Pseudomonadota > Gammaproteobacteria > Enterobacterales > Enterobacteriaceae > Yersinia > Yersinia aldovae. The sequence goes on along the minus strand of NZ_ACCB01000143.1, from coordinate 12 downwards.
AAAAATTGTTTG
>NZ_ACCB01000144.1 GCF_000173735.1 Yersinia aldovae ATCC 35236 | reverse complement strand
TATCGGCGGGTTGGGATTTATCCGATGTGACTGAAATCCCTGATAGTCTCTTTCATGAGTACACCGTTTTTCCGCTGGGTAAGTGCAGGGTTGTTGTTGATGGAATGCCTGCGTGGGTAAATATCCCGACACCGCCAGCGCTTACCTCAGATGAATTGGCAGCAAAGGCGCGCCGTTATCGTGATGATTTTATTACTGCCACCGATCCGATGATGGTC
>NZ_ACCB01000145.1 GCF_000173735.1 Yersinia aldovae ATCC 35236 | reverse complement strand
ATGTGCAGTGCTGATGTGTCATGCCTCAGCGAGTGATTTAAGTTCTTTCTACGCAGGTGTCGGAGGGGTCACTCGCTATGGGTTTAGATTCAGTACAGCGCCCAATACGACCACGGGTGCTTCATTTTATTATATGGCGATAGGATATTAATATGAAATCGTGGAGTGCTAAAAACAATTCATTTTTTGATACAGACCAGCTTGAGCGATATG
>NZ_ACCB01000146.1 GCF_000173735.1 Yersinia aldovae ATCC 35236 | reverse complement strand
GGGATATTTAGGTCAATTTCGATAGCCAGAGCTTCACGGTTAAAATCATCGACGACATTGAAGGTCCGAAAACGTCGGCCGCATGTCAGCGCGTCGTGCATAAAATCAATCGACCAACTTTGGTTCAGGGCTTCCGGCGTTGCCAGCGGAGCCGGATTGCGTATCGGCAGGCGTTGTTTACCCTTACGACGAAAATTGAGTTTTAGCA
>NZ_ACCB01000147.1 GCF_000173735.1 Yersinia aldovae ATCC 35236 | reverse complement strand
GGTGTTTTTCGTTATTGGTGTGGCTGTGAACACACTCTGCTATGTTGTGCAGTGCGCGCAATCCTCATGAACGTTAAGTTCACTCCGGTTGCTGTGCGCTGTACGCCTTGCCGAGTGTCTTCTCGCTCACACTGCAACAATGATTAACACATTGGCATTGCGATTATTTGAGAGACTCTAATACAGGTTAATCCTTATCTCAGTAC
>NZ_ACCB01000148.1 GCF_000173735.1 Yersinia aldovae ATCC 35236 | reverse complement strand
AGACTAAAGAACCGCCCACTTATAAGCGGACACAGACTCACTACCCCAAACTGGGGGAATTCATTTCAGTATTAACAGGTTACGGCCCTCGAAACCAAGCTTTCTATCACTGAAAACTTTAGCCAGACCAAGCGCCCGGAATCCACCGGTGGCAACAATCAAAACGATGTATTGACCGACTGCTAGTTGGGGTCACTGGCCGCCGG
>NZ_ACCB01000149.1 GCF_000173735.1 Yersinia aldovae ATCC 35236 | reverse complement strand
CACGCGTTATCCAGAGTGACATCTGGTAAACGAACAAAATCGCCATGAGCGGTTTTGCACAGCGAGGAGCGCTGGTCCTGTAAAGGATAAGTATCAGGAAGATACACGTAAAAGAATCGGTGGAGCGGTAGTTCAGTTGGTTAGAATACCTGCCTGTCACGCAGGGGGTCGCGGGTTCGAGCCCCGTCCGTTCCGCCACTTATT
>NZ_ACCB01000150.1 GCF_000173735.1 Yersinia aldovae ATCC 35236 | reverse complement strand
TTTTTTCGTTATTGGTGTGGCTGTGAACACACTCTGCTGTGTTGTGCAGTGCGCGCAATCCTCATGAACATTGAGTTCACTCCGGTTGCTGTGCGCTGTACGCCTTGCTGAGTATCTTCTCGCTCACACTGCAACAATGATTAACACATTGGCATTGCGATTATTTGAGAGACTCTAATACAGGTTAATCCTTATCTCAGTCA
>NZ_ACCB01000151.1 GCF_000173735.1 Yersinia aldovae ATCC 35236 | reverse complement strand
CACTATTTTTGCTGGGTAAGTCTTGGTTTTCTCAGCACCTGAGTTCCCATCTTCTCACACATTCTTGCATCTTTAACAAATAACATTGGGCTGTATAGACTTTTTTTCCAACAAGTACCATATCCTTTATTGTATAAAGTAGTGGTGAAGTAGAAGTTGAAAATCGTCACTAGGATAAGTAAAAAAACAGTGATATATCC
>NZ_ACCB01000152.1 GCF_000173735.1 Yersinia aldovae ATCC 35236 | reverse complement strand
GTCGCACGCCGACCGACGACGACGACGACCAACGCCGACGGATGAACAGACTCCGCCACCTTGATTCTGACAGAGAAATAGGACTCAGCATGTCGGTGTGAACATGGGTAGATATGACACGCCGATATGCTGAGGAAAACAGTTGTTGAACGGGTATACCGTTAAGTGAGATGAGATATGTTTTGTGCAGCAAGAAT
>NZ_ACCB01000153.1 GCF_000173735.1 Yersinia aldovae ATCC 35236 | reverse complement strand
ACAAGACGCAGTCACGCGACGTTTATGGGTATAAACGAATGTGTCTGTAACGCAGTATGGGGATGAGTTGGTGGGTCTGAGTGGACTTGAACCACCGACCTCACCCTTATCAGGGGTGCGCTCTAACCACCTGAGCTACAGACCCAACAAGGTACTAAAGCCCGACTAATCTCTCAGCCCGGCCTTATTTGCT
>NZ_ACCB01000154.1 GCF_000173735.1 Yersinia aldovae ATCC 35236 | reverse complement strand
ACAACACGCAGTCACGCGACGTTTATGGGGATAAACGAATGTGTCTGTAACGCACTATGAGGATGAGTTGGTGGGTCTGAGTGGACTTGAACCACCGACCTCACCCTTATCAGGGGTGCGCTCTAACCACCTGAGCTACAGACCCAACAAGGTACTAAAGCCCGACTAATTTCTCAGTCCGGCCTTATTTGCT
>NZ_ACCB01000155.1 GCF_000173735.1 Yersinia aldovae ATCC 35236 | reverse complement strand
GCTGGTCAGACCGTAGTTATGGGTCGCATTGGCAACCGTACTGCCGCCCTGCTGGATGGTGGACAACACCCCCTGCGAGCCAGAAGTGACGGAGGTGCCGTTGATCATCAGATCCAGATTATCTGCGTTACCCGTAACGTTATTGGCGTTGATCAGTTCCAACATCACACCACCA
>NZ_ACCB01000156.1 GCF_000173735.1 Yersinia aldovae ATCC 35236 | reverse complement strand
ACTGGTCAGACCGTAGTTATGGGTCGCATTGGCAACCGTACTGCCGCCCTGCTGGATGGTGGACAACACCCCCTGCGAGCCAGAAGTAACGGAGGTGCCGTTGATCATCAGATCCAGATCGTTGGCATTTCCGGTCACATTATTAGCGTTAATCAGTTCCAGCATAATATTGCCG
>NZ_ACCB01000157.1 GCF_000173735.1 Yersinia aldovae ATCC 35236 | reverse complement strand
GCTTAATAGAAATCCTGTTGTTCATAAATAATTACCTGAAAGCTGCTTATGGTCTATGTATTTTATATCCAAGAATGGAGGGAGCAGTTAGGAATTGATTTTATCCTATCTTTTTAGTGTGAAACCAAGCACCTCCATTGCTACTTGTGCATAGGCAACACAGTGATTCGTTGGG
>NZ_ACCB01000158.1 GCF_000173735.1 Yersinia aldovae ATCC 35236 | reverse complement strand
TTAAGGAAGGTAATTATGTTCCCTAAGATAAATATGAGTAGTTTTTTATGTGATAAAACACGAGTGAGATATTTAATAGCATTATTGATAATGTTGTTACTAATGATGCCACCATTTGCTTCTGCCGAAAATCGGCCCGGTTTTGTTTGCGGTAAATTTAATGGTC
>NZ_ACCB01000159.1 GCF_000173735.1 Yersinia aldovae ATCC 35236 | reverse complement strand
GACTCCCTATAATGCGCATCCATCGAGACGGCACACAACGAATCAAGTAGTTAAGTGGCCGGCAAAGAGAACAGAGAAATTCAACGAAATTAAATGTTGACTCTGAATGAGGAAAGCGTAATATGCGCACCTCGCGTTACCAACCAAGTGTTGCTAACGCACT
>NZ_ACCB01000160.1 GCF_000173735.1 Yersinia aldovae ATCC 35236 | reverse complement strand
GACGTTTCTTCTGTTCAAGTCGGTTGCGCGTCGTGAATACAGCGTTGTGCGGTACTCGGAATGCTCATGAACGTAAAGTTCACTCCGCTTCCTCCGTGCCGTACGCCTTGCCTTCACTTAGCTCACACGACTCTCTTCATCAGAATGCGTATTCGCATTGC
>NZ_ACCB01000161.1 GCF_000173735.1 Yersinia aldovae ATCC 35236 | reverse complement strand
GATAATGTCTTTCACACATTATCGGAATGGCGTCCCCAAGGGGATTCGAACCCCTGTTACAGCCGTGAAAGGGCAGTGTCCTAGGCCTCTAGACGATGGGGACACAAAAATTGCTACTGAATCATGGATTCAGTATTTTTGTGTAAAGGTGAGAATGT
>NZ_ACCB01000162.1 GCF_000173735.1 Yersinia aldovae ATCC 35236 | reverse complement strand
TTTAAGAGAAAGCCTTCTGACTTTAAGTATGGTTTCCATGCACAGCATCCAAGGAAATCTCCGTAAAAACGGAGAGTTTATCAATAATCAGGGTGGTGCACTTTTACACCATAATTCCCCGATCCCTTGGTCTACTTTTGCACAATATTTAAC
>NZ_ACCB01000163.1 GCF_000173735.1 Yersinia aldovae ATCC 35236 | reverse complement strand
CCGTTGCCGGTCAGTGCATTGTTGAACAGCGCGATATCCGCCAGATTCAGCGTTGCATTGGCGATATCCACCGTGACCGCACTGCCCACGCCGTTGCTGCTGGTCAACGTGGCGTTCGAGCCATTGGTGACCTGCAATTTACCGTTGCCGC
>NZ_ACCB01000164.1 GCF_000173735.1 Yersinia aldovae ATCC 35236 | reverse complement strand
GTTAATCCACTGTCAGCTCAATGAGTTACCAAGTGACTTTCTGGTTTTGCGACGACTGATTATTGATGGCATGAACGGCACAGCGGCCTGATGATGAACCTGAAATAAAAAATGGCTCTTTGAAGCCGACGGGTTTTTTAAGGTTCATCA
>NZ_ACCB01000165.1 GCF_000173735.1 Yersinia aldovae ATCC 35236 | reverse complement strand
TTTGGGTATGTCTTGCGTCCTTGAAGCCGTAGGGGTGTTAGCGGCGCTTACTCACCCTAATCACTTACTTGAGTAAGCTCATCGGGATTCATTTACTTGCTGCCTACCTGCAACGCCAATGGCTTTGGGTATGTCTTGCGCCCTTGACG
>NZ_ACCB01000166.1 GCF_000173735.1 Yersinia aldovae ATCC 35236 | reverse complement strand
ACCTCCTTTTTGACTAAAGGGCAAATACCCCAACTCATCTAAAACAATTAAATCCAGCTTTGTCAGTTGATTGGTTAATTTAAATTGTTTACTTTCTTTGTCCAATTCCAGCTTATTGACCAAATCTAATACATTCCAGAAGC
>NZ_ACCB01000167.1 GCF_000173735.1 Yersinia aldovae ATCC 35236 | reverse complement strand
CAAGCCAAGACCCCATGCCAAAAGCGTGGGGTTTTTGCTGTGTGCAAAATATAAAAAACAATAGAAATAGTTTTTTACGTGGATATTTATGTGTGAAAAACCAAATAAAAGAGAAGGCTACCCTGGCGGGTGGCCTTTTTTTG
>NZ_ACCB01000168.1 GCF_000173735.1 Yersinia aldovae ATCC 35236 | reverse complement strand
CGCTATTGCCGCCAGGTAAATTCTTTTCTATTACTGCCGAACTTTAAACCCATGTAACTGGTGCTGATACCCAGAGTCGAACTGGGGACCTCACCCTTACCAAGGGTGCGCTCTACCAACTGAGCCATATCAGCATACTAAA
>NZ_ACCB01000169.1 GCF_000173735.1 Yersinia aldovae ATCC 35236 | reverse complement strand
TGACGAATAGCCTTGCGAAAGAAGCGCAACGCTGCTGCGACGTCTCGCCTGGCGGTCAGCAGGAAGTCGATGGTCTGGCTTGCAGTATCCACTGCTCGGTACAGATATTTCCACTGGCCTTTGATTTTGATGTAGGTTTCA
>NZ_ACCB01000170.1 GCF_000173735.1 Yersinia aldovae ATCC 35236 | reverse complement strand
ATCTCTCATTGTTTTAAGTGTTAAGATTTTTAGTAGTAGAAGTGGGCGATTAGCTCAGTTGGTAGAGCATCTCCTTTACACGGAGGGGGTCATCAGTTCGAATCTGGTATCGCCCACCACTTCTATGGTTTCAAAATTAT
>NZ_ACCB01000171.1 GCF_000173735.1 Yersinia aldovae ATCC 35236 | reverse complement strand
AGACCAGTGCGTTCAGCTCTTTATTAGACGAAACGTTACTGTCGGTCGCCAGCAACAAGCCATTCGCGCCGTCGGTTAACAACTCCAGTGCGCTCAGGCTGTAATTGACATACAAACCGTTGCCGCCAGCACCGTTATT
>NZ_ACCB01000172.1 GCF_000173735.1 Yersinia aldovae ATCC 35236 | reverse complement strand
CTGGCCGGTTTCTCGCTGGTGTTTGTTTCTTGCAAACCACAGGAGAAGCGCCATGTTGCCTGATACCAATAGACTTTATCCCACATTGACTGAGGTGTTCGGTAAGCTGGATATGTCACACCTGAGTGCTGATGACAC
>NZ_ACCB01000173.1 GCF_000173735.1 Yersinia aldovae ATCC 35236 | reverse complement strand
CACTGGACAGTGAGAAATATTTCTGTGAACAGGTGAACTACGATTTCCACATTCGCTATAACACCCTTGACCTGTGGGCGCGTTATCAGGATTTCCAGACCCGTTTGCGTGACGCCATTATCAAGCGGCAGGCA
>NZ_ACCB01000174.1 GCF_000173735.1 Yersinia aldovae ATCC 35236 | reverse complement strand
ACTCACCCGACTTCATCAGCATTATGGCTATCTCTGTGAACAAATTGAAGAAGTCGAAAAAGAGTTGAAAAACCACATAGCCAATGATGAAACAGCGCAGCGTCTGCTTTCTATTCCCGGGGTCGGAACGATAA
>NZ_ACCB01000175.1 GCF_000173735.1 Yersinia aldovae ATCC 35236 | reverse complement strand
GAACTTTAAACCCATTGGTGGTCGGTTCAAACAGTTGTTTTCGTAATGTTCTCACTTGGCGCTCGACCTGTCCTTTCTCCCATCCAGACGCTGGCGTACAGGCAACCGGCTCTATAATAAAATGATTCATCATA
>NZ_ACCB01000176.1 GCF_000173735.1 Yersinia aldovae ATCC 35236 | reverse complement strand
GGGAGTGTTAGAAATTCTGTGTCATTCCAGTAATATGCAATCAAAAAGGAATGACACATGTCCCAACCCTTCGATTTCGACAAAGCGCTTAAGGCACTCCAGTCCGGTCAGGCATTAACCGGGAAAGATGGAA
>NZ_ACCB01000177.1 GCF_000173735.1 Yersinia aldovae ATCC 35236 | reverse complement strand
GGGAGTGTTAGAAATTCTGTGTCATTCCAGTAATATGCAATCAAAAAGGAATGACACATGTCCCAACCCTTCGATTTCGACAAAGCGCTTAAGGCACTCCAGTCCGGTCAGGCATTAACCGGGAAAGATGGAA
>NZ_ACCB01000178.1 GCF_000173735.1 Yersinia aldovae ATCC 35236 | reverse complement strand
CGCATTTAGCACAATAAAAGGTGAAAACGGGTCGTTTTATTTGCCGGGCGGGATAATTGTCAAGTGGGGGCAAGTTAATTCAACGGGGAAAGGCGGTGACGTAACACTGCCAACCCCGTTCCCTACTGCG
>NZ_ACCB01000179.1 GCF_000173735.1 Yersinia aldovae ATCC 35236 | reverse complement strand
GCCAAAACAAAAAAACCGCCTCTCGGCGGTTAACGACGTACTCATACTACTTTGTTTTACTTAGAATATTTTCCATGGTGCCCGGGGCGGGACTTGAACCCGCACAGCCATAAGCCGAGGGATTTTAAAA
>NZ_ACCB01000180.1 GCF_000173735.1 Yersinia aldovae ATCC 35236 | reverse complement strand
TCCACTTGCAACTGGATCTGCCGCAGAACCATTGGCAACTGAGCAATCAAGAGGGAGAATCGGTCGTCGTTACCCGCCCGCTGCACGCCTCAGCGCTCTATCTTGCCATCAGCGACTTGTGCAATGAGG
>NZ_ACCB01000181.1 GCF_000173735.1 Yersinia aldovae ATCC 35236 | reverse complement strand
CTTTCGAAGTCAAAATCATTCTTTTCGCTTCCTGACCCGGCGAAGTTGTTTCGTTGTTCCCGGTCAGTGGAGGCGCATTATAGGGAGTTCCTGACAGCCTGCAACCCCTAATTTGAAAAAACTTTTCAA
>NZ_ACCB01000182.1 GCF_000173735.1 Yersinia aldovae ATCC 35236 | reverse complement strand
TAGTTTTTATATGGTGGAGCTAAGCGGGATCGAACCGCTGACCTCCTGCGTGCAAGGCAGGCGCTCTCCCAGCTGAGCTATAGCCCCATATAAAAAGCAAAATACCTTATCGGCATAACTCATTCTCAG
>NZ_ACCB01000183.1 GCF_000173735.1 Yersinia aldovae ATCC 35236 | reverse complement strand
CACCATGCTCTTCGGCCCATTGTGCCAGAGCCAGTGATATCAGCTCCGGCCCGTTATCCATCCGCATTTTCAGCGGATATCCACGGTTTGCTACTATCCTGTCCAGCACTCGGACGACACGCTGTGCT
>NZ_ACCB01000184.1 GCF_000173735.1 Yersinia aldovae ATCC 35236 | reverse complement strand
CGCCATGCTCTTCGGCCCATTGCGCCAGAGCCAGTGATATCAGTTCCGGCCCGTTATCCATCCGCATCTTCAGCGGATATCCACGGTTTGCTACTATTCTGTCCAGCACCCGTACAACCCGCTGCGC
>NZ_ACCB01000185.1 GCF_000173735.1 Yersinia aldovae ATCC 35236 | reverse complement strand
CCCTGCGGCGTCAAGGACGAAGGATGTCCCCAAAGTCATTGGAGTCGCAGGTAGGCGGCAAGCGAATAAATCCCGATGAGCTTATTTACTTTAAGGTCAAAGACTAGTCAGTGATTCGGGTGCA
>NZ_ACCB01000186.1 GCF_000173735.1 Yersinia aldovae ATCC 35236 | reverse complement strand
GCACCGATATGGTGTGCGCCGCTAAAGCTGTTATTGCCGGTCAGCGTGACCGCCGCGTTGGTATTGATTGCCCCGTTGCCACTGAGCACGTTCGCCAGCGCCGCATTGGCTCCGTTCAGGTTCA
>NZ_ACCB01000187.1 GCF_000173735.1 Yersinia aldovae ATCC 35236 | reverse complement strand
TGTTAGTGCCCGCCGCGGTGTTTAACGCGGATGTCTGGCCCAGCGCGTTATTGCTGCCCAGATTCAAAATACCGCCATTCACCGTGGTTGTACCGGTGTAATCATTGGCAATATTGCTCAGCG
>NZ_ACCB01000188.1 GCF_000173735.1 Yersinia aldovae ATCC 35236 | reverse complement strand
TCATCGTAAACTGCGTGGTCAGATAACTGACGAGCTCACGCTTTATCGCTGGTTTTAAAGCTTTTTTTCGATGACGTCTTTCAGCGCCCGGCATTCCAGACTCAGATCGGCAAACATCTGTC
>NZ_ACCB01000189.1 GCF_000173735.1 Yersinia aldovae ATCC 35236 | reverse complement strand
CCTTATTGGATCGACTGGTCCATCATTGTGACATTATTGAAACAGGCAATGAATCATTTAGGTTCAAAAACCGGTCTTAAAGTGGCGCACTTTTAAAGCATAACTGTGGCTCATTTTTAGA
>NZ_ACCB01000190.1 GCF_000173735.1 Yersinia aldovae ATCC 35236 | reverse complement strand
GCTCGCCGCCGTCACGTACTGCGTGTACGCTCCGTTGGCTGTGCGCTGGGCGCACCCAGACTGACTTTGCTCGCTACGCCTTGTTGCGGGATGTTAACGGCTACTGCGCTTTGCCATTCCG
>NZ_ACCB01000191.1 GCF_000173735.1 Yersinia aldovae ATCC 35236 | reverse complement strand
AGGTTGATATTGTTCTTTGAACTGTCTAATAAAAGAGGCGACTGCACAATAAGCGCCTTGATATCCCTCCGTTCGGAGCCTTTCAAAGTGACGCCTGGCCGTTAATCGTTGTTTGGCGGA
>NZ_ACCB01000192.1 GCF_000173735.1 Yersinia aldovae ATCC 35236 | reverse complement strand
GGGTTGATATTGTTCTTTGAACTGTCTAATAAAAGAGGCGACTGCACAATAAGCGCCTTGATATCCCTCCGTTCTGAGCCTTTCAAAGTGACGCCTGGCCGTTAATCGTTGTTTGGCGGG
>NZ_ACCB01000193.1 GCF_000173735.1 Yersinia aldovae ATCC 35236 | reverse complement strand
TTTGATCCTGCTTTTAGCAGGATTTTTTTCGCCTAAATCACTGCCAAACTATCCTGCTCAAAAAAGCTTCGCCGCCAAGGTGTCGCCATTCTGTCGCCACTTTTCAATTTTTGGTGATC
>NZ_ACCB01000194.1 GCF_000173735.1 Yersinia aldovae ATCC 35236 | reverse complement strand
ATGTAATGGAAGTGCCGGATAGCTATATTATTTACTGGGCGGAATATGAAGGGGCCAGTGCCTGGGATCCGGACTTTATTAATAATAAAAAAGGTTGTGATGCCAATTTTGTGGTG
>NZ_ACCB01000195.1 GCF_000173735.1 Yersinia aldovae ATCC 35236 | reverse complement strand
GCAACCACATTTACTGGCTGAATTGTGCGATACCACGGTCAAACTGTTTATCAGTTTTGCCGAAACACACACCACCACACTTCAGGTCCGCTACCTGTCAAAACAGTGTTTCTTA
>NZ_ACCB01000196.1 GCF_000173735.1 Yersinia aldovae ATCC 35236 | reverse complement strand
GGCGTTGCTACAATAGCCGTTGGCAGAGCCTTGGCTGGTGTCTCTGTGGGGTTAGGCACTGGAGTGCTCTCGGGTTCAGCGTTGGTTGGCGTTGCTACAATAGCCGTTGGCAGAG
>NZ_ACCB01000197.1 GCF_000173735.1 Yersinia aldovae ATCC 35236 | reverse complement strand
TACCTGCCGCGACAATAATGGTTTTAGCCATGTCCGCAGTGATATCACCGAGGAAGTCAGCAGTGTCATATTTATCTGAAAAGATTAATTCAACAGTTCTAAATGCGAGTGAA
>NZ_ACCB01000198.1 GCF_000173735.1 Yersinia aldovae ATCC 35236 | reverse complement strand
CACTTGCCCCGCCGAGCACATTCAGCAAAGCTGTCTGGCCGAAGGCGTTATTAGCACCAAGGATCAACTCACCGGCATTAACGCGGGTTTCGCCGCGGTAGGTGTTATTGCCG
>NZ_ACCB01000199.1 GCF_000173735.1 Yersinia aldovae ATCC 35236 | reverse complement strand
GCCAGCGGGAAAGGCTCGCAAACGTCATTCATGTCACCCGCGAATTGCTGGACAATCTTGACCTGTCACTGGATAACGCCAAAATCAATGCCGGTTCGGTCACGCAGAATCC
>NZ_ACCB01000200.1 GCF_000173735.1 Yersinia aldovae ATCC 35236 | reverse complement strand
GCCACAGGGGTGTTGGCTGCACGCACTCACCCGAATCACTGACTGGTGTCAGCTCATCGGGATTTGTTTGTTGGCTGCCTACCTGTGGCTCCAATGACTTTGGGGATTTTC
>NZ_ACCB01000201.1 GCF_000173735.1 Yersinia aldovae ATCC 35236 | reverse complement strand
CGCCCTTGAAGCTGTAGGGGTGTTGGCTGCGTTCACTTACCCGAATCACTTACTTGAGTAAGCTCATCGGGATGCGTTCGCTTGCCGCCTACCTACAACTCCAATGGTTTT
>NZ_ACCB01000202.1 GCF_000173735.1 Yersinia aldovae ATCC 35236 | reverse complement strand
CCGTCATCTTTTCATCGGCAAATAGTTTTACCCATTCAGAAAACGCCAAATTAGTGGTGATCATAATGCTGGTATGTTCATGCAATTGACTGATTAAATGAAACAATAAAG
>NZ_ACCB01000203.1 GCF_000173735.1 Yersinia aldovae ATCC 35236 | reverse complement strand
CCCGTCGCCGAGCTGACCGCCGAAAAGGTCGGCCTTGGTGTCAATGGTTCGGTTGCCAGCACCACCGATACTGACGGCGGCGATGAGCGCGAAACTGCCGAGTTTGCCT
>NZ_ACCB01000204.1 GCF_000173735.1 Yersinia aldovae ATCC 35236 | reverse complement strand
CCTGTCGCCGAGCTGACCGCCGAAAAGGTCGGCCTTGGTGTCAATGGTTCGGTTGCCAGCACCACCGATACTGACGGCGGCGACGAGCGCGAAACTGCCGAGTTTGCTT
>NZ_ACCB01000205.1 GCF_000173735.1 Yersinia aldovae ATCC 35236 | reverse complement strand
ATATCACCTTACCGACGCTTTTCGCAGATTAGCACGCCCTTCATCGCCTCTGACTGCCTAGGCATCCACCGTGTACGCTTAGTCGCTTAACCTCACAACCCAAAGATG
>NZ_ACCB01000206.1 GCF_000173735.1 Yersinia aldovae ATCC 35236 | reverse complement strand
TTCATATCAGCTTACCGACGCTTTTCGCAGATTAGCACGCCCTTCATCGCCTCTGACTGCCTAGGCATCCACCGTGTACGCTTAGTCGCTTAACCTCACAACCCGAA
>NZ_ACCB01000207.1 GCF_000173735.1 Yersinia aldovae ATCC 35236 | reverse complement strand
CTGATGATGAAACCGCACAGCGACTGCTCTCTATTCCCGGCGTCGGGCCAGTCACTGCCAGCCTGCTCGCCACCAAACTGGGGGACGGGAAAAACTACGCCAGC
>NZ_ACCB01000208.1 GCF_000173735.1 Yersinia aldovae ATCC 35236 | reverse complement strand
GCCACCTCTGTCAGCATTTGGATCACCGGTTCATCACGTCGTGTATCCGGTTGATAACGAAACACCGTCCTGCTCAGCGATAACGTCCTGCATGCCTGGCGTA
>NZ_ACCB01000209.1 GCF_000173735.1 Yersinia aldovae ATCC 35236 | reverse complement strand
TTTCATTGTGGTTAAAGTGGGTGCGCATTCACAAATGCTGCGTTGTTCCGTGCGCGCAATCCTCATGAACCTTAATTTCACTCCGGTTGCTGTGCGCGGG
>NZ_ACCB01000210.1 GCF_000173735.1 Yersinia aldovae ATCC 35236 | reverse complement strand
TCAGATTCACGATCCCGCTGAACGCGCCGCCCACTGAGGAGCCAAAATCAAACGCGGTGCTGGCATCATTCTTCGCCACATTCAGCGTG